>CAXTVQ010000062.1:0-12153 GCA_964247705.1 uncultured Acetobacteraceae bacterium | reverse complement strand
ACGAAATCGTCCGTCAGCTCAGACAATCCGACACGGCGGGCGATGAGGGCGCAAGCCATGGTGAACTCGATGCTGAACTTCGCTTCCAAGCCAGTCTGCGGCTGGTGGTTGCGCAGAATGGTCGCGAAGTTCTCGCTTAGGAGAACACTAACCGCCGCGACGTCGCCCGGCTTGACATCATGGTCCCGCACCAGCGCCAGCATCCCGTCGATGGCGCGGTGCGTGCAGTAACAGGCAGGATATTTCTTCACCGCCAGGCCACTCTCCATGATGCGCCAGCGTTCGCCGAGACCGTCTGCCTTGCTATCCCGGTCCACCTTGCCTTCGGGCGAAACGGCGGCGAGGAAGCCTTGCGGGTGCTCCAACGCGTCTACCGATGCGGTGAACCCGGCGGCGGCCAAGCGCGCCGCCATTACGCCGGCATGGGCCGAGCGGCCCGCGTGGAACGGCTTCGTCATCGTGCCGAAATTGGCCATCAGGCCGGCGCTCTGCGACGCGCCCAGGGCGAGCGCCTGGGCAGTCCGCGCAGGGTCGAGCCGGCGCAGATGGGCACAGGCGGCGGCGGCCGCGATGGCGCCGAAGATCCCGGTCGGGTGCCAGCCCTTGCCGTGATGGTAACCGCTTTCCCGGCGCGCCAGCTCCGCCCAGACCTCGTAGCCGGCGACGAACGCCACCACCATGTCGCGGCCGGACGCATCCAGCGTTTCCGCCTCGGCGAGGATCGCGGGGACCAGCACGGTGCTGGGGTGGCCGCGCAAGGCAACGTCGTCGTAGTCCAACGCATGGGCGGCGACGCCGTTGATCCAGGCCGCATCGGGGGCGCCGGCGGTCTGCTCGCTGAAATACAGCGTGGCCGGACCCGGCGCGGGCTGCAGCACCTCCTGCAGCAGCCGGGTCGGCTCCTCCTCCCGCCCGGCGAACATCACGCCGATGCAGTCGATGAAACCGGTCCGCGCGATCGTGGCGGCCTGCTCGGGCACGCGGTTGGGCGACAGGTCGGACACGAACTGGCCGAGGTCTAGGGTGAGGGACATGAGGGTGCTCCTACGCAGCGTCGGGAACGAAGGGATAGGGGAGCGGCGGGCCGTTGCGGAATGGCAAGGCGATCGTGGCGCTGCCGGGCGTCGACTCGACGCCGTGCTCGTTGCGGATGCCGAGTTCCATCTCGACGAGGCCATACGCCGATCGGCGCTCGGTTGCGGTGATGCGCGCCCAGATCTCCAGACGCTCGCCGACCAGGTTCATCGCGCGGAACTGAAACCGCGCCTTCCACACCCACCCGGTCGGCCCGGCCCAGTCCTTCAGCAATTGGGCAATCAACTGCTGCTTCAGCGACCCGTTGATCAGCAGGCCCGGCAGCTTGTCGTGCCCGGTCGCGAATGGCAGGTCATAGTGGATCTTATGCCAGTTCTCCATCGCGGCGGACCAGCGCATCAGGTGCGCAGTCGTGAACGGACCTTTATGCATAGGGCCGGCCTCATCGCCGACCGTGACATCCTCGAACGCGAGCGCTGACGTCGTCATGCGTGCTGTGCTCCATGCAATGGGGTGAGCAGACCGCGCAAGGCTGCCGCGAAAGCCTCAGCCGCTTCGTATGCGACCCAGTGGCCGGCGCCGGCCACCACCTCGAACCGGGACCCGGGTCGCAGCCGCTGTAGGACGGCGCGGGGCCGATCGGTCTCCCCTTGCACGGCGTGGTCGTGTTCGCCCCAGATGCCCGCAACCGGGCTTTTCACCGCGGGCAACGCCGTGAGCAGCACATCGCTGGTGCCGACGCCGCGGCTGTCGAAACGGGCATGGCGGCTGTTCCAGTCCTGGATCGCAACGGCGGCAGCGTCGATCCGTGCCGGGTCGGCGATCATCCAGCGGTGCAGGTTGGTGCGGTGCGCCTGCTCACGCGCCGCTCCCTCCTTGTCGCGCACCCGCTCCAGCCTCGCACCGCCGCGGATCACGCCCAGTCCGCCCGAGCCCACCAGGGTCAGTGACCGGACGGGCCGCTGCGCCGCAACCAGCCCGGCCATCACACCGCCGAACGAGAAGCCGACCAGATCGGCGCGGCCGGTTTCCCCGAGCACCTCGGCCAACCCTGCCGCGACGATGCCGGCCACCAGGGCGCCGGCGCCGTTCTGCACTCCCGTCGTTGGCGGTTCGGCCGACTCCCCGAGGCCGGGCAGGTCGGGGACAACCACCAAGCGCTCGCCTCGGAACGCCTCGATCGTCTTCAGCCAGTGCAGCCACGACCCGGCGCCGCCATGCAACAGCACCAACGGCTCGCCAGCACCCCAAACCCGCCAGACCATCTGTCCGTCGCCGCACGCGGTGTGCACACGACGCGCCGCGCCATCAAGGTCGGACCAGGGTGTATCCTGCACCGCTCAGCGCCGGATGATCGTCTTGCGCACGCGCAGCAGCACCTCGGCGCCAACGCTGTATTCGGTCTCCACGATGACGAACAACATCGGTCCGTTCTTCGACACCCGCTCGTAGATGTCGGCGTAGCGGGAGCGCTGGGTGACCTGTTCGCCGTGCCGGGCGTAGCGGAGGAACTCGATCTCCGACCCACCATTCAGCAGGGCGCGGCCAGGCAACGGCAGTTCGGGCAAGCCGTCGCTGGCCGCCGAGACCAGGCCGTCGAAATCGGGGTCCTCGGCGCGCTCGCTGAGCACGTCCGGCGTGCCGAGCGGGCGGCGGAACATGAACGCCGGATAGATCGGCGGCGCCACGGGACCGCCATAGCGAGCGGGCGTGGCGTCCGGGGCATAGTCACGGTCGCCGTCCGCCATGATCGCCTGCGCATAGCGCCGCACGGCCCCTGGCTCCACCGCGTCGCAGGCCGTGACGCTCTCGCTCTGCCGGCCGACATAGCTGCGGATCTCGTCGGTCAGGATGGTCATCGGCTCTCTCCCGGCTCCAGGGCGATTTCGGATGCGGACTCGTGGCCTTGGTCATGCAGGCCGACCGCGCCGCGGGCCGCAAGCGTTGCGACCTGCTCCGCGCCGTATCCAAGCTGGCGCAGCACCTCGCCCGTGTGCTCGCCCAAATGCGGCGGATGCCGGTCCCAGCGGCCCGGCGTCTCCGACAGCTTGATCGGCAACCCGGCGACCTGGATTCGCCCGAGGCCCGGCACGTCCATCTCGCGGATCATCTCCCGGGCAGCGACCTGCTCCTCCCCGACCATCTGGTCGATCCGGTTGACGCGGGTGCACGGCACGCCCGCCACGTCCAGCCTGTGGATCCAGTGCTGGGCCGGTTGCCGGGCCAGGGTCTCGCCGATCAGGTGCAACAGATCGTCGCGGTGCTGGGCGCGTGCCGTGGCGTCGGTGAAGCGCGGGTCACGCTCCCACTCCGGATGCCCGGCAGCGCCGCAGAACCCGCCCCACATGCGCTGGTTGAAGGCGGCGATGACGATCCAGTCATCCGCCGCCTTGAACGCCTGATACGGGATCTGGGTCGCGCTGCCGCTGCCGCTCGGCTGCGGTACCTTGCCGGTCGAGAAGTAGCGGCACAGATGGTAGGACAGCATGGACACCTGGCCCTCCAGCAGAGAGGTGTCGACCCGTTGGCCACGCCCCGTGCTGTGCCGCGCCTCCAGCGCCATCATGATCCCCACCGTGCCCATCAACCCGGCGCCGATATCGGCGACCGAGAGGCCCATCTTCATCGGCCCGCCACCGATTTCCCCGGTGATGCTCATGCCGCCGCTGAAGGCCTGCATGAACAAGTCGTTTGCCGGGTCATCGCGTCGCGGGCCGCTGGCGCCGAAGCCGCTGATCGAGCAGTAGACCAGGCGCGGATTGGCCGCGGCCAGCGACGGATAATCCAGTCCGGCGCGGGCCAGGGCGCCGAAACGGTAGTTGTCGATCACTACGTCCGCGTCCTCGATCAGCCGCCGGGCGACTGCCACGCCGTCCTTGTCCTTGAGGTCGAGGGCGATGCTGCGCTTGTTGCGGTTGGCGGAGGCAAAATAGTGCGACATGCCGCCGTGGAAGCGCGGCGGCCAGGCACGGCTGTCATCCCCGTGGCCGACCCGCTCGATCTTCACGACGTCGGCGCCGTAGTCGGCCAGCATCATGCCGCAGAACGGCCCGGCCATCGCGACGCTGATCTCGACGACTTTGATGTGGTTCAAAGGGCTTGCCATCGATTGAACGTTCCAAGACGCCGGTCTTCGACAGCCGCGCGGCCTGCCTTGACGGTCAATATTCGCTATGCGAGTAGAACACTCGATAGCGGAGGACGCTAGCCGGTGTTCCCATGGTTGTAAACGCCCGCATTGGCCCGTTCCGGTTCCATTTCGGCGAGATTGCGACGGCCACGTGGGACACGGGACGCCGCGTTGCTTGACGGGGACCGGCCACCGGACCGGCAGTTCGTCACGGCACTCGCGCGTGGGCTCGGCATCCTCGGCCTGTTCGACGCGACCCGGCGCGACCTCGGCATGTCCGAGATCGCGTCGTTGCTCGATTTGCCGCAACCCACGGCTTGGCGGCTCTGCCAGACGCTGCTGTCGCTCGGCTACCTGACGGCCGGCGAGGGCGGGAGGCTGCGTCCTGCTCTGGCCGTCTTGCGCCTGGGTTACGTGACGCTTTCGGAGCTTCCGATGGCCGAGCTGGCCCGCCCCTACCTGCAGGAGTTGGCGGACGACTACGCCGGGGCCGCCGGCATGGCGGTGCAGGACGGCACCGACATGCGCTTCGTGCAGCGTTGCGAGAGCGCGTCCCAACTCGTGCTGAACCTGCGCATCGGCTCGCGCGTGCCGATCGGAACATCGGCCATGGGCTGGGCCTATCTGGCGGGCTTGCCGGAAGCGGCATGGGACGCGGCTGCCGGGGCAACGGCGGCCTGGGAAGCGGCGAAGCCGGCATTCCGCGAGGCGTTGGCCGGCTTTCTCGCCGATGGGTTCATCATCAACCCCGGCGTCCTGCATCCCGGCTACAACACTGCGGCAGTGCCGGTGATCAGCCACGATGGACGACCGTGCCTGACGTTGAACTGCGGCGGCGCCCGGTCGGTCTTGTCCATGACCCAATTGCAACGGGAGGTGGGGCCCCGCTTGCGCGCCCTGGCCGCCCTGCTCACGGCGGCCGAATGAGCGAGCACCGGCTTGATTGAAGCAGCCGACCGGCATTTCGTGACGGCCCTCGCACGCGGGCTGGAAATCCTGAGCTGCTTCAGCTCTTCCCGGCCTGAAATCAGCGGCACCGAGCTCGCAGCGATGACCGGGCTGCCGCAGCCGACGGTCTGGCGCTTGTGCCACACGATGGTGCAGCTAGGCACGCTGGTGCCGGTCAGCGGCGACCGGTTGCGGCCGGGCATTCCCGTGCTGAAGCTAGGGCGCTCGGCCCTTGCCTCCATTCCGCTGGCGAAGGCGGCACGGGCGCCGTTGCAGGCCATCGCCGACCGGTTCGGCGCCGCCAGCGGTCTGGGGGCACGCGACCGCGACCGCATGGTGTTCGTGCAACGCTGCACCAGTGAAGCAACGCTGGCGATGAACCTGCGCGTGGGCGCCAGGCTGCCGTTGCTCAGCTCCGCGATCGGTTGGGGCTTGCTCGCCGGGTTCGAGCCCGGCGAGCGCGATGCCCTGGTGTCGCAATACAGTCCGGCCGATGCACGCTGGCCGGCGTTGCGGCCCTCCTTCGAAGCGGCGATGGCGGATTTCGCGGAGGCTGGTACCGTTCTCAACATCGGCGTTTCCCACCCCGGCTACAACGCAGTGGCGGTGCCGGTGCGTGATCCTGCGGGCCGGCCGGCCTTCGGGCTGACCTGTGCCGGTTCGGCCACGACGCATTCCGCCGAGTTCCTTGGGCGCGAGGTGGGTCCGGCTTTGCTGGCCGTGGCGCAGGCGCTGGAGGCAGGGCGGAATGAGGCCGCATAGACTGCTCCGCCACGCACGCCTTGCTGGTAAGCGCGCCCCGAGCAGCCTCGGCTATGGCCTTCCTGAGACGAATAGCTTATTCGCAAAAGCGTTGACCAACGGAATTGGCCTTACCAGATGGCTGATGGATGGGAGCAGCACGATGTCGGATCTGCCGAAATACGTGGAGATGATCGAAGTCGGGCCGCGTGACGGATTGCAGATCGAGCCCCGCATCCTGACCGTGGACGAGAAAGTCCGGATGGTCGATGCGATCGCCGACAGCGGCGTCAAGCAGATCGAGGTCGGGTCCTTCGTGAACCCGAAGGCGGTGCCGCAGATGGCGGACACCAACGAACTATTCGACCAATTGGATAAGCGCCCGGGCATCCGCTACCGCGCGCTGTGGCTCAATCCGAAAGGGTTGGAGCGGGCCTTGGCCAATGGCCACGTCGACATGGACGGCAAGCTGACGCTTACCGCGAGCGAGACCTTCGTCAAGCGCAACACCAACCGCAGCATCGACGAGACGCTCGCGCAGATGCCGCAATGGATCGAGAGCTACCGGGAGGCCGGGATCGAGGCCGACTCGCTCGGAGTGATGGCGGCATTCGGCTGCAATTTCGAGGGCTATATCCCCGAGGAAAAAGTCATCGGCCTGGTCGCCCGCGCGATGCAGATCATGCAGGACAACGGCTGCACGCTGCAGCATCTATCGCTGGCCGACACGATGGGCTGGGGCACGCCGGGCCAGATGAAGAGCATGCTCGGGAAGGTGCGCGATAAATGGCCGCACCTGCAACTGAAGCTGCATCTGCATGACACCAGGGGCTGTGCCGTCGCCAATGCCGTGGCCGCGATGGAGATGGGTGTTGCGGAGTTCGACGCCTCCGTAGGCGGGTTGGGCGGTTGCCCGTTCGCCGGCCACAAGGGCGCTGCCGGCAATGTGTGCACCGAAGACCTGGTGTTCGCGTGCGGCGAGATGGGCATCGAGACCGGCATCGACCTCGACGCGCTGGTCGAGGCGGCCAAGATCACCGAGGAGATGGTCGGCCACGTGTTGCCGGGCAAAGTCATGAAGGGCGGAACGCTCACGCGCTGGAAAGAGCACCGCGCCTGAGAGAGGGTTGGGAGGCCGACATGGAATTCGAGTTCACGCCGCAGCAAAAGCAGCTTCGCCGCGAGGTGCAGGCGTTCATCGCCGAGAACATGACGGAGACGCTCAAGGCGGAGCTGCACGATGACGCCCGCGGCTCCGGCCCGGAAGGCGATGCGTTTTTCGAGAAGATCATGGCCCGCGGCTGGACGGCGGTGAGCTGGCCCAAGGAGTACGGCGGCCAGGGCGGCAGCCCGATGGACCAGTTCATCATCGAGGAAGAGTTCCAACGCATCGGCTACAAGCGCATCGGCGGCGGCGGCACCGGTGCACCGGCCATTCTGGCTTCGGGCACGGAAGAGCAGAAGCGGCATTTCGTCCCGGCCACCATCAAGGGGGAGATCACATTCTCCCAGGGCTACAGCGAACCCGGCTGCGGCACGGACCTAGCCGGCATCCAGTGCCGCGCGCTACGGCAAGGCGATACCTACGTCATCAACGGCCAGAAGATCTACACGACGTCGGCCCATGCCTGCACCCACATCTTCCTCATGGTGCGGACCGATCCGCAGAGCAAGCGGCAGGCTGGGCTGTCGATCCTGCTGGTGCCGATCGACACGCCCGGCATCACAGTGCGGCCGCTCTGGACCATCCAGAACGAGCCCCGGGCGCCGACGCTGACGACATACGGCGAGCCGCGGACCAACGAGGTGTTCCTGGACAACGTCATCGTTCCGGTGTCCTGCCGTTTGGGCGAGGAAGGGGACGGCTGGGCGGTCGCCCGGCGTGGCCTGAATCTGGACCGCGTCGGCGCGTGGCGGTACCTCATTTCGGTCATGCGCGACGAGGACATCGTGGATTGGCTGAAGGAGGACGCTCCGCGCAATGCGACGCTCCGGAAGGATCCTCGTGTGCGGGACAAGGTTGCCGAGCTTTGGATCGAAGGGCAGGTTGCGCGGTTGATGACGATGCGCAGCATGTCGATCGCACAACGTGGCGAGGCGTTCACCTACGAAGGGGCGGCCGAAAAAGTCTGGGCGCCCGAGCACGGCGTGCGTGCGACCGAGGCGATCAGCCAGATCCTCGGCCCGACCGCGCAGCTTCTCAACGGTTCCCCCGATGCACTGGAAGACGGGTTGTTCGCCCACAACCTGCTGGGCGCGTTTCAGTCCACGGTCAACCACGGCAGCGTCCAGGTGATGCGGGACCAAATCGCGCGCAACGGGCTCGGCTTACCGCGCGCTGGGCGTTGAACATCCTATAGAGGCTCACTGACGTGGACGTATTGCTGACGGACGACGAGCGGGCGGTTCAGCAAGCCGCAGCCGAGTTTCTGGCGACGGAGTCGGCTGCAGCGCTCGTGCGGCAAGCCGAACGCACACCGGACCGGATGTCGCACGAGCTCTGGGCCAAGGTGGCTGAACTGGGTTGGCTCGGCATCAGCTTGCCCGAGCAATGCGGCGGCCAGGACTTGCCGCTTTCCTATCTCGGCCTTGTCTTCGAGGAGCTTGGCCGGCACATCGCGCCCGTGCCGATGCTGAGCACGATGGTGGTCGCCCTGATTTTGGCGCGGCACGGTTCACCGGCACACCGTACGCTCCTGCCGCGGGTCGTCGCCGGCGATCTCGTTCTGACATACGCGTTGCAGGAAGCCGATTGCCGCTGGGGACTGGACGGGATCGCCCTCAGTGGCGCCGTCGATGGCGAACACCTCGTTCTCTCGGGGCAGAAGAACTTCGTCGACAACGTCCACAGTGCCGGGCGATGCCTGGTGGCATACCGCATGGCGGACGGCAGCGGCCTGGGGCTGGCATTGGTCGACCCGAAGGCTGCGGGTATCGAGGTGGTCGACCTGATCACCACGGCCGCGGATGCCGAAGCGATCCTGCGGTTTGACGGCGCGCGCGTGCCATTGGCGGATAGGGTTGGCGAGGCTGGGGAGGCGCGCGCGATCATCCTCGAGCTGATGAACTTGGCCGCTGCCTTGACGACCGCGTTGATGGTCGGCGCGGCCGGCGAAGCCACGCACCGTGCCGTGGAGTATGCCAAGCAGCGCAAGGCCTTCGGTCAGCCGATCGGGTCGTTCCAAGCGATCCAGCACATGGCTGCCGACATGACCATTGGCGTGGACGGCGCCCAGTTGCTGGTGCGCGAAGCACTGTGGCGCCTCGGGCAAGGCTTGCCGGCGCGTGTCGAAGTGTCGCAAGCCAAGTCGTTCGCCAACGAGAAATGCCTCATGGCGGTGCGCATGGCGCAGCAAATCCATGGCGGGATCGGCTTCATCGCGGAGTTCGACCAGCAACTCTGGTATCGCCGGGTTGCGGCCTGGAGCCTGCGTTGCGGCACGTCGCCGGAGCACCGCGCCATCGTGGCGGAGTCGCTGCTGGACCGGCAAGGTCCGGTGCGGCTCGGATACGATCAAGCCCTGGAGGACGAGGGCAGCCCGGTTACGGCTCGCCCGAACGCTGCTTGACCTGATCTCGGGCGTCGGGAGCGCCGGACGTTGGGCGCGTACTATCGCTCCGATCGAGCCCGCCGAGACGATCCTGCACCTCGGCGGCGTGCCTAACTGAAGCGGCAGGCAACCGTGATCAGCAATAATAAGGACGGTCCAATGTCCACCTCCGCTTTCTCCCAACCCTTTCCGGCAGCAAGTGCGGCGGCCAAGTTGCAAGCGCCGGGTTCTGCCATGTCGATCGAGGCCCGGCTCGACCGCCTCCCGATGACACGGCATCTCTGGAACCTCGTCTTGCTGATCGCATGCGGCGGGTTGTTCGAAAGCTACGACCTGTTCATGACGGGCTACGTGGCACCGGGCTTGGCCCGAAGCGGTATCCTGACTGCTACCACGACCAGCCTGTTCGGCATGACGGGGATCGCCAGCTTCATCGGCTCCTTCTTCATGGGGCTGTTCATTGGCACGCTGGTATTCAGCCAGGTTGCCGACTACCTGGGGCGCCGGTCGACATTCACCCTGGCGCTGCTGTGGTACAGCGCCGCGACGGCGATGGTGGCGCTGCAGTCCACGCCCAATGGCGTGAACCTTTGGCGTCTGGTCGCGGGAATCGGCGTCGGCGTGGAGTTGACCACGATCGACACCTTCGTCTCCGAGCTAGTGCCCCGGGCGCAACGCGGCCGTGCCATCGCGCTGACCCAAGCTATCGGGTTTATCGCCGTGCCGGTTTGTGCCTTCGCGGCCTGGTTGCTGGTTCCGGAGGATCCGTTCGGTATCGCCGGCTGGCGCTTCGTCGTGCTGATCGGTGCGAGTGGTGCTTTTGTCATCTGGCTTATTCAACGCAAACTGCCCGAATCGCCACGCTGGCTGTTGCAACGCGGCAGATTGGCGGAGGCTGAAGCCGTGACGCGGCTATTCGAAGTACGAGCCGAACGGGATCTTCGGCAAGCTTTGCCGGCGCCGTTGCCGGCGGCAGTGCCGACGGCGGCGGTCACGCGGGCGAGCGGAGGCTGGCGGCTGGGCGAATTGTTCCGGCCGCCTTACCGACGCCGCACCCTCATGATGATCGCGGCCAACCTGTTTCAGACAGTCGGCTTCTACGGTTTCGCAAACTGGGTGCCGACCTTGCTGGTCGCCAAGGGGATCCACCTCACGCAGAGCCTGGAATACACCTTCATCATCGCCATCGCGTTCCCGCTCAGCCCGATGCTGGGAATGCTGGTGGGCGATCGGGTTGAACGCAAATGGCAGGTTGCTCTGGCCTGCTTTTTCATCGCGGTCATCGGCTTGTTGTTCGCGCAGCAGACGGGGACGTTCGGATTGCTCAGCTTGGGCGTCCTGCAAACCGTCGCCACCAACTGGCTATCCTTCTCGTTCCACGCCTACCAGGCGGAGTTGTTCCCAACCCGCATCCGCGGCCTTGCCGTCGGCTTCGTCTACAGCTTCAGCCGGATTTCCGCCGTTTTCACCGGCTTCTTCATTGCCGGCGTCTTGCACCGGTTCGGCGTGCCCGGCGTGTTCGCCTTCATCGCCGCCGCCATGGTGGTGGTGATCGGCACAGTGCTGATCTTCGGGCCACGCACCAGCAACCGATCGCTCGAAGAGATCGCCAGTTGAACGCCTTCGACCCGGCACGCCGTGGGCCGCTGGACGGCGTGCGCGTGCTGGATTTGTCGCGTCTGGTTTGCGGCAATGTACTCACCATGATGCTGGGCGACTTCGGCGCTGACGTGATCAAGGTCGAGAGCCCGCATGGCGGAGGCGACCCGCTCCGCGCATGGAAGTCGGGCGACGCCGCCCTGTATTGGGCCGTGTACGGCCGCAACAAGCGCAGCATAGTGCTAGACCTGTCCGGTCCGGCGGGACGGGCCGTGTTGCTGCGTCTCGTCAAGTCTGCCGACGTGATGATCGAGAGCTTCCGGCCAGGTACACTCGAGGAGTGGGGCATCGGCCCGGATGTCCTACTGGCTCACAACCCCGCTCTCGTGGTGGCTCGCATCTCTGGCTTTGGACAAAGCGGTCCGTACCGCATGCGGCCCGGCTACGGCACGTTGATTGAGGCCATGTCAGGGTTTGCAGCCAAAAACGGCTTCCCTGACCGCGAGCCGTTGCTGCCCAACTTCCCGCTCGCCGATATGGTGGCCGGCCTCGCCGGAGCCTATGCAGTCCAAGTCGCAATCAATGCTCGGCTGCAGGGTGCGCCTGGCCAAGTCATCGACCTGTCCCTGCTCGAACCCTTGATCAGCATACTCGGCGTTGACCCCGCGATGTTCGCGCTGACAGGGGAGCGCCCGCAACGCACGGGCAATAACGGCCGGACCGCCGCACCACGCAATGTCTACCGCACCGCCGATGGCCGCTTCCTCGCAATCTCGGCGCCGATGCAGTCGATGACGGAACGTCTATTCGACACGATTGGCCGGCCAGAGTTGAAGACTGACCCGCGGTTTCGCACCAACAGTGATCGAATCCGGCATGTGCAGGCTTTGGATGGGATTATCGGTGAATGGGTCGGGCGCTACCACCAAGATATAGCACTCGAAATTTTCGAAGCGGCCGGAGTAACGGCGGCGCCGATCCTAGACGTGGATCAAGTGGTTGCCGATCCGCATATACGGGAGCGGGAAGTTTTGCTTACCATGCCTGATCGGGAGTACGGCGAGGTCTTGATGCAAAACGTTGCGCCACGCTTGTCAGCTACGCCAGGTAGCTTGCGGCTGCCGGCGCCCATGCCGGGCGAGCATACGC
>CAXTVQ010000061.1:0-33109 GCA_964247705.1 uncultured Acetobacteraceae bacterium | reverse complement strand
GCCAGGCGATGAACGGCGCGTAGACGCCTTCCGCACCCACGTCATGGCCGGGCTTGACCCGGCCACCCACGCCGCTCGACGCATTGCGTTCGAGCGTGCGTTGACACGAGCGGTCGCCGGCTGACGTCACGCCCGGCACGGCGTGGATACCCGGAATCGCATCCGGTCATGAAGCACCCGTAACGACCTTAGTCGTCCTCAAGCTCAACCAACCGCCCAGGATCGATCACCAGCCAAACCGGCGCACCCGCGGGCAGCACATGGGACGGCGCCGCCACCACCCGGATCGGCTTGCCGCCCGCCGCTGGCTGGAAACCGTATTCCCAGCTCTCCCCCAGGAAACTGCGCGTGACCAACGCCCCCTCGACGCCGAGCCCGTCGCCGTCCGGCGCCGCCGTATGCAGCACGGCGTCCTGCGGGCGCAACGAGAACGCGCACGCACCCGGGCAAGGCCGACCAACCCGGCTTGCCGCAACCGCGAACCCCTCGAACCGCACCGTGTCCGCGTCGGCCACGCCGTGCAGGATGTTCGCGTTGCCCAGGAACTCCGCCACATAGCGCGTCCGCGGCGCGCTATACACGCCGTGCGGATCGCCGATCTGGGCGATGCGGCCCCGGTTCATCACCGCGATCCGGTCGGACGTGGCCATCGCCTCCGCCTGGTCGTGCGTCACATACACGGAGGTCGTGCCGAACTCGTCATGCAGCCGGCGGATCTCGCTGCGCATCTCCTGCCGCAGATTGGCGTCCAGGTTGGATAGCGGCTCGTCCAGCAGCAGCACGCTCGGCCGCACCACCAATGCACGCGCCAGCGATACACGCTGCTGCTGCCCGCCGGACAGCTCATTGGGGTAGCGCTCGGCCAAATGGCCCAACTGCACCACCTCCAGCATCGCCCGCACCCGCTGCCGACGCTCCGCCAGACGGACGCGGCGCACCTTCAGCCCGAACCCGACATTCTGCGCCACCGTCATGTTCGGCCACAGCGCGTAGCTCTGGAAGATCATGGACATGTTGCGGCGGTCCGGCGCCACCACCGACCCGGCGGAGGACAGCACCCGCCCGTCCACGCTGATCCGCCCCGCACTCGGCGCCACGAACCCGGCGATCATGCGCAGCGTCGTCGTCTTGCCGCACCCGGACGGCCCGAGCAGCGACACGAACTCGCCTTCCCGCAGCGACAAATCCAGCGACTGCACCACGGTGGCCGCGCCATAGGTCTTGCTCAGCCCCTCGATGGCGAGCTTGCCCGTCATGCGCGCCGCGCGATGAAGTCCCGCCCCAACAGTGCCGTGCCCACCAGCGCCACCGACCCGGTCATCGCCAGCAGCAGCAGCGAGATGGCGGCCAATGGCTCGTACTGCCCCTGTTCGCTCAACTCCAAAGTCAGCACCGACAGCACGCGGCTGTTCGGCCCGGACAGGAAGATCGCCGTCGAGAGCTCCCGCGTGGCGATGATGAACACCAGCAGCCAGTTGCCGAAGATCGCCCGCTTCAGGATCGGCAGCACCACCTGGCCCACCGCGGCGCCACGCCCACCGCCCGCGATCCGCACCGCCTCCTCCAGTTCCGGGTGCAAGGCGGCGATGGCGGTTCCGGCCCCCGTGAAGCTGATCGGCACGAACCGCGTGGTGAACGCGATCACGATCAGCGTGCCCAGCCCATACAGCGAGAACGGCGGCAGCGCGTAGGCGGCGTAGAAACAGATCGCGAGCACGATCCCGGGCACGGCGAACGGCGCCAGCGTGACGCTGGACCACAGCGCCGGCCACGGCAGCAGCCGCCGCTGCACGACATAGGCCACGCCGAAGCCGAGCACCGTGCAGGCCGTCGCCGTCGCCAGCGAATATACGGCGGTGTTCCACAGCGCGTCGCGCACCGTCTGCTGCTCGAACAGGATCTGGCGCAGATTGTCCCAGGTAAAGTTCGCCACCGACATCGGCTGCGCCCACGCCTTGCTGAACGCCGTCTGCAGCAGCACGGCCAGCGGCAGCACCACCGTCATCAGCGCCACCGCGGCCCCGTAGCCGAACAGCACCCAGCGCCAGCCTCCAAGTGCCAGCGGGGAGCGGGCGCCACCCTTGCCGCCGACGGTCACGTAGCTGCCGCGGCGCACCAGCCGTCGTTGCGCCCACAGCAGCACGATGGTGATCCCGACCAGCGGCATGGAGAACGCCGCCGCGACCTCCAGCCGGACCGGGTTCTCGAAGAACGCCGCGAGTTGCGTGGTCACCACATTGAACCCGGCCGGGATCGCCAGCAGCGCCGGCGTGCCGTACAGCCCCAGCGCCTCCAGGAACACCAGCAGCACCGCTCCCAGGATCGACGGCATCGCGAGCGGCAGTGTCACACCAAGCGTCAGCCGGGCAGGGCGGGCGCCCAGGATCGCCGCGGCTTCCTCCATGTCGGTGGGGATCAGGTCGAGTGCGGACTTGGTGAACACGTAGATCAGCGGGAAGGAATACAGCGCCGTGACGAAGGCCAGGCCGGCGAAGGAGAAGATGTTGAGCGGTCCTTGCGCCGCACCCGTCACGCTCACCCAGGCCCGGTTCAGCCACCCGGCGTTCGGCCCGCCCAGCAGGATCCAGCCGATCGCGCCGATGAAGGGTGGGATCAGGAAGGAGCCGAGCACCAGCGCGTGGAACACCCTGGCGCCTGGCAGGTTGGTGCGCGACACGCCCCAGGCCATCGGCACGGCGATCACCGCCGCGATCGCGGAGGCCGCGGCGCCAAGTTCCAGCGAGTTCACCAGTGCCTGCACGTAGCGCGGCCGGCCAAAGGCGCTGAGGTAGTTGGCGAGCGTGAGCCTGCCGGTGACAGGGCTGGTGAGGCTGAACTTGATGAGTTGGTAAAGCGGATTGGCGACCAGAAAGACGAGGATGGCCAGCAATAGTATTGAGAGTGGGATCGTCAGATCCCAGGTGTGCAGAGGACGCCCACCTTCGGAAGGGTTGGCCTTTGCCGGGGTTCGGGGCGGAGGTGACCCAAGGTTCCGCTCGGCTCCTTCGGCCGAGTGGACGGTCACCGGAGGGAGCGTCCCGATCTTGCCTTCGTCCACTAGGCCCCAGTGAACCGGGGCGCCCGCTTCTCCATGAACGCACGCCGCCCCTCGCGGAAATCCGCACTATCCATACATTCGTCCCCGAGCCGCTTGACCAATGCCAGGTCGCGTTCCGCCGGGTTGCGCAGGATCTCGGCGATGGTGACCTTCGCCGCCTTGACCGCGAGCGGCGCGTTGCCGGCTACGGTACGTGCGATCTCCATGGCCGTGTCCATCGCGGCCCCGGGTGCCACCAACCGCTCGATCAGACCGATCCTCAGCGCCTCCGCCGCATCGATGCGGCCCCCCGTAAACATCAGCAGCCGGGCGTGCGCCGGCCCGACGAGCGTGACGAGGTTGCGCAGGCCCTCGTAGCCATAGGCGATGCCTAACCGCGCGGCGGGGATGCCGAAGCTGCTGCCTTCCGCCGCTACACGGATATCCGCCATCATCGCCAGTTGCAGCCCGCCGCCGATGCAGAAACCCCGGATGCACGCGATCGTCGGTTTCGCGAACCCGGCGAGCATGGCCCGCGCCGCCGCACTCCGCTGCGCATACGCCTCGGCTGCCTCTGCGTTGTGCCGCTCGGCCTCGAACTGGCTGATGTCGGCGCCGGACACGAACGCCTTGTCGCCCGCGCCGGTCAGCACCACCACGCGGACCGCGCCGTCCTCCGCAAACGCGGTCAGGCAGGCGGCCAGCCCGTCCCACATGTCGAGTGACATCGCGTTGCGCTTGGCCGGATTGTTGAACGTGACGAGCCCGACACCGTCGGCCGTATCCTGGACGATCTTGCCGTCTGCGTGTTCAATTGGCACTGAGCACCCTCTCCTTACCTAGGAACGGCCCGATGGCCGCGTGTTCGAACGCCGGGCGCGCCTGGATCGCCTGCCACCAGCGTAGCACGTGCGGGTGGGTGTCCTCCGTCATCTGGTCCGGCGCGATCTCCTCCTCGATGCGCTTGATGAACGGCACCGCGCCGATGTCGGCCAGCGAGTAGGCGCCGCCTACCAGCCAGCCAGTTTCGGCCACCGCGTGCTCCATCTCGTCCAGCAGCCCGACGAGCTTGCCGCGCGCGGCCCCGCGTTCCTCCTCGGTATAGGGCTTGCGCGCGACCCGCAGCCACGCCTCCTGCCGCTCCTTACTCGGGATCTGCGCGAGCTTGGCGGCCAGCTCCTCGTCGGACCAGCGGGAGGCGATCTTCTGCAGGTGGTGGCGCCAGTTGAAGATGATCAGGTTGCCGATCAGCCCGTCCACATGGCGGATCCAGTTGCGCATCAGCGCCCGGCCATACGCGTCCGCGGGGCGCAACGCCGGGTCGGGGCTGACCTCGTCCAGGTATTCGCAGATCGTCCCACTCTCGTGCAGCGGCCGGCCGTCATGCAGCATCGTCGGGATGACGCCGTTCGGGTTGATGCGCAGGTACTCCGGCGAGTGGTGCTCCAGCCGGGCCAGGTCGATCACGTGCGACTCGTACTCCAGGCCTTTCTCCGCCAAACACAGCCGCACCCGGCGTGACGCGCTCGACCCCCAGGCGTGATACAGCACGATCATCCGTCAAACTCCGAACGTATCCCGCCATTTCTCGGTCAGCTCGGGGATCCCCGTGGTGATCTCCTCGATGCTCGGCCGCACTGTCTTGATGTCGCTGAGCCGCTTGAAACCGGGCGGCAGCGTGACGTCGCTGCGCAGCGGCAGGCCGAACTCCTCGATGTCCTCCTGCGCAGTCGCGGGAGAGTATAGGAACTCCATGAACAGCTTGGCCGCATTCGGGTGCTTGGTGTTGCGGATGATCCCCGACCCCGAGATCATCAGCACCGACCCGTCCTGCGGGTACGCCGGCGCGATCGGGTTGCCGGATGCGGCATCCCGCATCACCAGCGCCGTCGGACTGGCGCCGAGGTTGCGTTCGCCGGACATCAGGATCGTGACCGTATCTATGATCGACCGCCCGACATGCGGCTTCAGGTCGGCGAGCTGCTCGAAATAGTCCCAGCCGAACATCTTGTTCATCTGCACCACCCACGTGCCGACGAACCCGCTGAACCCCGGATGGCCGACGACCAACTGGCCCTTCCACTTCGGATCGATGAACCCCTTCCACCCGGCCGGAACATCCCCGGGTTTCAGCTTGTTCGTGTTGAATCCGAAGCCGACCGTGGTCGCGTTCACGATCTGATACGCCTGGTCCGGATCCACATCGAGGAAACGCGGATCGATCGCGGCGGACGCCAGCGGCTTGTAAGGCAACAACTGCCCCGCTTTCTTGAGTGCCGGATAGTGGCTCATGTCGGTGGAGGCGAACACGTCGCAATTCGCGACATTGGCCCGCATGTCCTGGCTGAGCTGCTGATACGCGACCTGCGCCGTCGAGCGCACCACGTTCACCTTCACGCCCGGGAACGCCTTGGTGAACAGCGCCGCGTGCTTCTCCGCCCGGTCCGACGGCCAATACACGATATACCAGGTGACCTGGCCTTCCTCCCGCGCCTTGGCATGAAGCTCGTCGAGCGCATCCGCCCGCGCCGTTCCCGGCCGCACGCCCAGCAATCCGAAGGCAGCACTGCCCGCGATCAAGCCCCGTCGGCGGATCAGCATCCGAACACACCCCTTGCAGACGTTCTTGCCGGACGCCTTGCCCGGCACCTGAGCATCGAATTGCCGTCCACGCAATCATGACCTAGCCTCCAGTTCCCTGGGGAGGGAACATGAATGCACGGCCGCAAGAGCCACCCGGCATGAGGACCGAAGCCGTCCGCATCCACCGCCATGGCGGCCCGGAGGTCCTGCAGTACGAAACCATCGACGTGCCAGGTCCGGCGCCGGGCGAGGTGCTGGTGCGCCAAACCGCGATCGGCCTGAACTACGCCGACATCTACCAGCGTGAAGGCGGCCATGGCCCCCACGAGTCCGCCGGCCTGCCGATCGTGCTGGGTAGCCAGGGCGCCGGAATCGTCGAGGCCGTCGGGTCCGGGGTCACGGGCTTCCACCCCGGCGACCGCGTCGCGTCCATCAGCCCCGGCGCCTACAGCGTGCTGCGCAACGTGCCCGCCGACCGCCTCCTGCAACTCCCGGACGGGTTCGCCGAAACCGACGCCGCCGCCAGCCTGTTGCGTGGCCTGACCGCGGAATACCTGCTTCGCCGCCTGGGCAAGGTGAAGCCCGGCGACACCGTCCTGGTACACGCGGCCGCCGGCGGGATGGGCCTGATCCTGGGCCGCTGGGGCCAGGCGCTCGGCGCCCGCATGATCGGCACCGTCGGCTCGGACGCGAAAATCCCCATCGCCGCCGCCAGCGGCTACGAGTTCGTCATCAACTACGCCACGGAGGACTTCGTGGCCCGCGTCGACCAGCTCACCGGCCGCGCCGGCGTGGACGTCGTGCTGGACGGGGTGGGCAAGGCCGCCTTCCTGCGCTCGCTCGACTGCGTCCGGCCGATGGGCCTGGTGATCAGCTACGGCACCGCGTCCGGCGACGTCGGCGCGTTCGACCTGCAGTTGCTGCACCGCAAATCCATCATCGTAACCCGGCCGACGTTGCGCACCTGGATCGCCAAGCGCTCGGATTACGAGACCGCCGCCGCCGCCTTCTTCGCCGCAACGCACGCCGGCACCATACCCACCGCGCCCGAGCGAACCTACCCGCTGGCCGACGTGCAGCAAGCCCACCGCGACCTCGAAAGCCGCAACACGACCGGCCCGGCGGTGCTGCTGCCATGACCGGGCTTCCCCTCGCCGGCCTGCGCGTGCTGGACCTGACGCTCGCCCGCGCCGGCCCCACCTGCGTGCGCCATCTCGCCGACTGGGGTGCGGACGTCATCCGGATCGAACCCCCTGCCGAGGATGGTGCGGACGTCGCCGGCAAGCGCAGCGGCTCCGACTTCCAGAACCTGCACCGCAACAAGCGCTGCATGCAGATCGACCTCAAGCACCCAGACGGCCACGCCGCCTTCATGCGCCTGGTGCAGACCGCGGACGTGGTGGTGGAGAACATGCGCCCCGACGTGAAGCACCGCCTCCACGTCGCGTGGAAGGACGTGCACGCCGCCAATCCCCGCACCGTCTACGGCAGCATCAGCGGCTTCGGGCAGGACGGCCCCTACGGCCACCGCGCCGGCGTGGACCAGATCGCGCAGGGCATGGGCGGGCTGATGTCGATCACCGGGCTGCCGGGGCAGGGGCCGGTGCGCGTCGGCATCGCCATCGCCGACATGACGGCGGGCAATTTGCTGGCGCTCGGCATCATGACGGCCCTGCACGAACGCGAGCGCACCGGGGAAGGGCGCTGGGTCACCACCAGCCTGCTCGAGGCGCAGGTATTCATGCTGGACTTCCAGGCCGCGCGCTACCTGATGGAGGGCGAGGTCGCCAGCCAGGCGGGCAACGACCACCCGACCATCATCCCGCAAGGCGTGTTCCCCACCAGCGACGGCCACATCAACATCGCCGCCGCGTCGGACCGGCTTTGGGCCCGCCTATGCAAGGCCCTGGACCATCCGGAGTGGGCCACGCGGCCGCCGTGGGACACACGAAAAGGCCGCAGCCAGGACCGCGCCGCGATCAACGCCGCCATCGGCTCGGTGACGCAGCACAAGCCGGCCGAGCACTGGATCACGCTGTGCGACTCCGCCGGCATTCCCTGCGGCCCGATCTACGCCATCGATCAGATGTTCGCCGACCCGCAGGTGCGCCACCTCGGCATCGCCACGCCGCTGCCGGGCGAGGGCGCGCCGTCCGTCATGGCGTCCGCCATCAACCTGTCCGGGGTCAGCAAGGACGTGCGCCTGCCGACGCCGGGTGCAGGCGAACACACGGCAGAGATCCTGGCCGAGGCCGGGTTCTCCGCCGAGGACATCGCGGCGATGCGGCAGGCCGGCGCCGTGCGGTGAGACGCTAGCGTTTCAGCCGGTAGCCGGTGGCGAAGATGCGCCAGATCACCGCGAGGCAGACCGCCATGAACACCAGCGTCATCCCCAGGCTGACCCCGACCCCGATGTCCGACGTGCCGAAGAAGCTCCAGCGGAAGCCGCTGATCAGGTACACCACGGGGTTGAACAGCGTGACCGTGCGCCAGACCGGCGGCAGCATGCTGATGGAGTAGAAACTACCGCCCAGGAAGGTCAGCGGCGTCACGATCAGCAGCGGCACCAGGTTCAGCTTCTCGAAGCTGTCGGCCCAGATGCCGATGATGAAGCCGAACAGGCTGAACGTCACCGCCGTGAGCACCAGGAACACCGCCATCCAAACCGGATGCAGGATGCCGAACGCCACGAACAGCCGGGCCGTCGCCAGGATGATCACGCCGAGCAGCAGCGACTTGCTCGCCGCCGCCCCCACATAGCCGAGCACGATCTCCGCGGGCGCCACCGGCGCCGAGAGCAACTCGTAGATCGTGCCGACGAACTTGGGGAAGTAGATGCCGAACGAAGCGTTGGCGATGCTCTGCGTCAGCAGCGAGAGCATGATCAGCCCCGGGATGATGAACGCGCCGTAGCTCACGCCATCGACCGCCGCCATGCGCGAGCCGATCGCCGCCCCGAACACCACGAAATACAGCGACGTCGAGATCACCGGCGAGACGATGCTCTGCAGCAGTGTGCGCCAGGTGCGGCTCATCTCGAACACGTAGATGGCGCGGACCGCGAACACGTTCATGGCCGTGCGTGCACCAAACCCACGAATATCTCCTCGAGCGAACTCCGGTGCGTCCGCAAATCCCTCACCCCGATCCCCAGACCGTCCAGTCGGCGCATGAGCGAGGCGATCCCGTTATCCTCGGCATGGACGTCGTAGCTGTACACCAGCTCCGTCCCACCGGCGCCCAGAGCAAGCTTCCAGCCGCCAAGCGCCTCCGGCAGCGCGTCCATCCTCTGCCGCAAGGTCAGCGTCAGTTGCGACGTGCCGAGCTTGTCCATCAGCGCCGCCTTCTCCTCCACCAGGATCAGCCGGCCGCCGTTGATCACGCCGATGCGGTCGGCCATCTGCTCGGCCTCCTCGATGTAGTGCGTGGTCAGGACGATCGTCACACCCTTCGCCCGCAGCCCGCGCACCATCTCCCACATGTCCCGCCGCAGCTCGACGTCCACCCCCGCGGTCGGCTCGTCCAGGAACAGGATGCGCGGCTCATGCGACAGTGCCTTGGCGATCATCACCCGGCGTTTCATCCCGCCCGACAGCGTGATGATCTTGTCGTTGCGCTTCTCCCACAAGGACAGGTCCCGCAGCACGCGCTCGAGATGCGCCGGGTCCGCCCGCTTGCCGAACAGGCCGCGGCTGTAGCGCACCGTCGCCATCACCGTCTCGAACGCGTCCGTCGCCAGCTCCTGCGGCACCAGGCCGATGGTGCTGCGGGCGGCGCGGTAGTCGCGCACCACGTCATGCCCGTCCGCCAGCACCGTCCCGCTGCTCGGGTTCACGATGCCGCAGATGATGCTGATCAGCGTGGTCTTGCCCGCGCCATTCGGCCCCAGCAACGCGAAGATCTCTCCCGGCCGCACGTCGAGGTCGATCGGATGCAGCGCCTGGAAGCCGGAGGCGTAGGTCTTGGTGATGCCCTGCACGGAGATGGCCGGCTGCACGGTGGCAGCGGAGGCGGGCCGTTCGGCCAGAATGATTTGATCCATGAGGCGCGGGACTTAGTCCTAAACGTCGCTGGAGACAAAACGCAGCAGATTGTCCAGCAGGGCGGCGTCGTTGATCACCCGCGGCACCTTGTTCTGCCCGCCGAGCTTGCCACGGCTCGCCATCCATGCGCTGAACCGGCCTGGCGCCACCAGCCGCACCTCGGGCGGGTCCATACCGAACCCGCCGCTGCGATGGGCCGCATAGTCGGCGTTCTGCCGCGCCAAGGAGGCATCCAGCCGGTCGGCAAACCCCTGTCCCGGGATGGGCGGATCGGCCTCAACGACAAACACGTGACGGCCGCGCGCCTCGCCGGCCTGCAGGAGCGCGCCGACGGCATAGTCGTTCACCCCCGTGCCACAGGCGCGCGCCGCCTCCGCGATCGCCGTGTCCAGCTCCGCCGCGATCAGGTGCTCGCCGAACGCCGACAGGGTAAATGCCGTCCGCCCCGTGACCAGCAGCCGCGGCGGATCGCGCTCCATCAGCGTCACCGTGTCCCCGAGCACGTACGACCACAGCCCCGAGTTGGTGCTGAGCACCAGGGCGTACTCCACGCCCAGCTCGGCCGTCGCCAGCCAGCGGCGGTCCGGCGCCGGCTGATCCAGGTCGGCCGGCCGGACGAACTCGAAGAACAGCCCCCGGTCCACCACCATGCGCAACCCCTCGCCGGGTCCACGGTCGGCCGAAGCGATGAACCCTTCGCTGGCGGGATACACCTCGCGCGTTTCCGCCTGGCTGCCCTCCAGCCACGCCGCCATCGCGTCCCGGTACGGCGCGAAGGACACGCCGCCATGCACCACCAGCTCGAGCGACGGATACAGCGCCGCCAGACGGCGCGGTGCGTCCGGACGGAGCCGGGCCACGGCATCGAAGAACAGCAGCATCCAGCTCGGCGTGCCGGAGATGGACCGCACCTCCGCCTGCAACGAACCCGCCGCCATCGCCGCGATCTTCGCTTCCCAGTCACCCAGCAGCGAGAGCGCGCGCGGTGGAAACGCCCTTGCCTGCAGCAGCGGCGACATCTGCGCCGCCGCAATCCCGCTGAGGTCCCCCGCATGCACGCCCGGCGCCAGGCGGGTCAGCGCACTCGAACCGCCGAGCAGCATGTTGCGCCCGCCGAACACCCGCGAGCCGGGCCGGGCGGCAAGGTGGAACGCCATCGTGTCGAACCCGGCGCCGACATTGGACCGCAGCCCCGCCCGGCTGAGCGGGATGTGCTTCGCGGGGCCCCCCGTCGTGCCGCTGCTCTGGGCGAAGAACGGGATCAACCCGGGCCAGGTGACGTTGCGCAGCACCGGAAACGCGGGCCGCCACCACTCCTCCCAGAACGCCTCGAAGCTGCGCAGCGGCACCCGGGCCTGATACTCCGCCACGCTGCCCACGCCGGAAAACCCGTGCGCGCGGCCGAACCGGGTGCCGGCCGCACGCCGCAGAAGCCGCATCAGCGTGGCCTGTTGCGCCGCCACTGCGTCCATCCGGGCCAGCGCCGCCAGTCGCCGCCGCGCAGCCAGGCGCAGCACGGGAGTGGCGTCGATCATCCCGGAAGCAGCGTCGTGCGATGCGGCCACGCCCGCGCCGGCTCCGGCCGCAGCGGCACCGTGATCGTCTCCCCCGCGCGCCACAGCCCAACCTGGTCCGCGGCGTTGGCCGACCCCAGCCAGCCATCCTGCCCGCCCAGCAGCACGAAGCCGTTCGCGTCCGGATCCGACAAATCCGACAGATGCCGCGCGCAGGCGCCGAACGTGACCCGGTGGCGGCCGTAGACCGGCCCGTGCCCGGTCTTGTTCAGCGTGTCGTTGCTGCCGGGGATGGCGGCGGCCGGCTCGCTGAACCACCGTCCAACCCCCGGCAAAGCCGCCAGCGGATGGCGCAGAGCCAGCCGGTGCACCCCGCCCCAAGTGCCGAACCGGCGCTGCGCCCGCGCCGCCTTGCGCAACCCGGCGGCCACCGCGTCCGGCGCCGCGTGCTGCACCCGGTCCGCCACGATGGCCCGCCCGCTCCAGATCACCAGCAGCAGCTTCAACGTGCGGCGCGGGATGATGCGCCGGGCAATCGCGGCCACTGTCACCTCGAACACCAGCGCCCCCGTGGACCCGGTGTCATACCGCCCATCCCACGCTGCGAGCGCGGTCCACGCGGCACGGCACCCCGGCGGCGGTGCCGGCAGCCGCGCCAGCAGCACGTCCCGCAAGGCGAGCGACCGGGGCTGCAGCAGATCGGCCTGCAGCGCCCGCATCTCCGCCGGCGTGATGGACGGCCCGCTCAACAGGTCGGCCATCCGCCGCGCCCGTTCCGGCAGCGAGAAGAAGAACCCGGCGGGCACCGGCAGCGGCGCCGGCTGGTCGTTGGCCGACACCAGCGCGCCCTCCTCCGCCAGATCGGTATTGGCGGCATACACCAGGTCATCCAACCCCCACGCCTCCCCGGGCGGGCAGACGAGTGCGGCCATCGGCCGGTTGGGCCGCCGTGGCAGATGCGCCGCGATCACGCGCGTGGCCTTGCCCTGCTTCCCCGCCTCCACCATCAGCATGGTCTGCCCCGGCACCGCCCACGGCCGCATCGCCGCCCGGAACCCGGCCCGGTCGCGCGCCCGCATCACGTCCAGCAGGCAGGTAATCTCGTCGCTCGCGCGGTGCCCGACCCAGCGCAATGACAGCGGTGTTTCCGACCGCATCAGCATCCCATCGCTGACCACGGGGCCGAACCGCGTCTCGCGCAGCCGAAGCGTCACCGGGGGCCGGCCGCGGACCTGAACCACCTCCTCCCGCACCGTCATCGGTTCCGCCGACACGTCCACCAGCTCGCTGCTGGCGGCGTGCAGGCTGGTGCCGCCCCAGGCGATATGCTCGTTGCGCCCCAGCCCGATCGCCGGCAGCCCGGGGATCATCAGCCCGACCGCGTCCAACCCGGGCGCGTGCAGGGCCGCAATCAGCCATAGCGGCGGCAGATCGATCGACAGATGCGGGTCCGACGCGATCAGCCCGGCGCCGGTGGCGGAGCGCTCGGCCGGCACCACCGCCGAGTTGCTGCCGCGGAACAACGCCACCGCGGTCTCCTCCGGGCGCGTCGGCCATGGCAGCCGGTCACCTGCCTGCATCTGCGGCCAGAGCGTGTCCCACGTCACGGGCGCCATCCGTTGCCGTTCGCTGAGCAGGCGGCCAAAGGCGAGCCACGACACGTCGGCCGAGGCCAGCCGGATGACGGCGAGCATGTCCTCCATCGTCCAGGGCTGCGGCGCGGCATCGAACAGGCGCAGCTCGTAGGGCAGCTCGGCGGCGTGGGCGATGACGTGGTTCACCCCGGCGAGGAAGCTGGTCGTCCAACGCCGGGTCGCCTCCGGCATCGCGGCGGCAATCGCCGGCCCGGCCCGCCCGAACGCCATCAGCCGCAGCGCGCGATCCAGTTCGATCCCCGCCGGCCCGACCGTCTCCGCCACCCGGCCGGTCGCGATCCGCCGCATGACCTCCATCTGAGCCAGCCGGAGATGGGCGTGCACGACGCCCAACCCCGACGCCAGGTCATCCTCGCAGGACGCCTCGATGCTCGGCACCTGGTGGCTGTCCCACCGTATGTCGACGGGCGCGCGTAGGGCGAGCCCCCGCAACGGGATCATCGCCAGCCGCTCTGCCGTCGTGATCGGGGCCGGCGCACCGAGCCGCAACGCCCGGGTGAGGAGACCGGCAGCAAAGCGAAGCCATCGCACTGTCTGCATGAAGGGACAACGCGGCAGCGCCGCTCGGGTGCCGGCACCCGAGCCGGCGCTTCATTGCTATGGAACGGTCAGGTCAGCCCGGCGGCCAGGCGTAAAGCGCCCACAGCGCGACCAGGCCGACAGCGATGCTGCCCGCCGTGGTAAACCAGCCTGTGCCTGGCTCCTCCTCCACCGGTTGCGGCGGATGCTGCGACGCCTTGAGCGCGTCCCTCCAGGCAGCATGATCGTCGTTGTCAGACATGATCCCGGCCTCCATTCCGTAACGGAAGGATCGGTCAAAATCATTGCCCGGCGATTAACGCCGCGCCCAATTCACGCCCGACGGTCAAGCCGAAAAGTCACGCCCAACTTACGCGGGCAACCACACCGTCATCGGGCGCCGCACCACGCGCGCCGGGTCACCGCGCAGCACCTCGTAGCTGGTCTCGCTGCCGCTGCGGACGAAGCGGATGTCGAACTCGCCGCGGCCGACCCGCAGGTCCCGCAACGTGAGTTCCGGCAGCCAGTCCGGCAATGTCGGGTCGATGATCAACTGGCCGTTCGGCGCGTCCGGCTGAAATCCGGTCATCGCCTGCACCAGCGAGAACACGCTGCCGGCCGCCCAGGCTTGCGGAACGTTGGCGCCGAGATACTGCACCGGGAAGTTGCTCGCGTCCCGATTGATCCCCGCATACAGCTCCGGCAACTGGTTGAGCATGAAGAAGCTGGCCGCCCCCACGACGTCACGCGCGATGGCATTGGCTTCGTCGGCGTATCCGTAACGCTTGAAGCCCTGCGCGATCAGCCCGTTGTCGTGCGGCCAGACCGAGCCGTTCTGATAGGAATACGGGTTGTAGGAGGGGTGGCGCGCCGACAAGGTGCGGATGCCCCAGCCGCTCCACATGTCCGGTTGGGTCAGCCGTGCCACGACCCGGCCGGCGCGGTCCGGTGGGACGATGCCGGACCATAGCAGGTGCCCAGGATTGGACGCGACGCTCAGGATCGGCCGCTTGTCGCCATCCAACCCATAGGCGTAGATGCCCTCGGCCTCGTTCCAGAACAGGCTGTTCACGCGCTGATACAGCACCGCCGCCTTGTGCCGCAGCTCCATCGCCCGGTCCGGCTGGCCGAGCACGTCGTAGATCTCCGCCATCCGCGTCCAGGCGTCGAACACGTAGCCCTGCAACTCGCACAGCGCCTTCGGGCCGACCACCTTGCTGCCGTCGGCGTGCATGACCGAGTCGCCGGAGTCCTTCCAGGCCATGTTCTCGTAGCCCTTGGGCGAACGCGTCTGGTATTCCTGCAGCCCGTCCCCGTCGCGGTCGCCCCACTCGTCGATCCAGCGCAGGCACCCCTCCGCCACCGGCATCAGCCGCCGCACCATCTCGAGGTCGCCGGTGCATTTCCACGCCGTGTGCAGTGTCACCAGGTACAACGGCGTCGCGTCGGCCGTGCCGTAATAGGGCGTGTGCGGGATCAGCTTGAAATGGGCCAACTCGCCACGGCGCAATTCGTGCAGGATCTTGCCGGGCTCGGCGTCGCGGTAGTCGTCGCGCTCCTTCGCTTGCCACTGACCGAGCACGTCCAGCGCGCCGCGGGCGAAATCCGGGTACACCAGCGCGTTCTGCAACGCCACGATCAGGCTGTCGCGGCCGAACAGCGCCACGAACCACGGCAACCCGGCCGCCGGCACGAACTCCCGCGTCGAACCCGTGGTCTCGGTGTCGAACGGCAGCCGCAGCGCCGCCATGTCCTCGAGCGACTGGTTGTACAGCCGCTGGAAGCCGTCATTCGGGGTGAGCAGCTTGGTGACGCTCGCCTGCCAATCCTCCATGATCCGGCCGATGCCGTCATCGGGCATGTGGGCGCAATTGTCCGGGGCGGTGACGAGGGTGTCCCCGTCATGCAGTTCGTAGCGCAGGCAGGTGTGCCAGGTGGCGCCGGGGTCGAGTGCCACCTCGAAGCTGACGCGGCCGTTGGCATACACGCCGGGAACGGGCGCCATCTCGGCGGTGATGCTGACAGCGCGGTGGAAGTCTCGGTTGCCGTAGGTGTTGACGAGCCGCTGGTCGGCGTCGGACCACTCGCTGGTGATGCGCCCGCGCCGGACGATGTTGTCGGACTTGACTTCGAACACGTCGGCGAAATCGCTGCGGATCACCACTTCGAGGTTGAAGCGCACGGGGCTCGGCCCGTGATTGGTCACGTCGAAATCCTCGTGCAACCCGCCGCTGAGCCGCCGGCCGATGACCATGCTCAGCGTCCTCGGCGGGATCTCGCCGGCTTCGGTGGGGATGGCGCAGTTGGTCAGGTAGATCCGGGCAAGGTAGTAGCGCGGCGTGCCACTATTCAGCAGCTCCCACTCGACGCCGTTGGCATAGAGCGACCACGCGCTGATCATCCTGGTGTCGAGGTAGTAGAAGCCCATCGCCGTCGGCCAGGCAATCTGCCCGTCCGGCTGCGTGATCAGGACGGCGTTGCCCTCGTGGATCGCAAGCTGCGGCGGGCCGACTTTGATCTCGAGGGACATGCCGCCTCCGGGGGTTCATGGCGCCGAACCATCGACCGCCCGCAACACCCACGCAAGTCGCCCCGCAACTCCACCCGGCCAATGTCGTAGGGTGGGGTGCGCTTCGGCACCCCACCGGTTACGCGAGCGTCAGTCCGGCTGGAACGTCAGCGACAGCCCGTTCATGCAGTAGCGCTCGCCGGTCGGGCGCGGTCCGTCCGGGAATACGTGGCCCAGGTGTCCGCCGCACTTGCTGCAATGCGCCTCGGTGCGCGTCATCCCGAGCGTGCGGTCCGTCTGCGTCTCGACGGCGCCCTCGATCGGCTGGAAGAAGCTCGGCCAGCCGCTGCCGCTCTCATACTTCGCGTCCGAAGTGAACAGAGCCTGCCCGCACCCGGCGCACGAGAACACGCCAGTGCCCTTCTCATAGTTGAACGGGTGACTGCCGGGCCGCTCCGTGCCGTGTTGCCGCAGCACGCGGAACTGCTCGGGCGAAAGCGTCTGCTTCCACTCGGCATCCGACTTCTGCACGGGGAACGCCTTCTCCGCGGCGTCGGCCTTCTCGGCGCCACCGAACCAATTCGCCATGGGATCCTCCTCTGATGGCTCTGACATGGGTGGCGGCCGCCCGGCACGCAACTCTGCGCCACAGTCTGCCGTTGGTCCGTCGCCACGACATCAATTGATGGCAAAACAAGACCGAGGAGCTAGTCATGCCGAAGACCACGCATCACGAGGCGGCCGAGCATCACGAGACCGCCGCCAAGGCGCATCGCACCGCCGCCGAGCACCACGACAAGGGTGAGCACGACACCGGCCACGAGCACTCCACCAAGGCGCACGCGGCGTCCGCCAAGGCGCACGAGCATTCGACGAAGGCGCACGGCAAGTCCGCCGAGCACGCCAAGAAGAAGTAGCCGGCCAGGTCCGGGGGCGGCCTGCTCCCGGACTACTTCGAAGCGGGCCTACTCCGAAGCGGGCCTACTCCGAAGCGGGCCTACTCCGAAGCGGGCCTACTCCGCCGCGATGGCCAGCGCCGCGGCTTCGGCCCGCACCCAGATCGCCGTGTCGTGGAACACGGCCCCGCCGGCGGGGAATGCCGGGTCCTCGCTGGTCAGCGCGTTGATGCCGATGCCGCCCTCGAACGCGGCGTTGGGCCAGACGCTTTCCACGATCACCGTCCCGGGCTGCTGCCCGGCGCCGATCGTGGCGTGCAGCACCACTTCCCCGCGATCGTTGCCCAACCGCAGACGGTCACCCTCGCCCACACCCAGGCGCGCGGCATCATCCGGATGCAGCATCGCTTCCGGCCGGCCCTCCCGTTTGCGCGACGTTGGCGTCTCGGTGAAGCTGGTATTCAGGAATTGCCGGGCGGGCGCCGTGACGAGCCGGAACGGATGGTCGGCGCCGGCGCCGTCATAGGCCGTCCAGTGGTCCGGCAAGCGGGGCATGGATGCATGACCGGGGCCGATCGCCGCCCAGTCCGGAGCGAAGCGGAAGCGCCCGCCGGGTTGCTGGAAGCCGTCCAGGAAATGGCTGTCGCGGAACGGCAGTTGGCGGTCCACCCAGCGTCCAGCCGCCAGTTCCTCCACGCCGCCATAGCCGGAGGCGCGCAGGGTGGCGTCCGCCATCTCCAGCGCCGTCATCCCAAACCCCGGGTGCTGCGCGCCGAGGCGGCCGGCCAGGGCGCAGATCACCTCGTGGTTGGAGCGGCACTCGCCGAGCGGTTCGAGCAGCTTGCGGCCGAGTTGCACGTGGCTGTGGCCGCCCGCCTGGTAGATGTCGTCGTGCTCGAGAAAGGTCGTGGCCGGCAGCACGATGTCCGCCATGGCGGCGGTTTCCGTCATGAACTGCTCATGGACGACGGTGAACAGGTCGTCGCGCGCGAACCCGCGGCGGACGCGGTTGCTGTCGGGGGCGACGGTGACCGGGTTCACGTTCTGGATCAGCAGCGCATGCACCGCCGGGCCATCGCCGAGATCCTGCCGGTTGCCGGTGAGCACGGAGGCGATGCGGCTCATGTCCAGGTTGCGCACCGACAGGTCACGGCAGTCCAGCCCCTCGATCAGCGTCTTGTCCCAGGTATAGATGTCGCGGTTGTTCCAGAACGCGCCGCCGCCCTCGTGCTGCCACTTGCCGGTGACGGTGGGCAGGCACGTCACCGCGTGCAGCATCTGCGAGCCGTTGCGGGCGCGGCTGAACCCGTAGCCGAGGCGGATGAAAGCGCGTGCGGTGCCGTTGTAGGCGAGCGCAAAGGCCTCGATCTCGGCCACGCCGAGCCCGGTGACCGCGGCGGCCCACTCGGGGGTGCGGCTCTGCAGATGGGCCTCGAACTCCTCCGGCACGTCCGCGTAGCGCGCCATGTAGGCACGGTCGGCATAGCCATCACGGAAGGCGCAATGCATCACGGCGCAGGCGAGGGCGGCGTCCGTCCCGGGCCGCAACGCCAGGTGGGTATCGGCGACGGCGGCGGTGCCGGTGCGGTACGGGTCCACCACGACCAGCTTGGCGCCGCGCTGCTTCCGGGCGCGGCTGACATGGGTCATGACGTTGACCTGCGTGGCGACGGGGTTGCCGCCCCACACCACGATCAGGTCGCTGACCGCCATCTCGCGCGGATCGGGCCCGGTGATGCGGCCCACGCCGGCGCGCCACCCGGCTTCGCTCGTCGTGCTGCAGATGGTCAGCTTCTGGCGCGAGTAGCCCATGGCGTGACGCAGCCGGTTGATGCCGTCGCGCTGCACCAGGCCCATGGTGCCGGCGAAGTTGTACGGCCAGATCGCCTCCGCCCCATGTCGGGCGGCGAGTGCCGCGAACTGCTCTGCGGTGCGGTCCAGCGCTTCGTCCCAACCGATCCGGCGGAATTGGCCCGAACCCTTCGGCCCGGTGCGGAGCAGGGGGGTGGTCAGCCGGTCCGGATGGTGCTGCCGCTCGGCGTAGCGCGCGACCTTGGCGCAGATCACCCCGGCCGTGTAGCTGTTCGCCGCCGCACCCCGGACGGCGCCGATCCGGTTCCCGGTCACGTCCACCTCGAGCGCGCAGCAGGAAGGGCAATCGTGCGGGCAGACGGTCGAGTGGAAGCTCATGGCCCGGGAGTGTGGAGCATGGTGGCCGCCGCCTGCAACTACCGCCGGAACGACAACGCCGAGCCCCGCGCCCGCCATCCGGCCTCCAGCACGTCCAGATCCGTCTCGCCCGACGGGTCCGCCCGGCGCGGCGCCGTCCGCAGCCGCGGCTCGCCCTGCTGCCGCCACAGCCCGAGCAGGCGCCGCAGCTCCACCAGCGGCTCGGCATGGTCGTCCACGCGCAGGTTCACGTCCGGGAAATCCTCCGTCGTGACCACGACCATGGCGGCCGACTGCTTGCCCCGGCGGTCGCCGCCCGCGAGCTGCCCGGCGTCCAGTGCCGCCATCAGCCGCTCGGGCAGGGGGCTGCCGTCGCCGAGGTAGCTGGCCAGCGTATCCGCCACCACGCCGGGTCCGGCCAGCATGTTGCCGGCGACGCTCACCCGGTCGGCTGCCTCGTGCCCGCACCACTCGACGCAGTGGCGCCCCGTCCAGGCAGCGGTGCGGCCGTGGCGGTCGACCGCGTGGACCTGGCGCAAGTGCTTGCCGTCATCGCCGGCCAGGGCGCCCTCGATCGCCGCCGCCGGGGCCAGGCCACGCGCCAGCCCGTCCAGCACCGCGGGGCCGAGATAGCGGTTGGTGATCGACTGGGTGGACACTGCCCCAACCCCCGCCAGCACGTACGGGCAGCTCGCCCCGACCGCGAAGGCGCAGGTGGTGACGGCGACGGCAAAGGCGCCGGTGGCGGCGTCATGGGCGACGATGGACCAGGTCATGGCGTCTCCATCCCGAAAGTGAAACTTAACAACACGCACGCCGCCCCGTTTGCAACCCGCCCTTGCCCACCCCCGCCCGGTTGCGCCAGTTTGCGGGCGCATGCCCTCCGCAAGCCGCCGCACCCCAAGACCCCCCAAGCCGCCGCCCAGCGAGCCGCCGAACGAGCCGCCGAGCGAGCCGCCCGCGGGAACGCCCAACGTGTCCGACACGCTGGCGACCGAGCGGCTGATCCTGCGCCCGCCCGTCCCCGCCGACGCCGAACAGCTCCACCGGCTGGTGAACGACTGGAGCGTGGTGCGCATGCTCTCCCGCCTGCCGTTTCCCTACCCCCGCACCCTGACGGACGAGTGGATCGCCTCCACCGTGCAGCAGCGCGAGCAGGGCACCGGCTACCACCTCGTGATCACCGGCCACGAGGACGGGCAGGAGCTGGTGATCGGCTGCGTCGGCCTGAACCTGCACGAGACGCCGGAGGTGGCCCATCTCGGTTACTGGGTCGGCCGCCGCTACTGGGGCCACGGCGTCGCGACCGAGGCGGTGGGCCGGGTCGCACGCTGGGCGCTGGCCAACCTGCCGGTGAAGCGGCTCGCGGCACACGTGGCCGAAGACAACCCGGCCTCCTCCGCCGTGCTGCGCCGCATCGGCATGCGCGAGACGGGGCACGACCGCAAACCCTTCCTGGCCCGCGGCGGCGACCACGCCGTGATCTGCTTCGAGGCGACGCGGGAGGACCTGTTCGGTGAGGTCGAAGCCCCTGCTCCTCCAGCCACGCCGGACGCCGTGCCCGGCAAGCCGCTCCTCCTCGTAGCGGCCTGCGCGCTGATCGACTCCGACAACCGCGTTCTGCTGGCCCGCCGCCCCGAGGGCAAGAAGATGGCCGGCCTGTGGGAATTTCCCGGCGGCAAGCTCAACCCCGGAGAGACCCCCGAGCACGCGCTGATCCGCGAACTGAAGGAAGAGCTGGGCATCGATGTGACGGAAGCGTGCCTGGCCGCCTTCGCCTTCGCGTCGCATGATTACGAGCGGTTCCATTTGTTGATGCCGCTGTTCCTGTGCCGCCGCTGGAAGGGCACGCCCACCGGGCTGGAGGGCCAGGCACTCGCCTGGGTGCGGCCCAACAAGCTCACCGACTACGACATGCCGCCGGCCGACAAGCCGCTCATACCCTTGCTGAGGGACTTTCTATAGATGGCCAATCCCACCGCCTGCCTGCTCGTGATCGGCAACGAGGTCCTTTCCGGCCGCACGCAGGACGCCAACATCAAGTTCCTCGCCACCGGCCTGGGCAATATCGGCATCCCCCTGCGCGAGGTCCGCGTGATCCCGGACGTGCCCGAGACGATCATCCAGACCGTGAACGAGGTGCGCGCCCGCTTCGACCATGTGTTCACCACTGGCGGCATCGGCCCGACGCACGACGACATCACCAGCGAGTGCATCGCCGCCGCGTTCGGCGTGCCGTGGGAGCTGCATCCGGAGGCGGTGGCCAGGATGGAACGGCACTACAAACCCGGCGAGTTCAACGCCGCCCGCCAGCGCATGGCCACAATGCCGCGCGGCGCCGAGCTGATCGACAATGCCGTGTCGATCGCGCCGGGCTTTACGATCGGCAACGTTCATGTGATGGCGGGCGTGCCGCGGATCATGCAGGCGATGTTCACCTGGCTGTCCCCGCAACTCGCCGGCGGCCCGCCCATCGTCTCGCGCGCGGTGTACGCGATCGGGTTGCTGGAGGGCCGCATCGCGGCGGGCTTGAAGGCGATCCAGGACAAGCACCCGGCGCTCGATCTCGGGTCCTACCCGTTCTACCGGGCGACGGGGAACGGTGTGGCGCTGGTCGCAAAAGGGCCTGACCCGGCGGACGCGGAGGCCGCGATCGCCGAGGTAACCGCGATGATCACGCAGATGGGTCTCGACCCCGTCGCGGGGGAGCCGCCGGTATGACCGGGCGGGATCGTGACGCCCCGTTGCAGGCACCCGAGAACCTGCGAATAGCGCAGACACGAGAAACGGCTACCCCATGCCTCATCCCCATGTAGAACGCGTCACCCCCCACCCCCGCGCCATTGACCTTCCCCGCCCGCCGCCGCAGCCTCCCCCCACACGCGCACCTCAAGCGCGGCCGCCCCGGGAGCCACGCCCATGATCCCCGACATCGAAGCAGCCACCATGCGGCGTGTCTTCACGCGCCTCATCCCGCTGCTGTTCGCGATGATGTTCATCAACTACCTCGACCGCATCAACATCGGCTTCGCCGCGCTGCAGATGAACCAGCAGCTCGGCTTCAGCCCGGGGGTGTTCGGTTTCGCCGGGAGCATCTTCTTTTTCGGCTACATGCTGCTCGAAGTGCCCAGCAACCTGCTGCTGCACCGCATTGGCGCCCGGCGCTGGATCGCCCGCATCCTGATCACCTGGGGCGCCGTCGCCGCCGTCACCGCCTTCGTCTGGAACGACACCAGCTTCTACGTCCTGCGCTTCGGCCTCGGCGTGATGGAGGCGGGGTTCCTGCCCGGCGTCGCGGTCTACCTCACCAAGTGGTTTCCTGTCCGCTACCGCGCCCGCGCCGTCGGCGGCTACATCGTGGCCGGGTCGTTCTCGGCGGTGCTGGGCGGGCCGATCTCCACCACCATCATGACCTACGTCAACGGCCCGCTCGGGCTGCAGGGCTGGCAGTGGATGTTCCTGCTGGAGGGCATCCCGGCCATGATCCTCGGCCTGCTCACCCTGCGCCTGCTGACCGAGCGCCCGTCGGACGCCGCCTGGCTAGACCCGGCGCAGCGCACCTGGCTCGAGGACTCGCTCGCTGCGGAACGCGCCGCCCTCGGCGATGCCCCGCACCCGAGCGTACTCCAGGTTCTCGCCGACATCCGTGTATGGAGCCTGGCCCTGTTGTTCGGCTGCGCCCTGGTCGGCGTGTACGGCCTGTTCCTCTGGCTGCCGCAGATCGTCAAGGAACTGGGCGACCTCAGCACTATCCAGATCGGCTTCCTCTCCGCCGGCCCGCCGCTGCTGGGCGTGCTCGGCACCTTCCTCATCAGCCGCAGTTCGGACCGCACCGGCGACCGTAAGAAGCACCTCGCCTTCGTCTACGCCATGAGCGCGCTGGCCATCACCGGCAGCGCGTTCTCACCGTCGCCCGTGCTGGCCTACCTGCTGCTATGCGTGACCGGGTTGTTCATCTACGCCGGCAACCCGCTGTTCTGGAGCCTCGCCTCCACCTTCCGCACCGGGGCCGCGGGTGCCGCCACCATCGCCTTGATCAACACCATCGCGCAGTTCGGCGGCTTGGTCGGGCCGTGGAGCATCGGCCTGGTGCGCACCTACACGGGGGATTTCCACTATGCTTTGCTGACCATCGCCGGGTTCCTGGTCGTCTCCGTGGTGATCGCGCTGGTCATGCGCGTAGCGCCTCCGGAGCTCGCCGCCGATACACTGCCAGACGCCACGATGACCGGAGTCCGCCCATGATCATCGACATCCACGGCCATTACACGACCTCGCCCAAGGAACACGAAGCCTGGCGCACTGCCCAAGTGACGGCCGTGAAGGAAGGCAGCCCGGTGCCGCCCCGCCCGGTGCTGACGGACGAGATGATCCGCTCAAGTGTCGAAGGCGGCCAGCGCCAGCGGCAGGTCGAGCGCGGCACCGACCTCACCATCTTCTCGCCCCGCGCCTCCGGCATGGGACACCACCTCTCCACCGCGGAGGCCAACGCCGTTTGGTCGCGCGAGTGCAACGACCTGATCGCCCGCGTGTGCGGCCTGTTCCCGCGCCATTTCGTCGGCGTCGCCCAACTGCCGCAAGCGCCCGGCGTCCCGCCCGCCAACTGCATCCCCGAGATCCGCCGCTGCGTGAACGAACTCGGCTTCGTCGGCATCAACCTCAACCCGGACCCGTCCGGCGGCTACTGGACCGATCCGCCGCTGACCGACCGCTGGTGGTATCCCGTGTATGAGGTGATGGCGGAGCTGGAGATCCCGGCGATGATCCACGTCTCCTCCTCCTGCAACCCAAATTTCCACGCGACCGGCGCGCACTACATCAACGGCGATACCTCGGCCTTCATGCAGTTGATCGAGGGCGACCTGTTCGCCGACTTCCCGACGCTGAAGTTCATCATCCCGCATGGCGGCGGCGCCGTGCCCTACCATTGGGGGCGCTACCGTGGCCTGGCGCAGGACATGAAGAAGCCGCTGCTGCGCGACCACCTGTTGCACAACGTGTTCTTCGACACCTGCGTCTACCACCTGCCCGGCACCGAACTGCTGGCCAAGGTGATCCCGGTGGAAAACATCCTGTTCGCCTCGGAGACGATCGGCGCGGTCCAGGGGATCGACCCGGAGACCGGGTTCTATTTCGACGACACCAAGCGCTACATCGAGCAGGTGCCGTGGCTCACCGACGCAGACCGTGCCCGGATCTACGAGGGCAACGCACGCCAGGTGTACAGTCGCTTGTCCGCACAGATCGAACGCCAGGCAACCACGTAAGTCATCCCGGCTTAAAGGCTCCCCCCTCCTCGAGGGGAGGGGGGAGAAGAAGCTAAGCCGAAACCGGCAGCTTGGTCAGCAGCTTGTCCAGCGTGATCGGGTAATCCCGCACCCGGATACCGGTCGCGTTGTAGATCGCATTCGCCACCGAGGCACCCGCCCCGCAGATCCCCAACTCACCGATGCCCTTGCTCTTCAGCGGGTTGGTCTTGTCGTCGATCTCGTCGAGGAACATCGCGTCCACGTTCGGCACGTCCGCATGCACCGCCACATGGTACTCGGCCAAGTTGTTGTTCATGAACGCACCGAACCGGTCGTCCATGACCAGATCCTCCTCGAGCGCCGCGCCCACCCCGAAGATCATGCCGCCGATCGCCTGCGACCGCGCCGTCTTCGGGTTCAGGATGCGCCCGGCGGTGAACACGCCCAGCATCCGGCGCAACCGCGCCTCGCCGGTGTCCATGTTCACGCCGACCTCGGCGAAATGTGCGCCATAGCTCTGCTGCGACCACTTCGTCTTCATGTCGCCCGGCTTGATCTCGCCCTTGGCCTCCATGCCGCCCAACCCGGCCAAGCTCACCAAGGTGACAGACTTCCCGCCGCCTTGGATGTTGCCGTCCGCGAACGTCGCTGACGCCGGGTCGATGCCCGCGGCCTGGGCCAACTGTCCGCGCAGCGCCATACAGGCGTCATAGAGCGCCGACCCCGCGCTGCTGGCCCCGAACGACCCGCCGGAACCCGATGCTTGCGGGTAATTCGTGTCGCCCATTTCCACGTGCACCCGGTCCATCGGCAGGCCGAGCATCTCGGACACGATCTGCGTCATGATCGTGTAGGTCCCGGTGCCCGGGTCCGTCATCGCCATCCGCCCCGTCGCGAACCCGTTCGCGTCGATCCGGATACTCGCCTGCGATGCCTGCAGCGGGTTCTGCCGCGTAGCGCCCGCCACCCCCATGCCGACGAGCCAGCGTCCGTCCTTGACCTCGCCGGGCTTGCCGCGCTTGGACCAGCCGAACTTGTCGGCCCCCGCACGCAGGCAATCCACCAGGTGGCGGCTGGAATAGGGGATGTGGTTGGTCGGATCGACCGTGGCATCGTTGCGGATGCGTACCTCGATCGGGTCCATCCCGAGCTGGTCGGCCAGCTCGTCCATCGCGCATTCCAGCGCCAGCATGCCGACCGCCTCGCCCGGCGCACGCATCGCCGACGCCACCGGGATGCTCAGCGGCACCAGCCGGTGCCGGGTCTGCCGGTTGGCGCCGGCATACATCGTGCGCGTCTGGTTGGCCGCACCCTCGTAATCCTGCTCGCTCGGCAGGTTGCAGCTCATCACGTCATGGCCGATCGCCTGGATCCGGCCGTTCTTGTCGGCGCCGATCCGGATGCGCTGGATCGTCTCCGACCGGTGGGTCGTGACGGAGAACACCTGCGGCCGGGTCAGCGCAACCTTCACCGGGCGGCCCACGGCCTTGGCGCCGATCGCGGCCAGGGTCGCGTCCGCGTTCACCCACAGCTTGGAGCCGAAGCCGCCCCCAATGAAGCGGCTGACGACGCGCACGTTCTCCGGCTGCATCTTGAACGTCTTGGCGAGCGCCTTCTGCCCCTGGTTCAGCATCTGGTTGGAGGTGAATACCGTGAGCTTGTCGCCGTCCCAGGTGGCGACGGTCGCGTGCGGCTCCATCATCGCGTGGGACTGGTCGGGCGTGGTGTAGGTCACGTCCACCTGCACGGGCGCCTCGGCGAAGGCGGCGCCGAAATTGCCCTCGGACGTGTCGGCCGGAGACTGGGATTGCTCCGGCGTCTTCGCAGCGCCGGCGTTGGCGGTCATCGAGAAGTTCGCCTTCTCCTCGGCGTATTGCACGCGCACGAGGTACGCGGCAGCCCGCGCCTCCTCGAAGCTTTCGGCCACCACCAGGGCGACCGGCTGGCCGTAATGCTCAACCGCGTCCGAGTAGAGCACGGCGCAGGCCTCGCGGTGGTTGCCGGTGCCCTGCGGCGGAGCGTCATGGTAGGTCAGCACCTTCAGCACGCCCGGCGCCTGCTGGGCGGCGGTGTTGTCGAACCCGGTGATGCGGCCTTTGCCGATCGTGGACAGCACGGCGTAGCCGTAGGCGGCCGGCCCGGCATCCCGCACTTCATAGGCATAGCGTGCGGTCCCGGTCACCTTCAGCGGACCGTCCACCCGGTCCATCGGCTTGCCGACAGCACCGGTCTTATCGCTGTCGAGCAGGTTCGGCCCGACAGGTGCGTTCATCTCGATCATGGGCTTTTCCTCAGGTCCGGGTCGCTTCGGCCAGCACGGCACGCAGGGTGCGGTGGGCAAGTGGGACCTTGAAATCGTTGCTGCCGTAGCCGTGCGCGCCGGCGAAGGCGATGTTGGCAGCCTGGGTGAAGCTGGCGTCGTCGATCGGTGCGCCCTCGAGGTGCTGCTCCGCCTCCGTCACCCGCCACGGCTTGTGAGCCAACCCGCCAAACGCGATCCGGGCCGAGCGGATCTTGCCGCCGGACGAGTCCACGATCGCCGCGACCGAGACCAGGGCGAACGCGTAGGACGCGCGGTCACGCACCTTGCGATAGATCTGGACGCCGGGGAGCGGCGGCGGCAGCAGCACGGCGGTGATCAGTTCGCCCGGCTTGAGATTGGTCTCCACCTGCGGCGTGTTCCCCGGCAAACGGTGGAACTCCGTCATCGGAATGGAGCGCGTCTGGCCCTTCGCGTCCGTGGCCTCCACCGTCGCTCCGAGCGCCAGCATGGCGACCGCCATATCCGACGGGTGCACGGCGATGCAGGAGTCGCTGGCGCCGAGGATGGCGTGGATACGGTTGTAGCCCCCGATCGCGGCACAGCCGGACCCAGGCGCCCGCTTGTTGCAGGCCATCGCCGTGTCATAGAAATAATAGCAGCGCGTGCGCTGCAGCAGGTTGCCGCCGGTGGTGGCCTTGTTGCGGAGCTGGCCGTTGGCGCCCGACAGCAGCGCACGGCTGAGCACGCCGTAATCCTTCCGGATACGCGGATCGCCGGCCAGGGTCGCATTCGTCACCAGCGCGCCCACGCGCAGGCCGCCATCCGCCGTGGCGTCGATCGTCTTCAGGTCGAGCCGGGTCACGTCCACCACGTGCTGCGGCGTCGTGACCTGCAGCTTCATCAGATCCAGCAGGTTGGTGCCGCCGGCGATGAAGGTCCCGTCCGGCGCGGACAGCACGCCCTGGGCCGCGTCCTGCGGGCTGGTGGCGCGCTGATAGGTGAAGGCCCTCATGCCGCGTTCTCCGCCACGTCGCGGATCGCCGCCACGATATTGGGGTAGGCCGAGCAACGGCAGATATTGCCGCTCATCCGCTCGCGGATTTCGTCATCGGTGAGTTGCGGCGAGCTGGTCAGGTCCGCAGTGACCACGCTGGGCACGCCGGACTTGGCCTCGGCCAGCATCCCGGTCGCGGACACGATCTGACCCGGCGTGCAATAGCCGCACTGGTAGCCGTCGTGATGGAGGAACGCAGCCTGCAGTGCATTGAGGTTGCCGGGCTGGCCCAGCCCCTCGATCGTGGTGATCCGGTCGCCGTCATGCATCACCGCGAGCGACAGGCAGGCGTTGATGCGCGTGCCGTTCAATAGCACCGTGCAAGCGCCGCACTGGCCGTGGTCGCACCCCTTCTTGGACCCGGTCAGGTTCAGGTGCTCGCGCAGGGTGTCGAGCAACGTGGTGCGGGTGTCCAGCGTGAGCGTGTGGTCCTGCCCGTTGATGTTCAGGGTGACCGGCACGAGTTGCACCGCTTCCGGGGCAGGCGGCGCGGAAGCCGGCGTCTGGGCAAAGGCGGCCGTGCCACCGATGGTCGCGAGTGCTGAGACGGCTGCGGCGCCCTCCAGCATCGTGCGGCGGTCAACGGGCGGACCGCCCCATTTTGAATCGTTCATGCTGTCTCCAGGCAGAATGCAGTGCGGCAAATTAAGAGACGATCGCTCGCCCCACCAATCACTTGCTAGTGGAAACCGTATACTTTTCGCCTCTCTCTCCCGGTTGCGGGAGAGGGAGGAGAATGACGGCAGGTCACCCCACCTTCGAGATCGCCCACTTCACCTGCTGCGGGCCATCCGCGTAGCCGGTCAGCACCACTTGCTCGCTGCGCCTCGGGTCCGGGCCGCCGAGGTAGACGCTCTCCTCAAGCGTCATCCGCGCCCCCTCCGCGCGCAGCCGCCAGCCCCCGCCGGAGGGCAGCCGCAGCAGCACGGCCTCGCCATCCTGCTGCAGGCTCGCGGTGACACTCGGATGCAGGTGGAACCGCAGCGTGTAGGGCTGCGGCGTCGGCGCCTCGATCGCGTCCTCGCCGCGGATGTCGTCACCGCTCTCGGCCAGGTAGAGGCGGCGGCGGTGCACGGCGCCGAACGGCTTCTTGTAGCCGTCATGGCTCGCCTCCAGCCAATGCGCGCCGTTCGCCTCCTGCCGCTGCGCCTCCACCTTCTCCGGCTGCCGCCCGATCCCGTCCGGCTTCAGCTCGGAGGAGTTGACGTCCGCGATGGTCAGCGTGGAATGCGCCGCAGTGGCGCGGGTGGCGTCACGCCACTGCGGCCCGGCAGCCGGGGCGGCGCCGCAATTCACGATCACCCGCTCGCGCCCGATCGCGAGTTCCATCGACAGCGTGCCGGCATGCGACAACCGGTCCACGCCGGGTGGAGGCGGGCGGCCGCAATCGATCACTATGACGGTGCGCCCGGCCTGCATGCGCTGGAACCCGCCCTCCGTCAGGCTGCCGGAGGGCCGCCCGGTGCGTCCGGCCTGGGCCAGCACGAGTTCGATCAGGGAGGCCTGCTCCTCCTTGCTGCCGTTGAACAGCGCAAGCCCGCCATCGCCGTGCCGCAGCGTGCGGAGCGCCGGGCCCATGCGCTCGATGGCCGCATTCAGGGCAGCAGGCGGCTGCGCCTGGGCGGCCTGCAGCAGGGCGCGGATCTCCACCAGATCCTGTAGCGCGGCCAGTTGGGCGGCGGGGCTGCGTTCGGCGTGGCAGCCATCCGGCAGCACCTGGCGCGCGATCTCCTGCGGCAGGAAGCGCAGCGCCCGGGTGATGAAAGCGGCCTGGTCCGGCAAGGCCACGGCGGCGGCGATCAGGCCCTTGAGCGCGGTCAGCGCGCGCGCGTCCAGCTCCTCGGCCGGCAAATCGGCGCCGAGTGCCCGGGCATCGGCCACCAGGCGGCTCATCATGCGGCTGCGGAACAAATCGTCGGCGGAGGCCGCGAAGAAGTCGTAATGGCCCAGCCAGGCAGCGAGCCGCGCGCCCGCCACGTCCGGCCGCCGCATCAGCGGGGTCGGAGGCAGGCCGATCCAGTCCGCCACCAGGGCACGCGCCCGGCTGCGCGCCGCATCCGTGCCGAGCGAGCGCAGGTCCCGCAGCCAGGCGAACCCGTGGGCGGCGGCCAGCAACACGGGGGAGCTGTCCGCGTCGCCCCATTGCCCGGGTTTCAGCCGCAGCACCGCGCCGCCATGCTCCAACTCGCCTTTCAGCAGCCGCTCGCCGCGCGCCGGGTCCCCGGGCCAGAGGTCGCGCACGGGCAGGGTGGGCCCATCCGGTATCCGGCCCATGCGCAAGGTCGGCATCTTGGCCATGGCACGGCGGGCATCCCGCATCCAACCCAACGTCATGAACCTTTCGGACGCAGGCTCGCGGTCGCGTCCGGCCGCAGGCCGGCAATCGCGGCCGCATAGTCGGGCGCCCCGTACACGGCGGTGCCGGCCACCAGCGTGTCGAACCCGGCGGCGATCATCGCGGGCGCCGTGTCCGCAGCCACGCCGCCATCGGCGACGATCCGGATCGGCCGCCCGGTCGCATCCGCCATCTGCCGCAGCGTCTGCACCTTGGGCAGCACGGAGCGGATGAAGGACTGCCCGCCAAATCCCGGGTTCACCGTCATCACCAGAATAGTGTCCACCAGTTCCAGCACCTCGGCGACCGCGCTGGCCGGGGTGCCGGGATTGACCGCCACGCCGGCGGCAACACCGAGCGAGCGGATCAACTGCAGCGAGCGGTGGATGTGCGGTCCCGCCTCGGTATGGACGGCGATGTGGTCGGCCCCCGCCTCGGCGAACGCGGCGATGAACGGGTCGGCCGGTGCGATCATCAAATGAACGTCGAACTTCAGGCGCACATGCGGGCGCAGTGCTTTCACTATATTCGCGCCGAAACTGAGGTTGGGGACGAAATGACCGTCCATCACGTCGAGGTGGAGCCAGTCGGCGCCGGCCCGCTCCACGGCCATGGCTTCCTCGCGCAGGCGGCCGAAATCGGCGGCGAGCAGGCTGGGGGCAATCAGGATCGGCTGGGACATCGTGGTCGCTTCTAGTGTGCGTGCCGGCAACAGCACAAGCGAGCGGTCGCAGCTTCCCACCTACGGTTTGATAAACCGCGTCGCGAAGAACCCGTCCATGCCGCCCAGCGCGGGCCAGAGGCCGGGATGCGTGCGCAAGCTGCCATCGGCCGTGCGCGCCTCCGGGATCGCGGCGCATTCCTCGGGCGTGAACGGCGCATGCACCAGCCCCGCCTGCGCCAGCGCCGCCATCGCCCCCGGCCCTTCCTCCGGCTGCAGCGAGCACACGGCGTAGACCAGCCGGCCCCCCGGGCGGAGCATCCCGGCAGCGGCGCCAATCAGCGCGCGCTGCTGCTCCACCGACGCGCTCACGTCCGCCGCGCGCTTGTTATGGGGCACGTCCGGGTGGCGGCGGACGGTGCCCGTGGCGCTGCACGGCGCGTCCAGCAGCACGGCGTCCAGCGGGGCGGGCGGCGCCCAGGTCAGGGCATCGGCTTGCACGATCGTCGCCGTAAGCCGCAGGCGGCTCAGGTTTTCGCGCAGGCGGAGCGAGCGTTGCCCGTCACGCTCCACCGCGAACAGGTCGGCGCCGGCCGCCGCGATCTGGGCCGCCTTGCCCCCGGGTGCGGCGCAGAGGTCGGCGATGCGTTCCCCAGGCTGCGGCGCCAGGAGTTGCACGGGCAGCGCCGCCGCCGCGTCCTGCACCCAGAACCCGCCCTCCGCGAACCCGGCCAGCTCCGTCACCCGTGTTCCCGCCGGGTAGCGCACGGACCCCGTCGGCAGCACCGTACCACCCGGCGGGGCCGCATCCCTCACCGTGAGATCGAGCGGCGCTTCCGTCGCGTGGGCGGTCGCGATGGCGCGCGCATCGGCCCCCCAACTCGCCCAGAGCCAGGGCGGCGTGTCCAGCCGGGGCGCATCGAGGTCCGCCAAAGCCGCCTGACCCTGCTCCGCCACCCGGCGCAGCACCGCGTTCACCAGCCCGGTGAACGGCGCCAGCCCCCGCGCCCGCGCCAACGCCACGCTGGTGGCCACGGCGGCATGCGCCGGCGTCTCGAGCAGCAGCAACTGCGCCGCACCCAGCCGCAGGATCTGCCGCACCGCGTCCGGCGGGGCACGGCGCAGATGCGGCTCCAGCACCGCGTCCAGCGACCCGGCACGCCGCAGCACGGCAGCCGCCAGCCGGTGCGCCGCGGCCCGGTCCCGCGCCTCGCCCGGCGGCAGGGCATGCAGCGCGTCCTCCAGCGAGCGATGCCGCACCAGCACGGCGGACAACAGGTCGAGGGCGCCCTCGCGGGTCGGGTCGGAATGGGGTGAGGGCATGGGGCATGGTTCATGGCGCGGATCGAGGGCCCGTGCTAGAGCGCGCGGCCATGGACCTGCTGGACACGAGGCGGCCGCGCGCGCTGCTGGTGGCACTCTGTTTGCTCGTTTGGCTGCCGGGGTTCTTCACCCTCCCGCCGACCGACCGCGACGAGAGCCGGTTCGCGCAGGCCAGCAAGCAGATGATCGAGACCGGCGACTACGTCCGTATCATGAACGGCACGGAACCGCGCAACCGCAAGCCGATCGGCATCTATTGGCTGCAGGTGCCGTTCGAGGAGGCCGCAAAGGCGCTGCACGTGGCAACCGCGAACCCGGTCTGGCCGTACCGGATGCCGTCGCTGCTGGGCGGCATCGTGGCGGTGCTGGCGACGTTCGAGATCGGGCTCGCGATGGGCAACCGCCGGGTGGCGTTGCTGGCGGCCGGGATGCTGGCCTCCTGCGTGGTGCTGACGGTCGAGACGCACATGGCCAAGACGGACGCGGCCTTGCTCGGCGCCACGACGGTCGCGATGGCGGTGCTGGCGCGGGCCTATGCCGGGCAGCCGGTCGGGCGGGGGCAGGCGGCGCTGTTCTGGCTGGCGATGGGCGTGGGGATCCTGGTCAAGGGCCCGCTATCCCCGATGGTGGCCGGGCTCGCGGCGGTGACGCTGGTCGTCGCGGACCGCCGGGCGCGCTGGCTGCTGGCGCTGCGGCCGGTGAGCGGCGTGCTGCTGATGGTCGCCGTCGTGGTGCCCTGGTTCGTGGCAATCGGGGTGGCGACCCACGGCGCGTTCTTCGGCGACGCGGTCGGCGGCGACCTCGCGACCAAGCTGGCGGGCGGGGACGACGCGCATGGCGCCCCACCCGGCGTGCACCTGCTGCTGCTGCCGCTGCTGGCATTCCCCGCGACGCTGCCGCTGATGCGTTCCCTGCCGGGCTGGTGGCGCGCGCGCAAGATAGCGGCAACGCGGTTCCTGCTGGCCTGGGTGGTGCCGTCCTGGATCGTGTTCGAGGCCGTTCCGACCAAGCTGCCGCATTATACCTTGCCACTTTACCCGGCCATCTTCCTGCTCGCTGCGGGCTTGGCGGTGGGCGCGCCGACGGGGTGGTGGGCACGCCGGGCGGCTCCGGCCATCACGATGGCCGCGGCCGTGCTGCTCGCGGCGGGCGCCGCCGTCCTGCCGCCGGAGATCGGCGCGGCGCCGCTGCTGGGCGTGCCGGCGGTGCTGGCGGCCGGGCTGGTCGGCTGGCTCGCGTTGCGGGCCGGGCGGCCGTGGCTGGCGGTGTCGGCGATGCCGCTCTTCACCCTGGCGCTGC
>CAXTVQ010000060.1:0-33350 GCA_964247705.1 uncultured Acetobacteraceae bacterium | reverse complement strand
CCGAGCGCGGCTTCCACTTCGACGCCGTGCAGATGCCGCTCAACGTCATGGACGCCCATTTCCGCAGTTTCGCCCACCTGGTCCTGCCTTACCTGGTCGAACACGGGATCGCGGTGCTCGGCATGAAAACCTTCGCCGACAGCGTGCTGCTCAAGGCCGGCGCCCCGATCCAGCCGATCGAGTTCCTGCATTACTCGCTGAACCTGCCGACCTCCGTCGTGATCAACGGCATGGAGAGTGAGCGGGACCTAGACCAGGCGTTCGAGGCCGTGCGCACGTTCCAGCCGATGGACCGCGCGGCGGTGGGCGAACTGCTTGCCCGCTCCCGCCCCTTCGCGCTCGAAGGCAAGTACGAACTGTTCAAGACCAGCGCCACGTTCGACGGCACGGCGAAGAACTCGGAGTGGCTGGGCGACGACGTGGAGGGTGTCAGCGAGCTGGCGCCCGTCATGGAGTAACGTCCACTCCGGCGGCCAAGGCTTCACCTTCGGCCGCTGCCGCCTATGTCGGGATCGATGCGGCCGAACCGACAGGGCGTCCCCGACGCCGAGCCCACCGTCTGCGCGCTTTGCGGGCGTCCGATACCGCCGCATGCGAAATCCTCGCTGCACCACCTCACGCCCAAGCTGAAGGGCGGCGCCCGGCTCGGCACCGTGCGGCTACACCAGATCTGCCATTCCGCCATCCACGCCCGCTACACCGAAGCCGAGATCGCCCGCCAGCTCGCGGACCCGGTTGCCTTGCGCGCGGATCCGGAACTCGCGCGGTTCGTGGCCTGGGTGCGCACCAAGCCGGATGATTTCCACGCGCCGACCCGCCGGGCACGCGGCCGCACGCCGAAATGGAGCTGAACAGCGAACCAGCCGCACCCATATATCTTTTTCGCAGCGGACTGCCCGATGCGCCAGGAGGTTGCGATGCCGTCGCCGATCAAGCGGGAACACCATTTCGGCTTCTTCTATATAATGGCGGCGTTCCTCGCCCTCATGTTCGTGCAGGACTATCTGAGCGGATTGAGCGGCAGCGTGCAGACGCTGCCCTACAGCCAGTTCGAGGAAATGCTCAAGGGCGGCAAGCTCGACAACCTGACGGTCAGCGCCGACCGGATCGTGGGCAGCATCCGCGACCCGGAGAAAGGCAAGCCCACCAGCTTCACCACCTTGCGGGTGGACCCGGCGCTCGCGCAGTCGCTGTCCGCGTCGAACGTGACCTTCGCCGGCAGCCCGCCCCCTGGTTGGCTCACCAGCGCGATTGGCTGGGTGCTGCCGCTCGCCCTGTTCTACGGCGCGTGGTTCTTCATCCAGCGGCGGATGAGTGGGGGCGGCAGCGGCGGCGGTTTCGGCATGGGCGGGCTGATGAACATCGGCCGCAGCCGGGCGCGCGTGTACGCTGAGAGCGACACCAAGACGCGCTTCATCGACGTCGCCGGCGCCGACGAGGCGAAGGACGAGCTGATGGAGATCGTCGAGTTCCTCAAGGCGCCGGAACGCTACGGACGGTTAGGCGCGCACGTGCCTAAGGGCGTTCTGTTGGTGGGGCCGCCCGGCACCGGCAAGACCTTGCTGGCGCGCGCGGTGGCCGGCGAGTCGGGCGTGCCGTTCTTCTCCATCTCCGGCTCCGAGTTCGTTGAGATGATCGTGGGCGTCGGCGCCTCGCGGGTGCGGGACATGTTCAAGCAGGCAAGGGACAAGGCGCCCGCCATCATCTTCATCGACGAGATCGACACGCTCGGCGGCGCCCGCACGGGCCCCGCGATGGGCGGGCACGACGAGAAGGAGCAGACGCTCAACCAGTTGCTGTCGGAGATGGACGGGTTCGACGCGGCCAGCGGCCTGGTGATCATCGGCGCCACCAACCGCCCCGAGGTGCTGGACCCGGCGCTGCTGCGTCCCGGCCGGTTTGACCGCCAGGTGCTGGTGGACCGCCCGGACCGAAAGGGCCGTGCGCAGATCGTGCGGATCTACCTCGAAAAAATCAAGCTGGCGCCGGGCGTGGAGCCGGACGCCATCGCTCAGATGACGCCGGGCTTCACGGGTGCCGATCTGGCCAACCTCGTCAACGAAGCGGCGTTGCTTGCGACCCGGCACGACGCGGCGGACGTGAAGCTGCTCGATTTCGAGGCGGCGATCGAACGCATCGTCGCCGGGCTTGAGAAGCGCAACCGGCTAATGAGCCGGCACGAGCGCGAGATCGTGGCGCATCACGAGATGGGCCATGCGATCGCCGCCATGGCGCTGCCGGACACGGACCCGGTGCACAAGATCTCCATCATTCCGCGTGGCATGGCGGCTTTGGGCTACACGATGCAACGGCCGATGGAGGACCACTACCTGATGAGCCAGGATGAGCTGGTGCACCGCATGGTGGTGCTGCTGTCCGGCCGGGCCGCGGAGGAGCTGATCTTCCATCAGGTCTCCACCGGCGCCTCGGACGACCTGGTGAAAACGACCGACATCGCGCGCAGCATGGTCGTGCGGTTCGGCATGGATCCGAAGCTTGGCCAGGTCGCCTATGAGGTGGAGCGCAGTCGGATGATGCCGAGCAACGGGCGTGATATCCAGCCACGCACCTACAGCGACGAGACGGCGTCCGAGATCGACAATGCCGTGAAGGGGCTGGTGGCTGGCGCGTATCGGATGTCGCAGCGCATCCTGGGTGCGAACGAAGCGCTGCTGAGGCGTTCGGCGTCCGATTTGTTGGAGCGTGAGACGCTGTCGGGTGACCAACTGGACGCGATCAGCACTGTGGTGAACCGTTCGGCCGTCGAGCCGACACTGCTGCCGGCGCCACAAGCGGCGGAGTAGGATTGTCACTTCCTCCCCTTGAGGTCCCTGAAGGGGAGGAGCGTTCTTCTAACTAGACTTCCAACCCGTGCTCGCGTGCCCACGCATCGATCGGTTCGCGCAAGCTCGCCTCCCCCGTCGCATTCGCCCGCAACCCCGCCAGCACTGGCCGGAACGTGGCCAGATCCACCGAACGCAGCAGCCCCTTGGTGGCAAGCAACCCGGACGCCGGCATCGAAAGCGTCGTGATGCCGAGTGCGGCATAGGTGAGCGCCTCCAGCGGCCGGGACGCCGACTCGCCGCACACCGAGACCGTCACTCCCGCCGCCACGGCGCAGCTCTGCACGTGTTCCAGGATATCCAGCACCGGCGGCGACAACAGATCATACCGGCCCGCCAAAGCCGGCGTGCCACGGTCGGCGGCGAACAGGAACTGCATCAGGTCGTTGGAGCCGATTGACAGGAAATGGCAGTCCTTCAGCAGCACCGGCAACTGCCACAGCAAGGCCGGCACCTCCAGCATCGTGCCGATCCGCAGTTCGCGCGGGGCCGGGCGCACGCGGGCCGCCTCGGCATACAGCAGGCCGCGGGCGGCGCGGAACTCGGCCACCGTCGCCACCATCGGGAACATCACCGAGAGCGGGCGGCCGGCGGCAGCGAGCAGCAGCGCGCGGATCTGCCGCCGCAGCAGCGCCGGGCGGTCCAGCCCGACCCGCAACGAGCGCCACCCCATCGCCGGGTTCTCCTCCTCGGTCTGCGGCGCATCGGGCAGCAGTTTGTCGCCGCCGAGGTCCAGTGTGCGGAACACCACCGGGCGGTGCCCGGCCGCGTCCAGCACCCGGCTATAGAGCGCCGCCTGCTCCGCCGTGTCGGCGACGGAGCCGCGGGCCAGCATGGCGATCTCGGTGCGGAACAGGCCGATGCCGGCCGCCCCCACCGCGTCCAACTGCTCCAGTTCCAGCGCCAAGCCCACGTTGAGCATCAGCGTGAACGGCGTGCCGTCCGCCGTCATGTTCGGCTCCTGCCGCAGGCGGCCGTAGCCGGCGCGGCGGGCGGCGCGGGCCTCGATGGCGCGGCAGTAGCTGTCGCGCACCTCGACGTCCGGCCGCAGGAACAAGTGGCCTTCGTCCGCGTCCAGCACCGCCTCGTCATCGCCGGTCAGCGCGTCCAGCAAGCCGCGGACGCCGCCCATCGCCGGCACGCCCAGTGCACGGGCCAGGATGGCGGCGTGGCCGGAGGGGCTGCCCTCCTCGATCACGACGCCGGCAATGCCGCTCGCGTGCCATTGCAGCAACTGCGCCGGGCCCAGGCGGCGCGTCACCAGGATCGAACCCGGCGGCACCGGGCCGGGGGCGGTGCGGCCGTCCAGCGCCTGCAGCAGGCGGGCAGCAAGGTCCTCCAGGTCGGCCAGGCGCTCGCGCAGATAGGGGTCGGTGATCCGGCGCATCCGGTCCCGCAGATCGCTGGCGACGCGCACGACGGCGGCCTCGGCAGTCAGGCCGCTGCCGATCGCGTCCGCCACCCGCTTGACCCAGCCGTCATCGGCCGCGACCAGGCGGGTCGCCTCCAGCACCTCGCGGCTCTCGTCGCCGTCCGGCATGCCGCGTTCGATCAGCTTATCCAGCTCGCGGCGCATGGTCGCGAGAGCGCGGTCGAGCCGGGCCTGCTCCTCCACCGGATCCTGCGCCAGGAAACGTTTGGGCCCGGCGCTCAGCGCGGCGCCCACCACCTGCCCGACCACCAACCCGGGTGCGAGGGACGTGCCCTCGAACTGCCGGGGCAGCGTGGCCCCCAGGGCGTCCTCGGACACGATGGCGGCGCCGGCGCTGGCCAGGGCCTCGGCCAGCAGCATGGCCACCGTCTCCATCACATCCACTTCGTCGGCGCCGTAACGGCGGGCCGTGCGGTTCTGCACCACGACCACGCCCATGGTGTGGCCGGCCCGGCGCACCGGCACCGCCAGCAACGAGGCGAACGGCTCCTCCCCCGTTTCCGGACGATAGGCGAAGGCCGGGTGCATCTGCGCGTCCGGCAAATTCTGGATCTGCCCGGTGGCGGCCGCGATGCCGGTGATGCCTTCGCCCATGCGCAGCCGGGTGCGGCCGACCGCGTCCGGGCGCAGGCCGAAGGTTGCGATCAGCTCCAGTACGTCGCCGGGCCGCAGCGCATACAGGGAACAGACATCGGCCACCATCTCGCCCGCGACCAGGCGCACTACGTCGGCCAGGGGGGCGGCGCCGACGGCCATCATCTCGCGCAAGCGGGTGAGCAGCCGCCGCGTGCCCTGCACGGCTCAGTAGGCCGTATCGTAGGCGGGGTGGCCGCGCAGGGCCAACGCGCCGGCCGCCTGGGACACCAGCTCCTCGATGATTTCGAGTGTCGGTTGTTCCGCCGTCACCATGCCGACGGATTGGCCCATCATGACGGAACCGTGTTCCACGTCGCCATCCACCACGGCCCGGCGCAGCGCCCCGGCCCAGAAATGCTCGACGGCGAGCTGTGCCGCCTCCTTGGTCAGCTCCCCCGCTTCCAGCCGGCGCACCGTCTCGGCCTGGTGCTGTAGAAACCGCCGCGTGCCCTCGTTGGCCAGGCCACGGACGGGGATGACGGGGAAGCGCTCGTCGAGCTGGATGGACGTGGTGGCATCGCGCGCGCGCGCCTGCACGAAAGCCTGCTTAAAGCGGGGATGGGCGATGCTCTCCGCCGCGGCGGCGAACCGCGTGCCGAGCTGCGCGCCAGCCGCACCCTGTTCGAGGTAGCCCAGGATCGCCTCGCCGCGCCCGAGGCCGCCGGCCACGAATACCGGAACGTCGCGCAGATGCGGCAGGATCTCCTGCGCCAGCACGGTCAGCGACACGGGGCCGATATGACCGCCAGCCTCGGACCCCTCTATTATCAGCGCGTCGGCGCCGCTGCGGACCAGACGGCGGGCCAGCACCAGGGCCGGGGCGAAACAGATCAGCCGGGCGCCGCCGTCCTTCACCGCGCGCACGGCGGTAGCCGGCGGCAGGCCCCCCGCCAGCACCACATGCCCGACCCCGGCCTCCCGGCAAACCCGGATCAGGTCAGGGAGCTGGGGGTGCATGGTGATGAGGTTGACACCGAAAGGCGCCATGGTGCGCGCCTGGGTCGCGGCGATCTCGGCGGCCAGCGCGTCCGGCCCCATCGAGCCGCAGGCGATCACCCCGAAGCCGCCGGCGTTGGAGATGGCGGACACCAGGTTGCGCTCGCTCACCCAGCTCATCGCACCGCCCATGATCGCGACGCGGCTGCCCAGGAAGCGCGTGCCCGCCGCCCACAGCCGGTCGAGCTCCGCGCGTGCGCGAAGCACCCGGGCGTCGGGCGGCGAAATGTCAGGCGGCATCGAGGCCGTACGCCGTGTGCAAGGCACGCACCGCAAGCTCGGTGTATTCCGCGCCGACCAGGACGGAGATCTTGATCTCGCTGGTGGAGATGACCTGGATGTTGATGCTCTTCTCCGCCAGCGTGCGGAACATGGTGTTCGCCACGCCAACATGCGACCGCATTCCGACACCGACCACGCTTATCTTGGCGACATCGGGATCCGTCAGCACCTCGCCATAGCCGATCGCGGGAGCAGCGGCGGCCAGGGTGGCCTGTGCCAAAGCCAGGTCCGCGCGGCCCACGGTGAACGTCATGTCGGTGGTGCCGTCCGCCGCCAGGTTCTGCACGATCATGTCCACGTTCACGTTCGCCTCGGTCAGCGGGCCGAAGATCGCCGCCGCGACGCCCGGCCGGTCCGGCACCCGGCGCATGGTGATCTTGGCCTCGTCCCGCGAGTAGGCGATGCCAGACACGATTTCCTGTTCCACGATCTCGTCCTCGTCCACCACCAGCGATCCGCCCGTGCCTTCCTCCGGCGCGTCCTTGAACGAGGACAGCACCTGGACCCGCACGTTCTCCTTCATCGCCAGCTCCACGCTGCGCGTCTGCAGCACGCGGGCGCCGACCGAGGCGAGCTCCAGCATCTCCTCATAGGCGATCTTAGCGAGTTTGCGCGCTTTGGCCACGATCCGCGGATCGGTCGTGTAGATGCCGTCCACGTCGGTGTAGATGTCGCAGCGATCGGCCCGCAGCGCCGCCGCCAATGCCACGGCCGAGGTGTCCGAACCGCCGCGGCCCAGCGTGGTCACCCGGTTGTCCGGCCCGATACCCTGGAAGCCGGCCACCACCGGCACTTGCCCGATCGCCATGCGCTGCAGCAGGACCGTGCCGTCGATCCGTTCGATGCGGGCCTTGCCGTGGGCGCCATCGGTGCGCAGCGCGATCTGCCAACCGGCCCAGGAGCGGGCGTCGACCCCCATCTCCTGCAGTGCGATGGCGAGCAGCCCGCTCGTCACCTGCTCGCCGGTCGCCACCACGGCGTCATACTCACGGGCGTCGTGCAGCGGGGCCAGCGCCTGGCACCAGCCGACCAGTTGGTTGGTGACGCCGGACATGGCCGATACCACGACGGCGACCTCGTTGCCAGCGTCCACCTGCCGCTTCACCCGGCGCGCAACGTTGCGGATGCGGTCGACGTCGGCCACCGAGGTGCCGCCGAACTTCATCACGATGCGCGCCATGCCGTCCCAGCAATGTTAAGGGGCCGGTTGCGGCCCGGCTGAAGCGCGATCACATACCTTTCATGCAGGAGCGGGACAAGTTTGGCGCCGCGCAAGGCAGGTCTGGCGGGGGCGCGGCCTCGCCGGACGAGGTGGCGCGGTTCGACGCACTGGCCGGCCAGTGGTGGGACCCGGCCGGTCCGATGGCGCCGCTGCATGCGATGAACCCGGTGCGGGTCGGCTGGATCACGTCGCGGCTGCCAGGCGCCGGAACGTTGCTGGACGTGGGATGCGGCGCCGGGCTGGCCGCGGAGGCGCTGGTGCGGGCAGGGCACGCGGTGCTCGGCATCGACGCCGCCGCCGGGCCGGTCGCGGCGGCGCGGGCGCATGCCGGCGGGCTGCCGGTGGAATACCGGGTGGCCACCACTGGCGAGTTGGTGGCCGAGGCGCGCCGGTTCGCGGCCGTAACGGCGCTCGAGGTGATCGAACACGTGCCGGATCCGGCCGGCTTCTTGCGCGACCTGGCGGCGTTGCTGGCGCCGGGTGGGCGGCTGTTCGTCTCTACCATCAACCGGACGGCGCGCTCGCTGCTGGTGGCCAAGTGGGGGGCCGAATACGTGCTTCGCCTGCTGCCGGTCGGCACGCATGATTGGCGACGGTTCGTGACGCCGACGGACCTCGCGCGGCTGGCGCGGTCGGCCGGATTGCGTATGACGGACAGCGCGGGGATGACGTTCGATCCGTTGCGGCAGCGCTGGACGATCACGCGCGATCTCGGCGTCAACTATATTGCGGCGTTCGCCGTGTGAACGATAGTACGACCTTGGGATGGCACGATCGGCGGCCGGTCTCACACACGTTTGGCGGGCGTGGCTGACCGATGTGCTTGACTCGGGGCTACGCACGCTCTTAGAACCCGCCCCTCCTATGCTGTGCCCACGCCTAGGTCCGGTGGGCCGGATTGACCTTATTTATCGAGAACCGACGAGCAGATGGCGAACACCGCTTCCGCGCGCAAGCGCATCCGTCAGACCGAGCGCCGTACCGAGCGCAATCAGGCCCGTAAGTCCCGCATGCGCACGTTCGTCAAGAAGGTCGAGGCGGCCATCGCCGGCGGCGACAAGGATCAGGCGGCCGCTGCGTTCAAGGCCGCACAGCCCGAAATGCAGCGTGCTGCCGGCAAGGGCGTGATCCACAAGAACACGGTTTCCCGCAAGCTGTCGCGCCTGTCCAAGCGCATCAAGTCGTTGGCGGTGGCTGCTTCCAGCTGACTGCCTCGTCTTGGCCGGCGGCACAATCAAGTTAGGCGTGCCCCTCTGGTAACAAGGGCCAGGTGACCCAAAAGGGACATCTGGCTTTTATTATTTGTAGTATATATTTTCCGAATACTAACATCTGCATTGTTTTGGATTGCGTTCGACACCGCTCTGACCTACACCGATGCTTGCCAGTCGGTTACAGTTTCGATAATAAATTGTATAATTGGCGTTCCTGGTAGGTGAGGCAGGTGCGGATGATAACATTTAGCGGCCCATCAAGCCTCTCCGAAACCCCTGACGAACCCGCCGAGAGTGTTGGACCAGGCCGGATGTTGGATGGCCTAGCGTCAGAGTGGGCCCGGGTGCGCGACCGGCTGAAGGCCGATGTGGGCGAGGTCGAATACCGCACCTGGTTGCGGCAGATGACGCTGGCGGGACTGGATGGCGACGAGGTGACGATCCACCTCCCTACCCGCTTCCTGCGCGATTGGGTCCGCACCCATTACGGCGAGAAGCTCTCGGCGATGTGGCGGGTGGAAAGCACCCTGGTCCGCCATGTCGAACTGCGGGTCGGGGCTGCCCACACGGCGCCCGCCGCCTTGGCCGAGAGCCTCTCGGCGGACGCGCCGCTGAACGATGCAGCGCCGGCCGCGGCGGACGCCCCGGCCCTTCGGGTGGATGCGCCGCGGGCGGACACGCGCATGACGGACCTGGCCAGCGTGCTCGACCCGAAATTCACATTCGACGCCTTCATCGTCGGCAAGCCCAACGAGTTCGCCTACGCCTGCGCCCGGCGTGTGGCCGAGCAGCCGGCATCCGCCGGGTTCAACCCGCTGTTCCTGTATGGCGGCGTGGGTCTTGGAAAAACCCACCTGATGCACGCCGTCGGCCTCGAACTGACCCGGCGGGACAATGCGCGCCCGCTCAGCGTCGTTTATATGTCGGCCGAGAAGTTCATGTATCGCTTCATCTCCGCGCTGCGCGCAAAATCCACCATGGATTTCAAGGAGAGCCTGCGCGCGGTGGACGTGCTGATGGTGGACGACGTCCAGTTCCTGATCGGCAAGGACAGCACGCAGGAGGAGTTCTTTCACACCTTCAACGCGCTGGTGGATGCGGGCAAGCAGATCGTGATCTCCTCCGAGAAAAGCCCGTCGGAGCTGGATCTGGAGCACCGCCTGCGCACCCGGCTCGGCTGCGGCATCGTGGCGGACATCCATGCCACCACCTTCGAGCTGCGCGTCTCGATCCTGGACGCCAAGGCCGCGCGCGCCGGGGTGGAGGTGCCGCGCCGGGTGCTGGAGTTCCTGGCCCACAAGATCACCACCAACGTCCGCGAACTGGAGGGCGCGCTCAACCGTCTGGTCGCGCATGCCAGCCTGTTTGGCCGGGCGGTGACGCTGGAGAGTACGCAGGACGTGCTGCGCGACGTGCTCAAGGCGCACGACCGCAAGGTCACGATCGAGGAGATCCAGAAGCGGGTGGCCGAGCACTACCATCTTCGGCTGAGCGAGATGAGCAGCGCGCGGCGCGCCCGCAACGTGGCACGGCCGCGGCAGGTGGCGATGTACCTGTCCAAGCAACTGACGCAGCGCTCCTTGCCGGAGATCGGCCGCAAGTTCGGCAACCGCGACCACACGACGGTGATGCACGCCTGCTCCCGTGTGGCCGAGATCATGGATGTGGATGCCGGGTTCGCGGAGGACGTGGAGCTGCTCCGCCGCATGCTGGAAAGCTGAACCCCCTTATCCCTCTTCCCTCAAAGGGAAGGGCCGGGGTGAGGGGTGCCACCCACGTAAGTCCTCCCGCGCGGAACCTTACCGCAGCTTGCCTTACGCATTGCGCGTTTGAACCTGCCTGCTAGTGTCCGGAACCACTTTTTGCGCCCCGAGTCTCTGGCCGCGCGGAGGACCGTCCGATGAAGCTCAAGGCCGACCGCGCTACCCTGATCAAGGCTCTGGCGCATATCCAAAGCGTCGCCGAGAAGCGCAACACGATCCCGATCCTGGCCAACGCGCTGATCGCGGTGAGGGACGGCAAGCTCAGCTTCACCGCCACCGACATGGAGATCGCCGTGGTCGAGGAGGTGCCGGCCGCGACCAGCCGGGATGGTGCAACCACGGCCCCCGCGATCACGCTGTATGAAATCGTCCGCAAGCTGCCGGACGGCGCCGAGGTGGAACTGGACTTCGCCGGCGGTGACGCGCAACTCGCCCTGCGCGCCGGCCGCTACGCCACCAGCCTGGTGACGCTGCCGACAGAAGATTTCCCCTCCATGACCGCGGGCCAGTTGCCGCACCGCTTCCACCTCTCGGCGCTGGCTCTGCGCGGGCTGATCGACCGCACCCGGTTCGCGATCAGCACCGAGGAGACCCGCTATTACCTGAACGGCATCTTCCTGCACGCGGCGGACGGCGCCGACGGGCGGGTGCTGCGTGCGGTTGCGACGGATGGCCACCGCCTCGCCCGGGTGGAGGAGCCGCTGCCGGAAGGCGCCGGGTCGATGCCCGGCGTGATCGTGCCGCGCAAGACCGTGGCCGAGTTGCGCAAGCTGCTGGACGAGGCGACCGGCGACGTGGAATGCGCGCTGTCGGACACGCGCATCCAGTTCACCGTGGGCAACGTGCAGCTCACCAGCAAGCTCATCGACGGCACGTTCCCGGAATACGAACGGGTGATCCCGCGCGACAACGAGAAGATCCTTCGCGTGGGCAAGAAGGATTTCGCCGACGCCGTGAGCCGCGTGGCCGCGATCAGCAACGAGCGCTCCCGTCCGGTGAAGATGACGCTGGCGCGCGACTTGTTGGTGCTGTCGGCTGCTAGTCCTGAGCAGGGCACGGCGACGGAGGAGCTGGACGGCGACCGGGTGACGTATGCGTCGGGCCCGCTCGAGATCGGCTTTCAGGCGCGGTACCTGAACGACATCACCGACCAGATCGGCGGTGAGGTCGAGTTCCTGTTCAGCGACGGGGCGGCGCCGACGGTGGTGCGGGACGCGGGGGACAGCAGCGCGCTTTACGTGCTGATGCCGATGCGGGTCTGAACTGGAGCTTAACTGTGACGATCGCCTGCGCAATCGACGAACTCCAGTTCAGCTCGCCGCTCATCATAGTCAGCTAGTGTTACCGGGTGACAGATGATTGCTAACTAGTCTTCTTTGGGAAGATCGACTAACAATCCAGCCGGTAACTCGTCTCGCAGTCGCTTGCTGTGGCAGCGTCGATGGCATACTAAGCCCGACCAGGTTTAAGTTTCCTGGCATTGTATCGTCAGCATCTGCCCGCGCCGGACACTTCGAGCTTTGGCGCTAGACATCGTTTTCACGCCCTCTGCACACCCCAGAAAATCGCAAACCCATCCGGCACGTCTCGCAGCGTGTCCCGATACGCCGTCGCCTGCAGATACTGCCCGAGCGGGATATACGGCACGTCCGTCAGCACCTGCTCCTGCAACGCCTCGGCCGTCTTCTTCTGACTCGCCGCGTCCGGATCGTTGAACCACTGCGTGCGCAGCGCCTCGATCTTCGGCGCATCCGGCCAGCCGAACCAGGCGTCCTGGCCGTTGCCGCGCAGGGAAATGTGCCCGGCCGGCGTCAGCATGTCCGAGCCGGCCCAGGCGGTGTAGAACACGCTCCAACCGCCCTGATCCGCCGGGGCCTTGCTGGTGCGCCGGGTCAGCACGGTGCCCCAATCCAGCGCCTGGTAGTCCACGGTCATGCCGGCCTTGGTCATCATGTCCGCACCCACGTCGGCCATCGCTTTCAGCACGGGGAAGTCGGTGGCGACCAGCAGCGCGACCTTCTCGCCCTTGTAGCCGGCGGCGGCGAGGTCGGCCTTGACCTTCCCCATGTCGCGCGTGCCGTCCAGCACCGCCATGCCAGCCTGGCTGGCCAAAGGGGTGCCCGGGCAGAACACGCCCACCTTGTCGTGCCACATGCTCTCGTCCGTGCCGACGACGGCCTGCATGAAGTCGCTCTGGTCCACCGCACCCAGCAGGGCGCGGCGGATCGCCGGATTGTTGAACGGAGGCTGGAGCTGGTTCATGCGCATGATGGCGATCTGGCCCGTCGGGTCCTGGATCGCGGTCTTCACGCCGCGGGACTTGCGCAGCAGCGGCAGGAGGTCGGCGGTCGCGTAATCCCACCAGTCGGTTTCGCCCGATTGCAGCGCCGCGGCGGCGGTCGAGGGGTCGGGGGTGGTGTGCCACTCCACACGGTCGAAATGCACGATCTTGGGGCCGGCGGTCCAATCGGGCTTGCCGCCAGGCAGAGGCACGTAGCCATCGAACTTGCGGTAGACGGCAAGCGAACCCGGCACCCGCTCGGACGCCACGAACTGGAACGGGCCGGAGCCCACCATCTCCTGCACCTGAGTCGCCGCATCGGTGTTGGCCAGGCGCTCCGGCATCATCGCGGGCATGTAGGTGGTGTTCTTGCCGAGTGCGGTCGGCAGCAATGGGAAGACGCGGCTCAGGCGGAACACGATCACCTTGTCGCCGTCGGCCGAGAGGTCGTCCGTGGCGGCGAGCAGCGCCTGGCCGAACCCGTCCTTCTTGCCCCAGCGCTTGATGCTGGCCACGCAGTCCCGCGCCAGCACGGGGCTGCCGTCGTGGAATCTGAGCCCATCCCGCAGCGTCAGCCGCCAGAGCTTGCCGTCGTTCTCCACGGTGTGCCCGGCAACCATTTGCGGGCTCGGCTGATAGGCGCCGTTGGTGCCGTAGAGCGTGTCGAATACCATGAAGCCGTGGTTGCGGGTGACGTAGGCGGTCGTCCAGTGCGGGTCGAGCACCGTGAGATCGGACTGGGGAATGAACTTCAGCAGTCGGGTGGCGCCGGGTGTGCCCTGGGCGCGAAGGACAGTCGGCAGGGCGAGCGTGGCGGCTCCGGCGGCAAGCAGGCTGCGGCGCTTCATAGGTGTATCCCCCCCCAGGGGTTATGTTTTGCGGACGTTCCAGAAGATCACGAACCCATCCAGCACGCCAGACAGGCCGCGATAGGCGGTCGTGATGAAGTTCTGTCCGAGCGGGATATACGGCACGTCCTGGAAGGCATGGGTCTGGATGTCGGCGGCGATGCGCTTCTGGTCCGCCTCGGCCGGCGCCACCAGCCACTGGTCGCGCAGGTCCTCGATGTCCGGATTGGTTGGCCAGCCCGGGGAGGCGGCGGCGCCGTTGCCCCGGAGCATGACGTTGGTCGCCGGGTTCAGCAGGTCCAGACCGTCCCAGAAGGTGTGGAACACGCTCCAGCCGCCCTGGTCCACCGGCGCCTTGCTGACCCGGCGTTGCACCACGGTGCCCCAATCCATCGCCTGGTAGTCTACGTTCATGCCCAGCCGGGTCATCAGGTCCGAGCCCACATCGGCCAGCGCCTTGAGCGAGGGGAAATCGGTCGGGGCGAGCACCACGACGCGCTCGCCCTTGTAACCGGCATCCGCCAGCGCCTTCTTCGCGGCGGGCAGATCGCGCGGCGAGGTCAGCGCCATCATGCCGGCATCGCTGGCCATGGCGGTGCCCGGCGTGAAGAACCCGGCGGGAACGTGCTTCAACGTCGCGTCGTCGCCGACGACGGCGGTGAGGAAGTCCATCTGGTTCACCGCCGACAGCAGCGCGCGGCGGATCGCCGGGTTGTCGAACGGCGGATGAAGCTGGTTCATGCGCAGCACCGGCACCTGCCCCGTCGGGTTGGGCAGGGCGACGGTGATGGCATTGGTCCGGCGCAACACAGGCAGCAGGTCGGGCAGCGGGTATTCCCACCAATCCACCTCACCGGCCTGCAGCGCCGCGGCGGCGGTGGACGGGTCGGGAACGACCTGCCACTCGACCCGGTCGAAATTCACGATCTTGGGGCCGGACGTCCAGTTCGGCTTGCCGCTGGGCAGCGGAGTGTAGCCGTCGAACCTCTCGTAAACCACGCGGGCGCCGACCACGCGCTCGTCCGCCTTGAAGCGGAACGGGCCGGAGCCGACCATTTCGGTCACCTGGGTGAACGGGTCGGTGTTGGCCAGGCGCTCGGGCATGATCGGGCACATGCTGGTGGCCGATTTGCCCAGCGCGTCCGGCAGCAGCGGGAACGGGTGCTTGAGGCGGAAGCGGATGGTGGCGTCGTCGGGGGCAGAGAGCTCGTCGGTGGCGGCAAGCAGGGTTTGGCCGAACGCGTCCCGTGCGCCCCAGCGCTTGATGCTGGCCACGCAGTCACGGGCGAGCACGGGGGTGCCGTCGTGGAACTTGAGGCCAGGGCGCAGGCCCAGGCGCCACTCCAGGCCGCCCGCGTCCTTCACGGCGCCGGCAACCATCTGCGGCGTCGCGCGGAAGCTGCTGTCCAGGCCGTAGAGCGTATCGAACACCATGAAGCCGTGATTGCGGGTGACGTACGCGGTGGTCCAGACCGGGTCGAGCACGGTGAGATCCGATTGCGGGATGAAGCTCAGCACGCGCGGTGCGGCGGCGCGTGCGATGGACGGAAGGGCGAGGGTTGCGGCCGTGCCGGTGAGGAGGGTTCGGCGGTGCATGGGCGCTCCCAACAAATGACGCGGGTCGCACAAGACCATGGCTGCACCAGGGGCGCCAGCGCGTTCGCCGCCATTGTGCCGCGGGTCGAATGCCGTAGAAGGCGCGGCATGCTGGCGCTCGTGGAATGGTTTGTGGACGCGCTGCCCGGACCGGTGCGGCGCCGGGTGCCGTCCGCTTACGTGCGGTTGCTGGCGCAGTTCACGCAATTCGGCGTCGTGGGCCTCGTTGGCTTCGTCGTGGACACCGCCGTAGTGTATGCCGCGCGTGGCTGGGCGGGATTATACGTGGGCGGCGCGCTCGCCTATGCTGTGGCCGTCACCACGACCTGGTGGCTGAACCGGATCTGGACGTTTCGCGGCCTTGGCAACATCGGCCCGGCGCACCGGCAGTGGCTGAAATTCGTCGTGGCGAGCGTGCCGGGACTATGCCTCAACCTAGGGACCTACTTCTTGCTGATATCGGTCTGGTCGCTGAGCGCCGCCCATCCGGAGATCGCGATTGCGGCCGGGGCGGTAGCCGGGATGTTCGCGAACTTCATCCTCTCCCGCGCCGTGGTGTTCCGTTGATCCGCATCGCCGTGCTGATCCCGTGCAACAACGAGGAGGTAGCCATCGGCCGCGTCGTGGCGGGATTCCGGGCGGCGCTGCCGGACGCGACGGTGTTCGTTTACGACAACAACTCGACCGACGGCACGGTCGCATCGGCGCGGGCAGCGGGAGCCGTAGTCCGGTCCGAGACGCTGCAGGGCAAGGGCAACGTCGTCCGCCGCATGTTCGCCGACGTGGAGGCCGACGTCTATTTACTGGTGGACGGGGACGACACCTATGACCCGGCGGCCGCACCCGCCATGCTGCGCCTGCTGCTCGACGGGCCGCTCGACATGGTGACGGCTTCGCGCGTGACGGAGGTGCAGGCGGCGTACAGGGCGGGGCACCGCGCCGGCAACGTGGTGCTGACGGGGATCGTGGCGCTGCTGTTCGGCAACCGGGTGAGCGACATGCTGTCCGGCTACCGGATGTTCTCCCGCCGGTTCGTGAAATCATTCCCCGCATTGTCCGCCGGGTTCGAGACGGAGACGGAGTTCACCGTGCACGCGCTCGAACTGGCGATGCCGGTGGGGGAGCTGCCGGCAACCTATAAGGACCGCCCCCCGGGCTCGGCGTCCAAGCTGCGGACCTACATCGATGGGCTGCGGATCCTGCGCACGATCGTCCTGCTGCTCAAGGAGCAGAAGCCGCTGCAGTTCTTCATGGTCGGGGCCGGCGCGCTGGCATTGGCGGCACTGGTGCTGGGCATTCCCGTGATCGCGCAGTTCATGAAAACCGGGCTGGTTCCGCGCCTGCCCACCGCAGTGCTGGCGACGGGGCTGATGGGGCTCGCCTTCCTGTCCACGACCTGCGGCTTCATCCTCGATTCCGTCGCGCGCGGGCGCAAGGAGGCCAAGCGGATGGCTTACCTCGCGATACCCTCGGTGAGTTCCGTGGAGGAGGTGGGTCGGAGGAGCAGACCGGACGTATGGGGCAAAACAGGGTGACGGGGGTTACATGCTCGCCACCCGTGCCAACATTTCACCGATAAGCCAGGAGTGCTGCCGAATGGACATGCCAATGGACGCCAACGCCCGTTTCGCAATTGGCCAGCCCGTCTCCCGCAAGGAAGACCCGGTGCTGCTGCGGGGCGAGGGACGTTACAGCGATGACCTCTCGCTTCCCGGCCAGGCGTACGGCGTCGTGGTGCGCAGCCGCTATGCGCACGGCATCCTGCGCAGCATCGACACGGACGCGGCCCGGGCGATGCCCGGCGTGCTCGGCGTCTACACGGCCGAGGACCTCGTCGCCGCCGGCATAGGGCCGATGCAGGCGCAAGCGGGCAAGCACAAGGATGGCTCGCCTACCCCCAAGCCGCACCAGATGGCGTTGGCGCAAGGCCGCGTGCGATACGTGGGCGACCCGGTAGCCCTGGTCGTTGCCGAAACGCGGGATGCCGCGCGCGACGCCGCCGACGCAGTGTTCCTGGACATCGATCCGCTCCCGGCGGTGACCACCGCGCGCGATGCGGCCGAACCCGGCGCCCCGCAACTGCATGACGAAGCGGCCGGCAACGTGGTGCTGGACTTCCACTACGGCGACAGCGCGGCCGTAGCAGCGGCGTTCGCTCAGGCCGCTCACGTGACCAAGCTGACGCTGCGCAACAGCCGCATCGTGGTCGCTGCCATGGAGCCGCGTTCCGCGATCGGCGCCGTGGAGGACGGGCGCCTAGTGCTGCGCGTCGGCTGCCAGGGCGTGTTCGGGCAACGCAACACGCTGGCCGGGATCATGAACCTGCCGCCCGATCAGGTGCGCGTGCTGACCGGCAATGTCGGCGGCTCGTTCGGCATGAAGGCCGGCGTGTATCCGGAATACGTGGCCGTGCTGCATGCCGCGCGCGTGCTGGGCCGTCCGGTCAAGTGGACCGACGCGCGCTCCGACAGCTTCCTGTCCGACAGCCACGGCCGCGACCACGACATGACGGGCGAACTGGCGCTGGACGCCGAGGGTCACTTCCTCGCGGTGCGGATGACGGGCTTCGGCAATGTCGGCGCGTATCTGAGCAACTCCACGACGCTGCCGCAGTCGATGAACACGGTGAAGAACGTGATCGGCGTGTACCGCACCCCGCTGGTGGAGGTGATCAGCCAGAGCATGTTCACCAACACCACGCCGGTGGGCGCTTACCGCGGCGCGGGGCGGCCAGAGGGCAACTACTACATGGAGCGTCTGGTCGACACGGCCGCGCGTGAGATGGGGATCGACCGGGTGGAGCTGCGCCGCCGCAACCATATCCGGCCGGAGCAGATGCCGTATAGCGCGCCGTCCACGATGGTGTACGACAGCGGCGATTTCCCTGCCTTGCTGGAAGACGCACTGGCTGCTGCGGATTGGGATGGGTTCTCCGCCCGCCGCGCCGAGAGCCGCCGCCGGGGCAAGCGCCGCGGCATCGGCATCGGCCACTACCTCGAGGTGACGGCGCCGGCCAACAAGGAGATGGGCGCGATCTCGTTCGACGAGGACGGGGGTGTCACGATCACCACGGGGACGCTGGACTATGGCCAGGGCCACGCCTCGCCGTTCGCGCAGGTGCTGGTGGACCGGCTGGGCGTGCCGTTCGACAAGGTTCGCCTGGTGCAGGGGGACAGCGACAAGCTGGTCGCCGGCGGCGGCACGGGCGGGTCTCGCTCGATCATGAACAGCGGGTCGGCGATTCACGAAGCGTCCGGTTTGGTGGTGGAGAAGGGCCGCGCGTTGGCGTCCGAGGCGTTGGAGGCGGCGGAGGCGGATATCGAGTTCTCCGCCGGCCGGTTCGATGTCGCGGGCACCGACCGTGGGATCGGCATCATGGACCTGGCCCGGCGCTTTCCCGGCCAATTGGACGTGGAACACGTGTTCGAGGGTGCGCCCTCGGCGTTCCCGAACGGCTGCCACGTATGCGAGGTGGAGGTCGACGAGGACACGGGCGTGGTGGAGGTGGTCGGCTACGTGATGGCCAACGACTTCGGCACGCTGGTGAACCCGATGATGGTCGAAGGCCAGGCGCATGGCGGCGTGGTTCAGGGCATCGGCCAGGCATTGTTGGAGCGGACGTCGTACGATGCGGACGGCCAGCTCCTGTCCGGCTCGTTCATGGACTACACGATGCCGCTCGCGATCCACGCGCCTGGCTTCGTGTTCCGCAGCCACCCGGTGCCGGCGCGGACCAACGCGCTCGGGGCCAAGGGCTGTGGCGAGGCCGGGTGCGCGGGCGCGTTGCCGGCGGTGATGAATGCGCTGGCGGACGCGCTGGGCCAGCACATCGAGATGCCGGCCACGCCGGAGCGGGTGTGGGAGGTGCTGCAAGCGGCGTAGCGTGCTGTCCCCCTCCCCATGAAGGAGGGGCTAGGGGAGGGGTGGTCACGTGTGAGACGTGAGCGTGCGTGGCACCCCTCCCCCCAAGCCCCCTCCCTCAAGGGGAGCGGACGACGCGCCTACATTGTCAGAAAGTGGTCCAGCGTGGCGGTGTCGCGCTTCTGGCCCGCATAGTCTGCGGCCAGCTTCTCGTATAACCGTGCGATCCCGGTATATACCTCGCGCGTAGCGGCGTCCTCGCCGGCGAAGGAAGCGATCTCCTCCATCTCGGCAACCCAGCGGTAAGCCTTCGAGTACATCGTCGGCACAGACGTCCGGAACATCTTCAGCAACTCCGGCTGGCTTGCTGCGAGTTCCGCCGCCAAAGCCGGCGCCGCGCCGAAGCGGGTGGCGGCCAGCATCATCGCGGAGGCGAGTGCGGTCAGGCCCTTGGTTATGCCGGCGTAGCTCATCTTCAACCCCGACGCCGCGCCTACCGGGCCGTGCAAGTCGCTCACCCGCACCCCGTGCTGGGCCAACATGTCGAGCGCCGGCGCGTCCGGACCGGACGTGTAGAACAGGGGACCGGGTGTTCCGGGCTTGGCTGGGCCGCCAATGATCCCAGCGTCGACAAAACGCGCGCCGGTCGCAGTCACCACGCCCGCGATGGCCTCCACCGTTTGCGGACTGACGGCGTTGCAATCGGCATAGACCGGCTTGCGCGATGCCTCCCGCAGCACCGGCGCCAAACGCTCGGCCAGCGCCATCGCGTCGCCAGGCGGCACGATGGACAGCACGGCGTCCACCTCGCTGATTGCGTGGAGATCGACCCCGCGCATCCCCGCCGCCTCCGCCCGTTTCACGCTGGCCTGGCTGCGTCCGGCCAGCAACGTGCGGACCTCTACCCCATTCTCCGCCAGGCGGGCGCCCACGGCCGAGCCCATGGCGCCCGGTGCGATCACGGCAATGATGGGCATCATTATTCTCCCTCTTTCGTTAGGCCGCAGTTTGAGCCTGTCCTACCCGGTGCTGCACCGCCCGGGTTGCGCGCGCACGCTCTCGTGTCCACTTTCGATCCAGAATGAATGGAGCAGCGCCATGCCGCACGATGGGCACGAACTCCCCCCCGCACCCGAGGATGGCTGGAAGACCACGGGCGTTCGCGTCGTTCCCGGCGACCAGTTGGACGCCAACACGGCGCAGACACCGGGCATGCACCGCGAAGCCGCGGTAAACTTCGCCCGCGTCGGCGCGCAGAAGCTGTGGGCCGGTACCGTCAAGATCTTCGCCAACGCCAAGACCGGCGCGCACCACCATGGCGCCCTGGAGAGCGTGATCTACGTCGTGCGCGGCCGGGCCCGCATGCGCTGGGGCGAGCGGCTCGAGTTCACCGCCGAGGCTGGGCCCGGCGACTTCATCTACATCCCGCCCTACGTGCCGCACCAGGAGATCAATGCCTCCACGGATGAGACGTTGGAGTGCATGCTGGTCCGCTCGGACAACGAGGCTGTCGTGGTGAACCTGGACATCGAGCCGGTGGAAAAGCCCGAGAACGTCCCCTGGGTGGACCCGATCCACAAGCACCCGGCCGGATGATCCGCCGCCGCGCGCTGCTCGCCGGGTCGGCTGCCGCACTGGCTGCCCCTGCCGTGGTGCGCGCCGCGAGTGCTACCACGCTCAAGTTCATCCCCGAGGGGGACGTGGCGGTGCTGGACCCGGTCTGGACGACGGCCACCGTCAGCCGCAACCACGGCTACCTTGTGTTCGACACCCTGTATGGCCAGGACGATGGCTATGCCATGCAGCCGCAGATGGTGGCCGGGCATACGGTGGAGCAGGACGGGCTTCTCTGGCGGATCACCCTGCGCGAGGGACTGCTGTTCCACGATGGTACGCCGGTGCGCGCACAGGACGTGGTGCCGTCCGTGCGCCGCTTCGCCGCACGGGACGCCTTCGGCCAGGCATTGATGGACGCGACGGACGAGCTGTCCGCCGTGTCGGACCGGGTAGTGCAGTTCCGCTTGAAGCGGCCGTTCCCGCTGCTGCCCAACGCGCTCGGCAAGTCAGGCACGCCGATGCCGTGCATCATGCCGGAACGCCTGGCCCTGACCGACCCGTTCAAGCAGGTGACGGAGATGGTCGGCAGCGGCCCTTACCGCTTCGTCGCGGGCGAGCACGTCTCGGGGTCGGCCGTCGTGTATCGGCGTTTCGCAGGGTATGTGCCGCGGGCGGACGGGCCAGCCCAGCTTACGGCGGGGCCTAAGGCCGCGCATTTCGAGCGGATCGAGTGGCACGTGATCCCGGACGCCGCAACTGCGACTGCCGCGATGACTGCGGGCGAGATGGATTGGTGGCAGAGCCCGACGCCGGACGTACTCGGCCCGCTGCGCAGCTCCGGCCGCCTCACGCTCGAGACGCAGGACTCGGCGGGCGGCATCGCCATCCTGCGTTTCAATGCGCTGTTCCCGCCATTCGACAACCCGGCCATACGCCGTGCCGTGCTGGGCGCGATCAACCAAGACGAGTTCATGGAGGCCGCGGTCGGCGAGGACCGGTCGTTGTGGAAGGACGGGGTAGGCGTATTCAGCCCGGGCACCCCGCTCGCCTCGGATGCCGGAATCCAGGTGCTGTCCGGTAAGCGCGACCTGGCCCGGGTGAAGGCCGCGCTGCAGGAAGCGGGCTACCGCGGCGAGCGCGTGGTGCTGCTGAACGCCTCCGACTATCCGCAGACGAGCGCGCTGGCCCTGGTTGCGGCCGATCTGTTTGGCCGGCTCGGCATGAACGTCGACCTCCAGACGAGCGATTGGGGCACGGTGGTGCAACGCCGGGCCAGCCGGCAGCCGCCGGACAAGGGCGGCTGGAACGTCTTCTTCACGTATCTCAACGGCACCAACAACCTCGACCCGGCGAGCCAGCTCGGCATCCGCGGCAATGGCGACCAGGCCTGGTTCGGCTGGCCACGGGCTCCGAAGCTGGAGGCGTTGCGGGCCGCCTGGTTCGCGGCCCCGGACATGGCGGCGCAGAGGGCGGTGTGCGAGCGGATCCAGGAGCAGTTTTGGCAGGACGTGCCCTACGTGCCGCTGGGCGTGTTCTACCAGCCAACGGCGTACGACAAGGGGCTGAAAGGCGTGCGGTCAGGATTTCCGCAATTCTACGATGTCATGAGAGTCGGTTAGCCGCGCGGGACAGGCAGCAAGCTTCAGCGCACTGGCGGCGCGTACATGATCCCGCCATCGCTCCAGAGCGAGTTGATCTTGCGCGGCAGATTGATCGTGGTCTTCGGGCCGAAATTGCGGTCGTACATCTCGCCGTAATTGCCCACCGCCTTGATCGCGTTGTACGCCCAACGGTTGTCCAGGCCCATCATGGCGCCGTGGTCGCCCTCCACGCCCAGCAAGCGGCGCACTGCGGGGACGTCGCTCTTCAGCATATCGTCCACGTTGGCCTGCGTGATGCCGAGCTCCTCCGCGTTGATCAGCGCGAACACCGTCCATTTCACGATGTCGAGCCACTGGTCGTCGCCCTTGCGCACGGCCGGGCCCAGCGGCTCCTTGCTGATGCGGATGCCGAGCACGGTGCTGTCCTGCGGGTTGCTGATGATGGTGCGCACGGCGGCCAACTGGCTGCTGTCGGTGCTGTAGGAATCGCAGCGGCCGGATTCGTAACCGAGCCGCGCCTGGTCGCCGGTTTCAAACACCACGGGATGGTAGTCGATATGGTTGCGCCGCGCCCAGTCGGCGAGGTTCAGCTCGCTGGTGCTGCCGGCGGTGGTGCAGATCGCGGCCCCCTCGAGGTCGGCAGCGGTGTGGACGGCGGTGTGCACGAGGAAGCTCTGCCCGTCATAGAAGGTGACGGCGGCGAACTCGAGACCGTTGGCCGCCTCGCGGGTTTGGCTCCAGGTGAGGGTCATCACAGTCAGGTCCACCTGCCCGGTCGCCAGCGCGGTCAGGCGTTGGCCGGAGCTGACGACCTCGAAGCGCACCTTCGCCGGGTCGCCGAGGACGGCGGCGGCGACGGCGCGGCAGGTGTCGGCGTCCAGGCCGACCAGGTTGCCCTGCTTGTCGAACAGCCCGAACCCTGGCGTCGCCCCTGAGGTGGGGCAGTTCAGCATACCCCGCGCCCGGACAGCGGCGAGGGTGGGTCCAGCCGGCGCCTGGGCCAGCGCGGCAAACGGAAGGAGGGCGAACAGTAGGACGAGCAGCCGCATGGAAACTCCGCGCAAGGGGCACGGAAGTCATGCAATGCATGTGCCTGTCCCGCGGTGTTCAGGCCGCTGCCGGCGCGTTACTCCGCCGCGACCGCATCGCCATCATGCGTCGGTCCTGCCGTCATCGCCTGGAACACGCCGTCCCGCCGCACCAGGGCGTGGAATAAGCCGGCCGCCACATGGAGCAGGATCACCGCAAAGAAGACGAAGGCGAGGCTGCGGTGCGCATTCCAGAGCAGTGTGTGGAGGGTGTCGCTCTGCGGCACGATCGCGGGCAGCGACCAGCCGCCGAACATCTCGGCCGGATACGCGGCGGCCGACAGCATGGCCCAGCCGAGCAGCGGCATTGCGACCATCAGCGCGTAGAGGGCGAGGTGGGACAGCCGCGCCGCCAGCTTCATCGGCTCCGGCAGATCCCTCGGCAGCCCCGGGGAGCCGGCAATCAACCGCACCACGATCCGCAGCAGCACGAGCAGCAGGATCGCGATCCCCAACGGGCGGTGGATGGAGACCAGCGACAGGTAGTCCGGCATCACGGTCGAGACCATGCCGACGCCGATGAACAGCATGGCGAGGATCGCCACCGCCATCAGCCAATGGATCAACCGCTGCGTCACGGTGAAGTGCCGCGCGACGCCGCTCGTCGTGGTGCTCATTGCTGTGCTCCCGGGGCTGTATGCGGATAATCCGCCACCTCGGCCGTACGCCGGTTGTAGGAGACGGCGTATACCGCGGACCGCGCCGCCGGGAACGGGTCGGCACTGGTGCGGATGCCGCGGGGGAGCACGATCGGGTCGAAGTTGATCTCGCGGCACGGGCCGTCCGGCTCGGGGATGACCTTGTCGGCGGTCAGCGTGCCGACCTCTACGGTCCGGCGGGCATCCGGCCACGCCTTGCTGGGATCCGCCTCCGGGTCGCCGGGGTTGGCCACCTGCACCGACATGGTCCAACGCTGCGGCCCGGCCGCCACGCGCTGCGCGATGTCCTGCTCCAGGAAACCGGCGGGGCGCTTGGCGAGGTCGTCGGCCGGTACCGTCACGGCAGGGGCGGCGGGCAGCAGCGACCAGCGCACGAGGTGGTCGGCGCCTTGCGCGTCCGTGAACACGAAGCTGTCCAACCCGTTGTAACGCTCCTCCGCGTAGCTTTCCGTGAACGGCGCGCTTTTTGCCCAGGCGCCGAACGCGCCGATCTCGGGGTGCTTCGTCGCGAAGCTCTTCATTGCGTCCGGGTTGTCCTTCTGCCCGGAGGCGACCAGCAATTCGTAGAATGCGTCCGGCGTGCCGACGGGGAAGAATGGCAGGTCGATCATCGCCATGCGCCACTGCTGGTCGCCGGGTGCGGTGATCTGCAGGCTGATGCCGCGCACACGTACCGAGCCGTCCACCGCCATCGGGTCCGGCGTGCCGAGGTTGAAGCGGCCGGTGACGGGGTAGGTGCCCTTGGCCAGCATCGGCGCCACGGACAGCGCCGAGCCGGCGCCGCTCGCCTCGAACTGACCGGTGAAGCAGACGCCCTTGGCATGGTTGCGGCGGTGGCCGAGCGCCGGCCCGCCAGGTGGGGCCAGGGCGGCGGCGAAGCGGTCGGGGCTCAGCCGCTGCGGCGAGAAAAAACCGGCCGTATAGGCGAAAGCGGCGGCCGCTCCGCCTACCACGGCGGCTATCACGACGAGCGATCCGATGGTGGCAGTTTGAGAGATGGGTTTGGGCACGGCGTCGTCACCTCGTTCACAACTTACCAGGCTTGGCAGCCTCAAACCTGCCGGACAACAAGTATGGGCGGAAGCTGTCCGGCGTTGACGTTCAGTTCAGCGCGGCGCTGGTTCGGGTGTGGCCGGTGCGGGGGGAGCCGCTGCCTCCGGGGCCGCGGGAGCCGGCTGTGGCGAGACCGGCGTGACCGCAGTGGGCGCTACCGGGGCGGGCGCCGGCGTCGCCGAGGCGGGTGCCGGCGCCGCCAAGGCGGGGGCGGGCGTCGGGGGCGCGGCAGGGAGTGCCGGCGTGGTACGAGTCGGCGGCACGTCCAGGATCGAGGCGTTGTTGCGCACGGTGGTGCCGCGGTTCAGCAAAGCGAGCCCGAGCGAGAGCACGAAGAACGCCGTTGCCAGAACCGCCGTCGTGCGGGTCAGCAGGTTGGCGGTGCCGCGGCCGGACATGAAGGAGCCCATGCCCTGCGATGTGCCGACGCCCAAGCCGCCGCCCTCGCTGCGCTGGATCAGCACCACGCCGATCAATGCCAGCGTAACGAGCAGATGGAGGACGAGCAGCACGGTGACCATGGACGATCCTTCGACGGAGCGCGCGTTCTAGGGTGTTTGGCCCCATCCTGAAAGACCCAGGCCACGCGCGTCTAATCGCCGCCCGCTGCCAGGGTCGGGGACCCGCCGCCTCTGTTCCCGGATTGGGCGATGAGGTCCCGCACCCGGCTGGCCAGTTCGTCCATCGCAAACGGCTTCGTCAGCACCTGCATGCCTGGCGCTAGATGGTGGTGGCTGAGCACGGCGTTGTCGGCGTAGCCGGTAATGAACAGCACCTTCAGTTCGGCGCGGTGCACCCGCCCGGCATCCGCGACCTGGCGCCCGTTGAGACCCGGCAAGCCCACGTCCGTGATCAGGAGATCGATCCGGGCATCCGACTGCAGCACCTTCAGCCCCGCCATCCCGTCTGCCGCTTCGATCGTCGCGTAACCCATGTCCGACAAAACGTCTGAGACCAGCATGACAATGGCGGGTTCATCGTCGATCACGAGCACGGTTTCGGGCCTTTGGACACTCGCTGCTTGAACCACCGCGTGCGGCGGCTCAACCAGCCTGTCAGCCTCCCTGACAGAGTCTGCGTCGAGGTGCCGAGGCAGATAGAGTGACACCGTCGTGCCCTTGCCGATCTCAGAATAGATGCGGGCGTGCCCGCTGGACTGGCGGACGAAACCGTAAACCATGCTCAGACCCAGCCCGGTGCCCATGCCGATCGGTTTGGTCGTGTAGAACGGCTCGAACGCACGGTCGATCACGTCCTGCGTCATACCGATGCCGTCGTCGCTGATTATGAGCGACACATACTGGCCGGGCGGCAGGTCCCACTCGCGTCCACCAGCCGGGTCGATCCAACTGTTGCTCGTCTCGATGATCAAACGCCCGCCATTCGGCATCGCATCGCGCGCATTGATGCAAAGGTTCAGCAGCGCGTTTTCGAGCTGGTTTTGGTCGACCATCGTCATCCACAGGCCACCTGCCTCGACCACCTCGACGGTGATGGATGGCCCGACCGTGCGGCGAACCAGATCTTCCATGCCGGTCGTCAGCCGATTGATGTTGGTAAGCTTGGGATCGAGCGTTTGTCGGCGCGAAAAGGCGAGAAGCCGATGGGTCAGCAACGCCGCCCGTTTCGCCGACTCCTGGGCCGCGACGATATAGCGGCTCAGGTCATTGGTACGCCCTTGAGCCAGGCGCGTTTGCATCAGCTCCAGGCTGCCGGAGATACCCGTCAGCAAGTTGTTGAAGTCGTGCGCAAGGCCGCCGGTCATCTGGCCGACCGCTTCCATTTTTTGTGATTGAAACAGCGCTTCCCGAGCCTGCTCGAGCGCCTGTTGCGTTGTTCTCTTGTCCGTCTCGTCGCGCGTGATCTTGCCGAAGCCGATGAGTCCGCCAAGGTCGTCGCGTATCGACGTGACGATCGTGCTTGCCCAGAAACTGCTGCCGTCCTTGCGGATGCGCCAGCCCTCCTCTTCCACGCGCCCAACGCGCGTGGCCATCTCGAGCGTCCGTTGCGGCTTGTTCTGATTGCGGTCTTCTTCGCTGTAGAACAAGGCGAAGGATTTGCCGATGATTTCGTCGCTTCGGTAGCCCTTGATCTTCTCCGCCCCCAAGTTCCAGTTGCTGACGTTGCCGTCTGGATCGAGCATGAAGATCGCGTAGTCCGTAACACCTTGCACGAGCAGCCTGAACTGCTCCTCGGTCTTCCTGATGGCGGTCTCGGCGAGTTCGCGCTCCGTCAGGTCGCGGGTGATCTTGGCAAAGCCTACCAAGTCTCCCGAAGACGCCCGGATCGCATCGATGATGACGTGAGCCCAGAAGCGGCTGCCGTCCTTGCGCAAGCGCCAGCCTGAGTTTTCATACTTGCCGTCGCGAACAGCGGTTTTCAGAGCAGCGGCCGGAATACCGCTTCGCCGATCCTCGTCGGTGTAGAAGATCTCGAAGTTCTGCCCGAGGATCTCCGCCTCATCGTAGCCCTTCAGTTGCTGCGCCCCGAGATTCCAGGTCGCTATTCGGCCGTCTAGGCCGATCATGAATATAGCATAATCGATTACTGCGTCGACGAGCAGGCGGTACCGATCCTTCTCCATCGCAGGACTTACCTGTTCGATCGAAGTCCGGGATTGTGCCATCTACCGGTCTTCGAACTGACGGTTGGTTGTGCGATTGAACGACGAGTGACGTATGGCAACATTCATGGAAGGTCGCTCCGCGCATGAAAGGGCGAGCATCGAGAGCTCTCAGCCACTTGCGCCCGAAGGGTCTCGGCAAGGGATCAATCAAACTAGCACAAGTCGGACGTGTATAACCAATGATAAAGAGCGAGGCCGCTTCCTGGATGCCGGCGAGGCATTGATCCCTTTTTGGCCACCGTCAGTCGGGCGCGGGAGACGGTGCTTCCTTGCCCGATCCGCAATCGCGCTGACTTACCCCCGCGCTGACCCCGCGATGTCCATGAAGTCCTCGGCGACCAGGCTCGCCCCGCCCACAAGCGCACCGCCTACGTCCGGCAAGGCCAGCAGCGCCGCCGCATTGGACGGTTTCACCGACCCGCCGTAAAGGATGCGGATAGCGGCGCCCTTGGCAGGAAACTGGCGCAGCAGTTCGGCGCGGATGAAGGCGTGCATGGTCTGCACGTCCTCCTCCGTCGCACTCTTGCCCGACCCGATGGCCCAGATCGGCTCATACGCCACCACACCGTTGAACCCCGGCGGCAGGCTGCCGGAGAGCTGGCCGTCCACGACGGCGATCTGGTGGCCGGCATCACGTTGCGCCGCGGTCTCCCCCACGCAGACGATGGGGGTGAGCCCGGCCGCCATCGCCGTCTCCACCTTCCTCCGGACCAGCGCGTCGCCTTCGTGGTGCTCGGCGCGGCGCTCGGAGTGGCCGAGGATCACCCAGGCGGCGCCGGCGTCACGCAGCATGGTGGCGGCGATGTCTCCGGTATGGGCGCCGCAGGGTTCGGCGTGGCAATCCTGGCCGCCGACCATCACCGGGGACCCGGCGAGCGCCGCAGCGACCGCGGCAAGCTGGGTCGTGGGCGGGCAGACCAGGAGGTCGCAACGGGCGGCGGCGCGGCTCAAGGCTTGCGCGAGCGACGCCGCCTCGGCCGTGGTCGCGTTCATCTTCCAGTTGCCGGCGATGAGTTGGGGCATGCGCTCCTCCGTTGCCGTGCGTAACCGCCCGGCAACGGCCGGGCAAGGGCTGGCGATGGTGCATTGCTGGCAAAGCTGCAGGGCTGGCAAAGCGGGGGACGCGTTCGTATGGTGCGCCGCCTTTCGCCGTTAGGGTTTCCCCATGCTCGCCTCTCTCCGCCGCTTCGCCGGCACCTGGCCCGCCCGGATCTTCTTCGTCCTGCTCGTGGGCTCGTTCGGCCTGTGGGGCGTGGCCGGGCTGGTGGGCAACAACCTGTTCGGCGGCAGCGCAGACCCGAACGCCGTCGCCACCGTCGGCACCCAATCGATCGACCCGCAGGAACTGCAGGACGTCTCGCGCCGCATGCTGACGCAGTTTCAGCGGCAAAGCGGCAGCTCGGCGGCCCCCACCCCCGAGATCCGGCGCGGCATCGCCGAACAGGCGCTGCAGCAACTGGTGATCCAGGCGTCGTTCGCGGCCGAGGTCGCGCGGCTGAGTGTCACCGTCCCGGACGAGGCACTGCGGCAGGCGACGTTCAGCACGAAGGCGTTCCAGGGGCCGAACGGGCAGTTCGACCGCACCACCTTCAACACCGTGCTGCGCAACAACGGCTACACCGAGACCCGCTTCCTCAGCCTGCTGCGGACCGACCTGGCGCAGCGGCAAGTGGTGGAGGCGGTGCGGGCGGGCGGATTTTCCCCCGACATGGTGAACCGCCTCGTGTTCACCTTCCAAGGCGAGACGCGCACGGCGGACATGGTCACCTTGCCGTTCGCCACCGCCCCCGAGCCGCCGGCGCCGACCGATGACCAACTGCAGCGGCAGTACGACGACAACGCCAACGATTACCGCGCGCCGGAATACCGCCGGGTCAGGCTGGTGGTGCTGACGCCGGAGGGGCTGGCGAAGGACATCACGGTCAGCGACGACGACGCGAAGGCGTACTACCAGTCCCACATGGACGCATTCAGCAAGCCCGAGACACGGGCGGTGCAGGTGGTGGTGGCGCAGACCGAGGCGGCCGCGAGGACGATCGCAACCGCCTGGACGGCGGGGGCCGACTGGGACCTGGTGCAGAAGCAGGCTGCGGATTCGGGCGCCTCGGCCATCGCGCTGGACCCGACCAGCAAGGCCGCCTTCCCGGCGCCCGACCTGGCCGGCCCCGTGTTCGAGGCGGCGCCGAACGCGGTGACCGGGCCGGTGAACGCCGGCGGCGGCTGGGCGGTGTTCCGCGTCACCGCGACCGAGGGCGGCGACAACCAGCCCTACGAGGCGCTGGCGGCCCAGGTGAAGCAGCAGGCCGCACTCGATCAGGCGACGGACCAGGTGTACGACCGGGCCAACAAGATCCAGGACCTGCTCTCCGCGGGGACCAAGGTCGAGGACCTGCCGGGCGGGCTCGGGCTCCAGGCGGTCACCGGCACGCTGGACGCGGCTGGCAATACGCCGGACGGCCAGCCGGCGCCGATCCCGGCCGGGCCAGCTCTGCGGCAGGCGTTGATCGCCAAAGCGTTCGCGATCAATCCGAAGGACCCGGCGACGTTGGAGAGCGGGCCGGACCACTCGTTCTACGCCGTCGAGGTGGAGAGCGTGACGCCGCCGGCGCAATTGCCGCTGGATCAAGTGCGGGACCGGGTGCGCGACGATTGGCTGCGGGACGCGCGGCGGCATGAGATGGACGGGGTGGCCACGGGTCTGCTGGCCTCGGTCGAGGACGGCAAGACGCTGACCGACGCGGCGGCGGCGGCCGGGGTGCCGGTGACGCACTCACCCGCGATTGGCCGGTCGCAGCCGCCGGCCGGGGTGCCGCAGGAGCTGGTGCAGCCGCTGTTCGCGACGGCCGTCGGCAAGGCGACCATGGTGGAAACACCGACCGGGTTCGTGGTTGCCGTGACGACGGCGGTCGACAAGCCGGACCCGGCGAAGGACAGCCAAGGGGTGGACCGGGTGCGCACGGTGCTGTCGGGGGCCATGAGCGACGATCTCGAGATGACGTTCGCCGCGGCGTTGCGGGAGCGGGAGAAGGTCGTGGTGAACCGGCCGGTGTTCGACAGCATCGCGCAATGACGCCCGAATTCACCGCCGCCTACCAGGCGGGGCAAGGCGCGCTGGTGTCGGCCACCGACGTCGCGGATCTGCAAACCCCGGTCGCCGCCTTCCTCAAGCTCGCGCACGGCCAGCCCAACAGCTTTCTGCTGGAAAGCGTCGAGGGCGGGGCGACGCGCGGGCGCTATTCCATCATCGGCATGGCGCCCGACCTGCTGTGGCGCTGCGTGGCCGGCCGGGCGGAGATCAACCGCAATGCGCTCGCGGCCCCGCACGCCTTCGCCGCCGTTGACGCGCCGGCGCTCGACAGCCTGCGCGCGGTGATCGCGGAGTGCCAGATGGCGCTTCCCCCCGGCGTGCCCCCCATGTGCGGCGGGCTGTTCGGCTTCCTGGGCTATGACATGGTCCGCCTGATGGAGCGGCTGCCCGCCAAGAACGCGGACGTGCTCGGCCTGCCGGACGCGCTGATGATGCGCCCGACGCTGTTCGCCGTGTTCGACACGGTGCGCGACGAGCTGACCCTGGCCGTCCCCGTGCGCCCGGCCCCCGGTGTGACGGCGGAGCAGGCCTGGGCCGAGGCGCAAGCGCGCATCACGGACGCGCAGGCGGCCTTGGCCCGCCCCCTGCCCCGCGCCGCCCCCCCGGTCGCCCTGCCTCCGCCCGACCAGGTGCCCAACATGGACCGCGCCGCCTTCGAGGCGATGGTCGAGCGGATGAAGGAATACATCGTCGCCGGCGACATTTTCCAGGCGGTGCCGTCGCAGCGTTTCTCCGCCCCGTTCGGCCTGCCCCCCTTCGCGCTGTACCGCGCCCTGCGCCGCATCAACCCGGCGCCGTTCCTGTTCTTCCTCGATTTCGGCGGCTTCGCCGTCGTGGGCAGCAGCCCCGAGATCCTGGTCCGCCTGCGCGACGGCACCGTCACCATCCGCCCCCTCGCCGGCACCCGCCGCCGCGGCGCCACCCCTGCGGAGGACGCCGCGCTCGAGGCCGAACTGCTGGGCGACCCGAAGGAGCGCGCCGAGCACCTGATGCTGCTCGACCTCGGCCGCAACGACGTGGGCCGGGTGAGTGCGGTCGGCACCGTGCGCGTGACGCAGAGCTTCGCCATCGAGCGCTTCAGCCACGTGATGCACATCTCCTCCAACGTGGAGGGCCGCCTCGCGGACGGTCTCGGCGCCGTGGACGCCCTGGTCGCCGGCTTCCCCGCCGGCACGTTGACGGGGGCGCCGAAGATCCGCGCGATGGAGATCATCGAAGAGCTGGAGCCCGTGCGCCGCGGCCTGTACGGCGGCTGCATCGGCTATTTCGCCGCCGACGGCACGATGGACACCTGCATCGGCCTGCGCACGGCGGTCGTGAAAGACGGCGTGATGCACGTCCAAGCCGGCGGCGGCGTCGTCGCCGACAGCACGCCCGAAGCGGAATACGAGGAGAGCCGCCAAAAAGCGCGCGCACTGTTCCGCGCCGCGGAGGAAGCGGTGCGCTTCGCGGCGGGCGTACGGTAACCCGGCCCCTCAATCATCCGGCCGCTTCCCCCCGCGCCGCCGCCCCTCCTCATCCTCCGGCCGCCAAAGCTCGCACTCATGCGGCGGTGGATTGACCATCCCCGCCGGCCAACCCCGCCGAACCGGCATTTTCTCCCTCTCCCCTTGAGGGAGAGGGGGCGGTGCAACAAACGCGGCGTGAGGACCGGAGGAAGAATACTCCTCAACCGCAGCAGGCCCAGTCCACCCCGCCAACTCCGCCTCCACCGCCGTCAACCCCCGCCCAATCTCGGCAATCACCGCCTCGACCGGCATGCTGTCCAGCATCGCCTCCAAGCCAGGATCCCACAGCCGCTCCTCCAGCAAGCGCAGCCGCTCCGCCGGCTCGTCGAACTCGGCCCGGATCCGTGCCGCCACCGCCTGCTCCACCTGCCGCCGCGCCATGGCCCGGCGGTCATCCGCCTCGCCCCGCCGCGGCCACCCCGTCTCGATCCGCCGCTTCAGCGCCAGCGTCAGCCGCAACGACCGGCCCAGCCGCTCATGCACCTGCACCAGACCCGGCATCCGTTCCCCGGCCAGCCGCAGCGCCAGGTCCGTCGTATCGGCGTCCTGCACCGACAACCCGGCCGCCCGCGCCTGCACCCGTGCGACCAGCGCCCGCTCGGCCTGGGCAAGCTCGATCACCACGGCATCGAGCGCCATCGTGTTGACCGCAAACGCCTGCAGCAGGTCTTCGGCCGAGGAAAGGGAGGAGGCTTCTAAACTCATTGGAAGAACATAGCAGAAACATTCCGCCGTCCCAAGCCCGGCTGATGACCGCTAGTCTACGACTGATTTTGGCCGGGAACGGACGGTCGGCTTTCGGTTAGCAGGCCGGCAAAGCAGACATAGCCAAGAACGAGGGCTGCGGCGACTTTCGACCCAACCAGGACACCTAAAGGTCAGTTAACTTGCTCTCGAAGCGGACGGTGCGCGACAGAAAGCGCGATCCGCGTCGCGCGAAACTCGGTCCCCCATCGGCCAAGACGGACAACCTGAAGGTGGACTATTTGTCGCCATGGCTGAGGGCGGTGCTCCTGTGAGCTGCCGCAAAGTTTCAGATGCAGGGCGATGAGGGGAGGCGGCATGGCCCAAGGAGCAGAACGGCCTTATCTTGACGAGCTATCGCTTGGCCAATTTCTACGTGAGCGGCTTGACCCGGAGACAGCAAGCGTAGGGCGTGCTCCAGCACGCCAACGCAAGCTAGCCGCAGGCTTCAA
>CAXTVQ010000059.1:30832-33789 GCA_964247705.1 uncultured Acetobacteraceae bacterium | reverse complement strand
CTGGAGCGGGCGAAGGGATTCGAACCCTCGACCCCAACCTTGGCAAGGTTGTGCTCTACCCCTGAGCTACGCCCGCGCTCCGGCGGCGGTAAGTATGCGGCTTCTCGGAAGAATGCAAGCGCGCGGTTGTTGCTGGACGTGCGGACGGGGCAGCGGCATCGTCGGGACGCGGGTAATGCGGCCTGCTTGCGGCATTGGGCCGGACATACATCTAAGGATCAAGCGCCGGTCGCGGCGGCGCAAAGGAAGCACTATGGACACGATCATCGGGCAACAATCCGCAGGAAGCACCGCTAGCGCTGCAGTCATCGTGGACGCGGATCAGACTACCTTCGTCAAGGAGGTCGTCGAGGCATCACGCAAGGTTCCCGTGCTGGTGGACTTTTGGGCAACTTGGTGCGGTCCATGCAAGACGCTCACACCCACGTTGGAGAAGGTCGTCAAGGCGGCGGGGGGCCGGGTCAAGCTCGTCAAGGTAGACGTGGACAAGAACCGCGCCTTGGTCGAGCAATTGGCCCGTATGGGGCTGCCGATGCAGTCCATCCCGACCGTTGCGGCATTCTGGCAGGGCCAGATCGCTGATTTGTTTCAAGGGGCATTGCCGGAAAGCGAGGTCAAGCGCTTCGTCGAACAATTGCTGAAGCTCGCTGGCGGGGAGATGCCGGCAGCCGAGACGTTGGCCGAAGCGCAGGCGGCGCTGGAAGAGGGGCAGGCCCAGGAGGCTGGTGAGCTGTTCAGCGCCGTGCTGAGTACCGAGCCCGAGAACCCGGCAGCTTGGGGTGGGCTGGTCCGTGCCTTGCTCGCGCTCGATCAGCCCGAACAAGCCCATGCCGCCCTGGATCAGGTGCCGGCCAAGATCGCCCAGCATGCCGAGATCGCCGGCGCCCGGAGCGCGCTTGCTCTGTCTGAGGAAGGTCGCGAGGCTGTCGCGGGGCTGGTCAGCCTGCAGCGCCGGGTCGCGGCGGATCCGGCCGACCATGCCGCACGGTACGAACTCGCGACTGCACTGAATGCCACCGGGGAGCGTGAGGCGGCAGCCGCGGCCTTGCTCGACATCGTCAAGGCCGACCGCACCTGGAACGACGGCGCGGCGCGGATGCAGTTGTTGAAGTTCTTCGAATCGTGGGGGCATGTCGACCCGGTGACAGTCGCGGCGCGGCGCAAACTCTCGGCTATGTTGTTTAGCTGATCATGGAAGGGTGGCACGCCGCGCTGGACGAGTTGCCGGCCGATATCCCGGTGTTCCCGCTATCGGGTGCACTGTTGCTGCCGCATGGCAAATTGCCGCTCAACATCTTCGAGCCTCGCTACAAGGCAATGATCGAGGACGCGTTGGCCGACAAGCGGCTGATCGGCATGATTCAGCCCGACATGGCGGCGCCAGAACGGGAGGAAGGGCCGGAGTTGTACGATATCGGCTGCCTTGGCCGGCTGTCGTCGTTCAGCGAAACCGGGGACGGCCGCTACCTTATCGCCTTGACTGGGCTGATCCGTTTCCGGGTGCGGGCGGAACGGGATGGGCGGCGTGGCTATCGCCGGGTTACGGCGGACTACGCCCGGTTCGCTGCGGACCTGGAGCCCCCTCCGCAATACCTCACGCAACGTGACGACCTTCTGACGGCACTTCGCAGCTACTTTAACGCCAACGGCTTCGACGCGAACTGGTCGTCAATCGAGAGTATGGGCGACAACGAACTCGTCGTGACACTCTGCATGGTCTGTCCGTTCGAGCCGTTGGAAAAACAGGCGTTGCTCGAGGCGGCAGACTCGTCGGCAAGGGCTGACACGCTCGTCACTCTGCTGCAAATGGGGGCGCATGGTGGCGGGGACGGCGAGCGGCCCCTTAGCTGATCCGGAGCGCGCGCAATGTCTGACCTGGCGAACACCACGGCGGCCGTGGACCCGAAGCTGCTGGAGATCCTGGTCTGCCCCGTGACCAAGGGGCCCCTGATCTATGACCGCGAGGCCGGGGAGCTGATCAGCCGCGCCGCCGGTCTTGCATATCCGGTGCGGGACGGGATTCCCATAATGCTCCCGGACGAGGCTCGGGTCCTGGAATGACGGATCGCGCTCCCTCGACGCCGGTCAAGCCGTTGGAGATCCGTGTCCGCAGGGCCTCACGCCGGTTGGAGGTGGATTTCGAGGGCGATGTCACGTTCAGCTATCCGGCCGAATACTTGCGGGTGGAGAGCCCGAGTGCCGAGGTGCAGGGCCATTCGCCCGACCAGAAAGTGACGGTGGCGGGCAAGGCGGAGGTCGGCATCCAGTCGGTCGACCCGATCGGTCATTATGCGATCCGCATCCTGTTCGACGACGGGCACGATACTGGCATCTACACCTGGGAGTTTCTGTTCGAGCTCGGCGAGCAACATGACGTTCGCTGGCAGCGATATCTGGAACAGCTTGCGGTAAAGGGCCTCAGCCGCGATCCCCGGCCGGGCCGATCCGCAGCGCGCTGAGGCCGCTGGCGAGCAGGGCGCGTAGATCGGCGACGGCCAGCGCCACGCAGCCCTCTGTCGCACCGTAATCCGGGCGGGCGACGTGGAGGAAGATGGCCGAGCCCTGGCCGCGGTGGATCGGTGCGTCGTTCCATCCGAGCACGCCCACCACGTCGTAGAGTGCGTCGGTTCGCCACAGCTCCTCGTGGTGGCCGGGATAAGGCAGCCGGACGGGACGGTTATAGCGTGCATCCACCGGATCGTCGCACCAGCCATCGGTGGGGCCGATCGGTTCTGTCGGAACACTGGTGTGCGGCGGGGCGCCCCGGTCCGCACGGAACAGCACCCGGCGTAGCGGGAGCAAGCCGGCGGGGGTGGCGCTGTCGCCTTCTTCCTTGTGGGCAGTGATGCCGGCGCGGCCAATGGCGCATCGCCACTGCTGGCCTGCCATACGGACAAAGCCGTCCCCGGCGACGGACGCCTCCATCAACCAGGTCCCATGCCGCGGGAGTTATTAGG
>CAXTVQ010000059.1:0-30732 GCA_964247705.1 uncultured Acetobacteraceae bacterium | reverse complement strand
GGCTGGGCGAAGGGCTGGGCGACGGGCTGGTTCATCGGTGCGCCTCGAAGCGGGTTCTAGGTCGTAGGCTGCATCTGGGCGCAGGCGGCAAGCGCTGTGCCGCTCAACCGGGCAGATGGCGGAACCGGGTCGCCTTGGTCCGCAGGTAGCGTTCGTTCACGGCGTTGCTGGGGAACACCAAGCTGACACGGCCGGTGACCTCGATACCGTGGGCCGCCAATGCGGTCAGCTTGTCCGGGTTGTTGGTCAGTAGGCGGATGCGGCGCAGGCCCAATTGGCGCAGCATCGCCGCAGCGGTGAGAAAGTCGCGCTCGTCCGCGGCGAAACCAAGGGCGAGGTTGGCGTCCAGCGTGTCCAGGCCACGGTCCTGCAGGGTGTAGGCGCGCAGCTTGTTCGGTAAGCCAATGCCACGGCCCTCCTGCGCCAGGTAAAGCACGGCCCCTGCCCCTTCTTCGGCGATCCGGCGGATGGCACCCCGTAATTGAGAGCCGCAATCGCACCGCATGCTGCCCAGCAGGTCGCCGGTGAAGCACTCGGAATGCACGCGCACCAGTGGTTCGGCAGTGTCCTCCGGGCGGCCGATCAGCACAGCGTATTGCTCGGCGCCAGTGCCGGGCGACCGGAATGCCACCAGCCGGGCGTCGGCCACATCCTCAAGCGGGACGACTGCCTCGCTGACCCGGACGAGCGCGTCGGCGCTGAGCGAAGCATGGTTCCGCACGTCGGACTCTGCCACCCCGACGCGACCCGGCGCTGGCACCGCCACGAGCGCTGGAAGCAGCCGGGCCAGCACGGCCAAGGCGAGCGCGGCCTCGGCCCCGTCCGGCAAGGCGGCCGGACGCGCCGCCGTATGCGGGGGCGAGAAGGTCGGATCGGCCATCCCCTGCAATTCGCTCCATGCCAATCCCTCGGCCTGCAGGGCCACAGGGCCGGGCGGTTGGAAGGATGGAAGGAGCGAACCGGCCCTCGAGGCAGACACCAGCAACACGGCCGGGTCCGTCCCAATGCGGCGCAACTGTTCGAGCCCGGCCGGATCGGCTGCCTCCATCGACAGCACGGCGAGTGCCGGGTTCGAACCGATGATGGCCGGCATGCCGCGGCGCAACGCCGAGACGGCCGCCTCGACACTGCGGAGGCGATCAGGAAGGCTGGCCAGGGGGGTGTGGTCAGGCATTGAAGGCCGGCATCCTATTGGAACGGGCCGGCGTGCCGGCATCAAGCTTGGAACGGCGCCATCCGGATATGGGTCTCGTCGCACTTGTATCCTGGACGACTTCACGGGAATGTGTGCAGGCTATGGCACCGCGAGGCAGATTGGTCAGCGAGTGGCGGCGTTGTGATGCCGAACCGGATGGTGTCACGACTTGTTTGGCACACCGGAAATTGTCCCCGGTCCGCGTGGCGGGCTGGGTCCAGCGGTCCTCAACCCGGGGCGCCGTGGCGTGAACGTATGAAGGAAGTCGCTGATGGCGGGCGAGCGCCCAATCCTGATCGTTGACGATGATCTCTCCTTGCGAGAGACCCTCGTCGAACAGCTTCAATTCGATGGCGAGTTCACTGCGGAAGAGGCCGGCTCGATCGGCGAGGCTGAGACCAAGGTCACGGCGCGGGACGCACGCTTCGATGCGGTGATCCTGGATGTCGGACTGCCGGACGGTGATGGGCGGGACCTGTGCGCGAGTTTGCGGCGGCAAGGCATGCGGATGCCGATCATCATGCTGACTGGGTCCGACGACGAGGCGGATGTCGTCCGCGGACTGGATTCGGGCGCCAACGACTACATCGCCAAACCATTCCGCCTGGCCGAGTTGCTGGCCCGCCTGCGCGCCCAGCTTCGGATATTCGAGAACAGCGAGGATGCGGTCTTCACGATCGGCCCCTACACGTTCCGCCCATCGGCCAAGCTGCTGCAGGAGCCGGTGAAGAACCGGCGCATCCGGCTGACCGAGAAAGAAGCCGCGATCTTGAAGTTCCTCTACCGCGCCGGCACCAAACCGGTCGCCCGGCAAGTGCTGCTGAACGAGGTCTGGGGCTACAACGCGGCGGTGACGACGCATACGCTCGAGACGCACATCTACCGGTTGCGGCAGAAGATCGAGCCGGACCCGGGTAATGCGCGGCTGCTGGTGACGGAGGGCGGCGGCTACCGGCTGGATCCGCAAGGCGTGCCGCCGGTCGGATAGGGCTCCTCTGCGTCTCCGATCTCTCGGAGAAGGCAGGGGTGAACCTGCTAAGAAGTCAGATGAACGACCGTTCGGCGTCCGAAGCGCCCCGCCCTTCCCCCCTGGAAACCGGGAGAGGCGGGTTGCAAGGTCACAGAGACCGCCCCATTGGCGCCAAAACTTACTCACCGGCGACAAACCGCTCCAGCCAGTGGATATCGTACTCTCCGGCATTGAACTCCGGATCAGCGGCTATGCGTTGGTGCAACGGTATGGTCGTCTTGATCCCCGCCACCGCGAACTCCTCCAACGCGCGGCGCAGGCGGGCCAAGGCGGTCGGGCGGTCGGGGCCGTGCACGATCAGCTTGGCAACCAAGCTGTCGTAATGCGACGGCACGACATAGCCGGAATACAGCGCCGAATCGACGCGCACGCCGAGCCCGCCGGGCGCGTGGAACACGTCCACCCGGCCGGGTGAGGCGGTAAACGTCTCCGGATCCTCCGCCGTCACCCGTGCCTCGATCGCGTGGCCGTTGAAGCGGATGTCCTCCTGAGCGTAACCGAGTGGCTGGCCGGCCGCTATGCGTATCTGTTCGCGGACGATGTCGATGCCGGTGATCATCTCGGTGACCGGATGCTCGACCTGCAAGCGCGTGTTCATTTCGATGAACGCGAACTGGCCGTCCTGGTACAGGAACTCGAGCGTGCCGGCGTTGCGGTAGCCGAGCTTGGCAAGCCCAGCGGTCACCGTCGCACCCAAGGCATCGCGTTCGGCGGCATTCAACGCGGGGGAACCGGCCTCCTCCACCAGCTTTTGATGGCGGCGCTGCAGCGAGCAGTCCCGCTCGCCAAGGTGAACCACCGTACCCTGGTTGTCGGCCAGCACCTGCAGTTCGATGTGGCGGGGGCGGTCCAGGTACTTCTCAATGTAGACGGCGTCGTTGCCGAAGGCTGCACGGGCTTCGGCACGGGCGACGCGCCAGGCCTCGCTCAGTTCGCCGGCGGCGTGGGCGACCTTCATGCCACGCCCGCCGCCCCCGGCCGCGGCTTTGATCAGCACGGGATAGCCGATGCGCCCGGCAACCGCGGCGGCTTCGGTCAGGTCCGCCACCGCGCCATCGCTGCCGGGCACCAGCGGCACTCCCAGCGAGGCCATGGCCGATTTGGCGGTGATCTTGTCGCCCATCATGCGGATATGCGCCGCCGAAGGTCCGATGAAGGTCAGCCCGTGATCCTCGACCATCTCCGCGAACCCGGCATTTTCCGAGAGGAAGCCGTAACCGGGATGGATCGCGTCCGCCCCGGTGATCGCGGCCGCCGTCAGGATGGCGGGGATATTGAGATAGCTGTCGCGGGCCGACGCTGGCCCGATGCACACACTCTCGTCGGCCAGCCGCACGTGCATCGCCTGCGAGTCTGCGGTGGAGTGGACGGCGACGGTCGGGATCCCCAGTTCGCGGCAGGCGCGCTGGATGCGCAAGGCGATCTCGCCGCGGTTGGCGATGAGGATTTTGCCGAACACTTACTCCAGCACCAGCAACGCCTCGCCGTATTCCACGGGCTGCCCGGACGTCACCAACACCCGGGTGACGACGCCGGCACGCGGCGCCTTGATCTGATTGAACGTTTTCATCGCCTCGATCAACAGCAGCGTCTGCCCTGCCGCGACCGACTGGCCGGGTGTGACGAAGGGCGGCGTGCCAGGCTCGGCCGACAGGTAGGCAATGCCCACCATGGGGCTGTTGACCGCGCCCGGATGCTCGCCAGGCCCCGCATCTTCGCGGGCGGGAGACGCGGAAGCGGCGGCAACGGCGGGTGCGGCCATCGTGGTGACCGCGGCGGCGACCGGGGCCGGGGTGCGGGCAACACGGACCCGGCTATCCCCGTCCGTCACCTCGATCTCGGTCAGCCCGGTATCGCTCAGGATCTCGGCCAGTGCGCGGATCTCCGCAGTGTCGATCGGTAAACGGCTCATGGTTGCTCCGAGCGCTCCAGCAGCAAGCCGGCCATCGCGGTGAGGGCGAGGGCGTATCCGCGGATGCCCAGGCCGGCGATCACGCCTTCAGCCACCCGTGAGACATAGGAGTGCTGACGGAACTCCTCCCGGCGGTGGATATTGGTGACGTGCACTTCGATGATCGGAAGTTCGCTGGCCAGCAGCGCATCCATCAGCGCGATCGAGGTCGTGGTGTAACCGGCTGGGTTGATGATGATCCCGGAAGCGGTCGTGCGGAACTGCTGAACCCAGGTGACGAGTTCGCCCTCGTGGTTCGATTGCCGAAAGTCGATCGCGAGGTCGAGCGATTCGGCGGTCTCGGCGCAGAGCGTCTCCACGTCGTCCAGCGTTGCAGCCCCGTATAGATGGGGCTGGCGCAGGCCGAGCATGTTCATGTTCGGGCCGTTCAGCACGGCAACGAGCGGAAGTGGGCCAGGCGTGCGGTGATCGGACATGGCGGGCGGCCCTAGCATGTGCGTGGTTGGACGTCCAATGAACGCCGATCAGGCCGCACTAGGGAAGTTCGAACACGGAAACGAGATCACGATTTTCGTGATCATGGCTGATGCGCCACAGAGGGTGTGGCTGGTGGGCGACGGTGCGGCGCGGCTCCCTCTCGACTTCGCGATTTGCCGGCGCCGTTTTCCGCCCGATCGACATCTACGATATAGAACTTGAAATTTTCAGTAACACTCAAGTAAAACATGACCGTGCCTGACGATAAACTTTTCATAAACATTGTCATGCTAAAGGTGTAGTGTGGTTCATAGGGCACAGTTTCGACGGGATGCCCAGATCGTTCCAGCCGTCAGTTGCCTAATCAGCACTTGATCCTTCTGCTTCAGCGTAGTGACTAGACTTACCCGCCTATCTCGGCGGTGGGAGCGATGGCAAAATGTCACGGAGCGTACGACTCCTTCCGGCTTTGGCCTTGACGGCTCTGTTGCCGAGTGCAGCGCTGGCTGAAACCGTCGGCGTGGCGTCCTGGTATGGCGGCCGGCATGACGGGCTGCGCACGAGCAGTGGCGAGACCTTCGACCAGGAAGGCCTGACTGCGGCCAGCCGGAGCATCCCACTCGGCACCCGCGTGCGGGTCACGATGGCCGAGACCGGCCAGTCCGTCGTCGTCAAGGTGAATGACCGGATGGGCGGGCGCGCCGCTATCATCGACCTTTCGAAAGGCGCGGCGAGAGAGATCGGGCTGCTCGGCCGTGGCCGGGCGATGGTGTCCATCTCCTCCGCAACCGACGAACCGATCGAAGTCGCCGACGCGAGCGAAGACGAGACCGCCGACGTGACTACTGACGAGCCACGTGGTCTGCGACGTAGGCGCCGCGGCGGCCGATCGGCTTCGGCGGGCCGCCCGTGCTGTCACGTGCCGTCTGTAGTTCTAGCTCGGCATTCAGTTCAGCGCCGAGTAACACAACGTAGACTGTAACGAAGAACCACATCATAACGCCGGCAACCGCCCCGAGTGGGCCGTAGGTCGCGTCATAGCTCGCCAAATGACCGACGTAGAAGCTAAACAGGGACGATGCGGCCAGCCATAACACGGTCGCAAGCAGCGAACCCGGCGTGATCCACTGCCATTTCGCCACTTCCCGGCACGGACCGAAGCGGTAGAGCAGCGACAGCGAGCCCATGACGAACGTCACCAGCAGCAGCAACCCGCTGGTGCGCACCAGCATCGCGGTGTTGCCCTCGTAGCCCAGCATCGACAGGGTCGTCGGCAGTCCCACCAGGAAGCCCAATCCCAGCACCGCGCCCGTCAGCGCCATCAAGGTCATGGCGAAGGCGATTGCCTGGAAACGCAGGAAAGACCGCCGCTCCCTCTCCTCATACGCGAGGTTGAGCGCCGATATGATCGATTTTGTCCCCGTGGCGGAGGACCACAGCGCCACGCCCGTGCTGATCAGCAGGCTCGTCGTCAACGTGCCGGGCGGCTTGGTGACCAACATGTGGACGCGCTCCGAGATGAGCTGAAACGCCGAGGGCGGCAGCAGGTCCCGCAAGGTCGCAAGCTGCGGCTCGACAGTCGCCGGGTCGAATACCAGGCCGTAGATGGAGATCAGCATCGAGATCGCGGGGAACAGCGCGAGCGTGCCGTAGAACGCGCAACCGGCGGCGACGAGCGTGACCCTATCGGAGATCAACTCGCGAATAGTGCGGCGGATAACGCGCTTCCAGCCCCGCCATGGGATGTCCAGTGGGCTCTCGGCATGGCGTCCGAGCGACTGCGAATCGGGCGATGCGGTGGCAAGACGCGCATCGATCACGTCGGCTCGGCCGGGGAGCGGCGGGATCGGCGCGTTGGTCGTTTCCGCTGTGTCGGACATGGCGCTCAGGACCTACTCAGGTTGCAGCAACAGGTTGTTCTAAAAGGACGTTAACACTCTGGGCGATTTTCTGCGGCCAAGCCGAAATTAGTGCTTGCGCCCACCCCAACACGGTCCTATTTGCGCCATCCACGCAGCAACGCACGTGCCTCTGGCCTTCGGGTTACGCAACGACGTCAAGCGTTCTGGCAAGTGTTCTTTTCCGCTGGTTCGTTCGACCGTTTCGTCAACTCCCGCCCACCGCCTGGAAAGGTGGACGGCTATCAGAAGGCTATCGTGCGATGACACCCAAGATCGCGCAGTACCTGGCCGACTCGCGTCCGGCCACCCCGTGCCTCGTCCTCGACGTGGATCGCGTAGAGGAAAACTATCGTGCAATCCTGCGCGCCCTTCCCCTCGCCCGCATCTACTACGCGGTCAAGGCCAATCCGGCTGCACCGATCCTGGAGCGGCTGGTCGCTATGGGCAGCGCATTCGACGCAGCCTCCTACGAGGAGGTGAGCATGTGCCTGGACGCGGGGGCCGCGCCCGGGGCGATCAGCTTCGGAAACACCATAAAGAAAGTGTCCGCCATTCAGCGCGCGTTTGCCGCCGGCGTGGACATGTTCGCCTTCGACTCGATCGAGGAGCTGCAGAAGCTGGCGCAGCACGCGCCGGGCAGCCGCGTGTACTGCCGCCTGCTGGTCGAGAACAAGGGTGCGGACTGGCCGCTGTCGCGCAAGTTCGGCACCACCGTGGAGCGTGCGCGCGAGTTGATGGTCCGCGCCGGCCAGATGGGGCTCGATCCCTACGGTTTGTCGTTTCACGTGGGCTCGCAGCAAATGTGCACCAGCGCTTACGAGGTCGCGATCGCACGGGTGGGCATGCTGTTCACCGACCTGCGCAACGCCGGCGTGAACCTGCGCATGGTCAATCTCGGCGGTGGGTTCCCAGTGCGCTACCGCGAAGAAGTGCCGACGGTAGATAAGTTCGCCCACGCCATCATGCATGCGATGACGGAGCATTTCGGCAATGACCTGCCCGAGATCCTGATCGAGCCAGGGCGATCCATGGTGGGCGACGCGGGCGTGGTGCATGCCGAGGTGGTGTTGGTCAGCCAGCGTATTCCGGGGGACCCGACGCGGTGGGTATACCTGGATATCGGCCGCTTCGGCGGCTTGGCGGAGACGGAAGGCGAGTCGATCAAGTACCGGATCGAGACCCAGCATGACGGCGGAGCAACAGGGCCGGTCTGCATCGCCGGACCGACCTGCGACGGGGCCGACATCCTGTACGAGCGCAGCAACTATCACCTGCCGCTGGAACTGACCCACGGCGAGACGGTGAACGTCATGTCCGCTGGGGCCTACGTTACGACGTATGCGAGCCAGCGATTCAACGGATTCGCACCGTTGGCGGAGCACTACGTTTAGCTAATGCGGCCTCTGTCGATCGAGGGAGGGCGCCACGACCACGGCGGTGGCAGCCCCCCTGATCCCTCCTCCTCCAGGGAGGAAAGACGTCACCAGCCGTTCACTCTCGTCCAGATCGCGACGACCTCGTCGGATCCGTCCACCACGAAGTAACGGTCATGGGCTGCCGCCGTCATGCATGCGTGGTTTGGGGCGATACGCAGCTTGCCGCCGATCGGCAGCGCCGGAAACGGCAACGACGGGTCGCAATCCAGCACGCCATGCTCCTGGTAGGCTTGCCTGACCACCGCACCGCCCAACGTCGGGTAGCCCGCGACGTCCAATACCAGGCCGAAAGAGTAGTCGATCGGCGCTGCCTGCGTGCTCCGGTCCTTGGACAAGGCGAGCCCGCCAGCGTCGACCAACAGACGGTCTTCAGCGGGGCGGCGTCCAATCACGCTGGTCAGCACCGTCAAGGCGATCCCGTCCAGCCCGTTGCTGCCGATCTGCATCTGGAATAGGTCGCCGAACATGTAAACGCCGGCTCTTACCTCCGTCACCCCGTCCAGCCGGGGGGCGTGCAGCGCGGTGGGCGTGCTGCCCAGCGAGACGATCGGCACGGTGAACCCGGCCTGACGCAACCCGTTCGCGGCGCTCACGATACCGGCGTGCTCAGCCTCCGCGACCGCCGCCAACTCCTCGCTGCTGCGGCTGGCGTAGCTGTTGCCGGCATGGGTGAGCACGCCCGACATGCTCGCGCCAAGCGCTGCCGCAACCTGGTGTAGTTCAGGGTTTTCCGGCCGAAGCCCGCCGCGGGCCTCGCCCGTGTCCACCTCTACCAGCCCGCGAACCCGCACCGGGGACGCCGCAATGGCCGCCGCCACGTCCGCGTCGTCGGTGATGACGGCGATATCGGCGCCGGCCGCATTTAGCTTGGCAACGACGGCCAGCTTCTGCGGCGTGATGCCCACGGCATAGATCATGTCGAACACACCGTGCCCCATGAAGTACTCCGCCTCCGCCAGGGTGGAAACGGTGATGCCGCCGGGTTGCCCCGCCACGGCCAGGCGCGCCACCTCGATGGACTTGGCCGTCTTCATGTGGGGGCGCAGGCCGACCCCGTGGCGGCCGACAGCGTCCGCCATCCGGCCGATATTGCTTCGCAGGGTGCCGACGTCCAGCACGAGGCAGGGCGTCGGTAAATCGTCCAGACGCATCGGAGGAATGGTCAGAACCGTTCAACCCAAGGACGTACCGCTATTTCATCCGTCCAGCAGGAGCGCGGTTGGTCCAGCATCGCCGCCATGGTCTGCGCGATTGCGTCAGGATCCAACTGGGCGTCCGGCCCGCTCTCCATTCGCGCGGCCGTGCGGATGGCGCCGTCCACCACCACGTGCAGCACGTGGATACCCTTGGGATGCAGTTCCCTCGCCATGGATTGCGCCAGGCCGCGGAGGGCGAACTTTCCCATCGCGAACGGCGCGGACTGCGGAAAACCCTTCACCCCGGCCGAGGCGCCCGTCAGCATGATGCAGCCGCCACCGGCTGCCAGCATCACCCGGGCCGCTTGCTGCGCCACCAGGAACGCGCCGAATGCGGTTATCTCGAGCGAGCGGCGCACCGCCGCCGGATCCAGCTCGGCCACCGGGCCGCTGGCGCGGTTGCTGGCATTGTAGAGCACCAGGCTGGGCGCACCGGCGGCGGCGAACAGGCTGGCCACGGATGCCGGGTCCGAGGCGTCGCACGCATGCAATGTGGCTCCGGTCTCAGCCGCAAGCCCCTCAAGCTTAGCCGTGTTGCGGGCAGCGAGCCCAACGGCATAGCCCCGGGCGGCCAGCAGGCGCGCGAATGAGGCGGACAACCCCGGCCCGACACCTACGATCAAGGCGGACGGCGCGGCGCTCATGGCCTGAGCTCCAGGCTGGGCGTGAATTCCACCGTGACGGACCCGGCATGCGCGAACTCGGCCTGCACCTGCGCCGACTCTGCCACGAAATCCTTCCCCGTCCACGAGCCGCACGTGACGTATTGCCCAGCCCGCAGCCCGCCCGCCCAGCTTGCACCGGTATCGGCCAGCCACTGGACAAGCCGGATCATGTCGCCAGCCGGATTGGTGCCGGACGTCTTGACCACCTGCCCGTCCACCAGCAGGCGGACGGTTTCGCGGGTGAAATCGATGCCTTGCCAATCAGACGCGGGCGCGCCGTAGACGAACCCGCCATGCGTCGAGAAATCAGCCAGGAGATCCAGCTTGCCCTGCGCGTCCGGGTCGGCGAAGCGGCTATCCAGGACTTCGATGGCGGGCAAGCAGTATGCGATAGCCGCGATCACCTCTGCCCGGCCATAGGGCTGCGTGCGTGGCGGCAGGTCGGCGCCGAGGCGGAAGGCGATCTCGGCCTCCACCCCGCGCAGCGCGGTCCGGGCGCCGGTGACGCGGCCGGGGCTCGGGTGGATGCCGGCGGCGGGCATCGGCGCGCAGGTGCAGGGCGCGTCCGGCCCCGCGGCGCCGACTTTCCAACCGCCGATCGGACCTAAGCCCTCGCTGACCCGGCGTTGCACGGCATACGCCGCCGGCTCGTCGTGCAGGGCCAGCACCGTCGGCAGGGCGATGATCTTCTGCGATGGATCGCGCCAGGCGCTCAGCAGAAGTGTGGCCGTATCGGCATGTCGGTTCACGGGTAAGCCTATGTCTGGATTGACGTGATTAAGGCACCAGCGTCCGCGCTTGCCAACCACGCCCCGCTCCGCCCACAACGGAGCGGGCGAGGAAAGCGGAGGACGCATGCAGCGGCACGAGGACTGGCGGGCGCTGCCGGCTCACGCGCGAGGCGCCGTGCTGGCACTCGGTAATTTCGACGGCGTGCATCGTGGCCACGCGCATGTGTTGGCCAGCGCCCATGCCGCCCGCCCGGATGCGCCGCTGGCCGTACTCACCTTCGAGCCGCATCCGCGCGAGTTGTTCCGCCCGGAGGACCCACCGTTTCGCCTGTCCCTGCCGTCCGCACGGGTGGACCAACTGGGCCGGCTCGGCGTTCAGCATGTGATCGAGGTTGGGTTCGACCGCGATTTCAGTTGGCTGTCTGCGGACGCCTTCATCGACGAGGTGCTGCACCGGGCGGTGGGGGCCGTGCATCTCGCCTGCGGCCCGGATTTCGCCTTCGGGCACCGCCGCGGGGGTGACGTCCCGATGCTGGCACGGCGGGCGGAGGCGCTCGGCATGGGGCTGTCGGTCGTCCCACCCCTGGCCGACGCACGCGGGCCGATCAGCTCGACGCGTATCCGCCGCGCGCTGCAGGACGGCTACCCCGAGCGGGCCACCGCCGATCTAGGCCGGCCCTGGGCAATCCGCGGCGTCGTCTCGCATGGGGACGCGCGCGGGCGGACGATCGGTTTCCCGACCGCTAACATCCCGCTCGGCCGGCAGTTGGAACCGGCGCGCGGCGTCTATGCCGTGAGCACCGTGGTGGACGGTCAGGTTGTGGCCGGAGTGGCCAACATTGGCCGGCGGCCGACGGTAGCCGAAGGCACGCTGAGCCGGGTCGAGGCCCATCTGTTCGATTTCGAAGGCGATCTGTATGGCCGCGAGCTCGACATCTCGCTGCACGCGTTTCTCCGGGCCGAACGGCGCTTCGCCGGCTTGCAGGAGTTGCGGACCCAGATTGCGGTGGATGCAGTGCAAGCGAGAGAAATGCTCCAAAGAGAAATGCTCCAACTGGCACGGCTGCCGGGAACCGACGAGACAGGTTGAAGGCTGCCGGCGGGGGAGCCATCTAGCAGTGAGGCGTGCACCGGCCTAGGGTGACGTCCGAAGAACGCGTGCTGGGCGCTGTGTGCTCAGCCTGGAGGGATCGATGGGTGGTTTAAGCATCTGGCACTGGATGATCGTGCTGATGGTCGTTCTGCTGCTGTTCGGGAGCGGCAAGGTGAGCGGCCTAATGGGCGACTTCGCGAAGGGCATCAAGTCGTTCAAGAAGAACATGGCCGAAGATGACGCCTCGATGGAAGCCTCGGCGGATCGCCCAAGCGGCACCATCGCGGGCCCAGGGGCTCCGGCCAATACAACCGCGGCAGCTCGCGAGCAGGCGGTTCATCGTAGCTGAATGGCTTAAATCGTCTCGGCTCCTGCCGCTGATTACCCGGTAGGCCGAGACGTTTTGAGGCATTGGTTTTGGACTAAGGGCTCGCCGCCACAGGTTGGGTCTGGCTAGTTAGATCCCCAATGTGGCTGCCTGTGTAGACGCTGAGGCTACGGACTGGACCGTTCCGAACACCGCAAAGGCGCTTGACGGCCAGCGGTGTGCAGGGAGGATCGGATTATTCCTCCGGAGTTCGTCCGTTATGGCCACGCACCGCATTGCCGCCTCCCCCGAAACAGTCCGCTGGGGCATTTTCGACGCTGCGTTTCCGCCGTTGCTGACGGTGCAACCCGGCGAGACGGTAACTCTGGAATGCGTCTCCGGCACGCCAGAAGTGCTGCCGCCGGCCGAGCGCGGGTTTACCGTGCCCCCTGCTCTACACGCTATTCACGCTGCCGACCTGCCGCGCATGGCGGGCCACATCCTCACTGGGCCCGTCGCCATTGCCGGCGCCGAACCTGGCGACACGCTCGAGGTTCGGATCGACGCCATCGAGCTTGGCGCTGACTGGGGCTTCTGCGGCTTCCGCCCGCTCGCCGGCACGTTGCCGGAAGATTTTCCCGAGCGCTGGGTGAGCCACATCGCGGTCGATCGGGCAAGACGGGTCGGCATACTGCCCTGGGGGCCGGAACTCGAGCTGGCGCCGTTCTTCGGGGTTATGGGCGTGGCTCCGCCGCCCAACTATGGGGCAATTTCCACTGTCCAGCCACGGGAGCATGGCGGCAACCTGGACAACAAGGAACTGAGCGCCGGGTCTACGCTGTTTCTGCCCGTCTGGGTTCCGGGCGCAAATTTCTCGGCCGGAGATGGTCACGGCGTGCAAGGCGACGGGGAAGTTTGCATCAATGCACTCGAGACCTGCCTCACCGGTACGTTCACCTTCGCCCTGCATAAGAAGACGGGGCAGCGTTTCCCGCGTGCCGAAACGGCAACGCATTTCATCAGCATGGGCCTCAACGAGGATCTCGACCTGGCGATGAAGCAGGCTCTACGCGAGATGATCGCGTTCATCTGCGGCCGGACCAATCTCTCCCGCGAGCAAGCCTATGCCACATGTTCGCTCGCTGTTGATTTCCGGGTGACGCAGACCGTGAACGGCGAGAAGGGCGTCCACGGCATGTTGCGCAAAGGCCTGTTATTCTGACTACCTATAGAGCTCATTCGAAAGTTACCCACAAGATTCTGTGGTCCCTGCCCTAGTGTCAACTCTTGCACTCTATTACCGTATCTAGGGGTAGAGATCGGGAGAGACACTAGCCATGGATTGGACGGATGACGTCATCGGCCGGCTACGGGCGCTCTGGACGGAGGGGCTTTCGACGGCCGAAATCGGGCGCCGGATGGGCGTTTCGAAGAACGCTGTCGTCGGCAAGGCCCATCGCTTATCTCTGGAGGCTCGACCCTCGCCGATCCGGCGCAATGTGCCTGGCGACGCTCCGAAGCGTCCCGCGGCCAAGCGCGTGATCGGGCCGACACTCCCCACCATGTCGACGACGGCAACGGCGGCGGTGTCCAGCGAACCGGCAGAGCGCAAGGTGGCCATGGCGGCTCCGAGCACTCCCGCTCCTGTGCTGCGGGCCGTCGGGCGCACCGGTAGCCAACGACTGGTGGCATGTTGCTGGCCGACCGGCGAGCCCGGGACACGGTCGTTCCGCTTTTGCGACGCGGAGTCGCTGCCCGGCAAACCCTATTGTGCCACCCACGCCGCATTAGCTTATGTAAAGGTCCGCGACAGACGGGAGGATGCCGCTTAGGGCCGCTCACCGCAAGAAAGCAACCCATGTTAAAGATTTCGTTGCAGCCCCGATGCCTCGGAGTTTAGCCTTCGCTTGCTTCGCAGGCGCGGCTGCGAACGGAGTGGGCAAGGGACCCCTCCGTCGTTCGGATTGGGGAGTGGCGGCTCATGGCTCTCGGCGTTGTCAAATGGTTCAACCCCACCAAGGGGTATGGCTTCATCGCTCCCGAAACGGGGGGCAAGGACATTTTCGTGCACATCAGCGCGGTGCAGCGAGCGGGATTGCGCGGCTTGAACGAAGGTCAGAAAGTGCTGTTCGAGATCGAAGAACAGCAAAATGGCCGAGCAGCGGCGGTGGGGCTGACACAAGCAGAGTGAGCCGCAGCGCCCTTGCCGGTTGCACACGCCGCGCGTAGCAAGGGCAAATGACGACACAGATACAGCCGGCTGTGCAAGCGCCGGCACGCCGCGCGTCGGCTCTCGACGCAGATGCGGTCCGATCCGCTTATCGCCGCTGGGCCTCGGTCTATGATGCCGTGTTCGGCGGTATCTCCGCTGCCGGCCGCAGGCGCGCGGTGGCCGCGGTGAACGCGCTACCTGGGCAGGATGTGCTGGAGGTGGGTGTAGGCACCGGCCTGGCCCTGCCGCATTACGTTCCGCAGAAGCGCGTGACCGGGATCGACCTGTCGGCAGCCATGCTGGACCGCGCCCGCATCAGGGTCGAGCGCGAGCGGCTGGCCAACGTCATGGCGTTGCAGGAGGGGGACGCCGAGGCGACCGGTTTCGCCGACAACCAGTTCGATATCGCGGTTGCCATGTTCGTAGCCTCCGTCGTGCCCAGCCCACGGCGCCTGCTTGCAGAGATGCGCCGGGTAGTGAAACCCGGTGGGACGCTGCTGTTCGTCAACCATTTCGCCGCCACTGGTGGCGCGCGCTTGGCCATCGAGCAGGCGATGGCTCCGGCGGGACGTGCACTCGGCTGGCACCCGGACTTCAAAACTGAGGCTTTGCTGCCACCGGAGGACCTGGCGCGCGCAACCAGCGAAGCCGTTCCACCGATGGGCCTTTTCACACTGGTCAGCCTGCCCAACTAGCATTCATTACCCGGGCGACCTTGATCTGCCGCGATGCGTCGGATAGGTCCCGCGAAGTATTTAGTGTGGTTGGGGAAACCTTTGGCGATGAAGCATATAGGGCGCTGTTTGGCGCTTCTGGGTCTGGCGCTCGCGGCCGCTGCATCGCAGGCGGGGCAGGCCGCTGCGCAGACCCCGCATGCCTGGGAACTGGGCATGCAGACGGCCCACAGCCCGGTTGAGAACGGCATCCAGGATCTGCATGGCCTCGTCAACGGCCTGATGATTGCCGTCGTGGTGTTCGTGGCTGCGCTGCTCGTCTACGTGCTGTTCAAGTTCAACGCCAAGCGCCATCCGGTGCCGAGCCGTATCAGCCACAATACCATCCTCGAGGTTGCCTGGACGGTCCTCCCAGTGCTGATCCTGGTCGTGATCGCCATCCCGTCCTTCCGCCTGGTCTACTTCGAAGACCGTGCGCGCGACGCAGACATGACGATCAAGGTCACCGGGCACCAGTGGTATTGGGAATACACCTACCCGGACAGCCAGAACATCGACTTCAACAGCAACATGATCGCCGACGAGGACATCAAGCCGGGTGAGATCCGCCGGCTGTCGGTCGACAACCCTCTGGTCGTGCCTGCTGGCAAGACGATCCGCATCCTGACGACCGGGGCGGACGTGATCCATAGCTTCTTCATCCCGTCGCTCGGCGTGCAACGCTATGCGATCCCAGGCCGCACGATCGAGACCTGGATGAAGGTCGACAAGCCCGGCGACTATTATGGGGAATGTAACCAAATTTGTGGCACTAACCACAGCGCCATGCCGATCCACGTGCAGGCCGTGACGGATGCCGACTATCAGACATGGCTAACCCAGGCCAAGACGAAGTTCGCTAGCGATGCGGGCCCTGGCATGACGCGTTTCGCCTCGGTTGCCGGGCAGTAGTCCGGACCTATTTGACGACATAACAGGCCGCTTCGCAGGGCGGCGCAGGAGAGTTCGGACGATGTCGGCCACAACCCATGACCACGCGCACGACGATCATCACGGGCACGCGCCCGGCTTCGTGCACCGCTGGCTGTTTTCGACCAACCACAAGGATATCGGCACGCTTTACCTGATCTTCGCGGTGATCGCGGGGACCGTGGGTGGTGTCCTGTCCATCATCATGCGGGCGCAGTTGCAGTCGCCCGGCAACCACCTCGTCGAGACTGGCCAGGCCTGGAACACGCTGGTGACGGCGCATGGCTTGATCATGATCTTCTTCACGGTCATGCCGGCCATGATTGGCGGGTTCGGCAACTGGTTCGTGCCACTGATGATCGGTGCCCCGGACATGGCGTTCCCGCGGCTGAACAACATCAGCTTCTGGCTGCTGGTGCCGGCCTTCGCGTTGATCATGATGGGCTTGCTGAGCGGCCAGGGCGCCGGGTCGGGCTGGACGCTGTACACGCCGCTATCGGCGCAGCAGGACATCTCGATGGACTACACCCTGTTCGCGCTCCACCTCGCGGGCATCTCCTCCTTGCTCGGCGCCATCAACTTCATCACGACCATCTTCAACATGCGCACGCCGGGCATGACGCTGCACAAGATGCCGCTGTTCGTGTGGTCGATGCTGGTGACGGCCTTCTTGCTGCTGCTCGCCATCCCGGTGCTGGCGGGCGCCATCACCATGCTGATCACGGACCGCAACTTCGGCACGTCGTTCTTCGACCCGAAGGGCGGTGGTGACCCGGTTCTGTTCCAGCACCTGTTCTGGTTCTTCGGTCACCCCGAGGTCTACATCATGATCCTGCCCGGCTTCGGCATGATCAGCCACATCGTATCGACCTTTAGCCGGAAGCCGATCTTCGGCTACCTGGGCATGGCCTACGCCATGGTGGCGATCGGCGTCGTCGGCTTCGTCGTGTGGGCGCACCACATGTTCGTCTCCGGCATCAGCGTCGACACGCGCGCCTACTTCATGGCGGCGACGATGATCATCGCCGTGCCGACGGGCATCAAGATCTTCTCGTGGATCGCCACCATGTGGGGCGGCGCCATCGAGATGAACACGCCGATGCTCTGGGCCGTGGGCTTCATCTTCCTGTTCACCGTCGGCGGCGTGACGGGCGTCGTGCTGTCCAACGCCGGCATCGATCAGATCCTGCACAACAGCTACTACGTGGTCGCGCACTTCCACTACGTGCTGTCGCTGGGCGCCGTGTTCTCGATCTTCGCCGGGTTCTACTACTGGATCGGCAAGATGAGCGGGCATCAGTACCCGGAGTTCTGGGGCAAGGTGCATTTCTGGGTCACGTTCGTCGGTGTGAACCTGACGTTCTTCCCAATGCACTTCCTTGGCTTGGCCGGCATGCCGCGCCGTTACCCGGACTACCCGAACGCTTTCGCCGGGTGGAACCATGTTGCCTCCATGGGGTCGTATATCGGCGCCTTCTCCGTGCTGATCTTCTTCTACGTCGTTTTCCGCACGTTCACGTCGAAGGTTGCGGTGGCGCCGAACTACTGGGGTGAGGGTGCGACCACGCTCGAATGGACGGTCAGCTCGCCGCCCCCGTTCCACACCTTCGAAGAGTTGCCGCGCGTCCGATGAGCGCTTCTGTGAACCCGGCGGGGGCCTATACGGCCCCCGTCTTCTCGTCGAGTGTCGGTTCTTCCTGGCGTGATTGGCTGAGCCTGCTGAAGCCCCGGGTCGTGACGTTGGTCGTGCTGACGGGGATCGTCGGCATGACGGTGGCGCCAGGCCACATGAACCCGGTGGTAGCGATGGTCGCGGTGCTTTGCATTGCGATCGCGGCCGGAGCGGCCGGTGCGATTAACATGTGGTATGACCGGGACATCGATGCGGTGATGCGCCGGACGTCCTCCCGCGCGTTGCCCATGGGCAAGATCGAGCCGTCAGAGGCGCTTACATTCGGCATCGTGCTGTCTGCTGCGTCGGTGATGGTCATGGCGCTGGCGACCAACCTGGTCGCGGCGGCGTGGCTCGCGCTATCGATCGGGTTCTACGTGTTCGTCTACACGATGTGGCTGAAGCGGCGGACCGCGCAGAACATCGTCATCGGCGGTGCGGCTGGTGCATTTCCACCGATCATCGGCTGGGCTGCGGTGACGGGCGACGTAACGGTGATGCCGTTGCTGCTGTTCGCGATCGTGTTCCTCTGGACACCGCCTCACTTCTGGTCACTGGCGCTGTATGCCTGCAAGGATTACGGCCGCGCTGGCGTGCCGATGCTCCCTGTCGTGGCCGGCGCCAAGCATACGCGTATGCAGATCCTGCTCTATACCTTGGTCCTTACTCCCGTCTCGGTGTTGCCCTGGGTGCTGGGCTATGCCGGCCCAGTCTACGGGTTGACGGCGATTGCTCTCGGCTTCGGCTTCATCCTCAGCGCCGTGCTGGTATGGCGGGACAAGCAGGATGCACAGGGCGTGAGCCTGACCAAGGATGCGCCCGCGCGGGCTGCTTTCCGCTACTCCCTGGCATATCTTGCGGTCTTGTTTGCCGCCGTCGCCGTCGACCACTTCGTTGCCTGAGGACTTCCCCAAGCCGCTCACTCCTGCCGAAGCTGTTGAATTGCGGCGCCGCCAGCGGGGCCGCAACATCGCGTTGCTCATCGCCTTGGTGGCGGTCGTCGTGATCTTTTACGCATTGGCGATCGTGAAATTGGGAGGCCACTGATGAACCGGAATTCTGTCGTCGGCGCCATTGCCGGCGGTACGGTGGTGGCGATGCTGGGTGTGTCGTTCGCCTCCGTCCCACTCTACCGTCTGTTCTGCTCCGTCACGGGCTATGACGGCACGCCGCAGATCGGTCCCGAGCAGTCTGCAACCGTGACGGATCGGCCGATCACCGTCGCGATGAACGCGAGTACCGATCCGAGCTTGCCCTGGGCGTTCGGGCCAGAAAAGCAGCGCGTGACCATGAAGATCGGCGAGGACCAATTGGCCTTCTATGATGGGAAGAACCTGTCCGATCACACCATCACCGGCCACGCACTCTACAACGTGACGCCGGACGTGGTGGGCCGATACTTCCACAAAACGGAATGCTTCTGCTTCACGTCGCAAACGCTGAAACCGGGTGAGAAGGTGCAGTTTCCCGTGACATTCTGGGTGGACCCGGCGATCCTGCAGGATCCGGAAACCCGGGACATCCACACCATCACGCTGTCCTACACGTTCTTCCCCTCACTCGAGGAGGCGGCAAAGGTCGGGGCGCTGGCCAAGGCCGGGCCGCATACCGGCGTCCAGGGCACGCCGCGCGTGCTGGAAACAGGGACAGCCGGGGGGTGACGCCCCTATCAAGTTTCGTTAAGACGCCCCTTGGTACTTACTAGGTTCACGCGCCGCAGCATTCGATAGGTACGTCCATGGACACCCACGCTCCGACCCTGCCCATCACTACCTCCAGCATGAAGCAGCCCTACCACTTGGTGAACCCGAGCCCGTGGCCGCTCACGGGCGCGCTTGGTGCCGGGGTCACGGTGGTTGGCATCATTCATGCCGCTCATTACGGCACTTACCTTTGGCTCGGCATCGGTCTGGCCATCGTGCTCGCGACCATGGCGTTATGGTGGCTGGATGTGCTGAAGGAGAGCAGCACGCCGGGTCTGCACAGCCCCGTCGTTCGCCTGGGCCTGCGTTACGGCATGACGCTGTTCATCACCTCGGAAGTGATGTTCTTCGTGGGCTTCTTCTGGGCCTTCTTCCACTTCGCCCTGTTCCCCGAGCATGTGCTGGACGCGACCGGCCCCGCCATATGGCCGCCGGCTGGTATCGAGACGTTCGATCCATTCCATCTGCCGCTGCTGAACACGATGATCCTGCTGCTCTCCGGCTGCACCGTCACGTGGGCGCACCACTCCCTGCTGGAGAACGACCGCCGCGGTCTGGTTATGGCGCTGGGCCTCACGGTCCTGCTCGGCATGTCGTTCACCGGGTTCCAGATCATGGAATACTCGAGTGCCCCGTTCAAATTCGATGGTGGCGGCGTGTATCCCGCGGTGTTCTTCCTTGCCACCGGGTTCCACGGCTTTCACGTCATCGTCGGCACCATCTTCCTGACGGTATGCTGGTTCCGCTCCAAGGCGGGGCAGTTCAGCCCACAGCGGCATTTCGGGTTCGAGGCCGCGGCCTGGTATTGGCATTTCGTCGACGTGGTCTGGCTGTTCCTGTTCGTGGCGGTTTATTGGTGGGGCGCCGGCGTGATCGCGGCGGAGTGACGGGGGATCGAAACTCCGTCACTTCTCACTGTCTCCCTACTCGGGCGCTGTCCCCGGTGTGGCAAGGGCAAGCTGTTTTCTGGGTTGCTCAACATCCGGGAGCGTTGCCCCGTTTGTGATCTGAACCTTGGCGCGGCAGACACTGGAGACGGTGCCGCCGCGTTCATAATCCTGATTGAGAGCGCGATTTTGGTGGCGCTCGCCTTCTGGGTGGAGTTCCGCTTCAACCCACCGCTTTGGGTCCACGTCATTCTCTGGCCGGTGCTTGCGATCCCGGGCGCCATCTTGATGATGCGGCCGGTGAAGGCATTTCTAGTGGCACAACAGTTCCGCAACCGGCCAGGAGAGATGGGGGTAGAGTGAGTACGGTCGCCGTCTCCCGGTCTCGGCTACGCTCCTTGCTGGTTCCGGCCGTCGCAACAGCGGTGATGCTGACGATCCTGATCGCACTCGGCATCTGGCAGTTGCAGCGGCGGCAATGGAAGCTCGGCATCCTGGCGCAGATCGATCATGCGGAGGCGTCACCCCCGGCCCCGCTCGGCCCCAACCCGCTGCCGTTTACCAAGACCAGCGTGGACGGCACGTTGCGGACCGACGTCTATGCGCTCTACGGCGTCGATGTGCGGGGAGACCAGCAGGGAGCTTACCTGATCGAACCACTGGAGCGCCCGGGCCAGGACACCATCCTGGTGGATCGCGGCTGGGTGCCCGAGGGGCAGGAGCATATTCCGGCCAAACCCGGCCCGATTACCGGTTACGTGCGTTTGCCAAGTACACCGGGAATGTTCACGCCGGGCGACGATCTGCCCAGCCGCCACTTCTACAACCTAGACCCGGCAAAGATCGGCGCCGCCCTCGGCTTGGCCCACGTGGCGCCTTTTACCCTGATCGAGCTTGGCTCGGGCGACGGTATGCCAGAGGCGGCAACCGCCCTGCCCCGTCCGCCGAATGATCACCTCAACTACGCGTTCACGTGGTTCGGGCTCGCTCTCTCGCTCGTTGTGGTCTTCGTTTTCGCAGCACGCAAGGTTCTTCGCGAATGAATGCAGCCGCCGACACCGCTTATACCCGCCTGCAGGATCGCTTCACCCGGATAGCAACCCTGCACGAGGCGTCCGGCATGTTGGGCTGGGACGCATCGGCCATGATGCCGCCGGGTGGCGCCGCGGCGCGTGGCGACCAGTTGGCGGTCCTTGCCGGCCTTGCCCATGCGCAGCTTATCGCACCCTCGGTCGCGGACGACCTGGATGAGGCGGAAGCTCCCTCGGGCGATGATTGGCGCGTGGCCAATTTGGGCCTGATGCGCCACGCCTACCTCCGCGCCACCGCCATCCCACCCGACCTGGTGGAGGCAACCGCCCGCGCCAACTCCGCTTGCGAAACGGTGTGGCGCGAGGCCCGGCGCACCGCCGATTTCGCGATGGTGGCACCCCACCTGACCGAGGTCGTGCGCCTGGTGCGCGAGGCTGCGTCCGCGCTGGCCCCGGCGCTTGGCCTCTCCCCGTATGACGCCTTGATGGATGGATACCAGCCCGGAATCGGCACTGCCGATGTCGCGCCGGTGTTCGAGCGCTACGAGGCATTCTTGCGGGATGCCTTGCCACGTGCCGAGGAGCGGCAGGCGCGTTCCCCCGCACCGGTCAAGCTGCCCGGCGTGTTTCCGGCGGATACGCAGGAAGCGCTCTGCCGACGCCTGTCCGCGCGTGCGGGCCTGGAGTTCACCCACGCCCGGCTGGACCGCTCGTTGCACCCGTTCTGTGGCGGCACACCCACCGACGTACGGATCACCACCCGCTACGACGAGAATGACCCGGCGCAGGCGATCATGGGCGTACTGCACGAGACGGGGCACGCGCTGTACGAGCGTGGCCTGCCAACCTCTCACGCCCGGCAACCAGTCGGCGAGGCAGCCGGCATGGGCGCGCACGAAAGCCAGTCGCTGATCATAGAGATGCAAGCCTGCCGCTCGGACGCGTACCTCTCCTGGCTTGGCCCGGAGTTGCACGCAGTTTTCGGCGGCGACCCGGCACCCTACGCGGGGGCGAACCTCGCCCGGCTGTGGCGCCGGGTAAAACGCGGCTTCATCCGCGTGGATGCAGACGAGATGACCTACCCTGCCCATATCATACTGCGCTTCCGGCTGGAGCGGGCGTTGATTTCGGGCAATCTGGCCGTATCCGACCTGCCCGGCGCCTGGAACGAGGGGCTGCACGCGTTGCTCGGGATAACCCCGCCGGACGATGCAAAAGGCTGCCTACAGGATATTCACTGGTACGACGGCGGGTTTGGCTACTTCCCGTCCTACACCCTGGGCGCAATGGCGGCGGCTCAATTGATGGCGGCCGCCCGCCGCGTGGTGCCGGACGTGGACGCGGCACTGGCTCGCGGTGAGCACGCACCACTGCTCGGTTGGCTTCGCACCCATGTGCACAATCAAGGCAGCCGCCTGCAGTTCAACGACCTGCTGCGCGCGGCGACCGGCAAGCCGCTCGACCCGGCCGATTTCGAGGCCCATTTGACCGCGAGGTACCTCGCATGAAGCACGTTGTGAAACGGTATGCGGGCGAACGGTTGTACGACACAACGGCGCTGGCCTACACGACAGTGGAAGCACTACGGGCGTTGAGGAAGAGGTCGGTCGAAGTCATCGTGACGGACGCCGTGAGCGGCGAGGATCTAACGGCGATCTTGCTGGCGTAGCACCGTATCGAGCCGTCGCTAGCTGAACCGCTGCGCCAACGCCCGAAAGAACCGCTCGACGAAGAGATGCCCCGCCATCTGCAGCACCGGACGCCCGGCATATGCAACGAGACCCGACACGCCGCCGTCGTAATGCCAAATAATCCGAGTCGGCCCAGCGGCCGGTCCATCCAACAGCACGTGCGCCTTGGCCCATCCCTCCCCGAACCGGCCACTTGAGTCCCCTGCCATGTCAAGCGACCGGCAAGGGTCCACGTTTTCCAGGTTCAGTCGGGTTGCATAACGTCCCCGCAACCGCCCCACACCGAATGATAACGACGCGCGGTAACCGCCCGGTGCGTGCTGTTCGACGAGATCGGCACCAGGGATGACCGCCTGCAAAACCGAAGGGTCGAGCAACGCATTCCAGACGTCGCTCGGGCTGGCAGCGACGGTGGCGGAGCCATCGCCGGACAGGGCTTGCTCGGTCTTGCTCAGGTTCGTTGATCGGCGACGCCGCTAGACCGAGGAGGTCACCGCGGGCGCCAGTGCCGCCGCCTTGGCCGCAGGATGGGACGGGTTGCGGAAGCGCAGTTCACCCTCGGGAGCCGCATCCGGACAGCATATGTCGAACATCTCGAGCCGCGACGCACAGGTCACTGCCACCACCGAGCGGGCGCCCGGATCCGTCAGGAACTGCCGTGCCTCGCCTTCAAGATCCATCCGCTCGCGCAGCAGCCGCCACTCCACCCGGTCAGTGTCCTCGATGAACATCGCCAGGATCCCAGGCCGTGTCCCGCTCAGCCGGGCGGGAGCGAGCGCCGCCATACGGCGCCGGATCGCGATCGCCACCTCATTCTCCTGCCCGGCGCGCGCTGCCATCACGAACAAGCTGCGCTCGGCTTGCGTCACGGCCAAATGTGCCTCAGGGCCGAACTCGTTGCGCAATCGCGGCATCAGGCCCAACTCGTCTGCCTGCGCCGCTGCCAGCATCAGCGGATCGAGCCGAAGCACCGCCGCCTCGTCATGGTCGGCACGGCGCATGGTTGACAGCATCGTCGTGATCCGGCTGTGCAACGCCCCGAGCGCGTCGCCTTCGGGCAGGTCCTTCAGCCCCTGCGGCAACGTCATCTTAAGTAGGTAACGGCCCGGATGGCTGGCCAGCCAAGTCTGCAGCTCGGGATCGATCCGGTCGCACAAGCGGGACCAGGCGCCGCGATGCACCCCACGCCCGTCCTCCGCCGAAACCACGTCGCACGCGACCTCCGCCTCGTGCCCGTCACGGTGCAGCAGCAGGTCGAAACTCGCATTGTCCTCCAGCCCAGCATGAGACACGTCGAACCCGCGGTCACGCTGCAGCCCTGCGATCCGCAGCATGTGGAAGGGCGGAATGAAGCAGTTCGTCCCAACGGCAGCCCCGCGCAGCTTGGCGCGCAACCGGTCCCGGCTGGACGACGGCAACGTCTCGAACAAGCGGCTGGCATCGGTGGCCAGTTCTGCGATCCGCCGCTCCGCGACGCTCGGCGGACGGTTGCGCCCCGCCCGCAACCAGCGGTTGATCGTCAGCTCGATGATATGCCGTTGCTGCGCTGCCCGGCCGGACCGGGTTTGCCCCGCCACGACCTGCTCCAACTCGCCCATCCGCTCCGTCCAAGCCCGTTTCCCGAAGCCTTCGACAAACGCCTGCAGTGCAGCGGTATCAACGGAGCCTGGCGTTTTGTTCATAGCGGGTAATTTAGGGTGCTCACGATCCGGGGACGTAGACACTTGCACGTGATCGTTGGTCAGTTCCGCGGTAAATGAGCCGTTTGTGGGGCATTTACATTCTGCGCGCGGTGCCGGAGCAGATGGTCGGCCAACACGCAGGCCAACATCGCCTCGCCGACTGGAACAGCGCGGATCCCGACGCAGGGATCGTGCCGGCCATGAGTGGCGATATCCACCTCCTTCCCGTGCCGGTCGACCGAGGGCAGCGTGGTCAGGATCGAACTGGTCGGCTTGACGGCGAACCGCGCCACGATTGGCTGCCCAGTCGAAATGCCGCCCAAGATGCCCCCCGCGTGGTTGGCGCCGAACGCCACGTCGCCACCGCTCATGCGCATCGTGTCCGCATTGTCTTCGCCTTGCAGTGCCGCCGCTGCGAACCCGGCGCCGATCTCCACGCCCTTCACCGCATTGATCCCCATCAGCGCCGCCGCGATGTCTGCGTCGAGCTTGGCATACACCGGCGCCCCCAAACCCGCCGGCACGCCTTCCGCCACCACCTCGATCACGGCGCCAACGGACGATCCGCGCTTCCGGATCGCGGCCAACTCGCCTTCCCACGCGGCGGCGGCAACCGGGTCCGGGCAGAACAGCGGGTTGGCGTCCACCGCCGCCCAGTCCCACCGGGCGCGGTCGATCGCGTGCGCGCCCATCTGCACCAGCGCGCCGCGGATCGTCACCCCCTCCAGCACCCGGCGTGCGACGGCACCGGCCGCCACCCGCATCGCCGTCTCCCGCGCCGAGGACCGGCCACCGCCACGATAGTCGCGGATCCCGTATTTCAGCTCGTAGGTCAGGTCCGCGTGGCCCGGCCGGAACTGCTCGGCGATGGCGCCGTAGTCGCGCGACCGCTGGTCCGTGTTCTCGATCTGCAGCGCGATCGGGGTGCCCGTGGTGCGCCCCTCGAATGTGCCGGACAGGATCCGCACGGCGTCCGGCTCCTGCCGCTGGGTGGTGTAGCGGGACTGCCCGGGCCGGCGGCGGTCGAGGTAAGGCTGGATGTCCGCCTCGGTGAGTGCAATGAGTGGCGGGCACCCATCGACCACGCAGCCGATCGCCGGGCCGTGGCTCTCGCCCCAGGTCGTGACGCGGAACAGATGGCCGAAGCTGTTGTGGCTCACATCTACTCGGAGGGTGCCACGTTGATATCGGGCGCGGCCGGGTTCTTCATGCCCACCGTATGGTATCCACTGTCCACGTGATGCACCTCGCCGGTGACGCCGGAGGACAGGTCCGACAGCAGGTAAACGGCCGCCCCCCCGACCTCCTCGATCGTGGTGTTGCGCTCGAGCGGCGAGTTGTACTGGTTCCAGCGCAGGATATAGCGGAAATCGCCGATGCCGCTGGCCGCGAGCGTCTTGATCGGGCCGGCGCTGATCGCGTTCACCCGGATGCCCTGTCCCCCCAGATCCGCCGCCAGATAGCGCACCGACGCCTCCAGCGCCGCCTTCGCGACCCCCATCACGTTGTAATGCGGCATCACCCGCTCCGCACCGAGATAGGTCATGGTCAGCAACGACCCGCCCTGCCGCAACATGGGCATCGCCCGGGCGCAGACGGCGGTAAACGAGAAGCACGAGATATCGAGCGCGGTCAGGAACGCCTCGCGCGGCGTGTCCATGTATTTGCCGCGCAAGAAAGCCTTGTCCGCCCAACCGATCGAATGAACCAGGAAGTCGAACTCGCCCCAGCCCTCCTTCAGCGCCGCGAAGGCCGCGTCCATGCTGGCGTCGCTCGAAACGTCGCAGGGCAGCACGATCCGGCTGCCGACACCCTCGGCCAGCGGGCGAACCCGCTTCTCCAGCGCATCCCCCTGGTAGGTGAAGGCCAGGTCCGCCCCCTGGGCCGCACAGGCGGCCGCGATGCCCCAGGCGACGGAACGGTCGTTGGCAACCCCCATGATCAGGCCGCGCTTGCCGGCCATCAGGGTCCCGGTTGTGGGTTTAGACCGCACAAGGGTGTCCGGCATGGCGAGCGTCTCCGCGTTCGTGAGTATCGGGTTTCGTGACATAGCCGCGCCAGTAAGGAAAGGGGCGGCTTGGCGAAGCCGGATTCGCGTCCCACACTGTGCCCATGCCCGATACCAATCTTGCCCCTGCCACGCTGCCCATCAGCACCGACCCGCTCCACCTGTTCCAGGACTGGATGGACGAGGCAAAAGCCAGCGAGCCGAACGATCCCAACGCCTTCGCGGTCGCCACGGCCACGCCGGACGGGCGGCCTTCGGTGCGCATGGTGCTGCTCAAGGGCTTCGACGCCCGCGGCTTCGTGTTCTACACCAACGGCGGCAGCCGCAAGGGTGGGGAGCTGGCCGCCAATCCCCACGTCGCCATGCTGTTCCACTGGAAGACGCTGCGGCGGCAGATCCGCATCGAAGGCCCAGTCTCCCCAGTGAGCGAGGCCGAGTCCGACGAGTATTTCGCCAGCCGGGCCCGCATCTCGCGCCTGGGCGCCATCGCCTCGGACCAGTCCCGCCCGCTGCCCAGCCGCGGCGAGCTGGAACGTCGCATCGCCGAGTACGACAACCGCTACCCGGACGACCGCATCCCTCGCCCGGCCAACTGGTTCGGCTGGCGGGTCGTGCCTGAGGCGATGGAGTTTTGGCAGGACATGCCGTTCCGCCTGCATGACCGCCGGGTCTACCGGCCCGGCGCGGGTGGCTGGACCTCGGAGGCGCTCTATCCCTGAGACGACCGAGGCAGGGCAGGAAGCCGTGCGGGCTTTCCTGGAGAAGCTCGCCGGCCAACCCGCCGAGGAGACGCAGATCTCGGCCGTGTTCGTGGGCCGCGATACCGTTTGGAAGCTGAAGCGGGCCGTGCGCCTCGCTTTTCTCGATTTCACCACCCTGGACGCCCGCCGCCGCTTCCTGGAGCGCGAACTGGAACTGAACGGGCCCGCCGCACCCGGCCTGTATCGGGACGTGGTGCCCATCACGCGCCGACCCGGCGGCCTCGAGATCGGCAGCGCGGAACGCGGCGATGGCTGCGAGGTGGTGGACTGGGTGCTGCGCATGGCCCCCATCCCTCGCCAACATTTCCTCCTCTCCTATGTGGACACGGGCCTGCCGGACGGGCTGCTGGACGCGCTGGGCGACATGGTGGCCGACGACCATGACCGCCGCCCGCCCGCTGACGGCCACGATCCCGGCCACCCGGGCAAGAACGCCCGCGGCAACGCCCGCGCCGCCGTGGCGGCCGGGTTGCCCCCCGGCATTGTCGCCGAATGGCTGCTTGCCGCCGAGCAGACGCTGGACGCGGTCACTCCGTTGCTGGCCGAGCGCGCCCGGGCCGGCAAGCTCCGCCGTACCCATGGGGACCTGCACCTCGGCAACATCTGCCTCTGGCAGGGCGCTCCCTGCCCGTTCGACGCGATCGAGTTCGACGAGGCGATGGCCACCACCGACCTCGGTTACGATCTGGCTTTCTTGCTGATGGACCTCGACCAGCGCGCCGGCCGCCCGGCCGCCAACCGCGTGCTGAACCGCTACGTGGCGCGGACCGGCGATGCAGCGCTGGTCCGCCTGCTGCCCGCCTTCCTGTCGCGCCGGGCGATGGTGCGGGCCCATGTGACCGGCACACCGGCTCTGCTGCAGGCGGCAATGGCCTATCTGCGTCCGGCCCCCGGCGCCGTGGTCGCCATCGGCGGCCTGCCCGGCACCGGCAAGTCCACCCTGGCCCGCGCGCTCGCCCCATCGCTGGGCGCGGCGCCCGGCGCGCTTGTTCTCCGCAGTGACGAGATCCGCAAGCGCCTGCACGGCGTGGCCCCGGAGCAGCGCCTCGGGCGCGACGCCTACACACCGGAGGCAAACGCGCGGGTCGATGCCGCCTTGCTGGCGGGAGTGCGGGATGCCGCGCCGCATGGCGTGATTGCGGATGCGACGTTCCTGTCTCCCGCGCTGCGCCAGGCGGTGGAAGGATGCGGCAAGCCGTTCACCGGCATCTGGCTGGAAGCGCCGCTGGCGGAGTTGGAGCGCCGGGTCGCAGCGCGCACGGGGGATGCGTCGGACGCAACGGCTTCTGTGCTGCACCGGCTGGCTGGGGCCGATCCCGGGCCGATCGGCTGGCACCGGGTAACGGCGGACAGCGATGCGGTGGCCCGCTGCCGGGTGCTGCTGGAAAATCGCTCCGTAACCGCCTCGGGCATGGCGACCGGCCGCCCTGTGTTCTCCCTGCTCTGAACGGCAGGCCATGTGCGGCAAAGCTGTCATTCGGCGAATCTTGCAAAAACCACCTCGCGGAGATCATGCTCACGAAAAAGCTGACCGCTGGAGGACGCCGCCACCATGCCCATCCGCAAGCTCCTGCTCCCCCTCACCGGCACCTCCGCCGGCGAAGCCGCCATCAGCACCGCCATCACCGTCGCGCGGCAATGGAACGCGCATATCCTCGCCTTGCATGTCCGGGCTGACAGCCGCGACGTGGCGCCCCTCGCCGGCGAGGGACTGTCCGGCGCCATGATCCAGGAAATGATGCAAGCGACCGAGCGGGAGAGCGGCGAACGGTCGAGCGCCGTCCGCATCATGTTCGACCGCGCGATCGACGCCGCCGGGATCCACATCGAACAACCCACCGACCGGCACGACCACCCCACCGCGACCTTCGCCACCGTGACCGGGCGCGAGGAGGACGTTGTCGCGCAACAGGCCCGTCTGGCGGACCTCACCATCGTCCCGCACCCGGAATCGGGCGACGACGTCTCGTCCTCGGACGCGCTGCACGCCGTCCTGTTCGATAGCGGCCGCCCCGTGCTGATCGCCCCGCACCACGCCGCCGCCACGCTCGGCCGCCGGATCGCAGTTGCCTGGAACGGCACGGGGGAGGGTGCCGCGGCAGTGCAGGCCGCCCTGCCCTGGCTGCACGAAGCGGAGGCGGTGCGCATCCTTTCCGCCGCCGAATACCAGCGCAACGGCCCACCGGCGCGCGACCTTGCGAGCTACCTGGCCATGCACGGCGTGAGGGCCGAACTGGCGACATTCCGCCCGCTGGACCGCGAGGTCGGCGCCGGCATGCTGGCGGCGGCACAGGAGTTCGGCGCCGACATGATGACCATGGGCGCCTACTCCCACTCGCGCCTGCGCCAACTCATCCTGGGCGGCGTGACCCGGCATGTCCTCGAGAACGCGAACCTGCCCGTCCTTATGAACAGATAGCCGACGGACCGGCGAACGAAGCCGCGGGATCTTCACCGAAAGCGGCGTTGGATACGCACGTCCGCACCTAAATGCAGCGGTGCCGGCACGATGCCATCCAGCACGAGGAGACGATCCATGCTCACCCGGACCGCGATCTACGAAGGCGTCATCCACCCCGGCCACGAAGACGAGTTCTTCCGCCGGGTGCACGACGAACTCGAGCCGCTCTGGCGCCGCTTCCCCCACGTGACCGCCGTGCGGGTGCAGCGCACGCGGTCCAAGGACGCCGACGCCCGCCCGATCGCCATGATCCTGGAGATGGACTTCCCGGACATGGCCGCCATCGAGGACTGCCTCGCCTCCTCCATCCGCCCCGAATCCCACGCTGCGACAGTGGAGGTGATGAAGCTGTTCGACGGCCGGTTCTACCATCTTGTCACCGAGGCCGCGGTGTTGTCCCTCCCATGAGCCGCATCCCACCCGGCGTCGGCCCGCGCCATTCACAGGTGCTGGTCCTGGTCGGCGCCACCGGGGACCTGTCGCAGCGCAAGCTGCTGCCCGGACTGTTCCACCTCGCGACCGCCGGGTTCATCCCCGGCTTCCGCATCATCGGCGTCTCGCTGGACGATTTCGGCGTCGACGGCTTCCGTGCCCTGGCTCGCCAGGCGCTGGACCGCTTCTCCAGCCGCAAGGTCGAGCCCGCGCAGTGGGAAGCCTTCTCCAGCACGCTCGACTACGTGCCGCTCGCCGCCGGCGCCGAGGCGCTCAAAGCCGCAGTCGCGCGGGCGGAGGAGACCCTGGGCAGTGACAGCCACCGCATCCACTACCTCAGCGTGCCCCCGAACGCGGCCCTGTCCGCGGTACGCCTGCTGGCCGACGCCGGGCTGATCGAACGCGCACAGGTCATCATGGAAAAGCCGTTCGGCGCCGACCTGACCAGCGCGGTCGGGCTCAACGCCCGGCTGCACGAGGTGTTCGCGGAGGAACAGATCTTCCGCATCGACCACTACCTCGGCAAGGAGCCGGCGCAGAACATCCTGGCCTTCCGCTTCGCCAACGGCCTGTTCGAGCCGATCTGGAACCGCAACTTCATCGACC
>CAXTVQ010000058.1:0-33824 GCA_964247705.1 uncultured Acetobacteraceae bacterium | reverse complement strand
TTCCGCTTCGCCAACGGCCTGTTCGAGCCGATCTGGAACCGCAACTTCATCGACCACGTGCAGATCGACGTGCCGGAGACACTCGGCCTGGGTCAACGGACTGCGTTCTACGAGAGCACCGGCGCGTTCCGCGACATGGTGGTGACACACCTGTTCCAGATCCTGGCCTTCATGGCGATGGAGCCGCCGACCGCGCTCGAGCCCGTCTCGATCAGCGAGGAGAAGAACAAGGTCTTCCGCAGCATGGTCCCGCTCGACCCGAAGGACGTGGTGCGCGGCCAGTATGTCGGCTACCGCGCCGAACCCGGCGTAGACCCTGAATCGGACACCGAAACCTTCGTCGCCCTGAAATGCTTCATCGACAACTGGCGCTGGGCCGGCGTGCCGTTCTACCTGCGCACCGGCAAGCGGCTGGCCGAGGGGCAGCGCATCATCTCCATCGCCTTCCGCGAGCCGCCGAAGAGCATGTTCCCCGCCGGCTCGGGCGTTGGCTCGCAAGGGCCGGATCACCTGACCTTCGACCTGGCCGACGCGTCCAAGATGTCGCTCTCGTTTTACGGGAAGCGTCCTGGCCCGGGGATGCGGCTGGACAAGCTCAGCCTGCAGTTCGCAATGGGGGACACGGGACGGCTGGGCGACGTGCTGGAAGCGTACGAACGCCTGATCCTGGACGCGATGCGCGGCGACCATACGCTGTTCACCACGTCCGAGGGGATCGAGCGGCTTTGGCAAGTCTCGACGCCGCTGCTCGAGGCGCCCCCGCCGGTGCGGCTCTACGAACCCGGGTCCTGGGGGCCTAAATCGATTCATCAGTTGGTGGCGCCGCACGCTTGGCGCCTGCCGTTCGAAAGGGCTTGGAGAAGTGCCAACCCGGTCGCCGATTGACGGCCGTCCGCGCCTCTCAGTCCGGCGGGGGATCGTCCGTCGCATGGCGAAGCCGCAAGGCGTCCAACTCATCGGCCATTGCCGTCGCCTCGCCGCCGCCAAGCGCCCGCAAGTCATCGGCGACCAGGCCGAGGTCGCCGCGTATCGACCGCACGACGTCGTCCACGGGCGGATCCAGCAGCGCCTGCTCCATCCAGGGATCGTCCAACCGGTCCGCCAGGTCATCGAACAGCCGCTCGGCCGTGTCGTCGCTCCCGCTCGTGCGGCGGATCACCTCCGCCGTACCACGCGCAGCCTGCCGCTGCACCATCGCCGCCCGGTCGTCGGCCCGCCCTATGCGCGGCCACCCGGCCTCGATCCGCTGCTTCAAGGCAACGCTGCGGCGCACCGCGCGCGAAGCCCGCTCGAACACCCGCGCCAAACGTTCGATCCGCGGCACGGCGCCGGCCATCAACTGCGTCACCTGGTCCAGACTGAGACCGATCAGGGTCGCCTCGGTCACCGACGCAGGGGTTGCACCGGCCTTCGGCAAGTCCGCAGCGGCGATGTCGGCCGCCGCCTGCTCGATCTCCATCATTCCCACGACAAGCCGCGCCGCCCGCATGCCCAAGGCAGCAAGGTCGATCAGCATGTCGGTCAGGGATGTCGGAGGCAGATCATGACTCATGCGCACAGATAACCACACGACCCCGTTCCCTTGCAAGAACGAAAATAGAACAGTGCCGCTCGACGTTACATTCGAACACTGATTTCCGTGCGCTCGTCGTGATAGCCTGGCACGAGAGCCCACCGACGTCGGGGAGGATACGCCCATGAGCCACTCCATCGCAGCAACCGGGACTACAACGGCTGTTCACCGCCTCTCCGCCCGCAGCCTGCTCGTGGCCGCCGTCGTGCTCGGGACCGTGGCAGGCTTTTACGCAACGCCCCACACCACATCCGCCGCCGCGATCACTGATGCCGGCCCGGACCTGGTCCGGCTGCTTCGCGGCATGGCGCTAATGAAAGTGGCGCTGGTTGCCGGCGCTGCTTGGTTCGCGGGTTGGCGGCTGCGCTTTCCTGCCCGGCCACCGCTCGCAGCCCTCTATGTCGCCAGCCTCGGCATCATGGCGGCCGGACCCGGCCTGATCTGGTCGATGGCGCACGTTGTGCTCGGGGCCGTCTTGCTGCACGTCAGCCTGGCCACCCTGCTGGTCCTGTTCTGGCGGGATCCAGGCAGCCCCGCCATGCTTCCAGCCCGGCTAGGCCGGGTTAGCCGTTGAACGCCACCGAGCCTGCAATGACCAAGGTGCAGATGACGCCCACGACATAGGCCAGCGTCCGCGGCGGCCCGACGCCGGCCAGGTAACTCGCGAAATGCGCCAGGCGCGCCACGAAGAACACCACTGCCGCCCCCCGTGTCCAGCCGCTGTGCACGCCCACGGCATGCGCCACCAGCACGACCGCGGCGAACGGCAACAGGTTCTCGGCCATGTTGGCGTGCCCGCGCTTGGCGCGGGCGAACCAGCCCTCCACCGCGGGCATCTCGTCGCGGTTGCCGATCATCTTGGCCTGGCCCAGCGCCTTGATGAAGCCAGGGCCGTAGATGAACGGCATCGCCTGCATCAGCACCGCGCTTGCCAGCAGCATCCATAATTCGGTTGTCACACTACACCCTCGCCTGCCGCGAAACCTTCCCACACCCGGTTCGGCCTGTCACCGCCCAGGGCGGGAACACACGGGGCGAAACCCGCGTTGAGATACAAATGACAGGAGCACGCCGATGAGCGACGAGATGAGCAAGGACGGCCCGGTGTTGACCGCCGGCGTCGAGGAAGTGCAGGGCATCTTCCCGAGCGACGCGGCGCTGCAGGACGCGTTGGGCCGCTTGCGGATGGTGGGGTTCGACCACGCCGACCTCAGTCTGCCGGCCACGAGCCCGGCGGTTTCGGACGCCACACCCAACCAGGGCGCCGCCGACCCGCTCACCGAGGACGACTCACGTCAGATGCGCACCATGGGGACCAGCATGGCCGGCACGATCGGCGCCTTCGCCGCGGCCGGCGCCACGGTGGCCACGGGTGGCGCGGCGGCCGTGGTGATCGCGGCGGCGGCCGCGGTCGGCGCCGGGTCCGCACTCGCAGCCAATGCAGTGGGCACCGCGGCCAAGGACGGTCAGGAGGAGACGCGCAACGAGGCTGCTGGCCGTGGCGAGTTGGTGCTAGCGGTCCATGCGCCGACGCCCGAGAAGCGGGCTGATGCGGAACGGATCATGCGGGAGGCCGGCGCGACCTCGGTCGAGAGCGTCAAGCGGGACGGGGGCGCTGTGGCCGGTATCGATTCGTCCAGTTGGACTGGCTGAACCTGAAAGTGGCCGGCCCTGGCGAACCAGGGCCGGCGCCGTATCAGACGAGCTTGAGGTTGCTGGCCGCAGCCTTGCCGCGCTCCATAACCACGTCGTAGCTCACCTTCTGGTTCTCATCGAGCCCACGCAGGCCTGCTGCCTGAACCGCAGTGATGTGCACGAACACATCCTTGCCGCCGTCCTGCGGCATAATGAAACCGAAGCCCTTGGTGGTGTTGAACCACTTAACAGTACCTGTAGCCATAGCTGCGTCAAACTCCGTCAAAGCGCCGCACGGATGCACGGCGCATGTAGACAACCGATACCCGAAGACGACTTGACGGCAGCACCCAGAACGATGGGGAGAGGCGCAGCAAGGCGGAGGCGGAAGCGCGATTGCGGTTGCTACAAATCGCAGCAAACTGTGAACGAGTCAATTGCAACCTAATGACACAAGCGGCTGTGAACCGGCAATAGCAAAAAGGGGCGGACCTCGCGGTCCGCCCCCCTCGCGATCACAGTGACTTGGGCTACGGACTTAGAAGTCCATGTCACCCATGCCGCCCATGCCGCCCATGCCGCCGCCACCCGGGCCGCCGGCCGGCGCCTTGCGCTCCGGACGCTCGGCAATCATCGCCTCGGTGGTGATCAGCAGGGCCGCGATGGACGCCGCGTCCTGCAACGCGGTGCGCACGACCTTCGTCGGGTCGATGATGCCGGCGGCGACCATGTCCTTGAACTCGGCCGTCTGGGCATCGAACCCGTAGTTGTAGTCCTTGTTCTCGATGACCTTGCCGGCGATGACGGCGCCGTCTTCGCCCGCGTTCTCGGCGATCTGCCGCAGCGGGGTCTGAACCGCCTTGCGCACGATCTCGATGCCGAGCTTCTGGTCCTCGTTGATCGGCTTCAACTGCGCCAGGATCAGGCTGGCACGCGCCAGGGCGACACCGCCACCCGGGACGATGCCTTCCTCGACAGCCGCACGGGTCGCATGCAGCGCGTCGTCAACGCGGTCCTTGCGCTCCTTCACCTCGACCTCGGTCGCACCGCCGACGCGGATCACGGCCACACCGCCGGCCAGCTTCGCCAGCCGCTCCTGCAGCTTCTCGCGGTCGTAGTCCGAGGTCGTCTCCTCGACCTGCGCCCGGATCTGGTTGCAACGGCCCTTGATGTCGTCGGCGCTGCCCTCGCCCTCGACGATCGTGGTGTTTTCCTTCTCCATGATGATGCGCTTGGCCTGGCCCAGCATCTGCAGCGTCACGGTCTCGAGCTTGATGCCGAGGTCTTCGCTGATCACCTGGCCACCGGTCAGGATCGCGATGTCTTCCAGCATCGCCTTGCGGCGATCGCCGAAGCCCGGCGCCTTGACGGCGGCGATCTTCAGGCCGCCGCGCAGCTTGTTGACCACCAGGGTGGCCAGCGCCTCGCCGTCGACGTCCTCGGCGATGATCAGCAGCGGACGGCCGGACTGCACTACGCTCTCGAGCAGCGGCAGCATCGGCTGCAGCGAGGACAGCTTCTTCTCGTGGATGAGGATGTAGGGCTGATCGAGATCAGCGATCATCTTCTCGGCGTTGGTGATGAAGTAGGGCGAGATGTAGCCGCGGTCGAACTGCATGCCCTCGACCACGTCGAGCTCGGTCTGGATGCCCTTGGCTTCCTCGACGGTGATGACGCCCTCGTTGCCGACCTTCTGCATCGCCTCGGCGATCATGCGGCCGATATCGGTCTCGCCGTTGGCGGAGATCGTGCCGACCTGGGCCGTCTCGCTCTCGGTCGTGATCTTGCGGGTGCGGCTCTTGAGCTCCTCCACGACGGCGGCAACGGCCATGTCGATGCCGCGCTTCAGGTCCATCGGGTTCATGCCCGCGGCCACGGCCTTGGAGCCCTCGCGCACGATGGACTGCGCCAGCACGGTCGCCGTCGTTGTGCCGTCACCGGCCAGGTCGTTGGTCTTGGAAGCGACCTCGCGCAGCATCTGCGCGCCCATGTTCTCGAACTTGTCCGCAAGCTCGATTTCCTTGGCGACGGTGACACCGTCCTTGGTGATGCGCGGAGCGCCGAAGCTCTTGTCGATCACCACGTTGCGGCCCTTGGGGCCCAGCGTCACCTTCACCGCGTCGGCGAGGATGTCCACGCCGCGCAGCATGCGCTGACGGGCGTCACCGCCGAACCGTACGTCCTTGGCTGCCATGTTATTCTACCTTCTTCTAGTTGCGATCGGGAAGCGGGGCCGCTTACGCGCCCTCGACGATCCCCATGATGTCCGACTCCTTCATGATCAGCAGCTCTTCGCCGTCGATCTTGACTTCGGTGCCGGACCACTTGCCGAACAGGATCTTGTCGCCGGCCTTCACGTCCAGCGCCACGATCTGGCCCTGCTCGTTGCGGGCGCCGGGCCCGGCCGCGATGATCTCGCCCTGCATCGGCTTTTCCTTGGCCGTGTCGGGGATGATGATGCCGCCGAGGGTCTTTTCCTCGGCTTCGATACGCTTGACCACGACGCGGTCATGCAAAGGACGGAACTTCATTAGGACTGTACTCCTCAGTGCGTTACACTGCATGGGTCTGGCCGGGATGGTTGGCACTCGCCGTACCAGAGTGCCAGCCGTCTAGCCGCGCGTCCGGCCGAAGTCAAGCACTCCATACCTCGGAGTGCTAACAGCGAGGCCGCCTCCCGCCGGGATCCGGTTCGTTACAACATGGAACCGACCGGCCCGGCGCGGCACCGTGCAGCTACTCATGCCGTCTCAACTTATTAGTTATGACCAGACAATTAGCAAAAGCGGGTGCTGTGTTATGGCCTTCCGCATTGAACTGCAGAAAATCTTTGCTCGGAGTCTCAAGTCCACTTGAGAAAAACCGTGGAGGATGCAAGGTGTTGGCCACGGCCGTTCTAAATGCATTAGCGGAGTCGATTGCCCATGTCCGATGATAATCCAAACCACGCAGTTCTCGGGCTAACCGCCCAGATCGTATCGGCGCATGTTTCCAACAATACCGTTTCTCGCGATGCACTCCCCGAATTGATACAGCAGGTGTTCTCTACCCTGATGGCAGCCGGTACAGAACAAGCCGAACCGGAACGGCTGCAACCTGCGGTCCCGGTGAAGAAGTCGGTCTTCCCCGAGTACATCGTCTGTCTCGAGGACGGCAAGAAGCTGAAGATGCTCAAGCGCCACCTGCAAACATCTTACAACATGACGCCTGAACAGTATCGGGAGCGCTGGGGTCTGGCACATGACTATCCCATGGTCGCGCCGAAATACGCCGAACACCGCTCCGAACTGGCAAAGAAGATCGGCCTCGGCCGCAAGCCCGCCGCCAAGGAAGAACCTGCCCCGGTGCCAGCGCCTGCCAAGCGCGGCCGCAAAGCCGCCTGACCAGGCCAGCCCGGCAGAACTCACCCGCGTCTCCTGAACGGGCAGTGCGTCCACTAGCCAGGAACCCACCCCCTCGGCGTCACGTTTTACGTGTCCGCTGAGGGAAGCCGTCATGTCGGAGCATTCGCCTACCTCGCCCCGGCCAGCGGCGACAGTCTCCCCCGCCAGCACGCCAGGCGCCGGCGAACTGCTGATGCTGGCCGTGTTCGTCGTCGTCGTCACCGGCCTTTACTTCGCCCGCGAAGTCATGGTGCCGATCACGCTGGCGGTTCTGCTCTCCTTCGTCCTCGCCCCACTCGTCGCCCTGCTTCGCCGCATCCACCTTCCCCGCGTGCTGGCAGTACTTTTGTCCGTCGTCGTCTCCCTAGGCATCATCGTCGCCCTCGCCGCGCTGATCGGGATGCAGATCGCGAGCCTCGCCAGCGACCTGCCGCGTTACCAGTACACGGTCGAACACAAGGCCGCCGTGCTGCGGACCCTGACCGTCGGGCAACTATCCACGTTGATCGACCGCATCGGCACGCAGCCCGCCCTCATGGCGGCCAAACCGCAGCCGCCCGCCGCCAACGCACCCGCCGGATCCAAGCCCGTCATCGTACAGGTGCAGCCACCACCGCCATCGCCGCTCGCCATCGCCGAAGAAGTCCTCAAGCCCATCGTCGCCCCGCTCGCCACCGGCGCCATCGTCTTCGTGGTCGCGATATTCATCCTCATGCAGCAGGAAGACCTGCGTGACCGGTTGATCCGCCTGTTCGGCAGTAACGACCTGCACCGGACCACACTGGCGCTGGACGACGCCGGGCGGCGGCTCAGCCGTTACTTCCTGACCCAGCTCGGCATCAACGCCGGCTTTGGCTGCGTGATCACGGCGGGACTACTGGTGATCGGCGTGCCGAGCGCCGTATTGTGGGGAATCCTGGGCGCGCTGCTGCGGTTCGTGCCGTATATCGGCTCCTGGCTGTCCGCCCTGCTACCGGTGGCGCTGGCCGCGGCCGTGGACCCCGGCTGGTCGATGGCGCTGTGGACCATCGCGCTCTACGCCGTCGTGGAACTCACCGTGGGCCAGGTCATCGAGCCGCTGATGTATGGCCACAGCACAGGATTGTCGCCGATCTCGGTCGTGGTGGCGGCAATCTTCTGGTCGTGGCTTTGGGGGCCGATCGGGCTGATCCTGTCCACGCCGCTCACCCTCTGCCTGGTGGTGCTCGGCCGCCACGTGCCCAAGCTCGAGTTCCTGGACGTGCTGCTCGGCGACCGCCCGGCCTTGACCCCGATCGAGAGCTTCTATCAGCGCATCCTCGCCGGCGACGCGGACGAGGCCTTGGCGCAAGCCGAACAGATGCTGCGGGACCGCCCGCTATCCTCCTATTACGACGAGGTCGTGCTGAACGGCCTGCGTCTCGCCGCCGTGGACGTGGAGCGCGGCCTGCTACACGATGCGCAGATCGAGGGCGTCGTCAGAACCGTGCTCGATATCGTCGCCGACCTGGACGAGCACGACGATGTCGTTCCGTCCAGCAAGGCCGCCGCGGACGCACCGGTCGCGCCGCCGGAGCGGGAGACCAAGCTGCCGAACCGCCCGCCGCCCGGCCCTGACCTGCAGAGCGCGGAACCCGGCGCCGAGCGGGCCGACCGCGCGCCCGTCCTGTGCATTGCCGGCCGTGGCTCACTCGACGACGCAGCGGCCGCCATGCTGGCCCAACTGCTGGCCAAGCACGGCATTCCCGCCCGCACTTTGCCGCACGCCGCCGTCACGCGCAGCCAGGTCGGCCAACTGGGCTCCGGCAAAGCCGCGATGATTTGCCTTTGCTACGTGGAGGTGGCCGGCGATCCGAGCCGCCTGCGCTATCTGCTGCGCCGGGTGCGCCAGCAACTGCCGGACACGCCGGTATTGGTAGGCTTGTGGCCGGGTGATCTCGGCGCCATCCCGGACGAGCGGCTGCAAACGGCCATCGGTGCGGACCACCTTTCCGCGACGCTCACGGACGCGGTCAACACGTGCCTGCAGTCGGTGCGGGCGGAGGCGGAGACGCAAGCGGCCGAGTTGCTGCCAGCCTAGGTCGAGAACCGCACCCCGGCCCGCGCCAGCCCGCCCGCAACCCCGATCGGCGTCCCGTCCGCCCGCCAGCACGCCGCCCCCGTCATCACGCCATCCTCGCCAAACGCAATCGCGTTCATTCCACCGGCGATCCGCCGCGAACGCTCCACCGCATGCCCCCGCGCCGCCAACGCCGCCGCCAAGGAGTCTGGAAACGCCGGCTCCAACTCCAGCGGCCCGCCTTGCGTCCAGACCCGGGGCGCTTCGACCGCCTGCTGCGGCGTCATCCCGTGGTCGAGCAAATTCACCAGCGCCTGCATTGCCGAGCCGAAGATGCGCAGCGCACCCGGCAGCCCCAGCGCGAACCGGATCCGCCCGTCCCGCAGCACCATCGTCGGCGCCATCGACGTGAACACCCGCTTGAGCGGCATGACCGACAGCGCCCCGCCCGGAACCGGGTTGAAGTTCAGCATGTAGTTGTTCGGGATCAGCCCGGTCCCCGGCACCGCGAACCGTGCGCCGAACAACCCGTTGATCGTCTGCGTGCTGCTCACCACCATGCCGCCGGTGTCGGCCACCGTCACATGCGTCGTGTTCGCCGACTCTGCTGCGGTGATCCCCGGCCCCCAATCCCGCGCCTGCGCCATGTCGATCCCGCCCCGGCGCTCGGCGGCATAGGCCTTGGACGTCAACTGCTCCACGGGCACGTGCACGAACGCCGGATCGGCGGTGGCGACGGCGCGGTCGGCGAACGCGATCTTCAGCGCCTCCGCCAGAAGATGGACGGCGTCCGGCGAGCCGAACCCCATGGCGGCGATGTCATATCCCTCGAGGATGTTCAGCATCTGCGTGATATGCACCCCGGCGGAGGACGGCGGCGGCGCGCCCAGTATGCTCCAGCCCCGGTAGGCGCCGTGGATCGGCTCGCGCTCGATCACCCGCACGGCCAACAGGTCCGCCATGGTGATCAGCCCGCCATTCGCCCGCATATGCCGGGCCAGCGCCGCGCCTAAGGTACCGCCGTATAGCGCCCCCGGCCCCTCCGCCGCGATCTGGCGCAGCGTATGGGCATAGATCGGCCGGCGCAGCACCGCACCCGGCGCGAGCGGCTCGCCGTCCGGCAGCAACAGCGCCGACAGGTCGGGGCAGCGGCGCAGATCGTCCGCGCAATCCTTGATGCAATCCGACAGATACGGCGTCACGACGAACCCGCGCTCCGCCAGCCGCATCGCCGGCGCCATCACGTCGGCCAGCTTCATCGTGCCGTAGCGCTCGAGCGCCGTGCACCAGGCCAGCAGCGCGCTCGGCACCCCCACCGCCAGCGGCCCGACCTGGTTGGCCCGCCCTGCCAGCGCTGCCTCGTCGAACATGTCCGGCCGCGCCGCGGCGGGCGCCGTGCTCATGCCGTCCAGGATCGTGTGCCGCCCATCCGGCAGGCGGATATGCGCGAGCCCGCCGCCCAGCACGCCCACCATCATCGGTTCCACCACCGTGAGCGCGAACAGCGCACCGACCGCGACGTCCACCGCATTGCCGCCCTCCACCAGGAGCTGCACCCCCGCCGCGGAGGCCAGCGGATGGTTCGTCACTACCATCCCGCGGGACCCGGTGGCCGGCTGCTTCTCGCAGGTGAACGGCGTGTGGATCATGCGCCGTGCCCATCTTTGCTGCCGGCGTCTTTGCTGCCCACGTCTTTGCTGCCGAGGATCGCTTCCACCATGCTCTGCACGTCGAACGCCTCCTGCAACGTCGCCAGCCCGTGCGGCTCACCCTGGGTCATCCGCGCCACGCCGTCCATCTGGCGCTGCAACACGACGATACGGGCCTGCGCGTGCGGCATCGCGTCCGGGTCACCGTGCCAGGCGCCGTCCAGCCGTTCCGCAAACGCCCAATCGCGCAACCGCACCGATCCGGAGGCGGCTGTGACGGTAAAGCGGTTGCTGTCGTCCGCATCCGTCTCGCCCACCGTTCCGGTCAACCGGACAGGCACCGCGCCGGCCTGCAACTGTGCCGCGACGCGTCGCTCGCTGCGCCCAGGCTGCGGGAACTGTACGGACGCGGACTGCAGCGACAACGGCCCCAGCAGCCGCCGCGCCAGGAACAGGAAGTGGGAGACGACCTCCCGCGTGAACCCGCCCTCCGCCGGCGCGTCCAGCCAGCGCGCCGCGTCCTGCTGCCAGCCGCGCGGCCAGGTGGCGAAGGCGACCTCGATCTCCAACCGTTCCGGCTGGCCCAACCCGGCGACCCAGCTCCCGAGCCGCTCCACGCTGGGCGAGGAGGCGAAGGGGAAGTTCACCGCCGCCCGCGCACTCGCAGCCTCGGCAAGGAAGGCACGCGCGTCCGCCACGTCCGTGGCCAGCGGCTTCTCGCAGAACAGGGCCTTGCCGGCGGCGAGCGCCGCGCGTGCGTGCACCAGGTGGCTGCCCGGGGGCGCGGCGACATACACGCAGTCGCACCCGGCAATCACCGCCTCGGCCGAGGCAGCGGCGGGTGCGAGGGTGCCGAGCCGGGCCAGTGCGGCGGGCGCCGGATCCCAAACGCCGGAGACGGCGACGGATGCGTGGCCCTGCGCCGCGCGGAGCAGGCGCTCGCCCATGATGCCGGCGCCGATGATGCCCAGACGAACCATGCGCGTTCTCCCCTTGGTCAGTGCCAAATAGCCCCCCTTCCCTTGTGGGAGGGATTAGGGGGAGGGGTGGCCAAGAACGCCGGCCCGACGTGTGTCGCACCCCTCTCCCAGCCCCTCCCACAAGGAAGGGGAGAGTAGACCAGGCGCAAGCTAAAGCCGCTGCACATGCACCGGCAGCCCCTCTGCCACCGCCAGCAAGTGCGGATGATGCGTCAGCACCACGACCTGCACGTGCTCGCTCAACCGCACCAACGCCTCCATCGCCGCCCGGGCCCGCGTGTCGTCGAACGTCTGCAGCACGTCGTCCGCCACGAACGGCAACCCCGGCGCAGCCCGCACGTGATCCTCGATCGCCACCAGCCGCAGCGCCAGATAAAGCTGGTCCCGCGTGCCCTCGGACAAGCGGCCGATGTGCTTCTCGCCGCCGCCCCGCTCATGCGCGATCAGCCGGCCGTGCTCCTTGCTCTCCGAGTCCTCCTCGCCTGGGGACAACCGGTCGTAGGCACCCCCCGTCAACGACGCGAAGGTCTCCCCGATGCGCGCCAACCGCTGATTGGTGGCGGTGCTCGCCTCCACCTCCGCCAGCGCATGCTCCAGCATGGCGGCGGCCAGATGCTGCACCAGCGCCTCCTCCAGCACGTGGGACAGCTTCGCCGCGGCCGCCTGGCGGTCACCGGCCGCCCTGGCCGCATCCTGCCCGGCGGCCAGCCCCCGCAGCGTGCCGTCCGCCCGCTCGATCCGCGCCGCCGCGTCCTGCGCCGCCTCGCGCGCCAGCTTCACCCGGTCCTCGGCCTCGCGCACCGCCTCCGCCACCTGGTCGGCCGGGGTCGCCTCCGACTCCATGCGCAACGTCTCGATGTCCAGCCCTTCGCCATCCTCCCGCAGCCGCAGCCGCGCCAGATCCTGCGCCGCCTCCTGGGCGGACCGCTCCGCCGCCAGCGACACCAACCACTCCGCCTCCTCCAGCACCGCCGCACCGGCCGCCGCGACCGCGTCCTGCAAATGCCGCCCGGCCTCCGCAAATGCCGCCTCGGCCGCACGCTGGCGCTGTGCCGCCGCGTCCGCCTGCCCGGCGAGGGTCTTGCGGGTGGTGAAAGCGGCGCGCGCGGCAGTCAGCCGGTCCCGCAGCCGGAGCGCCGTGGCGCCGGGTTCACCGGCGGGCTCGGCCAGGCGTCCGGCAACCGTCGCGCACCCCTCGCCGAACCGTTCCAACTGGCCGTGCATCTCCGCCAGCCGCTGCTGCGCCGTCTCCGCCGCCTCCACCTTGGCGGGCAGTGCCACAAGCTGGTCGAGCACCGAGGCAGTGACGTTCGGCGCCTCGCCCGGCGGACGCCGCAGCTTGGCCAGAACCCCGTCCCACCGCCCGGACCAGTCTGCCAGCTCCGCCTCCGCCCGTTCCAGCGCGGGCCGCGCCCGCTCCACCGCGCGCCGTGCCGTGCTGGCCGTCCGATTGAGGGCGGTGCGATTGGCCGCAGTCTGGTCAGCTTCGGCCAGTCGGCGCTTGGCGGACGCGATCAGCGTGGCGAGCGTGTCGACAGGGCTGCCCAGGGCCGCCGCCAGCCGGGCGGCCAACCCGGCGTGACGCTCCGCCAACAGCGCCGCGGACGCAGCCGCCGACCGCCGGGCGGCCGCCGCACTCACCACGGCCTCCCGCGCCGCGATGAAGGCGCGTATCTCCGCCAGGCCGCAGGCGGGGGCGAGCCCGGTCGGCGCCACCGCGTCCGCCCAGGCCGCCAGCGCCTGCGTCAGCACCGCTTGCCGCGTGGCCATGGCCGCCTCGCTCGCCGCCAGCACCGTTTCGGCCCGGTCGATGGCGCCTTGCATCTGCTCGGCGCTGGCCAGGCGCTCCACTTCCTCTTCGCGCCGGTCGGCAACGGCATCCGCCGCGGCAATGGCGCGCTCGAAGGCGATCGCCAGCGCCACGCCCCCGGCATAGGCGGCTTCCGCCTCCGGCTGCGGCGCGCCGGACAAGCGGGCGAACACCAACGCCCAGCCGCGGTCCCGGTGGATCCGCGCCGCAGCGAGCGCCTGCCGGTCCGGCAGCGGTCGCGCCCGGGTAAGATCGGCCAGCCGCCCCCGCCCTGCGGCCAGCTCCGCCGCATCCGTGTCGCGCCGCTGCTCGGCGGCCGACAGCGCGGACCGGGCCTCCGTCACCGCCTTGTCCAACCGCGCCCAACTTGCCTCTGCCGCCACCGGCAGGACCGCCAGGGCCGCCGCGTCCCACGTGCCCGGCAGCCGGGTGAGCGCGTCCGCCAAGTGTGCGTCCGCGTCGGCCAGCGCCTTGGCCGCGGCTTGCTGCGCGCGCGCCGGGTCGCCGTCGGCCAGCGCCTCATCCTGCGCGGCCCGCAGCGCGTCGGTTGCGGCCAGTGCGGGCAGCGCGGCCAACTCGTCCTCCGCCTCCGCCAGCCGTTCGCCGTCCCGCGCCAGCGCGGCCTGGGCGGCCGTGCGCTTGGCCGCCAGGTCGGCAGCCTCGCCGATCAGCACCCGCGCCGCGGCGATGTCGGCGGCGCCGCGCAGCTCGGCCTTGGCATCCGCCGGGTCGGCAGGGCTGGCCAGCTCGCGCAGCAGCCGGGTGATCGCCACCTGCGCATCCGCCATTTCCCGCTCGCGCTTGGGGATGTCGGTTCGCGAGTTCTCCGCGACCGCGCGCTCGGCCAGCAGCCGTTCGATCGCGGCGGCTTCGGCCAGGGCGGCTTCGTCCACCTGGGTCACGGCGAACTGCTCGGCCAGCCGTGCCGCCTGCTGCGCCGCCTCCCGCTGCTCCAGCCGCGCCGCCACCACCGCCTGCTTGGCCGCCGCCAGCGCCGCGCCCACCGCCGGCGCCAGCTTGGGGGCAGCCGCGTTCTGCTCCAGCCACCGCGTCGCCGCGTCCAGAGCGTCGAAATGCCGCCGTGTACTGCGCAGCCGGCTCAGCCGGGCGAGTTCGGCCGCAGCGTCGCGCGATTGCTGCGCGGCCTCGTCCCGGTCCTGCACCGCCGCCGCGCGCAACGCCTCCTGCTCGGCCACGGCGGGCGGGCGCACCAGCGTTTCGGCCAGCCGTGTGTTGGCGGCCCCCCAAGCATCCCCCGCCTCGTAGAACGGCGTGCGCAGGCTACGTCGCATAGGGGCCGCCTCGTCCCGCCGCCGCACCAGGTCGGCGGCCAGGCTGCGCGCGGAACCGAGTTCGCCGGCTCCCGACAGCAACGCATCCGCCAGGTCCCCGTCCGTCTGCAGCAGCGCCCGCCCACCGGCGCGCAACTGCGCCGAATCGAGCACGAACAACCGCTCCAGCCGCTTGCGGTCCGCCTCCCGCGGCATGCGCGCGAGCAGCACCGGGTGCGCCGGCTGGCCGGACGGATCGGTCAGCGTATTGGCGCGGCCTTTCCGCCGGACGAAGCCGAATGCCTCGCCGTCGCCGAACCCGGCGGACGCCATCAGCCGCATCCGGTCGTAGCCGAACTGGAAGCCCATCGGCGTCTGCGTGTGGATGCCGAACAGCAACTCGGAGATCGCCTGCCGCACCACGGACTTTCCCGCCCCGTTCGGTGCCACCACCAGGTTGATCCGGCCCGGCCTGCCGTCCAGCTCGATCACGGCATCCGCGAAATTGCCGTAGCACTCGAGCCGCAACCGCTGCAGCCGCATCAGCCCTCCACCAGCCGGGCAAGGATCAGGTCCCGCGCCCGCTGCACCAGCTCCTGCGGCACCGTGCCGCCTGCGGCCAGGATCGCCGGGTGGTCCGGCCCCAGCGCGTCGCGGATCCGGGCGACCCGGCCGATCATGTGGCTGGCGTAGTCGCGCGCCTGGTCCGTGACCTTGGCCGTGGGTTCGCTCTCCACCGAGCGCAGCAGCGTCGCCGCCGCGTCCGACCCGGCACGCCACGATTCGAGGTCGATCGCCGGCCACGTGACCACCTCCACCTTCTCCAGCCAAACATCGTGCACGAGCCCGAGCCCGGCGAGTTCGGCCCGCACCCCCTCCCACGTGGCCCCAGCGTCGCGCGCCAGGCTGGCGTGCAGCGAGGTGGCGCCGCGCAGGCTCACCCGCGCCGCCAGCAGCCGCCCACCGGCCGCCCCCGCCGCCTCGGACAGCGCCGAGCGCACCCGCGCGCCCATCACCTCCGCGCTGTCCACCCCCGCCAAGTCCACCGGCACCCGCGCCCAGCGCACCGCGTCCAGCGTCCGGTGTTCCGGGTGCAGCCGCCCGCCCGCGACCCGCACCAGGGTCGCGCCCTTCGGCCCTTCCTCGTTGATGTGGCGGCCCTGCAGGTTGCCCGGGAACACCACCCAGTTCGGGTGCTGCGCCAGGGTCTGCCGCGTATGGATGTGGCCGAGCGCCCAGTAGTCGTAGCCGTGGCCCGCCAACTGCTCCTGCGAGCACGGCGCGTAGTTCTCGTGCGCCCCCTCCTGCCCGCAGGCCGTGTGCAACAGGCCAATGTTAAGGTGGCCCACCACCGGTGGGGGATAGGCGCGCGCCAGGTTGGTGCGCACGGCCCGCTCGGCGAAACCCTGGCCGTGGATGGTCACGTCAAGCCCGGGCACGGGCAGGCTATGGGCCCGCGCGGTGTCGAACAGGTAAGCGCCCTCCGGCCACGGTAGCCGCCGGGTCAGCACGCTCTGCGCATCGTGGTTGCCGCTGATGGCGAACACGGCGATGCCCGCCCGGGTCAGCCGCGCAAGCTGTGCCACCAGGAACTGGCCGGTCGGGTAATCCTCCCAGTCGCCGTCGTACAGGTCGCCCGCCAGCAGCACGAAGCGCACCCGCTCGGCCAGCGCCAGCTCCACCAGGTTCACCAGCGCCTGCCGGGTGGCGCCCCGGATGCGGTCCGCCGGCGCGTCCGCCTCCAACCCGCGCAACGGCGAGTCGAGGTGGATGTCGGCCGCGTGGATGAAACTGAACTCCATCACGCCACCCGGCACCGCGCCACCGGCACCCGGCCATAGACGTGCGGAAACGGCGCCATCCCGGGCTCGCTCGCCTCCCACACCACCCGGCCCTCCACGTCCGCCGCGTCGAACCGCGCGACCAGCACGCCTGTCTGGCCAGGGAACCACCGCTCCAGCACGAAAGCCAATTGCGCCGGCGTGCAGCAATGCAGGAACGGCTCGGCCTCGAGCCACGTGCCCGTCACTGCCTCCCGCGTCGTGATGTGGCAAAGCTCGTCCATCCCGTTGCGCCCTCCCGCGCCGCCACCTATGCACCGGGCCATGACACCCGGCACCGATATCCGCTTCCGCACCTACACCGGCCCCGCCATCGCAGACGCCTGCGCCGCGTTCCAGCGCCTCCATGTGGAGGTGTTCTACGACTGGCCGTATCTCTACAAGGGGGACCCGGCCTCCCCGCCCTACATCGCCGACTATGCGGCCATTCCCCGCGCCGCCCTCTTCGTCGGCACCGACGGCGACACCCCCGTCGCCGCCGCCACTTGCCTGCCGCTCGGCGACGAGAGCGCCAACGTCCAGGCGCCGTTCCTCGAGCGCGGCTGGAACCCGGCACGCTTCTTCTATTTCGGCGAGGGCATCATCTCCGCCCCCTACCGCGGCCTGGGCCTCGGCGTGCGCATCTTCGACCTGCGCGAGAGCCACGCCCGCGCCGTCTCCACCGCGGACTACGCCATCTTCTGCTCCGTCCGCCGCCCGGCCGACCATCCGCTCCGGCCCGCCACCCCCCACACCAACGATGCATTCTGGCGCCACCGCGGCTACGTGCCGATGGAGGGCGTGACTTGCACCATGACCTGGCCCGACCGTGGCGAGAACGCCGCCACCCCGCATACGCTCGATTTCTGGGGCAAGTCGCTGACCGGCGTGCCGCTGCCATGCGGCTAGCGCTGCTACAGTACCAGGTGCGCCGGTACGAAACCCTCGCCGCCTGGGACGCCGCCTTCACCGCCCGCATCGCCGAAGCCGCCACCGCCGGCGCCGACCTGCTGGTGCTTCCCGAATACGCCAGCATGGACGCCGTCCCCGCCCCGCTCCCTACCTTCGAGGCGGAGCTGGACGCCGCCTGCGCCCACCATGACGCCGTGCTCGCCATCATGCGGCGCGAAGCCGCCACCCACGGCGTGTGGCTGCTCGGCGGCTCCATGCTGCACCGCCGCGCGGACGGCACCCTGGTCAACCACGCCCCCCTGATCGCACCCGGCGGCCAGACCGTGTTCCAGGACAAGCACATTCCGATCCCGTTCGAACGCACCCAGATGCGCGTCAGCCGCGGCGCACCCCCCGCCGTGTTCGACACGCCCTGGGGCCGCATCGGCGTGTGCATCTGCTACGACCTCGAGCACCCGCCACTCGCCCGCGCTCAGGCAGAAGCGGGCGCCTGGCTGATCCTGGCCCCGACCGACACGGACACGCCCGCCGGGTTCAACCGGGTGCGTCTGGCCGCCCGCGCCTGCGCCATGTCCAACCAGTGCTACGTCGCCATCGCCACCACGGTGGGGGACGCGCCCTTCCTCAACACGCTCGACATGAACCGCGGGTACGCCGCCGTGTTCGGCCCGGTGGACCGCGGCTTCCCCGAGGACGGCGTGATTGCCCGCAGCGCCATGGACGTTCCCGGCTGGCTGTACGCCGACCTAGACCCGGCCGCGATCCATACGGTGCGCGACGCCGGCGCCGTACTCAACCACCGCGACTACCCGACAGCGCCACCCCCCTGCGAAATCGTATCCTTGTGCCCCTGATCTACCTCGTCGCCGGCGAGGCCAGCGGCGACATCCTCGGCAGCCGCCTGATCGCCGCCCTGCGCAAGATCCTCCCCGACGCCACCTTCGCCGGCGTCGCCGGTCCCCGCATGCAGGCGGAGGGCATGGAGTCGCTGTTCCCCATGTCGGACCTCGCCGTCATGGGCCTGGTCGAGATCCTGCCGCGCTACGCCTTCCTGCGCCGCCGCATGCTCTCCGTCGTGGCCGACATCGCCGCCCGCCGTCCGGCCGTGGTGGTGACGGTGGACAGCCCCGGCTTCGGCCTGCACGTGCAGCGCCGCATCGGCAAGCTCGGCATCCCGCGCGTGCAATACGTGGCCCCCCAGGTCTGGGCCTGGCGCGAGTGGCGCGTGAAAAAGTTCCCCGGCCTGTGGGACGACCTGCTGTGCCTGCTCCCGTTCGAGGAGGCATATTTCGCCCGCCACGGCCTGCACGCCCGCTTCGTCGGCCACCCGGTGCTGCAATCCGGCGCCGACACGGGGAATGCCGCCCGCTTCCGCGCCCGCCACAACCTGGCGGACGCCGCCCCCGTGCTGATCCTGATGCCCGGCAGCCGCCGCAGCGAGGCCCCCCGCCTGCTGCCGGTATTCGGCCAGACCCTCGCCCGGCTCAAAACCGAGCAGCCGGACGTCGTCCCCGTCGTCCCCGTCTCCCACGCCGTCGCGGACCTGGTGCAGGCGGCAACGGCCGGCTGGCCGATCCGCCCCGTGATCGTGACCGAGCTGGACGACAAGCACGACGCCTACGCCGCCGCCTCCGCCGCCCTGACCAAATCCGGCACGTCCACGCTGGAGCTGGCTTTGGCGGGGGTGCCGATGGCGGTGACCTACCGCGTCAACCCCGTGTCCGCGATGATGGCGCGCCGGCTGATCCGGGTGCCGCACGTCGCCATGGTGAACCTGCTGGCCGGCCGCCAGATCGTGCCCGAACTGCTGCAGCAGGACTGCAACCCCGCCACCCTGTCGGCCACGGTGCTTTCCCTCCTGCGCGACCCCGAAGCCGCCGCGCAACAACGCGCCGCCACAAAGGCAGCCGTCGCCACCCTCCGCCCCCCAGGTGGCGACCCCTCCGCCGCCGCCGCCGCCGCAGTGTGCGCCCTCCTTCCTGCTCCCTCTCCCGCCTGCGGAGAGGGTCGGGGTGAGGGTGTGCGAGTGCCGCCACCAGGCCAGGGTTCGACGCTGTAAGTGTCCTCACCTCCTCCCTCTCCCGTGAAGGACGGGAGAGGGAGGAGGCGGCCGTGCGGTTTGAGCCACAGCCGCCCGCCATACGCGCCCACGCTGCCGTCCTCGCTTGTTCCCGGAATCCGCGCACGATAGCGTTCGCACCACCAGCCCACCTCTCCGGAGACACGCATGACCGCGCCCTCGCCCACCCGGCTCCGTAGCGCGGCGGTGCTGCTGACGGTGCTGGCGGCGGCCGGGTGCGCCCGAACCGGCCGATACGCCGCAACCCCCTACGACGGCGCCGTGCCGTATGACGGCTACGACCCGGCGGCGCACGCATCCAGCTCCCGCTCGTCCCGCGCCCCCAGCCGCTACTACCCGCCGCCGGGCCCGTCGAGCGATCCATGGGCCCCGTACATCCGCGAGGCATCCATCCGCTACGGCGTGCCCGAGAAATGGGTGCGCGCCGTGATGCATCAGGAATCGGGCGGGCACGAGCAAGCCGTTTCCCCCGTCGGCGCCATGGGCCTGATGCAGGTGATGCCCGCCACCTATGACGGCCTGCGCCAGCGCCACCGCCTCGGCGACGACGCGTTCGACCCGCACAACAACATCCTCGCCGGCACCGCCTACATCCGCGAGATGTACGACCGCTATGGCTCCCCCGGCTTCCTCGCGGCCTACAACGCCGGGCCGGACCGGCTGGACCAGTACCTGTCCGGCGCCTCGCCCCTGCCGGACGAGACGGTGAACTACCTGGCGTCCATCGCCCCCAACCTCGGCACCGACGTTCCGGTCTCCGGTCCGCTCGCCACCTATGCGAACACCGCGCACACCGTGGTGGCGGCGGTGCCCACCACCGCCAGCTTCGCCTCGGGCTGCGACGTCAACGCCGCCTACGACCCAGACCGCCCCTGCGCACCGCTCGAACAGGCCGCCACCACGCCCACGGCGGCCCCGATCCGCCAAGTTTCCTTGTTGGGCGCGCCGGCGAGCCTCGGTGCGGCGGCCACGGGCGGCTGGGGCGTGCAAGTGGGCGCGTTCCGCAGCCAAGGCCTGGCGCGCGCGGTGGCCGAGGGCGCACGGGACGAGGCGCCGGATCTCCTACGCGCCGCCACCGTCGCCCTGCCGCCGACCAGCCCGTTCGGCGGAACGGCCCTCTACCGCGCGCGGCTGCTCAACCTGTCCGCCAATACGGCGCAATCGGCTTGTGCCCGGCTCAACCAGCGGCAGTTGCCATGCGTGGTGGTGCGGCCGGAAGACTCGTGAACGGGCGGAGTAGCAGCCGCATCAACGCCCTTCGAAAGCGGCCAGCACATTCTCGGGCAACGGCGCGTCGAAATCAGCCTCCTTTGCAAATCACGACAGCAACGCCGCCGCCTCCCGGTCCAGAAACAGATGCGTGTCCAAATGCTCCTGCAGCACCGTGCCCGGATACATCGGATCCACCGGATGCTGCAGCATGTCGCGCACCGGCACCGCCTTGCGCGCGCCCGTCACCGTCAGCACCACCGTCCGGCTGCTCAGGATCTGCGCGATGCTCATGGACAGCGCCGTCCGCGGCACGTCGTCCAGCGTCGGGAACCAGCCTGCGCCCAGTTGCTGGCGGCGGCAGGCCTCGTCCAGCACGACCTCGATATACGGTTCCACCGTCGCGAAATCGGCCGGCGGGTCGTTGAACGCCAGGTGGCAGTTCTCGCCCAGCCCGGCGAAACACACATCAACCGGCGCCGCACCGATCAACCCGCCGAGCCGGGCGGTCTCGGCCGCCGGGTCGGCATCGCCGTCCACCGGGATGAACGCCACCCCCTCCACCCGGCTCGTGAACCGCTCGCGCAGGAAACGGCGGAAGCCGGCCGGGTGATCCGGGCCGAGGCCGATATACTCGTCCAGATGAAACGCCGTGACCCGGCGCCACTCGATCCCGGGCTCCGCCACCAGCGTCTCCAGCACCGGGAACTGGCTCACCCCCGTCGCCAGCACGATCCGCGCCCGGCCCTGCTCCGCCACCGCCGCACGAATTCTGCTCGCGCCATACAGCGCCGCACGGCGTCCCGCCTCCGCCGCGGTCCCGCTGATCTCGACGGCGATCATGGCGCGTGCAACCGCGCGGAGGCGGCCACCCTCTCCCGGCCAACCAGAGTGTGCGGGACGTTGCGGACGGACCACCGGTCGGTGATCGCGGCGTCACCCGCCCGGACGACATCGCGCGGGTCCATGGAGCCTCCCCTGAGCATCGGTTTTGCCCCAGCATAGCCAGTTCCGCCGCGAACGGCCTAACCTGGCGGCCCCACCGCGCCGAGGCCCGACACCATGAGCAAGACCACCGATGCCTACGCCGCCACCAGCGCCGGCACTGCCCCCAGCTTCTCCTGCGACGGCGGCACCGTGTTCCACCTGCGCGGCGCGGGCATGCCGGCGCTCTGGGCCATGGCGGCGGACGGCTCCGGCGCCCGGGTGATCGCCGCCCCCGACGAGAAAATCGCCTTCGTCCGCCGCGCCCCCAAGGACGACCGCCTGGTGTTCGGCATCGACGCCGGCGGCGACGAGCGGCAGCAGCTCTGGCTCCATGACGGCGAAGCCCGCCCACTGACCAACGCCCCCGGCGTGATCCACGATTTCGGCGCCTGGTCGCCGGACGGCGCTGCGATCGCCTACACCGCCAACGACCGGGACGAGGCGCATTTCGACGTCATCGTCCACCCGCTCGACGGCCAGCCCCGCCGCCTGCACCTGGGCACCCACCAACTCAGCGCCCCCGCCTGGCACCCGGACGGCGACCGCCTGCTGCTGCTGGCCGATTTCGCTGAAGGGGACCAGACCCTGTCCATCCTGACCGTAGCGGACGGCGCCGTGCGCGTCGTGCCGCACCAGCGCCCGGTCGCGTTCAGAAGCGTGCGCTGGGCCAAGGACGGCTCCCACCTGCTCGGCTTGTCCGACTGCGGCGGCGAGTTCATGGCGCTGTGCCGGATCGATCCGGACACCGGGACCATCACCCCATGGATCAGCGAACCGAACGCCGACCTCGAGGCATGGTCGCTCTCGCCGGACGGCGCCCGGCTCGCCACCGTCACCAACGACCGCGGATACGCCCTGCTGCGCGTGGGCCCGGCGGATGGCCCGGCGGAAACCGTGAACCTGCCGCCCGGCGTGGTGGCGGACCTCGCCTGGTCGCCGGACAGCCGCACCCTGGCGTTCAGCGCCAGCACCCCCACCCAACCCCCCGGCCTGTTCCTGTGGGACGGGGCGGTGCGCACGCTATGGCAGCCGGAGGCGCCGCCCTCGGTGCGGCCTTTCGACCTGGTGAGCTGGACGGCGCATGACGGACGGACGATCCCCGGCTGGCTGGCCACCCCCGCCGGCCACGAGCCACCCGGCGGCTGGCCCGCAATCGTCTGGGTCCACGGCGGCCCCGCGTCGCAAACCCGCGCGAACTGGCGCGCCGACATGCAGATGCTGCTGCACGAGGGCTACGCCGTGCTGATGCCCAACGTCCGCGGCAGCACCGGCTACGGCCGCGCCAGCACCGCAGCGGACGACGTGTCGCTGCGCCTGGACTCGGTGCACGACCTCGCGGCAACCCATGCCTGGCTGAGCCGCCAACCCGGCATCGACCCGGCGCGCATCGGCATCATGGGCCAGTCCTACGGCGGCTACATGGTGCTGGCCGCCATCGGCGAGTACCCGGCGCTGTGGAAGTCGGCCGTGGACTACTACGGGATCGCCGACTTCAAGACCCTGCTCGCCGACACCGGGCCCTGGCGCCGCGCCCACCGCAGCCGCGAATACGGCGACCCGGCGCGCGACGCGGACCTGTTCGCCCGCATCTCGCCGATCCACCAGGCGGACCGGATCAAGGCGCCGCTCCTGGTGCTGCACGGCACGCGGGACCCCCGCGTGCCCTACGGCGAGAGCGAGCAGATCGTGACCTCGCTCAGCGAACGCCAGCACCGGACGCAGTTCGAAACCTTCGACTACGCCGGCCACGGCTTCATCCGCCCGGACGACCGGCGCCGGGCCTACGCCGTCGTTGCGGAGTTCTTCGCGCGCACGCTGTAGGCGCGGCTCACCGGCCTGCCCGCTCGTTCAGCATCGGAAAGCCACGCTGGTGCCAAACCGGGTAGGCCGCGGGAACCTCGCTCGCCGCATCGAGCGCCGCGACCTGGCTGGGCGTGAGCTGCCAGCCGACGGCGCCGATGTTCTGCACGAGCTGTTCCTCGTTGCGCGCGCCGATGATCACAGTGGAAACCGTCGGCCGCCGCAGCAGCCAGTTCAGCGCGATCTGCGGCACGCCACGCCCCGTCTCCGCCGCGACCTTGTCCAGGCTGTCCACGATGCGGAACAGCCGCTCCTCCTCGTATTGCGGCCCCGTGCCGGCGATGTCGCTCGCCCGGGTGCCGGGCTGCGCCGGCTGGCCGCGCCGGATCTTGCCGGTCAGCTTGCCCCATCCGAGCGGGCTCCACACCACCGCGCCCACGCCCTGGTCGAGCCCGAGCGGCAACAGCTCCCACTCGTAGTCGCGGTTGAGCAGCGAGTAGTAGGCCTGGTGCGCCACATACCGCGCGTAACCATAGCGTTCCGACACGGCGATCGACTTCATCAGGTGCCACCCCGAGAAGTTCGAGCACCCGACGTAACGCACCTTCCCGGCCCGCACGAGCTGGTCCAGCGTCGCGAGCGTCTCCTCCACCGGCGTGTTGTAGTCCTGGCCGTGCAGTTGCAGCAGATCGATGTGGTCCACCCCGAGCCGGGCCAACGCCGCGTCCACCGCCTCGAGGATATGCTGGCGGGACGACCCGTAATCGTTCGGCCCGGCGCCCATCGGAAACGTCGTCTTGGTCGAGATCAGCAGCCGGTTCCGCTTGCCCTTGATCGCCTCGCCCAGGATCTGCTCGGCCAACCCGTTCGAATACACGTCGGCGCTGTCGAACAGGCTCACGCCATGGTCGAGGCACACGTCGATCAGCCGCGATGCCCCGTTCGCGTCGGTGGATCCCCAGGCCTTGAAGAAGTCGTTGCCGCCGCCGAACGTGGCCGTGCCGAAGGCGAGCGCCGGAACGCGCAGGCCGGAATGGCCGAGACGATTGAAGTCCATGTGTCTTCTCCTTCTAAGCTGGGGGCCGCCTAAGCTGGACGCCGCCTAAGCTGGACGCCGCATGTCGAAACGGCTGTCGGGCCCGATCGCCGCGTAGGCGGAGGGGCCGCCCGCGCGCAGGATGATGCCGGCGTTGAACGTGTCGAACACCCCATCCTTCAGCAGCCGGCGGTCGATATGCGCCGCGATCACCTCGCCCAGCACCAGGATCGCGGGCGTGAGACCACCTTGCGCGTTCTTCAGCGTCACGATCTCCGTCACCTTGCACTCGAAGTGCACCGGGCTCTCCGCCACGCGGGGCGGCGACACCATCCGCGACGCAAGTTCGGTCAGGCCGGAGAGCGTGAACTCGTCCGTGCCATAAGGCACACTGGCGCAGGTCTGGTTCATCTGCTCCGCGGTTGCCCGGGTTGCCAGGTTCCACACGAACTCGCCCGTCTCGCGTGCATTGCGCGCGCTGTCCTTCTCGCTCGTGCTGCAGAACCCGAGGATCGGCGGCGTGTAGTTGAACGCGTTGAAGAAGCTGTACGGCGCGAGGTTCACCGATCCGTCCCGCCCCCGCGTGGACACCCACCCGATCGGGCGCGGCCCGATGATGGCGTTGAACGGGTCGTGCGGCAGGCCATGACCTTTGGACGGCTCGTAGAAATGCATGTCGGCATCGTCAGTCATGCGGGACCCCCGGGTTACTCGACCATCCTAGCGCCTCGCGGCCGGGTGCGGTTGCCCGCCGCGTAGGCGAGCCTCCTGCTTGCTTGAATAAACCCGGATCGTCGGTTACCGCTTCGACATCGCGACAACGCAAAGGCTCCGGACATGACGCAGAGGACCAGGACGGCACGGCGCACACTCGGCCACAGCGACCTCGCGGTCTCCCCCGTCGGCCTCGGCTGCATGTCGCTCTCCGGCGTCTACGGCCCCGCCGACGACGCCGCGTCCGTGGCGCTGATCCATCACGCGATCGACGAGGGCGTGAACCATCTCGACAGTTCGGACATGTATGGCTGGGGCCACAACGAGACGCTGCTCGGCACCGCCTTGAAAGGCCGCCGCGATCAGGTCGTGCTGGCCACCAAGTTCGGCCAGGTCCGCCGCGACGGCCAACCCAACGGCGTGGACGGCCGGCCCGACTACGTGATGCAGGCCTGCGAGGCCAGCCTGACCCGCCTCGGCGTGGACGTGATCGACCTGTACTACCAGCACCGGGTGGACCCGTCCGTCCCGGTCGAGGACACGGTCGGCGCCATGGCGCGGCTGGTGGAGCAAGGCAAGGTCCGCTACCTGGGCCTGTCCGAGGCGCATCCCGACCGCATCCGCCGCGCCCATGCCGTGCACCCGATCACCGCCGTGCAGACCGAATACTCCCTGCTCTACCGCGAGGAGGCGGAGGAGACCCGGCTCACGACGGAGGCGCTCGGCATCAGCTTCGTCGCCTACTCCCCGCTCGGCCGCGGCTTCCTCACCCCCGCGATCCAGAGCCTCGACGACATCGACGGCCGCCGCGCCGCCCACCCCCGCTTCCAGGCCGAAAACTTCGCCAACAACCGCAGCCTGGTCACCCAGGTGGAGGCGCTCGCGGCCAAGAAAGGCTGCACCTTGGCCCAGATCACCCTAGCCTGGCTGCTCGCCCAGGGTGACGACGTCGTCACCATCCCCGGCACCCGCCAACCCGCCCGGCTCGACGAGAACGTCCGCGCGCTCGACATCTCCCTCAGCCTGGCCGAGGTCGCCGAATTGTCCAACACCATCCCGCCCGGCGCCGCCGCCGGCACCCGCTACCCCGCCGGCGGCATGGCGGGCGTCTTCGTCTAAAAGGCAGCGCAGTCGCAGGACTACACCAGGTCCGCCTCCGTGATCGGCCGCTGCACCACCACCAGGTAAACAACTGCCCCCGCCACCGAAACCGCCGCGGCCAACACCAGCGCCAGGCTGAACGAGCCGGTCACGTCCACGATGATCCCCGTGATGATCGGCGAGCACGTGCCCCCGAGATAGGCGCCGAAGTTCTGGATGCTGCCGCAGGACGCGACCATGTTGGGCGGCGCCGCGGCACTGACCAACGCCCAGATCGTGCCCCCCGCCACGCTGCTGAAAAACACCGCCGCCGACAGCAAGGCGAGCGCCGAGGTGGCCGTCGTCGCATACGCCGCGAGCACGGTGAACACCGCCGTGGCGATCAAGCCCGCTGCGATCGGGATCTTCCGCGCATTGATCGGGCTCACCCCGCGCGCCGCCAAGCGGTCCACCACGTAACCGCCCAGCAGCGACCCCACCACGCCGCAAAGCTGCGGCACGGCGGCCAGCAAGCCGGTACGGGCGACCGAGATATGCCGCGCCATCTCCAGGTACCCCGGGATCCAGGTCTGGAACAGCCAGAACGAATACCCGTTGCCGAAATCGCCCAGGATCATCCCCCAGGTCGTCCGGCACCGGAATAGCCGGCTCCACTGCCGCAACGTCACCGCCGGCGAGCGCGGCGGATCCCCCTCCCGCACCGCCGCCAGGTCCTCGGCCGACAGCAACCGCGCCGGGTCGCGGTAAACCCCCACCCAGATCAAGGCCATGGCCAGGCCAACGACGCCGAGGATGACGAACATCGTGCGCCAGCCGAACGCCAGCATGATCACGGTCAGGATCGGCGGCGCGATCGCCGGGCCCAGGCTGCTCGCCATGTTGAACGTGCCGGACGGAAAACCCCGGTCCCGCACGTGGTACCAGTCGCTGACCACCCGGGCGTCGGTCGGGAACTGCGGCGATTCCCCGATCCCGAGCGCGATCCGCGCCCAAAAGAACTGCCCGTAGCTCGACACCAGCCCAACCAGCGCCTGTGCCCCCGACCACAGCGCCAGCCCCGCCCCCAGCAGCGTGCGCGGGCCGAGCCGGTCGATCAGCAACCCGGTCGGCAACTGCGAGAAGGCGTAGCTCAGCGCGAAGGCCGACAGCAGCCCGCCCATCTCCGTCGCGTTCAGCCCGAGGTCGGCACGGATGGGCGCGTTGGCGATCGCCAGGCTGGACCGGTCGAAGAAGTTGATCACCCCGGTGGCGACCAACAGGGAGAGCATGACGAACTGCAGCCGCCTGCCCCGGCCCGAGATCCGCGTCTGCGGCATTTAGGCCGGCCTCACGTCGTACATCATCACCACCCAATCCGCCCGCGCAAACCGGTATCCCGTGCGGTTGCCGCGGTACGCCACCGTCTCGACCTGGTTGTGAACCGGGAACCACAGCGCCGTGTCCATGATCCGCTTCTGCGCATCGCCATAGATCGCCGCCCGCTTCGCCTGGTCCGTCTCCGCACGCCCGGCGGCAAACAGATCGTCCAGCTTCGGGTCGTTCAGGTGCATCCAATTGTACTTGTAATGCCCCGGCGTGGTGATGTTCGAGGACGAGAACAGGTTCTCCAGGCACATCGGGTCCGCCTGGATCCAGCGCACCGGCAGGATGTCGTACTCGTTGGCGAACACGAGCTGCTGGTTGCGCGCGAAGGTGATCGTCTCCACCCGGATGTCGAACCCGACCCGCTTCAGCCGCGCCTGGATCTCGGTTGCCGTATCCGGCTCCAGCGGCGGCGGCGCGCCGTAGAACGCACTGAGCCGCTGCCCGTCCTTCACCCGGATCCCATCCGCGCCGGGCTTCCAACCCGCCTCGTCGAGCAGCGCGGCCGCGGCCTTCTCGTTCGGTTCGTAATACCCCTCGACGCCACTCCAATAGGTCGGCGTGGTGGCGGACAGCGGGCCGAAACTCGCGTCGATCATGCCGAAGAACAGGTTGTCCGCCAGGTCCTTCCGGTCGATCGCCAACGCCATCGCGCGCCGCACCCGAACGTCCTGAAAGATACCCCGGCTGCCGTTCAGCTCCACCCCGAACGGGATGCCGGCGGCGTTGCCGATCATGGTCTTGAACGCCTTGTCGTCGCTGTAGCGCTTCATGTCCAACACCGGCGTCGCGTCGCAGATGTCGATCTCCCCCGCGTCCATCGCCGCCACCCGGGTGGACGCATCCGGGATGAACCGGTGGATCAGCCGCGCGACCTTGGACGGCCCGGTCTGCGACATGAAGGACGGCGCCCAGTTATACGGCTCGAACCGCTCCATCACCACGCGCTGCCCCGTCTCCCACGACACGAAGCGGAACGGCCCGGCGCCAACGGGCGCGCGCGAGAACCCGTCATTGCCCAGCTTGCGCACCGCCGTGGGCGACACCGGCGCCAGCGTGCCCTCCGCAAAGCTCGCCACCGCCGCGCCGAACGGCGCCGAGTAGTTCACCCGCACCTCGGACGGGCTGATCACCGTGCACCCGGCATACGGCCCGAGCTGCGTGATCGCACCCTCGCTGGCGAGCTTCGGGTCCGCGATGGTGTCGAACGTGAACTTCACCGCATCCGCGTCGAACCGCGTCCCGTCGTGGAATTGCACATCCGTCCGCAGCTTCAGCGTGACACTGCGGCCGTCGGGCGCCACGTCCCACGCCGTCGCGAGGCCGGGGAACACCTTGTTGGACCCGTCACTGGCCACCAGCGTGTCGAACACCTGGGCGATCACCTGATACTCATGCCGCGAACTGGTCACCCGCGGGTCGTAGGTGCGCGCGCCGTTGTCGTCCTCGCCCCAGGTGAGCGTGAGCGGCGCATTCTGGGCCGCAGCACGGCGGATCGCCGGTGCGGCCAGCGCACCACCCAGCACGGCGCGACGCGACAAACCGGAACCGATCTTGGCCATGCAAACCCCACACGCGCTGCGAGCCCCGATAATGGACAAAGGTGGAGCGCCCGTGCAATCCGGTCCAACTTTTGCAAAGCCAGCGACGCCGCATCGTCTGGCCCGAACAGGAGACCGCCCCTTGCATGGACTGACCGGCTACACCGACCGCTGGAGCGCGAAACCAGGCGAGAGCATCCGCTTCATGGTCAGCAGTGCCGGTGACACGCCGTTCACCCTGCGCTTCGCCCGCCACCTCTGCGCCGACCCGAACCCCGCCGGCCCGGGCTACCGCGAGGTCACGATGCCGACCAGCCTGGACGGCGAGCACCCCGGCCTGGCGCAACCGGCGAAGCTCGGCAGCTACGGCCACGCAACCGGGCTCCCCATCGACCCGGCGCAGGGCCTGTGCCTCTCCGCCACGATCTGGCCGACGCTGCCGAACGAACGCCAGGGCGTGCTCAGCCTCTCGGGCCAAGGCGCCAGCATCATGCTCGGGCTGGACGCCGGCGGCGCGTTCGCCGAACTGGCACTTCCGGACGGCCGCATTGCCCGCACCAGCACCGCAACCCCCCTGCTCACCCGGCGCTGGTACGACATCGCCGCCACCCTCGGCCCGGACGGCACCCTCACGGTCACGCAGCACTCCCGCCACCCCCTCGGCACGATCCGCGACACGGGCGAGGCCCACGCGCCAGCCGCCATATTGCCCTCCGGCCTCTACGATGTGCACCTGGCCGCACTCCCCGGCCGCGAAGGGCACTACAATGGCAAGCTCGAACGCCCCGCGATCCACCAGGGCGCTGACCTCCACGCCCGTTGGGATTTCTCCCGCGACATCGACAGCAACACCGCCACCGACACCGGCCCGCACGCCCGCCACGCGCAGCTCCACAACCTGCCGACCCGCGCCATGACCGGCGCCGCCTGGACCGGCGCCGTGCACGACTGGAAGTCCGCGCCGGACCAGTACGGCGCCATCCACTTCCACGACGACGACCAGGGCGACCTCGGCTGGCAGCCCAGCGCCACGCTCACCGTTCCGGACGACTGGCCCTCCGGCATCTACAGCGCCCACATCGCCAACGCCCATGGCGAGGACCGCATTCCCTTCATCGTCCGCCCCAAGCAGCCCACCGCCGACACCGCCGTCTTAGTCCCCACCTACACCTACCAGGTATACGGCTGCTACGTCCGCCCCGGCCGCAGCGCCGAGATCCGCGACCGCGCAACTGCCTGGGGAGCGCTGACCGAAACGCCGGACCTGAACCCGCAATTCGGCCTCTCCACCTACAACGACCACCGCGACGGATCGGGCGTCGCCATCGCCAGCATGCGCCGCCCCATGCTGGACACCCGCCCCCGCCAAATGAGCCTCATGGACCCGGTGCCGCAGGGCTCCGGCACCGGCCGGCTCTGCGCCGACAGCTACATCACCGACTGGCTCGACCGCATAGGCGTGGCCTGCGACATACTGACCGACCACGACCTGCACGCGGAGGGTGCCGCGCTGCTCGCCCCCTACCGCGTCGTGATCGCCGCCCAGCACCCGGAATACCACTCGGAGCGCATGATGCAGGCGCTGGAGGACTATCTCGGCGGCGGCGGCCGGCTGATGTACCTGGGCGGCAACGGCTTCTACTGGCGCGCCGAACCGTCCGCCGCCAATCCCCACGCGCTCGAGGTGCGCCGCGCCGAAGGCGGCATCCGCGTCTGGGCGACGGAGGCAGGCGAGAGCTACCACGCGTTCGGCGGCGGCTACGGCGGACTATGGCGCCGCATCGGCCGCCCGTCGCACCGGCTGGTCGGCAACGGCTTCTCGGTGCAAGGCCGCCACTTAGGCTTCCCCTACCGCTTCACCGAGGCGATCGGTGACCCCCGTGTCGCCTTCATGACTGCCGGCCTCGAGGCGGCGCCGGGTGCCGTGTTCGGCGATAGCGGCTTCATGGGCGGTGGCGCCGCCGGGTTCGAGCTGGACAGCGCGGACGAACACTGGGGCACCCCGCCGGACGCGCTGGTGGTGGCGAAGGGCGTGGTGATCCACCCCGATTACGGCCCGGTGAACGAGGACATGCTGGTGCTGCGCCACCCCAAGAAGCAGGAGGACTGGTCCTGCGCCGACATGGTGTTCTTTGAAACACCCGCTGGCGGCGCCGTGTTCTCCGTCGGCTCCATGACCTATGTCGGCAGCCTTCCGCCGGACGGCTATGCCAACACCCTGGCCCGCCTGACCACCAACGTGCTGCAACGCTTCCGCGACCCGGCACGCTTCGGAGAGAACGCTCGATGACGGACTGGCCCGCACTCGTCGCCAACCCGGGTGCCAACGACACGCCCTACCACGATCCCGGCCTTCCCGGCCGCCCGATCACCCTGCGCAGCGCCCGCCCCCGCGACTGGACGCCCGGCATGCCCGTGCTGTTCGTGCATCACGGCGTGAACCGCAATGGCGGCGACTACCGGGACTTCTGGCTGCCCCTGGTGGACGAGGCGAGGCTCCTGGTCGTCGCACCGGAGTTTCCGGCCGAGTTCTTCCCCGGCTCGGCCTGGTACAATTTCGGCAACCGCGAGGACGAAGCGGGACAGGCCAAGCCTAAGCCGGAATGGACCTACGGCGTCGACGCCCGGGTGCACGCCGGCCTCACCTCGGCGGGCCTCGCGCGCGCCGGCCGGTTCGGGCTGTTCGGCCACTCCGCCGGCGGGCAGTTCGTCCACCGCATGGTCTCGCTCGGCTTCACGGACGATGTCGCCGCCGCCGTCACCGCCAACGCCGGCACCTACGCCATGCCCGATCCCGCGATCGCGTTCCCGTACGGCTTGGGCAACACCGGCGTCGGCCCGGATGCACTGCACGCGCTGCTGCGTTTTCCGCTCACCGTCATGGCGGGCACCGAGGACGTGGACACCAGCAGCGAGCACTTCCCCAAGGAGCCGCCGGCCCTGGCGCAGGGCCCCGCCCGCTATGCCCGCGCCCACAATTACATCACCATTGCGCGCAACCAAGGCGCGCCCTGCGCCTGGACCATCGTGGATGTTCCCGGCGTCGGCCATGATGGCGAACGCATGTCCGCCGCCGCAGCCCCCCTGCTCGCGGCCGCGCTGCACCGAACACGTTGAGGCGCGCCACCCGCCAGCTTCTCGGCGTCATCCCGACCCTGCTGCTCACCTGGACGCTGGTCTTCGCGGCCCTGCAAGCCATGCCGGGTGACCCGGTCGCCCTCATGCTCGGCGGCACGCCCACCAGCGAGGAGGTCATCGCCGCCGAGCGCGCCCGCCTCGGCCTCGACCGTCCGATCGCCGTGCAATACGTGCACTTCCTCGGCGGCGCCCTGGTCGGCAATTTCGGCGAGAGCTTCCGTACCCGCCAGCCCGTCATCGGCATGATCCGCGAGCAACTGCCGTTCACTTTATCCCTCGCCTTCGGCGGCCTGCTGTTCGGCGCCACGGTGGGCATCGTGCTCGGCGTGTTGGCCGGGCTGTTCCCCTACGGCTGGATCGACACCGGCATCATGACGGCGGCCTTGGCGGGCGTGTCGCTGCCGGGATTCTGGGTGGCGATGCTGCTGATCCAGGTGTTCGCCACCAACCTCGGCTGGCTGCCGGTGCTCGGCACGGGTCCGCGCGCGCTGATCATGCCCAGCATCTCCGTCGGCCTGTTCCTGGCGGGCGGCCTGTCCCGCCTGGTGCGCTCCTCCATCATCGAGGTCATGGGACTGGACTACATCCGCACCGCCCGCGCCAAGGGCCTGCCGGAATGGCGCGTGGTGTGCAAACACGCGCTGCGCAACGCCGCCATCCCGCCGCTCTCCCTGCTCGGCGTGCAGTTCGCGTTGCTGATCGGCGGCGCCGTGGTGACGGAAACGGTGTTCGCCCGCCCCGGCATCGGCGCCCTGCTGGTGCAGGCCGTGCTCGAGAAGGACTATCCCGTCGTGGAAGGAATCACCGTGCTGACCACGGCGGCCTACGTGCTGGTGAACGTGCTGATCGACGCGCTGTACGTCGTGCTGGACCCACGGACGGAGCGCGCGTGAGCGACCTCGATCTCGCGGCCCAGCCGCTCGCCGCTCCTCCGCCGCGGGCGCAGACATCGCGCCGGGTGCTCGGCACGCCGGGCGCTGCGATCGGGACGCTGATCCTGCTCGTCGTCGTGGCCGGGGCGTTGGTGGCGCCGATCGTGGCGCCCTACGACTGGAACGCGACGGGAGTGTGCCGGCGGATCGCGCCGATATCCGCCCAGCACTGGTTCGGTTGCGACGTGTTCGGCCGCGATCTGTTCAGCCGGGTGCTGTATGGCGGGCGGTACTCGCTGGCCATGGGGTTGTCGACGGTGGCGATCAGCCTGGTGGTGGGCGGGCTGTTCGGCATTGCCATCGGCTATTTGGGCAAGCGCGTGGATGCGGTCGGCACCCGCGTGATCGACATCATGCTGGGCTTTCCGCCGATCATCCTGGCGATCCTGCTGGTGGCGATCTTCGGCGTGGGCTTGGTGAACGCCGCCATCGCGGTGGGCATCGCCGGCATCCCCCGCTTCGCCCGCGTCGTGCGTGGGGCCACCCTATCGCTCGCCGGCCGGGATTTCGTGGAGGCCGCGCACGCGCTCGGGGCAAGGCGGGTGCGGGTGGTGTTGCGGCATTTGCTGCCGAACCTGGTTCCGACGTTGGTGGTGTTGGCGACGTTGGATTTGGGCAATGCCGTGTTGTTCACGGCGACCTTGTCGTTCCTGGGCTTGGGCGCGCAACCGCCGACGCCGGAGTGGGGGGCGATGCTGAACGCGGGCCGTGATTATGTGCGGTATGCGCCTTGGACGATGATCTATCCGGGGCTGGCGTTGTTCCTGACGGTGCTGGCGGTGAACCTGCTGGGGGACCGGTTGAACCAGGTGCTCGATCCACGGAGCACGGCACGAAGGTAGCAAGGGGCTTT
>CAXTVQ010000057.1:0-34098 GCA_964247705.1 uncultured Acetobacteraceae bacterium | reverse complement strand
AGGGGGTTCTGCAATCCGCCGCCGGGTTTGAAGACATATTGCGCGTCCGGCTGGATCTGCCACCAGGGATGCACCTGGTATTGGTAGGTCGCCTCGATGAACGTCTCGCTGCTGCGGATGGGGTTGTAGGTCGCCGGCGTCGCGCCGAACGCCGCCACGGCGGTGTCGCGGTCCAGGTCGGCGGCGCGGCGGCTGACATGGGCGTAGCCGAAGCCGATCCCCGCGGTGTCGTCCAGCCGGTTCTTGATCGGGCCGTGCCAAACCACGCCGCCATTGGCGCTGTAGTCCACCAGGTTGCGGTCACCCTGCGGCGCGGCCATGACGCGGCCGAACACGCTGACCGACTCGTTCGGGCTGGCGGGATTGCGCCAGACCTGCTGGTCGGCGACGGCATAGACCGAGTAGTCGCCGAAGTGGCGGCGCGGCAGCCCGGTGCTGTTGGGGGAGGCCAGCGAGGCGCCCGTGTTGTCGAAGCGTATGTCGTCGGAGCGCTCGGCGTCGAACCAGGCGCCGAGCTTGTAGGTGTGGCCGAGCGGTGCACCGTTCTCGCCGGGTTCGACCATGCCGCCGAGGGAGGGGTAGGTGTACTGCAGCTCGGCGAACACCAGCGGGCCGCGGTTGAGCGGGAACTGGGCGCCGGATGCGTTCTCCCGTTGCGAGTCGCCCGTGTTGTTCTCGGCGGGGCTGCCGTTGAACGCGGCGACCAGGATGGCCAGGGAGTTGATCGGCCGGTAGCGGAAGCGGATGGCGGGTGCCGCGAGCGGGTAGGCGGGGCCGCCGCCCGGCAGGTCGTAGGAAGGCACGACGGGCCAGCCGAACATGGTGTTGACGAAATACGCGCCGTTCGGATTGACGATGAACTCCTGGTCGGCACTTTGCTGCCCGATCTTGATGTCCAGCCGGTCATCTTCCAGGAATTTCTGCTGGTACCAGAATTCCCACAGGCGGGTCGCCCGGTCGGCTTCGATGCCGCTGGCGGTCTGCAGGCTGGAGAGGTTGTCGGCGCTGAAGTTGCGTCCGTGGATCTGCAGCGCGCTGATGTTGAACAGCCCGCCGTACCAGCCGAACGCGCGCCCGGTGTCCAGTTGGAGCACGGCTTGGGTCAGGCCGTCGTAATCCGCACCCCGGTGGACGCCGCCGGTGACGTTGCCGAGGACCTCGCTGGTTTCCTGGATGGCGATGGTGATGCCGTAGGGGCTCAGCGCGCTGCGCAGGCCGAACAGGTCGCCGAGCAGGAAGTTGGTGCGGTCGAGGTTGCCGAGCAGGCCGGACGAGGTGCCGGGTTCGCCGCTCTCCTCGGAACTGGCCGGCACGGAGAGCGGCGGCGGCGAGGCCAGGGCCGGGCCGGTCAGGACGTATCCGAGGATAGTTGCGGCCACGGCCAGCTTGGCGGCTGTGGTTCGGCCGGTCGCGAGTGGGACGGTGATCACTTAGCCTCGAAGCTCCTGCACATGCCGGACGCTTTCTAACATGAGAATGGTTCTCATCCGCAAGGCGATTGCGAGTCATTCTCAGAAATTTTGCCGAGTGGCGGTCGCGGCATTTCAGCAGCGCAGCCCGCTTGGGGGAACGCGGCGGTCCTTCTATATGTCAGGCACCCGCGGCAACGACGGAGTGGATGGATGGCGGACCCGATCGCCCTGGCCCCGAAAGCCGGGCGCGAGGATACCCTCTGGGGGGTGATCGCCTGGCTCGGCACGCAGCGCCGGGTAGCGGAGGTGTTTTCCTCACGGGCACGCGCGATCGCGGATTGCGAGTGGCGGGACCAGGAGGTGCGGGCCTACGCGCATTTGCTGCGTGGGATGGGCCAGCCGCTGCCACGCTATAGCGTGGGTCCGGTGCGCCGGTCGGACCTGCCCCGGCGTTGGAAGCCGCTACCGGCTTTGGGGTTCCTGCGCGGGCAGGCGTTCTAGCTTTGCTTCTCCCTCTCCCCTTCGGGGGAAAGGGTCGGGGTGCGGCGCGGGGGAAATGTGCCGGTGACTACCCCTCCCTCAAGGGGAGGGAGGACTCATTCAGGGCGGTGAGAGCGATTTCGCTGCCTCCATCACCGCCTGGGCGTGGCCGGGGACTTTGACCTTGCGCCAGACCTTGGCGACCTTGCCGTCCTTGTCGATCAGGAAGGTCGAGCGGTCGATTCCCATGTACGTCTTGCCATACATGGATTTCTCCGCCCAGGAGCCATACGCCTCGGTGACGCCGCCAGTATCCGAGGCGAGCGGGAAACTCAGCGCGTATTTCTCGGCGAACTTCTCGATCGGCTTCATGGCGTCCTTGGACACGCCGATCACCTCGATGCCGATGTTGCCAAGCGCCGGAAGCGCTTCCTGGAAGGCGCAGGCCTCCTTGGTGCAGCCGGGCGTGTCGGCCTTCGGATAGAAATACAGCACGAAGGGACGGCCCTTCATCGCCGCCAGGCTGACGGTGCGCCCGCCCGTCGCCGTCATCGTGAAGTCCGGGGCCGCATCACCTTCCGCCACGCTCATCGATCGATCCCACCCGCCTGTTGAACACGGCCCGCACCGAGGCGGACAACCCGGCCATCGTGGCATGGAAGGCAGCCTCGTCACAGATGCCGGTCGCCCGGAGCAACGCGTCCATCGCGGCCTCCGGCAGCACGGGCGGCGGGCGCGGCCCCACGGTGATGCGCAGCAGGCCCTGGATGGTGCGCCACAACCGGTCCGCCTCGGTCAGCACGGCCGCGTCTTCCAGGGACAACGCACTCGCCGCCAGCAACCGCCCGGCCGCGAGCCGGATGGTGGGCGCGGGGCGGGCGGACGGGGTCAGCAGCAGGCCGGTCTGCACCACGAACTCGACTTCCACTTGGCCCCCTGGCATCAGCTTCACGTCCCACGGGCCATGCGGCGGCAGGTCGCGCAGCATGCGGGCGCGCATGGCGGCGGCGTCGGGCCGGATCAACGCCGGGTCACCCGCGGCGAGGGCGGCGGTGAGCGCTTCGTTCAGCGCCTCGCACAATGCGGGTGGCCCCGTGACGACACGGGCGCGGGTCAGCGCCATGCGCTCCCAGGTCCAGGCGTCGGCGGCGTGGTAGAGCCGGAACGAGGCGAGGCTGACCGCGACCGGGCCTTTGTTGCCGGAGGGGCGCAGCCGCATGTCAACGGCGTAGAGCGCGCCGTCGCCGCCGGGGGCGGTGAGGGCGGCGACGACGGCGTGGGCGGCGCGGATGAAGTACTGGCTAGGGGGCAGCCGGCGCGGGCCGTCGCTCTCGGTGGCGTCGGGGGCGTGATCGTAGACCAGCATGAGGTCCAGGTCGGACCCGGCCATCATCTCCCGCCCGCCGGCCTTGCCCAGCAGCATCACGGCCATCCCGCCGCCAGCGACCGTGCCGTATCGCTCGGCGTGGTCGGCCAGCACGCGCGGCAGCAGCACGGTGAGCGCCGCGTCCGCGAGAGCGGTGCGTTCCACCCCTGCCATGTCGGCGTCGATGCGGCCGTCCATCTGGGCCACCGCCAGGCGGAACTCCTCGGCGCGGATGGTGCGGCGGACCAGGGCGATGGCGTCGTCGAGCGCGCGGGCGTCCGCCAGTTGGGCGTGCAGGAGGGCCGCCGGGTCGGGCGTGGCGATGTCCTGCGAGAGCAGGCCTTCGAGCGCCGACGGAACCTGGGCCAGGTGGTCGGCAAGCGAGGGTGCGGCGCCCAGCACGGCGGCGATGCGCTCCAGCAGCACGGGCTGGCGCTGCAGCAGGGAGAGCAGTTGCACCCCCGCCGGCAGCCGGTTCAGCAAGGTGTCGGCGCGGGCAAAGGCGGCGTCCGGCTGGCGCTGGGCGGCGAGCGCGCGGAGCAGGCCGGGGAGCACCGCCTCCAGCAAGGTGCGCGCGCGTTCGGAGCGGAACACCCGCGGCATCCCGGCGCGCCAGGAGCGCAGCGCGGCGAGCACCCGGTCCGGCTCGGTGAAGCCCATGCCGCGCAGGGTCGGCGCATCGAAGCTGAGCGGTTCGAGCGTCATCGGAGCGGTGAAGAGTTCGGCGTCGTGGCGGATGACGGCGTTCAGGTGGGCAAGCAGCGCCAGTGCGAAGGGCCGCGCGCCGTCGAACCCCATGAAGCGGGCGAACCGTTCCATGCCGGCGGCGTCGGGCGGGAGGGAGTGGGTCTGGCGGTCAGCCACCATCTGCAGTCGGTGCTCGACGGCGCGCAGGAAGCGGTAGGCGGCCAGCAGGTCGTCGGCGGTGGCACGCGGGAGGTGGCCGGCGGCGACCAGCGCCTCGAGTGCGCCCGCGGTGGTGGGTTCGCGCAACGCCGGGTTCCGGCCGCCCCAGACGAGCTGCATGGTTTGGGTGGCGAACTCGACTCCGCGGATGCCGCCCTGCCCCAGCTTCACATCGTGCCCGGCGAGGCGCGCCACGGGGTCCGCGTCGTTGGACAGGGCGGTGGCGTGGTGGTCGTCCATGCGGCGCTTCATGGCGCGGATGTCGGCAACGGCGGCAAAATCGAGGTGGCGGCGCCAGATGAAGGGGCGGATCTCGCGCAGGAACCGCTCCCCCAGCGCGCGGTCGCCGGCGACGGGGCGGGCCTTGATCATGGCGGCGCGTTCCCAGTTCTCACCCATGCTTTCGTAGTAGGCGAGCGCCGCCGGCAGGCTGATGGCGGGCGGGGTGGCCGCCGGGTCGGGCCGGAGGCGCAAATCCGTGCGGAACACGTAGCCGTCCGCATCCCGCGCCTCCATAAGGGTACAAACATCCCGCGTTATTCGTGTGAACACCTGGCCGAGCCCTGCTGCGTTAGCGGCATGCCGATCGGGGTCGTAGATCAGGATGAGGTCGATATCGCTGGAATAATTCAGCTCGCGCGCGCCCAGCTTGCCCATGCCGAGCACCACCAGGCCGCACTCGGCCAGCAAGCGGCGCCCGCGCGGCACATGCAACGCGCCGCGTGCCGCCGCAGCACGCAGGGCGAAGGCGAGGCTCGCGTCCAGCGTGGCCTCGGCAAGGGCGGCGAGCGTCTGGGTAACCTGCTCCAGCGGCCAAACGCCGCCGATATCGGCCAGCGCCGCCGCCAGGGCGACCCGGCGCTTGGCCCGGCGCAGGGTCGCCGCCACCGTCGCCCGGTCTGCGGCGGCGGGCAGCCGTGCCACGCCCTGCAACGCGGCAGTGACGACCGGCTGAGGACCGTTGCGCCAGATCAGGCGCAGGATGGCGGCCTCCCGGACGGCCAGATCGGCCAGGTAAGGGCTGTTGCCGCCGAGTGCCGCGAGCATGGCGGCGAACCCTGGCTTGGTCAGCAGACCCGCCTCGCTCGCGCCCAGCTCTCCGAACCGTTCCAGCAGCCGGTCCGCCGCGCCGGGGTCCGCGGGCGCAGGCCAGCTTGCGGCGTGCAACATGGTCATGCGGCAGCCTCCGCCACCGCGCGTTGCCGGGTCAACACGTGGTAGGCGTGGGCCGGGCGGCGACCCGGGTCTTCACCTGGCTGCTTGCCGTCTTGTTTGGGGCGGCCGTGCTGACCCTGGCCGGCGCGGGCGCGCTCGCGTGGCGCTTGGTGGACGGGCCGCTCGACGTGACGTGGCTGGTGCCGCGCCTGGCGCCGGACGGGTGGAGTGCGGGGCGGCTGACGGTGCAGATCGTGCCCGCCGAGCAGAATGGCGCCAAGCGAGGCCATGATATGCGGCTGCAGATCGACGACGGGCAGCGCGCGGCAATGGCGGGCGAGCCGGCCCAATCCGTTCGCAGCGCCACCGTCAACCTCGCCTTGGCGCCGCTGCTCACCGGCGTGATTGCCCCGCGGGACGTGGCGCTGGATGGTTTGCGGCTGAACGTCGCGACACCGCGGCCAGGCGCCGCGCACGATGGGGAGGAACCCGGCCTCGACCCGCAACGCCTGCTGCGCCGCTTGCAGCATTTGAGCGTGACCAACGCGCAAGCGGCCGTGATGGAGGGCACGCTCGGCCAGACGTTGACGGTGAAAATCGGCGCTGCGGAGGCGACGCGCGGCGAAGATGGCGTGCTGCAGGCGCATGTCGCGGTCGAGGCAGCCACCGCCGGCGCGACGATCACGGCTGATGCGCATGGCAGTTACGGCCCGGCTGGCGGGCAGGTCGCGCTCAGTGTGCCGAGCGTCAACCCGGCGGTGCTCGCGCGGGCCGTGCCGCTGCTGCAAGCGGGCAGCATGCTCGACGCGGATGTGGCCTTGCAGGCAGGGGCCAATTTCGGTCCGGACCTGCACGTGACCCGGGCGAGCGTGCACGCTACGTCCGGGCCCGGCACCGCGCAGCTACCGGCAAAGAAGGGCAGCTTCAGCCCGGGACACTTCGCCGCCCTGACGCTCGATGCAGATGGCACGCCGGACAAGATGGCGCTACGCGCGCTGAAGCTGACGCTCGTGCCACCGTCGGGCAATCCGGCGACCACGGTGCTGATCTCGGGCAATGCCGATCGTGCGAACGGCCGCTTCACCGCGCATGTGGCGGTCGACGTCGACCACGTGGCGTTCGCCGATCTAGGCGCGCTGTGGCCCGAGAACGTCGGCGGCGATTCGCGGGCCTGGCTGACGCAGAACCTGAGCGCAGGCACGGCGCATGATGGGCATTTCGCCTTCACCCTCACAGGCACGGACACGGGCGACAACCTGGACCTGCCACAGGCTGGCGGCCAGGTGACCGGCGACGACGTGACGATCTGGTGGCTCCGCCCGGTGTCCCCCATCCAGCATGCCCATGCCGTCCTGGTGTGGCAGTCGCCCGACGTGGCGGTGGTCACCGTCAACAGCGGCAAGGACAGTGGTATCGACATCAAAGGCGGCACGGTCCGCTTCACCGGGCTGGCCGCCAAGGACCAGGCGGCGCAGATCGAGGCAGATCTGGCCGGCGGGCTCGGCGACGTCATCACGCTGCTGAAGACCCCGCGGCTGAACCTGCTGAGCGCGCACCCGCTGCCGCTGAGCGCGCCGTCCGGGGCCGTAACCGCCCACTTGACGGTCCGGTTGCCGCTGGATGCCACGGTCACGATAGACCAGGTGGCGATCCACGCCGTGGGCCAAGTGGCGAACACGCATCTTGGCGGGATCGTGGCCGGACGGGATCTCGATCAGGGCCAATTGGCGATCGATGTGACCAATGACGGGCTGCGGGTCGGCGGCCCGGCGCAGTTCGCGCATATGCCGGCCCAGCTCGCCTTGCAGATGGATTTCCGTGACGGGCCGAAGACCCAGGTCCTGACGCACCTGACCGCTTCACTGCGGGTGACCAAAGGCGATGCGGACAAAGCGGGGCTGGGCGGGATCGGCCTGGACGGCGGCACGCTGGCGGCGAACGTGGACTACGCCGAGCGGCGGGACGCGACCTCCGTCATCCAGGTGGACACCGACCTCACGGCGGCGAAGCTCGTCACACCGCTCGGCTGGTCCAAGGTCGCCGGTACGCCGGGCCATGCCGCCGGGCGGGCGCTGCTGGACCACGGCCGCCTGGTGGGTTTGGACGGGTTGCAGGCGGAGGCGCCAGGCCTGTCCGTGGTGGCGCGCAGCGACATGGTGAATGGGTATCCGTCGGTGGTGCATCTCGAGCGGGGCGAGATCGGCCGCAGCGACGCGACGGGCACGATCGTGCTGCCGCAAAAAGAGGGCGAGCCGTACCGCATAACCTTGGCCGGGCCACGGCTAGACCTTGAGGGCCGGCTGAAAACGACGGAGTCTCCGGCCGCATCCGATACAGGCGCCGACCCGGCGCGCTCCGGGCCGCCCTACGTGCTGGACCTCAAGTTCGAGCGGGTGGTGCTGGGCCCCAACCACGGGCTTGGGCCGGTGGCGGTGACGGCAGTGGGCGCCGACGGCCGGCTGACGAACGCGCATCTGACGACGGGTGGCGCGGAACGGGCCAGGGCGGACCTGGTCACCACGGAGACGGGGCGGCGGCTGACGGCGAGTGCGGCCAATCTCGGGTCGCTGCTGCGCGACACGGACCTGGCGACCGAAATCGATGGCGGCGAGTTGGACGTGAGAGGCGCGTTCGACGACCGGGTCGCAGGCAGCCCCTTCGACGGCACGTTCGATCTGCGCAACTTCAAGGTGCAGGGCGCCCCCGTGGCCGGCAAGTTGCTTCAGGCGTTGACCGTGTACGGCGTTGTCGACGCCCTGCGCGGCCCGGGCCTGTCGTTCGACCGGTTCGAGACGGGTTTCCGTCTGAAAGGGGCGGTGCTGAACGTGACCAATGCCCGGGCGTTCAGTTCGTCGCTCGGGTTCACAGCGACGGGGCGGCTGGATTTCGGGCACCGGCAGGTGGACATGCACGGGACGATCGTGCCGGCCTATTTCTTCAACTCGCTGCCGGGCCGCATACCGCTGATCGGCCGGATCTTCAGCCCGGAACAGGGCTCCGGGTTGTTCGCGGCAAATTACGGGCTGACGGGGGCGTTGAGCGATCCGTCGGTTTCGATCAACCCGCTCTCGGCGTTGACACCAGGCATCCTGCGCGGGTTCTTCGATCTGTTCTGAGGTGAGGCTTGCGGCCCCTCGTGCTAGCGTCCGGCCTGCGGCATGATTGCCGCTGCAACCCCGCCTCGAACCAAGGTCGCGCCCGTGTACCTCCGCCCCGCCTTCGTCCAAACCGACCAGGATGCAATCCGCATCCTGATCCGGGACAACCCTTTCGCCCAACTTGTCACCACCGGCGCGCGCGGGATGGAAGCATCCCACCTTCCGATCATGATCGAGGCCGACGGGGATGGCTTCATGCTGACCGGCCATTTCGCCGCCGGTAATCCGCAATGCGACGCGATCGGGGTGGAGGCGGAGGCGCTGGCGATCTTCAGCGGCCCGCACGCTTACATCTCGCCGAGCTGGTACGAGGCCCAGCCGTCCGTGCCGACCTGGGACTTCGCCGCCGTGCACGTTTACGGCCGGCTCGAAGCCGTGACGGACCCGGCGATGGTCGCGGCCGACGTGCACGCCATCGCCGCGTATGACCCGGCGCAATTCGACGTCATGGCGCTGACGCCAGGCTACCGCGAGCGGATGTTTGCCGGTATCCGCGCATTCCGGATGCACCCGACACGGGTGGAGGGGCAGTGGAAGATGAGCCAGAACCGCAGTGTGACCGACCGCCGCCGGGTAATCGCGGCGTTGGAAGCCCGGGGCGAGACAGCGGTTGCCGCCATGATCGCCGCGACACTGCCGCAAGCCGCCGAATGATCCGCACCCTGTTGGCAGCCGTGGTGATAGCGACCCCGGTGGTCGCGATGGCGGACCCGCTGCGCATCCAGATCGGCCGCATCGGGGAGGTCGTCGCGCAAGAGGCGGGCCCGTCCGAGCCGCCCCGTCCGGGCAATGTTGCCGGTACGACACCGGTGATGGACCCGAAATACATCCACCTGGGTCCGGACGTGGACGGCGCGCCTTGCCGACAGTTCGGCGTCGAGTTCCGCGCCACGAACTTGCCGCCGGGCGCCACGAGCGAGGTGATGGTGCAGTTGAACCATCCGCTCTGGACCCGGCCGGACGGACAGACGGGAACCACGGAGACCAATATCAGCGTAGTGACGTCCGATCATTGGACGTACGTTGGATATACGCTGGAGGAGAGCTGGTCGCTGGTGCCTGGCCAGTGGACGTTCACGTTCACCGACGGCGCCCGCGTGCTTGGGACGACGACGTTCAACGTGTCGGTGGAACCGGGTCAAACGGTGCCGAAGGATGGTTGCTCGGCCACGACATCATAAGCGGATTACGTCCGCCTGGCTCGGCCAGTGGAGTAAGAGGCGGACGTTGTCCGCCCTACGCTTCGGGGAAGCTGGCTTAGAAGCCCTCGCGCTCCAACCGCTTGCGCTCCATCTTGCGGGCGCGGCGGACAGCCTCGGCGGCTTCGCGGGCGCGGCGCTCGGACGGCTTCTCGAAGTGACGGCGCAGTTTCATCTCGCGGAAGATGCCTTCACGCTGCATTTTCTTCTTGAGCGCCTTGAGCGCCTGATCGACATTGTTGTCACGAACCAGAACCTGCACTCGACGCCTTCTCCTGTCGCTGCGCCTTCCGATAGGCGCGTTAAAGGGTATCCATCCGGCACACCCGCCGGCGGAGACGGGCGCTATAGCATGGCTGCACGCCCTCGCCAAAGCCTTTCGCAATCCCAATGTGGTGTAACATGGCCATCTTGAAAATCGCCCGCATGGGCAACCCCGTGCTGCTCCAGCGGGCCGAGCCCGTGGCGGATCCCGGCGCGCCCGAAATCCGCCGCCTCGTCGCCGACATGATGGAGACGATGGAGGACGCACCCGGCGCCGGGCTCGCCGCCCCGCAGGTGCACGTGCCGCTTCGGCTGTTCGTCTTCCGCGTCACCCCGCAACGCGCCAGCGACGCACCCGGCGATACCACCATCGGCAATACCGCCGTGATCAATCCGACCTTCGAACCGGTCGGCGAGGAGCGGGTGTTGCGCTGGGAGGGCTGCCTTTCCATCCCCGGCCTGCGCGCTGCCGTGCCGCGTTGGGCCCGCATCCGCTACTCGGGCGTCGATTGCGACGGCAACCCCGTCGGGGGCGAAGTGGGCGGTTTCCACGCCGGCGTCGTGCAGCATGAATACGATCACCTGGACGGGATCCTCTATCCCATGCGGATGAACGACTTCAGCCTGTTCGGCTTCACCGAGGACCTGGCCAAGGCCGGCATGTGATGACGCCCGAGCGCTCCCCCGAGCGGGACGCCGCATTGGACGCGCTGGTCGCGACCCAGCCTTTCCCGGGTTGGACGCTCGCCGCCCTGCGCCAGTCGGCTGGTCCCGACGCGGACCTGCTGTTCCCCGCAGGTTCGATCGACATGGTGGAAAGCTGGATCGACCTCACCGACCGCCGCATGCCCCCTTCCACCGCCGAGCGCCTGCCGGCCCGGGTGCGCAGCATCATCGCGCTTCGCCTGCTCGAAGCCCGGCCCCACAAGGAGGCCGTGCGACGTGGCTTTGCCTTGCTGACGACTGAGCCCGCGGTCGCGGCCCGTGCCACTGCCCGCACGGTGGACGCGATCTGGCACCTGGCCGGCGACCGCAGCGCGGATTTCAGTTGGTATACCAAGCGCGCCATCCTGGCCGGCGTCTACGGCACGACCCTCCTCTACTGGCTGCGCGACGACAGCGAGGAAAACGAAGCCACGCTGGCTTTTCTCGACCGCCGTCTCGCCAGCGTCGGGCGGATCGGCAAGGCCCGCCGTCGTACCGAGGCTCTGGTGCAACGGTTTCGGCCGGGAGCGACGGTCTAAGGGCAACCAGGGTGTTCGAGGGGGCGTTGCCGCTCCGGTCCTTTGTCGGAGTGCCTCGGATGCGTGGTATCCTGTTGTGGATGATCGGACTGCCAATCCCGATCATCATCCTGCTCTACCTCTTCCACGTGATCTGATGGTCCCGGTTTGAAGACGCTGGCGGGGCCGAGCTGAGTGCCCCGCGTCCGGGTCACCCACGCGACGGAATATCGCTACCAGAAGCCGGTGAGGCTGCTCGCCCACCGGCTCATGCTGCGGCCGCGGGACAGCCACGATCTGCGCTTGCTGGAGACGGCGCTCACCGTCTCCCCCCCGGCGCGCACGACGCGCTGGGCGCATGACGTGTTCAACAACTCCGTCTGCTACCTGACCTTCGCCGAGGACCGGGAGGTCGAGCGGCTGCGCATCGTCTCGACGCTCGACCTGCGCCACTACCCGACGCGCGCGGACCTGCCGCTCGATCCCCAGGCCGAGGCGTTCCCGTTCAGCTACACCTCGGCTGAGGTGCCCGACCTGGCCCGATCCATCGAGCGGCACTACGCGGATCCTGAGCGGATCGTGGACGAATGGGCGCACCGCTTCCTCTCCACGGGCGGTCCGACCGGCACCATGGCGATGCTCTCGGCGATCACGCATGCCATCCGCGCCGAGTTCCGCTATGAGAGCCGCCAGGCGGAGGGCACCAACGACCCCTTGGTGACGCTCGCGACCCGGGCCGGCGCCTGCCGCGACTACGCGCTGTTCATGATGGAAGCGGTGCGCTCGCTCGGGCTCGCCGCCCGGTTCGTCAGCGGCTACCTGTATGACGAGCGCCTGGTGGCGAGTGACGAGCCCGTGGTGGGTGGCGGGGCGACGCACGCCTGGGTGGAGGTTTACCTGCCGGGCGCGGGTTGGGTGGAGTTCGATCCGACCAACGGCTTGGTCGCGGGCCGAAACCTCATTCGCGTTGGCGTGGCACGCACGCCGCAGCAGGCCGTGCCGATCAGCGGCAGCTTCCTGGGCCCGCCGGGGTCATTCGGGGAAATGACGGTGAACGTGGACGTGGCGGTAATGGGGGCCTGAGGGCTCCAGCATTACGGTCAAGATCTCTGGACAGCGAAGGTCTGGGCTCTGCCCCAAACCCCGCCAGAGGATGGTCGTCCCTTGGACACCTTTGACCTTAGGGGATTAGGCGGCGGTAGAGGTGCCATGTGGCGTGGCCCAGCACCGGCATGACGACGGCAAGGCCGATGAAGAACGGCAGGCTGCCGAGCGCGAGCAAGCCCGCTACGATCAGGCCCCAGACAGCAAGCACGGCGGGGTTGGCGCGGACGGCGCGGACCGAGGTCTCCACGGCAAGCATCGGTGACACGTTGCGGTCCAGCGCCATGGGAACGGACACGACCGTGAGCGTCAAGGCAACGACGGCGAACACGGCGCCCACGATGTCTCCGATCACCACCATCGACCAGCCGGCGGGCGTGTGCAGCGTGAGTTGGAGGAGCGCCGCCGGGTCAGCCGGCATGGCGGAGCCGAGCGTCGCCTCGTAGATCAGCTTGGCAGCGGCGATCCATAGGGTGAACAGCGCCAGCAGCATCACGGCGATCATTCCGATGGAGAGGATCGCCGGCGACCGCAGCACGTCGAATGCGTTGAGCCAGGACGCCGGCTTGCCTGCCTCCCGCCGGCGGCTGAGTTCGTAGATGCCCACCGCGAGCACCGGGCCAAGCAGCGCAATGCCCGCAGCAAGCGGGAACAGCAACGGCAGCAGATCGGTGCCGACGGCGGCCCGGGCGGCGACCAGGCCCACGATCGGGTAGAGGATGCAGAGGAAGACGAGCTGGGTCGGGATGGCAAGGAAGTCCGCCCACCCCGCGCGTAGGGCCAGGGCCAGGTCCCCCAGGCCGATCCGCCGGATGGCTGGCGCCGTGGTCGATCCCTGGATCGGTGGCGCAATCGTCTCGTACATCGCGAAGTCCTCCCGTTATCGGTCTTGGACGGGACCGGCTGGGGGGAGGCGTTGCGTCGAGTGGAAACCGCAGCGCCGCCGCCGTCCGGTCCTCGTCTATTCGCTAGCGTAGCGGTTTTCACAGCCGGGGCACATCAACAAGCAGTGCGGCGGCGACAGTGGATTTTTGGCGCCTGAACGGGCAGGCTACGGCACGGGGGTGGAACGATGGCCGATATCGGGCAGAGTGGGCCTAGTCCTGAGGCTGTGTCGAAGCGGGCGGAAGCCGAAGAGTCGCACTCGCCCTTCGCACAGCGCGTACGTTCGACAGCGAACGGAATGCACCGGGCCGAACAGATCGTCTACGCCATCGTTGGATTGATGCTCGTGCTGGCGCTGGCCATCGCGCTGGTCGGCAGCGCGAACCTGCTGTTCAAGGGCGCGCTCGACTGGACGGAGTCGGACTCCGTCTACCACATCATCGACCGGCTGCTGTTCGTGCTGATGCTGGTGGAGATCCTCCATACGGTGCACGCGTCGATCCGCTCCGGCACGCTGCTGTGCGAGCCGTTCCTGATCGTGGGTCTGATCGCGTGCATCCGGCGGATCCTGGTGATCACGCTGGAGACGTCGCAGATCACGCAGCCGGAGCGGTGGGACGTGAAGAACGAGTCGTTGTTTCAGTCGTCCATGATCGAATTGGGCGTGCTGGCGGTGCTGATCGTGGTGCTGGTCGGCGGCATCTGGGCCATGTCCCGCATCGCCGCCGCACGGGGCGAACCCGAAGGGACTTGATCTGAAGGGGTGAAGGGGACGACCGTTCCCTTCCGGGTCGAGGGCAGCGCCCTCGCCTTGCCTTCTTGCGGGAGCGCCGTCCGATGCCCCAGCCCACCCACGTCATGGACCTGTCCGAGCCTTCCGAGGACACGCTCCCGGAAGATTTGAAGCCCTACTTCGCCAAGTGCCGCGACAAGCTGGGCTTCGTGCCCAACGTGCTGCGAGCCTGGTTGCTCAGGCCCGAGAAGCTGCGCAATTTCATCCGCCTGTACGACGAACTGATGCTGGCGCCGTCCGGCCTGTCCAAGCTGGAGCGGGAGATGATCGCCGTCGCCGTATCGGCCGCCAACCGCTGCTACTATTGCCTGGTGGCGCATGGGGCGGCGGTGCGCAAGCTGTCGGGCGATCCGCAGTTGGGGGAGATGATGGCGTTCAACTACCGCGTGGCGCAGCTCTCGGAGCGGCAGCGCACGATGCTGGATTTCGCGTTGCTGCTCACGGAGGCGCCGCACGAGGTGACGGCGGACGACCGCCAGGCGTTGCGCGACGAGGGCTTCACGGAGGAGGACATCTTCGACATCGCGGAGACGACCGCCTTTTTCAACTACACGAACCGGGTGGCGCACGCCGTGGATATGATGCCGAACGCCGAATACCATGGGATGGCACGCTAGATGGGCACGCGCGAGGGTGCGGTCGGCCGGGCGCTGGCCGGGTTCGACGATGGCGAGTTCAAGCGGCTGCTGACGGAACTGGTCAGCGTCCGCTCCACGTCGCAGGATCCGGGACATGGGGCGGACCTGGCGGACTACCTGGATCTGTCGATCCGGCCGTGGCTGGAGCGGATGGGCTTCACGGTGCAGATCCACCCCAACCCGCGGGAGGATTTCGGCCCGATTCTGATGGCGGAGCGGATGGAGGGCGCCGGGCCCACCGTCATCACCTACGGCCACGGCGACACGGTAAGAGGGCTGGCGGACCAGTGGCGCACCGGGCTCGACCCATGGGTGCTGACCGAGGAGGACGGGCGCTGGTACGGCCGCGGCAGCGCCGACAACAAGGGGCAGCACGCGATCAACCTGCATGCGCTGGAGGCGGTGCTGGCCGAGCGGGAGGGCCGGCTCGGGTTCAACATCAAAATGGTGCTGGAGACGGCGGAGGAACGCGGGTCGCAGGGGCTGCGCGAGTTCGTTGCGGCGCATGCCGAGGCGCTCAAGGCCGACGTGCTGATCGCCTCGGACGGGCCGCGGGTCGCGTCCGACATCGCCACGATCTCCACCGGCACGCGCGGCACGTTCCACTTCGACCTGGTGGTGGATATCCGGCCTGGGGGCGTGCATTCCGGCAATTGGGGTGGCATGACCACCGACCCGGCCATCGTGCTAGCGCATGCGATCGCCAGCATCGCCGACCGGCACGGCCGCATCCTGGTGCCGGGTTGGCTGCCGCCGCACGGGATGCCGAACTCGGTGCGTCACGCGCTGGCCGGGCTCGAACTGCGGGCCGAGGGCGAGGCGGCCACGATCGACCCGGCGTGGGGCGAGCCCGGCCTGACCGCGGCCGAGAAAATCTACGGCTGGACCAGCTTCATCGTGCTGGCGATGGTGAGCGGGCGGCCGGAGAATCCGGTGAACGCGGTGGCGCCGAACGCGCGGGCCCACTGCCAGCTTCGCTACACGGTGGATTGCGACATCGCGGCGTTCGAACCGGCGTTGCGCGCGCATCTGGACGCGGCCGGGTTCCCGGAGGTGCAGATCCAGAACGCCGGCAGCCGCATGCCGGCGAGCCGGACGGACCCGGACAACCCATGGGTGCGCCGGGCCGCGGCCAGTTTGGAGCGCACGCTCGGGCGCAAGCCGCAGCTTATCCCCAACAGCGGCGGCGGGCTGCCGGGGGACGTGTTCATCGACCATCTCGGTGTGCCGCTGGTGTGGATCCCGCACAGCTACAATGGCTGCAAGCAGCACGGTCCGGACGAGCACCTGCTGCTGGCGCCGGCGCGCGAGGGGATCGCGGCGTTCGCCGGGCTCTGGTGGGATATCGGGGAAGGCCTGGATGGTGGGCGCGACAGGGATTGAACCTGTGACCCTTCGCGTGTGAAGCGAATGCTCTACCGCTGAGCTACGCGCCCTACCGCCAGGGGCGTGTTCCTAGCCGCGACGGACCGGGATGTCTAGCCGTCTGTCCAGACCGGCGGACGTTTGGCCAGGAAGGCGTCGATCCCCTCCGCCGCATCCGCCGCCGCCATGTTGCGGACCATGACGGCGGAGGCGTGGTCGTAGGCGTCAGCGAGGCCCATTTCGGCTTGTTCGTAGAAGGCGCGCTTGCCGATGGCCACGGTCAGCCGGCTCTTGGCCGCGATCTGGCGGGCGAGAGCGGCCACGGCGGCCGGGAGATCGGGTTCGGGGACGGCGTGGTTGATCAGGCCGAGGCGCTGCGCTTCGGCGGCGCCCACCATCTCGCCGGTCAGCAGCATGCCCATGGCCGCCTTACGCCCAACTGCGCGGGTAAGGGCCACCATCGGGGTCGAGCAGAATAGGCCGATGTTGACGCCGGGTGTGGCGAAGCGGGCAGTGTCCGCGGCAATGGCCAGGTCGCACGTGGCGACGAGTTGGCACCCGGCGGCGGTGGCGATGCCATGGACCTGGGCGATCACCGGGCAGCGCAGTGAGGTGATCCGCAGCATGAGGCGGGAGCAGGCGGCGAACAGCTCGCGGTGGTCGGCGGTGGCGCGGATCTCGCGCAGGTCGTGGCCGGCGCAGAAGGCGGGGCCGGCCGCGGCGATCACGACGACCCGGACCGTGTCGTTGGTTTCGATCGCGTCCAGTTCGGCGGTGAGGGCGGCCATGAGGGCCATGCTGAGCGCATTGCGGGCTTCGGGGCGGTTGAGGGTGAGAGTGGCGATACCGCCGTGATCGTGGCGGCGGTGGAGGATGTCGGTAAGCCTGTCTTCGTCCATAGTTCCTGCCCGGCTCAGAAAAACGCCTCGAATTTCTCGATCACCTCATCCGGCGCTTCCTCGGCCAGAAAGTGGCCGCTGTCCACGCCGCTGCCGGTGACCTCGGCCTTGCAGTAGTCGCGCCAGATCGCCACCGGGTCGTACCAGCCACCCACCTTGCCCTTGTTGCCCCACAGGACAAGCATCGGGCACTGCACCTGGCGGCCCTCGGCGCGGCTCATGCGGTCGTGCACCAGGTCGATGGTGGCGGCGGCGCGGTAGTCCTCGCACATGCCGGCGATGGCCGCCGGGTCGTGCGCGGCGCGCAGGTAGTCCTCGAGCGCTTCCGGGTCGAAATAGGCGGGGATGCCGGCGCCGTGGCCGGTATGCGCGGCGAACCAGGTATCGGGGGATTTGTCGATCAGGTCCTCGGGAAACGGGTGCGGCTGCGCGAACCAGAACCAGTGGTAGTAGCCGAGCGCGAAGGCCATGTCCGCCCGCTCGAAATGCTCGATGGTGGGCACGATGTCCATCACGGCCAGCTTGGTCACGCGCTGCGGGTTGTCGAGCGCCAGGCGGTGAGCCACGCGGGCGCCGCGGTCATGGGCGGCGACGGCGTAGCTCTCGTGGCCGAGTTGGGCCATCAGGTCCGCCACGTCGCGGGCCATCTCGGTCTTGGCGTAGGGGGCGTGGTCCGGCGTCACGGGCGGTTTCTCGCTGCCGCCGTAGCCGCGCAGGTCCGGGCAGATGACGGTGAAGCGGCGGGCCATCACGGGGGCGACGTGGTGCCACATGAAATGGGTCTGCGGGTTGCCATGTAGCAGCAGCAGCGCGGGGCCCGAGCCACCGACACGGTAGCGGACCGTGCCGCCGGGCACCGTGGTCGTGGTCAGCGTGAAACCGGGGAAGAACATCGGTGCTCCTGCGCGCTGTCTGGCCGTAGGACACCATAGCACAGGAGGATGAGGCAGTTGCAGGGAGCGATGATGGCGTTCGCGGGGCACGGGGCATGAGAGTGGTTGTGGTTGGAGCGGGGGTCGCTGGTCTCGCCGCCGCTGCAGCGTTGCGCCGGCGGGGTGGTGTCGTGACCGTGGTGGAGGCTTCGGGCCGGATCGGCGGTCGGGCACACACCACGCACCCGGCCCTGCTCGGCACCTGGTTCGACCACGGCGCCTCGTGGCTGCACGCCGCTGAACGCAACCCGCTCGCGGTTCTGGCGCAGGAGGCGGGCGAACGGACGATCGACACCGCAACGGTCCGTGTGGAACGCACGCGCCTGCCGGGCCGGTTCGCGGCCTCGTCCGACCTCGAGGCGTACGCTGCGGCGGAGCAGGCCTTCGAACGGCAGATGCGCACGGCGCTGGACGGCCCGGATTGCAGCCTGGCGGAGGCTGCCTCCCCGGTCTTAGGCCAGTCCTGGCTGCCGTCCGTGCTGAACTGGGAGGCGCCCGTGATCGCCGCTACCGACGCGCGTGCGCTCAGCGTCCGCGACTGGCAGGCCAATCGGCTGGAGGGCGCCAACCGGGAGGTGGTGGGCGGTCTCGGCGCATTCCTGGCGCGGTGCTTGGGCGAGGCGGCCGGCGAGGTGCGATTGAACACGCCTGCATCCGCCGTGCGCTGGGACGGGCCGGGCGTCGCGGTGGAGACCAGCGCCGGCACGATCCAGGCCGATGCCTGCATCATGACGGTGTCGACGGGCGTGCTCGCGAGCGGCGCCATCCGGTTCACGCCGTCCTTGCCCGGCGACGTGCAAGGCGCCATCGCCGGCCTGCCGATGGGCGTGCTGAACAAGGTTGCGTTGCGGGCGGCGGGGACCGACCGTTTGGACCTGCCTAACTGGTGCGGCATGGACCAGTTCGTGCCGGCGGTGGACACGCCGGCAATGTCGGTCGTGGCCTGGGCGCATGGCTCGGAGCATGTAACCTGCTTCGCCGGCGGCAGCCACGCGGCGGAGATCGAGCGCGGCGACGAGGCGGAGGCCTGGGTGCGGGGGCAGTGGCGGGCGTTGTTCGGGGCGCGTGCGGATGCGGCGTTCCGGCCGGGGGCGGTGGTGACGCGCTGGGCGAGCGATCCGTTGTTCGGCGGGTCCTACGCCTATGCGCTGCCGGGTCACGTGGGTGCGCGGGCGGCGCTGGGGCGGCCACTCGCCGGCGGACGGCTGGTGTTCGCAGGGGAGGCAACACGGACGGACGGTCTGGCGGGGACGGTAGGAGGCGCCTATCTGTCGGGTCAGGAAGCCGCAGATGGGCTTGTGTCGTAGGGTGGAGTGCGCTTCGGCACTCCACCTCCTACGGCGGGGTTGGGATCAGAACAGCCCCGTCACCCGCCCATCCGCTGCCAGCCCTATCCCCTCCGCCGCCGGGTGCCGCGGCAAGCCCGGCATCGTCATGATCTCGCCGCACACCGCGACTACGAACCCGGCCCCCGCGGACAACCGCACCTCCCGCACCGGTAAGACATGCCCCGTGGGCGCACCCAACGCCGTCGCGTCGGCACTGAAGCTGTATTGCGTCTTGGCGATGCACACCGGCAGCCCGCCATGCCCTGCCGCCTCGAACGCGGCCAGCCGCTTGGCGACCGCGGTGGGGATTGCGACATCCGAGGAGCGATAGATCTCCCGCGCGACGGTGCGCAGCTTTTCGGCCAGCGGCATCGCGTCCGGATACAACGGCCGGTAACGGGCCGTCCCCGCCTCCACCCGCGCCATTACCGCGCGCGCCAGATCCTCGGCCCCCGCGCCGCCGTCGGCCCAGTGCGAGCACAGCACCATTTCGGTGTCCGGCAGCGCCGCGCGGATCGCGGCGTACTCGGCGTCCGTGTCCCCGGTGAACCGGTTGATCGCCACGACCACCGGCAGGCCGAACTTACCCATGTTCTCCACGTGCCGCGCCAGGTTCACCACCCCTGCCCGCACCGCCGCCACGTCCTCGGCGCCCAGGTCCGAGCGCTTGACCCCGCCATGCATCTTGAGCGCGCGGACGGTCGCCACCACCACGCAGCAGGCGGGGGCGAGGCCGGCGGAGCGGCACTTGATGTCGAGGAACTTCTCGCCGCCCAGGTCGGCGCCGAACCCGGCTTCCGTCACCACCACGTCCGCGAGCTTGAGCCCGAGCCGGGTCGCCATTACCGAGTTGCAGCCGTGGGCGATGTTGGCGAACGGGCCGCCATGCACCAGGGCCGGGCTGCCCTCCAGCGTCTGCACCAGGTTCGGCTGCAGCGCGTCGCGCAGCAGCGCCGCCATCGCGCCATCCGCCTTCAGCATGCGCGCCGTCACCGGGCCGTCGCGGCCGGGGGCCACCACCATGCGGCCGAGGCGCTCCTGCAGGTCGGCCAGGTCGCGCGACAGGCACAGCACGGCCATCACCTCGGACGCCACGGTGATGTCGAACCCGTCCTCCCGCGGAGCGCCGTTCGCAGCCCCGCCCAACCCGACCACCAGGCCACGCAGCGCCCGGTCGTTCATGTCCAGCGCGCGGCGCCAGTTCACCCGGCGGGTGTCGATGCCGAGCTCGTTGCCCCAGTAGACGTGGTTGTCCAGCATCGCGGCCAGCAGGTTGTTGGCCGCGGTGATGGCGTGGAAGTCGCCGGTGAAATGCAGGTTGATCTCGGCCATCGGCGCCACCTGCGCCATGCCGCCGCCGGTGGCGCCGCCTTTCACGCCGAAGCACGGCCCGAGCGACGGCTCCCGCAGGCAGATCGCCACACGGCGGCCGATGCGGCGCAGCGCGTCCCCCAGCCCGATCGTGGTCGTGGTCTTGCCCTCTCCGGCCGGCGTCGGGCTGATCCCCGTCACCAGCACCAGCGCGCCGTCCGGACGGCCTGCTAACCCCGCAATGTAGTCCATGCCGATCTTGGCCTTGGTGCGGCCGTACGGGATCAGCGCCTCGTCCGGGATTCCGAGCTGGGCGGCCACCTCGCCGATCGGGTGGAGCGGGGTCGCGTCCGCAATCTCGATGTCGCTGCGCATCAGGCGGCCTCGGCGACGGTGATGCCGAGTTCCGTGATCGCCTCGCCCATGGCGGCGACCGCGCCGCGCATGTCCTCCGGCGTGATGGCGCCGATGCAGCCGACCCGGAACGACGGCTGGGCCGTGTCGTACCAGTTGCTGAGGACGTAGCCACGCGCCTTCACGGCATCCACGAAGCCCTGCAGCGACCACGCCGGGTGCGCGGGGGCGTTCACGTTCAGCACGATCGGTCCCTGCATCGCCGCCGGCAGCACCGGGCGCAAGCCGAGTTGCTGCACGCCGTCATACAGGGCGCGGGCATTGGCGGTGTAGCGCGCCAGCCGTGCGGGTTGGCCGCCCTCCGCGTCATACAAATCGAGCGCCGTGCGGAACGAGGCCAGCACCTGGGCCGGCGGCGTGAAGCGGGACGTGCCCCACCCGGCGCGCAACGTGTGCTGGTAGATGTCCGCCAGGTCGAACGACCAACCGCGTGCCTGGCCCTGGCACGCGACCAGCCGGTCCACCCGCGCCACGGCAAAGGACATGCCGGGAAGTGCTTCGAGGCATTTGTTGGAGGTGAACAGGGCCAGGTCCACCATCGGCAGCGCGGAGAGGTCCAGCGGCAAGGCGCCGAACGCCGACACGGCGTCGATGATCACGCGGCGGCCGGCCCGCCCGGCGGCCTGCGCCAGCGCCGGAACGTCGTGGATGATGCCGGTGCCGGTCTCGCTGTAGACCAGCACGGCGTGGCTGATGGAGGGGTCCGCCTCGAGCGCTGCCTGTAGGGCGGCCGGATCGGCGCGCTCGTTCTCGGCAACGGCAAGCGTCGTGGCGGTCACCCCCACCTCATGGGCCAACCGCATGGCGCGGCGGGCGTAGGAGCCGGTATCCGGCACCAGGATGCGGCTCCCCGCTGGCACGAAGGTCCGCACCGCTGCCTCCATCATGAAGTGTCCGCAGCCTTGCAGCGGCAGGGTGGCGTGAGTGCCCGCATCGACGCGGGCGATGCCCAGCACGCGCGCGCGGATGTCGGCGACCAGGGTGCGGAAGTCGTTGTCCCACGGAGCGTAATCCTGCGCGGCGGCGGCGCGGACGGCGGCCTGGGTGGTAACCGGACCCGGTATGAGCAGCTTCATCGGACTTCCATTCAGTCGGGGACGCCAAACTCTGAGCCAACCGAGACTCGGGCCCGATTGGCAGATTGTCGAGCGGCAACAAGCTAGGCGTAAGCGCTGGTTTTCGCTAACCTCTCCGCATGACGTTGCCGTTCACCTTGCCGGATTGGGCGCCGCCGTGGGTTGGCTTCGTGCTGCTGGTGGTGGCGGGGCTGTTCTGCCTGGCATTCCTGCTGATGCCGTTCAGCGTGTTCGGCTTGAAGGGCCGGCTGGACGTGGTCGAGGCGCGGCTGGATGAGATCCAGGGCGAAATCCGCAGCCTGGTGTTGCGGTTGCCGGAGCCGGGCCGCGTCGAGTACGAGCCGGATCTGGAGGCGCCCCGCCGTTGGGCCGAACCGGCCCGGCGTCCGCCGATCCCGCCACGGCCTGCCGCTGTCGAACGCGCATCCGACCGCTCGGCTGCTGCCGACCGGCCTGCCCCGTCGCCCAACCGGCGGGTGGAGCCGACGCGGACGGCCCGCGCCGAACCTAGATTCGACCCGAACTGACAATCGTATGAGCGCCTCGGTGGTCGAGAACCCGACCGCTGGGCCCGTGGAGCGGATCGCGTTCGTGGCCGCCCGCACGGACGTGGCCGAGGCAAGCCGGGCGCGGTTGATGGAACGTTACGGGGACGTGCCCGTGGACGAAGCGCAGGTCATCGTGGCGCTGGGCGGGGACGGCCACCTGCTGGAGACGCTGCACGCGATGACCGGGCAGCCGACGCCGATCTACGGCATGAACTGCGGCTCCGTCGGCTTCATGATGAACCCGTTCAACGAGGAGGACCTGCCGCACCGCCTCGCTTTGGCCCAAGCCGCCATGTTGCATCCGTTGCGCATGCACGCGGTGACGCAGACGGGCGCCGTCGAGGAAGCGGTAGCGCTGAACGAGGTCAGCCTGCTGCGGCAATTGCGCCAGGCAGCCAAGATCCGCATCTCGATCGATGGGCGCGTGCGGCTGCCGGAGTTGATCTGTGACGGCGTGCTGGTATCCACGCCGGCCGGTTCCACGGCCTATAACCTCTCGGCGCACGGCCCGATCGTGCCGCTTTCGGCCAATTTGTTGCCGCTCACGCCGATCAGCGCGTTCCGGCCACGGCGCTGGCGGGGCGCCCTGCTGCCGAGCACGGCGGACGTGCTGTTCGAAGTCTTGGAGCCGGATAAGCGCCCAGTCGCCGCTGTCGCCGACGCGTTCGAAGTGCGCAACGTGGCCTCGGTGGCGGTGAGCGAGGACCGGTCGCTCGCCTGGACAGTGCTGTTCGACCCGGACATGGCGCTATCCGAGCGGATCATCATGGAACAGTTCACGGTTTAGGCTGAGTAAGGTCGAAACGGCCCGTGTCGGACGGCTGTCCGACACGGGGTATCCACGATGGCGACAGGAACTGAGCGGTGACGCTCGGTTCCTGCACCAGAGGCTTAGTACGTCGTACGGCGGCCGAAAATGGCGTGATAGAGGAACAGCACGACGACTGCGCCGACGATGGACACGATCATGCTTGGAATGTCGAAGTGGTTCTGCCACTGGCCGCCGGTAAAGAACGAGACGAGGTAGCCGCCGACGACAGCACCTATGATTCCCAGGATGATGTCGACGAAAACGCCCTCACCCTGCTTGTTGACGATTTTGCTGGCGATGAACCCTGCAATAAGGCCGAAGATGATCCAACCGATGATGCTCACAGCACAACTCCTTTACACCTGCGTAAAGTAACCAACGATCATCGGCGAAGTTCCGGAACGGCGTGATACTCAGACGTTGAAGCGGAAAAGCAACACGTCGCCGTCTCGCACGGTGTAATCGCGTCCCTCCACCCGCATGCGCCCTGCTTCTTTTGCACCCGCTTCACCCTTGAGCGAGACATAGTCATCGTACGCGATAGTTTCGCAGGCGATGAAACCACGCTCAAAATCATTGTGGATCACCGCCGCAGCCTGGGGCGCTTTAGTGCCGGCCGTGATCGTCCAGGCCCGCGTCTCCTTCGGGCCGACCGTGAAATACGTGACCAGCCCCAGAAGCCCGTAGCCGGCCCTGATCACCCGGTCCAACCCGGAATCCTCGAGGCCAAGGCCGGTCAGGAACTCGGCCCGGTCTTCTTCCGGCAACTGGCTCACCTCGGCCTCGATCGCGGCGGAGACGACGACGCTCGCCGCACCTTCCTTAGCCGCCATGGCAGCGACGGCGGCGGAGCGGGCGTTGCCCTGTGCCGCATCCTCCTCGGCCACGTTGCACACGTAGAGCACCGGCTTGGAGGTAAGCAATTGCAGCCGCCGCACCGCCTCCGCTTCGCCGGCCGGGATCGCGGTGCGTGCCGGCCGGCCGGCCTGCAACGCGGCGATCAGCGGTTCCATGACGGCGACGGCGGCGGCACTATCCCGGTCGCCGCCGCGGGCCTTTTTCTGGGCAGGTATCAACCGCTTCTCGAGGCTGTCCAGATCGGACAGCATCAGCTCGGTCTCGACCGTCTCGGCGTCGCGAAGCGGATCGATGCTGCCCTCGACATGGGTCACGTCATCGTCGTCGAAGCAGCGCAGCACGTGGACGATCGCGTCCACCTCGCGGATGTTGGCGAGGAATTGGTTGCCGAGTCCCTCGCCCTTGCTGGCGCCGCGGACCAATCCGGCGATGTCCACGAATTCGAGGCTGGTCGGGACGATTTTGGCCGATTTGCCGATCGCGGAGAGCGCCGCCAGCCGCGGATCGGGCACCGCGACGCGGCCCACGTTCGGTTCGATGGTGCAGAACGGGTAATTGGCCGCCTGGGCCGCGGCGGTCGCCGTCAACGCGTTGAACAGCGTCGACTTACCGACGTTGGGCAGGCCCACGATACCGCAATTGAAGCCCATTCAGCCCTCCTGCGCCGTGGCCAGAGCCACCTTGGACATGAACTGCTCCGGCTGCCCGCCTGCCAGCAAGGGCGCGGCGTCCGCCACCGCGTCCAGCAGGGCGGATAGCCAGGGTTGGTCCACCTTGGCGAAATCGTTCAGCACGTGGCCGAGCACCTTGTCCTTGTGGCCTGGGTGGCCGATGCCGAGCCGCACCCGCCAGTAGTCGGGAGTGCCCAGTTGGCGGTCCATGCTCCGCAACCCGTTATGCCCGGCCGCACCGCCACCCCGCTTCACGCGCAGCTTGCCGGGGGTGAGGTCCAACTCATCGTGGAACGCTGCGATGTCGCCGGGTTCCAATTTGAAGAAGGCAGCGGCCGGTTGCACGGCCGTGCCGCTATCGTTCATGTAGGTCATCGGCTTGAGCGCCATGATCTTTTGGCCCCCAATGCTGCCCTCGGCCACGAGACCCTTGAAACGGGAGCGCCAGGGGCTGAACCCCCAGCGCTCGGCGATCCGGTCCACGGCCATGAAGCCGATGTTGTGGCGCTGCCGGGCCATGCCGGGCTCGGGATTGCCGAGCCCTACCCACAGCCGCACGCCCTACTTCTTGGCGGCGGGCTTCGACGGGGCCTTGGTGCCACCCTTCGCCGGAGCAGCCGGCGCGGCAGCACCGTCGGCAACCGGAACCTCCGCTGCCTTCGTGGGTGCCGCGACCGTCGCCACCACGAAGTCGCGGTCCAGGATCGTCGGCTTGACGTCCGCAGTGCCCGTCAGGTCCGAGAACCGGATGTTGTCGTTGATGTCGAGTGCGCCCAAATCCGCCTCGAATGCCTCCGGCACATGGTCCGGATCGACCAGCACCTCGACGGTATGGCGAACGACGTTGAGCATGCCGCCGCGCTTCAGACCCGGCGACGTCGCGTCGTTGATGAAGTTGACCTTCACGGCCACGCGGATCGCCTCCCCCGGCGCCAGCCTTTGGAAGTCCACGTGCTCCGGCTTGTCGGAGACTGGATGGAACTGCACGGCGCGCATGAGGGCGCGCTGTTTGCTGTCGCCCACCGAAAGCTCGAACAGGCGCGAACGCCATCCGCCGCGGATCAGCTCGCGGCTGATATCGCGTGGATCCAGGGCGATAAGTTCCGGTGTTTGCTTAACGCCGTAGATAACGGCAGGAACTTTTCCTGCCCGCCGTGTCGCGCGTGCCGCCCCCTTACCTGCAAGCTCGCGCGTCTCGGCCGTGATCGTGGTGAAATTGGCCATGAAGACACTCCGTGCGTGATGATGCGTGCGGGATGACCCGCAAACGCGCGCAGCCGGCCTCCAGGGGTGCCGACGCAGCGGCGTAGGTAGCCGAACGAGACCAGTGGTGCAAGCGCGCAACGAGCGTCGGCCAGATTGCGATGACCCCCGCCGCTCGCGGGAATCTTACGAGGCGATCAACGCACCTGTGTCTAAACAAAGAGTAACACAGCGGTCTTCGCGTAGGGTATATCATCGTATGTCATATTGCGTTCTGTTGGTCGAAGACGAGGGCCTGATCCGTGTCACCATTGCCGAGACGCTTGAGGATGCCGGTTACGTCGTCGTGTCCGCCGAGAACGGGGATGCCGCCTGTGATCTGTTGAGAGGCCGTAACGGCTTCGATGTCCTGCTCACCGATATACAGATGCCGGGTTCGGCGGACGGGATCGACGTCGCCCGTAGCTTCCACGAACACCATCCGGACCGTCCGGTGGTCTTCATGACCGGGCGTCCGGATATGCTATCGCGCGTCGGCCGCCTGTCCTGCTGCGAGCGGCTGCTGCGCAAGCCGTTTGGCTCGGCGCAGATGTTGAACGCTATCCAGGGTTTATTGGGCCGGGCTGAACCTCGTAGTCAAAGCTAGGGATCAGAATGTCGGCAGTGTCGGCAGCGGCTTGTGGAACCACTTCTGCCATAGCGCATCCAACTCGCCATCATTCTTGGTGAAATAGACGAACGTATTCACCCACTGGTGCAAGCTCCACTGGTTCGCTCGCATGGTGACGCCGTTCGGCTGCTGCAGTAGGATCACCTTGCGCTCGATATTGGCGCCGGGGTTGCGGGCGTAGAATTCGTCCCCGGTCAGCCCGGTCTCGGCTACCGCGTCCACCTGGCCGGCGATCAGCGACTGATAGGTGCTCGGGTCGTCGTCGAAGCGCGACACTTTGACGGTGTTGCCGAAGCGCTTGGTCAGCAGCACGTCCTGCACGCTGCCGCGCGGCACGCCGACGCGTAGACCCTTGAGGTCGTCGAGTGTCGCGATGTGCTTGTCCTTCGCGGCGAAGATCACGTTCTCGATCGCGGCGTAGGGGATCGAGAACATCACCTGCTTGGCCCGCTCGGGCGTGATGCCGAATGTGGCCACCAGAAGGTCGACCTTGTTGGTCAGCAGGAAAGGGATCCGGTTCGGGCTGGTCAGCGGCACTAGATTGACCTTCACGCCCATATACTGGCCGATCAGCTTGGCGACTTCGATGTCGTAGCCGTCCGGTTCCTGCTTGTCGTTCAGCAAACCATAGGGCGGCAGGTCCACCAGCACGCCGATGTTGATGGTGCCCCGGCTGACGATCTCGTCCACGGTCTGCGCGCGGGCCGTTGCCATGCCGAGCAGCCATCCGATCGCCAACATCGCGACCGCGGCACCGATCTTCCAGACTTTCATCCCGAACCCCTTTTTCAGCCGCGTTTCTTCTCGCACGCGTTTCTCATCGTCGCTGCGCAACCGCTAACCGAGTCTCAAGACGGCGGCTCACGATCGTGAGAGGCCAGCAAAGCAGGAAGTAGAGCAAGGCGACAATCCCAAAAATCTTGAAGGGCTGAAAGGTCGCGTTGTTGATCATCTGCCCCGCCCGGGTCAGCTCCACGAAACCGATGATCGCGGCGAGCGACGTGCTTTTCACCAGGTTGACCAGGTAGCCCACCGTGGGCGGGATCGCGATACGCAACGCCTGCGGCCCCACCACGCGCAGCATCCGGGCGGCATAGCCGAGGCCGAGCGCGCGGGCTGCCTCGGTTTGGCCCTTCGGCACCGACTGCAATGCGCCGCGCCAGATCTCGCCCAGGAAAGCACCGGCATTCAGGCTCAAACCGAGGATCGCCGAGACGTACGGTCCAAGGTCCAGCCCGATCAGATCGCCGCCAAAGAAGACGAGGAAGAGCTGGAGCAGCAAGGGCGTGCCCTGGAACAGGCGGATGTAGCCGATCGACAGCCACCGCAGCGGCCATCGGGTGGAGAGCCGGGCCAGTGCGATCGCCGCGCCGATCAACCCGCCGAAGACGAAGGCGCCCGCGGACAGCACGAGGGTCCAGCGCATCGCGAGCAACAGGAAGACCAGGTCGCCGAAGCCGAACGTTCTCACCGCGCGGCAACCTTGCGGCCGAATGCGAGCCGTTCCAGCGCGGCGAACACCGCCTGAAACAACAAGGAAAGCACGAGGTAGACGATGGTGACGGTTATGAACGACTCGAACGAGCGGAAGGTGCGTCCGGCGACGTCCTGGGCCGCGGCCGTGAGGTCATCGGCGGCGATCACGCTCACGATGGAGGAGTTCAGCATCAGCAGGATGAACTGGCTCCCGAGCGGCGCCACCACCACGCGCAACGCCTGCGGCAACACAATGAGGCGGAACACGCCGAACCCGTGCAGCCCGAGCGCGCGGCCAGCCTCCACCTGGCCGTGGCCGATTGCCTCGATCCCGGCGCGGATGATCTCGATCGTGTAGGCTGTGCCGTTCAGCACCATGGCGATCAAGGCACCCTGGTTCGCATCGAGCCGCAACCCGACCGTGGGCAGGCCGAAGAAGATCAGGAACACCTGGACGAGAAACGGCGTGTTGCGGATCAGCTCGACATAGGCCGCCACGAGCGCGCGTAGCCATGCGGGCCCGGACGTACGGGCGAGAGCGCCGAAGATGGCGACGGCGAGGCTGATCGCCATGGACACGCCGGACAGCCAGAGCGTGAAGAGCGCGCCGTCCAGAAATTCCGGCCATGCGTCCCACACCTCTCCGAAGTGGAACGTGTAGTCCACGCCGATCCCTCCCGCTTTGGCACGGGAGTAGACCAGGTGCGAAACCAAGGCTAGCGGAAGGGTTGCCGTCCGCGCGTGAACCCAAAGCGGGGTTGCATCTTACCCGGCGCTAGAGTGCTGCGCGCAGCCTGGCATCCGCCACGCTGCCAACCGGGCGGTCGAACACGGCGGAGGCGTCCGATGGCGAGCCGTAGTAGGCCCGGTTTGCCGCGCTGTCTTGCGTGAACCCGGTCAGGTCGACATTGGCGCCGGCAAACGCGCCCTCGCTGCTTGACCAGATGATCACGTCCGCTCCGCCCAGTTGCGCGACCCTGTTCGCGTCGAAGCGCGCTGCGGTCAGGGTTGCCTGTGCACCGGCGGTTGCGTTGGATGGCTGAAGCAGCTTGTCCAGTGCCCGGTCCGTCATGATCAGCAAGACGCTGGTGGTCGCCTCGCCACCGATCTGCGGCCCAATGGAAACCCCGCCGACGGTGTAGAACGCCGGGTCACTCCAGCGGCCGCCCTTGTTCTCGACCAGAAGCGCCCGGCCGCCCTGAAGACCGATACCGACGGCGCCGCGCAACGCATGCGGCACGATCAAGGCGGCCTTGGCACGGGCCAGAACGCCCGACCGGGTGAAACCGCGCGCTTGGCGCATCTGCAGAACAGCGGAGGTAGCGCCGTCGACAACCTGTTGCTGATCGCTGGCGGCGGCGAGCGCACCGAGCGGGGAAAAGGCGAGGCTGGCCATGACGGCACAGACCGAGAGTGAAATGACGCGCATTGGACCACCGGAACGAATGTGACGATGCCGGGCCAACGCCGGGACCGTGGTCCGGTTGATCTGCTCGCGAGCCGTTGAGCGCGAGGAACGAAGGCCGTCGTGAACGCCGGCCGAGCCATCGAAACCAAGGGTCAGAGCGGCGCCTGATCACAGGCGCCGCTCTGGTTGCTCTGGCCCCTGCGGACCTTACTGGCTGACGGGCGCCGACGGTGCCACTGTGGCCGGCGCCGCCTGTGTACGGGCAGCACGGCGGGCGGCGCGGCGGCGGGCGCGGCGGACCCGCGCGGTCGGGCGGCTCGTGGTGGAGCCGGACGGGTAAGCGGTCGTGCGGCTGGGATCGGTGGTGTTGATACGCCCGCTCGGCGGCGGTTGGCCGGCATTCGGGGCATCGATGGCGGCGCCGGGCGGCAGACCCGGTTGCGGGCCGCTCTCGCCCTGGGCAAAGGATGGAACGGCGTAACCAAGGCTCACCAAAGCGGTGGCCAGCATTGCGAGCTTGCGCATCGACAAATCTCCTGGGAGGGCAGCTTCGAGACGAGACTGAATTATGCCCTCTAAACCGTAGGTGGCAATGCAACTGCGCCAAATTTCCAACACTGTTACCGTAAAGCCGCATTTACCAATGATGGTTTGCGGCCTTGCTGCCACACAAAATCTTGCTGGAGACGTGTTTTGCTGCAAACCAAGCGCGTAAGAACCGCCTTTCTCGCCCTGCTGCCATGGCTTGCAGTGTCCGCTGCCGCTGCTGCCGACCTCGCCCCGAGCTTCGAGCGTGTGAAGGCCAGCGGTGTCCTCCGGGTCGGCACCACGGGCGACTACAAGCCATTCGCATTCCGGGAGGCGGACGGGAGCTATCAAGGTGCGGAAATCGATATGGTGCGGCAGCTTGCGCACGAGATCGGCGCCAGGGTCGAGTTCGTGCCTACCACTTGGGCGACGTTGAACCAGGATTTCCAGGCCGGAAAGTTCGACATCGCGATCGGCGGCGTCACCATCCTGCCCGAACGTGAAAAGATCGCCGCCTTCTCGACCGCGACACTGGTGGACGGCAAGCGCCCGATCGTGCGCTGTGCCGACAAGGACCGGTTCACCACGGTCGCCAGCATCGACCAGCCGGGTGTGCGCGTCGTGGTCAATCCCGGAGCCTCGAACGAAGCCTTTGCCCGCAGCCATTTTCCGCGGGCCCGGCTTACCGTCCACCCAGACAATGTCAGCGTGTTCGACGAGATCGTGGCGGGACGGGAGGACGTGATGGTGACCGACGGGATCGAGGTGGACCACCAGGCGCTGCTCCACCCCGAACTATGCGCGGCCGCCGTGCCCGCCCCGTTCACCCGGCTCGAGAAGGCGTTCATGCTTCCACAGGACCCGGCGTTCGTCACCGAGGTGGACCGGTGGTGGGCCGGCGAGGTCGCGTCCGGCGCGTGGGCGCGTGCCCTGGACCGTGCACAGCACGAACATTGAAGCTCGTGCAGGGTGAGCGCTGAGCCTATTGCAGACCGCCGCGGCCGACCCTCTTTGAGGGCATGAACCTGCTTTTCTGGCGCCGGACGCGCATTCCCATCATCGAGTTGCAAGGCATCATCGCCGGGCGGGAGGGCGCTCTCAGCTTGCGCTCGGCCGGGCCGCTGATCGAGCGCGCCTTTGCCTCCGTCAAGCGCGGCGGGGCCGTGATCCTGGACATCGACAGCCCGGGCGGCTCTCCGGTGCAATCGGAGTTGATCGCCGGCCTGATCCGGCGGCGGGCGGACAAGGCGGGGGCCAGGGTTCATGCCGTGATCGGCGAGGCGGGTGCGTCCGGCGGCTACTGGCTGGCCTGCGCCGCGGACCAGATCCACGCCAGTTCCATGAGCATCGTGGGCTCGATCGGCGTGGTGGGGGGCGGCTTCGGCTTCGACCAGTTGATCGACCGCTACGGCGTGGAGCGACGGCTTTACACCGCAGGACAGAACAAGGCGCGGCTCGACCCGTTCCGTCCGGAGCGGCCGGAGGATGTGGCCTTCGTCCGGGACTTGATGTCCGGCATCCACGAGCGGTTCATCGGCTGGGTGCGGGAGCGTCGCGGGGCCCGGCTGTCGGCCGACCCGGCGGTGTTCGACGGGAGCTACTGCCTGGGATCACGCGGTGTGGAGTTGGGCCTGGTGGACGGGCTCACGTCGGTGGACGAACTCGTTCGCGTGTTGGGCGGCGACCGTGCCCGGGTTCGCCGTTTCCGTGTCCGCCGCCGGTTCTCGCTGGCGCGGTTGCCCCGGCTCGTGGCGCATGCCTTGCTGGACGTTATGGAGGAGCGCCGCCTGGATATCCGCTAGACCGGCGGGAGATGCTCCCTCGGACCCCGAGGGAGCATCATGGCTACGGGATCGCCCGTACAATGCCGTTGGCGACACTGCCGGCCGCATGCACGGCGCCACCGGCAACGTCGCCGGCTACGCCGACGGTCGTGCCGGCCACGCTACCGGCCGTTCTCACGGTCGTGCCCGCCACATGCCCAGCCGTACCGACGGCGCCCCTCGTTACGTGACCTGTCGTGCGCACTGTCCTGCCAGCGACGTGGCCCGGCGTCGCCGTGGCGCTCTGCGCGTAGCTAGGGGCTGCACTGGCCATGACGAGCGCGATCCCAGTGAACATCAAGCGTCTCATTTTACAGCCTTTCATTTGCTATATGCGACGTTTCGCTGTGTGGCATATGGTGAGCGTTGCCCGCGGTTGCGAACCCAAGTCTGCGGCTTGGCCGATCAACGAAACGCAATGTGGCGTCCCGCTAGCCCGGGTATGCGACAAAAAGCTGGTCGGTCGCCCACGAGATCCAGACATGGCGGCCCGATAGCCAGTCCGCGCCGAGCAAGGCCCCGATACTGCGCAAGGTACGGATCGGCGAGATCAGCATGGCCAATTTCCCTGCCGGCAGGGGGCCAACCTGCACGGCCGCGAAGTCCTGCATACGGGCCGCCACGCTGTCCGGGCCAAAGCCGCGCACCGTATCGTTGCCGCCCGCGGCGAGGCCGAGCTGCACCATGCCCGGCAGCGTCACCACGCTGTGCAGGGCGCCCGTGTCGAGTTCGGCTTCCACGTCCGAACCGCCGATCTTGAGCGGCACGGCAAGGATGTTGCGCACCGGGCGCCACGCAGCCACTGCCTGATAGGGGCCAGGCCAAGGCAGGAAGCGGCCCGAGCAGCCCTCGACGTCGTACAGGGTCAGCGTGTTGGCGGCGAGATCGAGGTCCAGGTCGTAGGGCGAGAGGAAATCCTGACCGAGCAGGCCGGCGATCGGGGTGCCGTCCAGCGCCTCCGCGATCGGGCCGATCACCACGGAGTTGTCGGCGGCGACCGTGCGGCGCCGCAGCGCGAGGTTGCCCAACGTGATGGAGGCCGGCCGGCCGAGCCGCCGCCGGTCCCTGCCGCCGGCGCCCTGGATATCCGTGCTCACCCACTCGTCGCGGGCGATGTGGAGCCGGTCGGCGGCTGCCAGCCCAACGACGGTGCGCTCGGCACCTGTATCCAGCAGAAACTGGACCGTCATGCCGTTGATGGTGACCGGCACGAGGATGCCGGTGCCGACGCGGGTAAGCTGGATGGTGGCGCGGGCAGACAATCTGCAGGCGGCTTGGGCCGGCCCGATGGCTGCAGCGCACGCTGCAAGGGCTGCGGCGAGGATGAGTGCGAGGCCGATCATTGCAGCTCCGTGGGCCCGCCCGCGCGAGAGGCCGAAGCGAGTGCGATCCTCCCCCCGGTCAGAGGGAGGATCGTGGCCAGGCATTAGACCGAGTAGTACATCTCGAACTCGACCGGGTGCGGGGTATGTTCGAAGCGGTATACCTCGGCCCATTTCAGCTCGATGTAGCTCTCGATCTGGTCGGTCGAGAACACGTCGCCCGCGAGCAGGAATTCATGGTCCGCGGCCAGCGCACCCAGCGCTTCCCGCAACGAGCCGCACACCGTGGGAATGCCCTTCAGCTCCTCCGGCGGCAGGTCGTAAAGGTCCTTGTCCATCGGGTCGCCGGGGTGGATCTTGTTGCGGATGCCATCCATGCCGGCCATCATCAACGCCGCGTAGGCCAAATAGGGGTTGGCCGACGGATCCGGAAAGCGGACCTCCACCCGCTTACCCTTGGGGCTCGTGGTGTAGGGGATGCGGCAGGACGCCGAGCGGTTGCGCGACGAGTAGGCCAGCAGCACCGGCGCCTCGAAGCCGGGGATCAGGCGCTTGTAGCTGTTGGTGCTCGGGTTGGTGAACGCATTCAGCGCCTTGGCGTGCTTGATGATGCCGCCGATGTAATACAGGCACATCTCCGACAGGTCCGCGTAGCCGTTCCCGGCGAACAGCGGCTTGCCTTCCTTCCAAATCGACTGGTGGGTGTGCATGCCGGTGCCGTTGTCGCCGTAGATCGGCTTCGGCATGAACGTCGCCGTCTTGCCGTAGCTGTGGGCGACGTTGTGGACGCAGTATTTATAGATCTGCATCTGGTCGGCCATCTTGGTCAGCGTGGTGAAACGCGTGCCCAGTTCGTGCTGCGACTGCGCCAC
>CAXTVQ010000056.1:24067-34146 GCA_964247705.1 uncultured Acetobacteraceae bacterium | reverse complement strand
GCCTCGAGCACGGCCCAGCCGCAGGGGTAGCCGTACTGCGCGTGCAGGATGTCGAACGGGCGGCGCGCATGTTCGCGCAGGATCGCGGCCTTCATGTTGGCGACGTCCGTCTCGAAGTCGCCGCCGTCCTGCTCGCCCACCTGCTCGAGCCCGATCACCCGCACGCCGGGCACCTCGGGCGGGGGACCGCCGCCATAAACGCGGATGCCGAGCGGGTCGCCGCGATACTGGCTGATCATGGTCACGTCGTGCCCGGCGGCGACGAGCTCGCGCAGCAGGTTGAGCGCATAGACGCTCATTCCGGAGATGGCGGGGAAGAACCGGCGGGAGAGGAAGCAAATTCTCATGCTGAAACCGCACTCGCCGTCCGCAGTGCCGCCAGCGCGGCCGGGATCATCGTGTCCGCGCGGTGGCTCTCGCGCGACAGTTCGACGCAGATCAGCTTGGGGAACGCGATCTCACGCAACGCCGCCAACACGCCCGGCACGTCCATGTCGCCCTCGCCGAACGGCAGGTGGATGTGGGAGCCGCGCTTCATGTCCTCGATCGTCACCGTGCCCAACACGCCGGCAAACTCCCGCACCGCCGCTGCCGGATCCCGCTCACCGGTCACCAGGCAGTGCCCCGTATCCAAGGCGAGCTTCAGGCCCGGCAGGCCGAGCGCCTTCCAGTCGTCAACCGTCTCCACCAGCATGCCGGGTTCCGGCTCCAGCGCCGCCACCACGCTCATGGCCTCGGCGCGGCGCACGATCTCCTCCACGCCCTCCAGCAGCCAGCCGCGGGCTTGTTCGGCTGTTACGCCCGGCTTGGGCACGCCGGCCCAGAAGCTCATCGCCTCCCCGCCGCACTCCGCCACGACGGTCAATGCCCGGGTCAGAAAGTCCATCCGCCGCGCCCGACCTGTTTCGTCCGCGCTCAGCAACGTGGGCTCGTGTTTGGCGCGCGGATCGAGCAGGAAGCGTGCGCCCGTTTCTACCACCAATCCCAAATTCAACGCCGTCAGCCGGGCGGCGACGTGGCGCGTGTTGAGCAGGAAATCCGGGTCGAATGGGTCCAGGTGATGGATATCGAGGGTGAGCGCCACGCCGTCATACCCGGCTTCCGCGATCAGGGTCAGTGCGTCGTCCAGCCGGTGGTTGGCGGCGCCGTTGGTGTTGAAGGCGAAGCGAAGGGTCATGGACGCTTTTCCGGGGAACGCCTCTCGAGCGCGATCGGAGCGCTATGCACCTCCGGCTCGCGGTAGAGGGGATACAGCCGGCCGACGATCCGGTCCACCTCCGCAACATTCAACCAGGCTGGCCCGCCGAGCCGTTCGGCCGCGCCCGCCGGCAGGCGCACCGGGGCCGCACCCGGCGGTGGCGTGCCAACCCCGGCCAGGGGCGAGCCGCGCTCCATCAGCTTACGCACGCCGCGCTCGCCGATCCGGTGGTAGCTCATCGTCTCCACCTCGAGCCCGGGCACGATTGCCTTAACCACGTGCACATCCCGGGCGCCGGGTGGCGAGAAATCGACGAACAACACCTCCATGCCCACGGCCGCGAACCGGCGCGCCAACTCGGTAACCAGTGGCGTGCCGGAGAGTGGACCATCCCAGGCCGGCAACTCGTCGAACCGTTTGGTCGCGCGGCGGGACAGCACCGTGTCCGCCAGGTAGCCGCGCAAGGTCGCCGCATCGGCCTCGCACCAGGCCATCATGTCCCGTAGCGCGCGGCTTTCTTCCCCGACCAACGAGTGATAGCCGCGGAATCGCTCCAGGTAACCCGGGGGTGCCACATGCGCGATCTGGGCCAGCGGCGCGTGGCTGAACATCTTTCGGACCCGGGCGGCGGCAAACTCGAACAGAGCCTTGCGCAGGGCCTGCTCGCGGTCCACCGACGCCGCCTCGCCTGCTGCCGTCAGCATGATCGGAAACGGGGCGGAGGCATCCCGCTCCCCACCGACGCAATACACACCGGCGACGCCGAACTCGTCGGAGGCGAACTTCGGAATCACGTCGATATTCAGCGATGCCAGCCGCTCCAGCAACGCACGGGTGCGCGGGTCAGTGGGCCCGTCCCCGAGATCGAGCGCGATGCCGCGGTCCATGGCGCGGAAACCCACCCCATTGCCGTCGCGCTGCAGCAACTCGCAGATGCCGTGGCCAATGGCGAAATCGAGCGTGGGGCCAGCGCCCAACCCATTGGTGATGGGGGTGGTGAACGGCCGGTAGCCCGGCGAGAAATCCCCCACCGAGCACGCGGCGATTTCCGTCGGCACCAGCACGCTCCCGCCGCCGGGCCAGCGCTGGGCGGGCACCCACTCCATGACCGTGTCATGGTCCACCGGGCTGCCGGCGGGCAGGCAGAGCGTCAGCGGGTCGGCAATCCCCCGTGTGCCCAGCTCCGCCGCCAATGCCGCGTAGCTGCCGACCCGGCGCGGAAAGCGGGCGATGGCGCCGGCGGAATGGACCGCCTCTGCCAGTTCGCCGGTGGTGCCGATAATTGCCTCCGCATCCGTGGTGCCGTAGCCAACACCGTGCGGGGTCACGCCATGGAAGCGTGTGCCGTCCCCGTTGAGGAAGATCGCGTTCCAGCAGGCAACCCCGGTCCGGTCCAGCGGCGCCAGGCTGAACAGCTCCACCCGGCCCGGCGGCATGGATTCGACGTAGGCAGCGGCCGCGTCCGGCAGGTCCGGCGGCAGGACATGGTCAAGCGGCATGGTGCAAACCCGGCATTGCCTGGTGCTGCGCGCGCAACACCAGGTCCATGATGTGCAGGTCATGCGCGGCGGTGAACGGGAACGGCTGCTCGGTCAGCAAGCTGTCCGCAAATGCCTCGACCTGGTTGAGGAACGGCGAGCGGTCAGCGCCGGGCACGTCCAGGCTCTGCGTGCGCCCGGTCGCGGCATCGGTCAGCTCGAGCCTTCCACCGGGCGTCTGGCCCATCGTGTCCGTAGCGACGATTTGCGCCGCCGTGCCGATCACCTCGAGCCGGCGGCGGGGGAACGTCTCGGGGCAGTTGTAGGCGACGTGCAACTGCACCAGCACGCCGCTGGTCGTGCGGGCGATCACCAAGGCTCCGTCCTCCACCGCATAGCCGTGCACGCGGGACTGGCCCATGGCGGCGACATCCGTGATCCGCTCGCCAAGCAGCGTCGAGGCAAGGTCCAGCCCGTGCGGAGCGAGGTCCATCAATGCCCCGCCGCCGGCACGCGCCGGGTCGATCCGCCAGTTGTCACCCCCGCCTTCGGTCAGGAACTCGGGACCGACCCAACAGCAGTAGGTAATGCGGATCGCAGTCACGGTCCCGAGCCGGCCGGACCGGACTATCCCGGCCAGGTGCTGGTGCGCCGGATGGAAGCGTTGGTCGAACGCGGTGGCATAGGGCACGTCGGCGCGCTCACAGGCGGCAACCATGGCGCGGGCGTCGGCCAGGGTCGTGGCCATCGGCTTCTCGCACAACACGGGCACTCGGGCCGCGGCGGCGGCCTCCACTAAGGGACGGTGCGCGTCATTGGGCGAAGCGATGTAAACCGCGTCGATCGCAGCGAAGAAACTCGCCGGGTCGGCATGCGGCTCAGCGTCGGCAAACAACATTGCCGCACGGTCCAGCGAGGCCGCCGAGATATCATGAAGCGCAGCAAGCCGGCCGTTTGCGCTGGCCACGATCGCAGGAGCAACATAATCACGCGCCACCCAGCCGCACCCGGCGATGCCCCACCTGATCACCATCGCTCTGGCAAATCCACCAGTTCGCGTCGGCGGGCAAGCTGGTCCACCACGGCGCTCTCCCCCGCGAGCGCCGTATCCGGAGCCTCGCTATGGGCCGGGTAGGTGGCCAACGGACCGTATTCCCGCTCGTAGCGCTCGGACGGCCAACGGATACCCCCGCCATCATAAAGCGGGTTGCGCCGCAGCCGCGTTCCAGCCGGCGGTATAGTGAGCGGCCCGGCGGCCGGACCCGGCGCGCCCGTCCCGACGGCAAGCGCCACCGCCGGCGCCCCTGCCAACTCGGTGAAGCCTACCTTGCGCGGAACCCGAGCCTCGATCAGCGCCGCCGTCAGTTCCCGATCGTCGAACAGATCGGGCGCGGGGAACATCGCCGCATAGGTTGCCGGCTCCAGCGGCTCGCCCGCTGAAAGATTGTCCACCAGCGCATTGTGCATGTGCCCGACCAGCACCCGGTTCGCCACCCGCAGCATCTCAGCCGAGACCTGGCGCTTTTCCGGCAGGAAGTAGAATGCGTCGTGGCAAAATAGTAGGTCGGCGGCGCGGTCGGCAAACGGCCAGGGAGCGGCAGCATCGAAGCACACCAGCGTCGCATCAGGCGCGACCCAGTGCCGGGCGAGCCACAGCTTGGCAAACACCAGGTCTCCGCCGATCACCTCCTCCGCGTGACCGGTGAAAGCGCGCAGAAAGTGCCCCGCGCCGCACGCCAGCTCCAGCACCCGGCGGGGTGCGCCCCAATAGCTTTGTGCCAGGGCAAGCCCGGACAAGAACGTCGGGTCTGACCAACGATGGGCGAAATATGTGCCGACGGGACCGAATGCGAGCAGGTCCATTGCGGCGCGAAAGCTGAGCCGGTCGCGTCCCCGCACCACTTCGCGCCGGGCATCCTCGGAAGGCGGCGGCGTGCGCGCCCACCCATCCTGGTCTCCCAGCAACAGCACCAGAGCACCCTCACTATCGCCGAAATCGAGCCGGAACAGCGCCGCCGCCGCCAGTGCCGTGCGGTCGGCGCGGAGAAAGGCGATGCCGTCGATCACGGGCCAACGCTCGTCCTCGGCGGCCAAAGCGTGTCCGGACAGGGTAAGCGCACGACCCGTCACCGGGCTGCGAAGGTTCACGGCAGCCCGGCCTCCGCCAGCACGGCGTGATGGAATGCCTGAATCGGGCCGGCGTGGACCAATTCAAGGTCGTCCAGCGCCTGTGCCGTCGTGAAGGACGCGACCCGGTCGTATTGCCGCATCTGCAGCACGCGATCCATGACGTCGGCGGCATTGAACGCGCGGCCCTCGGGTGTATCTGCGTCCCCTATCGTCGCCAAGGCAGCACGGACGGTGGCGGCAACCGACGGGGGCAAGGTCGCCAACTCGCGTTCGAATAGCCGCCGCATCACGGGCGCTAGTTCATCGCCAAGCAGGATTTCACCGGCAAACCCGCTATCGGGCAACGCAGCGTTGTGCAGGTGGTGCGCCATCCCGGCCACGAACGCCGTCGCCGGATCGGCGCCATAAAAACCGGCCAGCACAGTGCCGAGAACGGCAACCACGAGGCAGTGATCGCCATGGTTCTCAGACGGTTCCAGCACCAGCCGCGGCTTACCTGGACAAGTGGCGCCCGCGCGCGGCTGGCGGATCAACGCCTCCGCGAACGCGGGCGGCGGACCGGACACCGGAGGTTTCGTGAGTGCACGACGCAAGTCCGCCCGCATGGAGGACGCAATCGGGCCGGATACCTCGTCGAAGCTCCGCACCAGCACGGCCGACGGGTCAGCGACGCCAACATCCTCCAGCACGGCCCAGTCAACTCCGCCCAACCGCGCCGCTGCCAAAGCTCCTGCCGTGGTCGATAGCGCTACGACGCACGCATCCTCACCCTTTGCCAGCCGGGCCCAACCGGACCGGAACGCCCGAACCGCAAGACTATCTGGCGAGGATGCATCGCGAATACGCTTCAGATCGCCCAACTCTGCCGCCAGCGAGGTGAACGCACCCACCCCGCCCATGCGGCTACTGCCATCCATCAGGCGGCAGCCAGCCAGTCGAGCAGGTTACGCTCCTGCACCGGAAAGGAGTGCTCCTCACGACGCCCGGCCGGGGTCATCGGCGCCTTGAAGAAGATGCCGAGCTGCTCCTGGATGCCGCCCTTGCCACGCTGCTTGGCCAGGTCCAGCACGCGCGCGATCTCGATGACCAACGGGGCAGCCAGGATGCTGTCGCGGCAGAGGAAGTTCACCTTCATCTGCATCTTCTGACCCATGAACCCGACCAAGTCGATATTGTCCCAAGCTTCCTTGTTGTCGCCGCGCGGCTTGTAATACTGGATGTTCACCAAGTGGTCCTCCACCGGGTAGCCCAGGATCTGGTCCAGCACCGAGCCCTTGGTGTTCAGCTTGGAGGCGAGGCTGTCGACGTTGTCCAACGCCAAGCCGTCGCGGTTGCCGAGGATATTGGTCGAGAACCAACCCTCGACATAGAGCGAGCGGGACCGGAACGCCGGTGCCAATACGGTTTTGATGAAGGTCTGCCCGGTCTTGCCGTCCTTGCCGGCGACGGGGACGCAGCGCTCATCGGCCAGCCGGGTCAACGCCGGTATATCTGCGGCCAAGCTCGGCGTGAAGTTGCCATACGGCACGCCCTCGCAGATGGCTGCATAGGCATAAAGCATGGCAGGGCTGATTGCCGGATCGTTACCGTCCAGCCCGCGCTCGAACGCGGCCGCGGTCTGTAGCACTTCGAGCTTGAGGTCCGGCCAGCGCTCCACGGACGCGAGGTTGACCATCACCAAGTTCCGCACGCCCGTGCTGTCACGGTAGCCGCGGATATCGTTGCGGATCTGCTCGACTGCCTGCCGGTGGCCACCCTCTATTTTGTTGGCGCCATCCACATTCTTGCAGAAATCACGGCTGCCGACGGCCGGCCACGGCTTCATCAACGACAACTTATCCTCAACCAACTCGGTCTGCTCCCGGTCGAGCACCCGGTGCTCGCGCACGGCAGCGGACAGATCTTCCGGGTGCAAATCCCACCCCGCGAAGTGCAGGTTGCGGTAAGGAGCGAGGCCCGACACCCCGACATTGGCAAGCGGCAACCCAGCAAGGTCGTTCGACCCGGCACGCAGCATCTCGATGCCTGCCGCGGCCGTGCTGGCGACAGCGCCGCCAAGTCCCACGACAAGCACGCCCAAGTGCCGCCCAGTGCTGACAGCGTCCAGGCCGGTATCTGGCATACGGTTTCTCTTCAGGTTGGTCAGCCGGACGGAACACCCGGCGACGGGGAGATAAAGTGGTTATAGGCCGAGGCCAGTCCTTGTTAAGCCGCGGAACCGGGGCGGGATTGCGGCAAGCACCGCTACAATGGATCACAGACGCGTGATGCTTACCGCTTAGGCACTGTTATAAAAGGAGAGTAAGTAATCAACGCTGCGGGTTGAACCGGTAGGGGCTGTCGCTTGTGGTATGCGGGTCCAGCGCTAGCCGATGTTCCAACGGCGGAAAGGCCCGGCTCCGGCAACCCTCGCGGTCACATAACCGGCAGGATAACCCGATCCCTACCACGGCCGCGCGAAGGTCGATCCGGTCCGCATACACCATTTCCGCCGCATGCCCGATGTCGCAGCCCATCGCGATCACATGCACCGGGGGCGGATCCCCCCACTCGGCCGCGACCCCGGTCACGCTGCGGGCGAAGCAAAGGAACGTGGCGCCGTCCCGCAATTGCGCCACCTGCACCTGCAGCGTGCCCGGCGTCGCATAGGCGCCATGCACGATCCAGCGCGGGCAAGACCCGCCGAAGCGCGCGAACGGGAAACCGGCGCCGGAGAAACGCTTGCTGACATTGCCCGCCGGGTCGATCCGCAGGAAGAAAAACGGGATCCCCCGCTGCACTGGCCGTTGCAGCGTGGAGAGCCGGTGGCAAGCCTGCTCGAACGAGACGCCGAAATGCCGCGCCACCGCCTCGATGTCGTGGCGCATCTGCCGCACCGTGCTGGCGAACGCCGCATAGGGCATCAGCACGGCGCCGGCGGTGTAGTTCAGCAGGCCGATGCGGATCAACTGGGCGGCCTCCGGCGTAGACGGGGCCGCACTTTCCAGCACCGCCTCGACGGCCTCACGCGCCTCCAACAGCACGAGTTGGAACGCCAGTTGGAATCCCCGGCTCTCCCGCGGCAGTTGCTCAGAAAGGGTGAGCACACGGTCCGCCGCGTCATAACGGCGCAGCGCACCCTCCAGCGGCGACACCCGCACCACCAGCCCGTGCCGGCGGCGCAGGCGCTCGGCGATGGCGTGGTTGGTCTCGGACGGGCTGGCGCCGAGTTCGCCCACCAGCGCCTCGGCCGCGTCCTCGAGCAAGGGGAAGTGGTTGCCGCGGTCGTTGAACAGGTCCCGCGTTTCCTCGTTCGGCAGCAACAGGCGTCGCCCGGACGGCAGGGCGATCCCGCTTGAATCCTCCCGCGCCACCCGCCACGCCCGATACAACGCCAGCACCGCCCGCGCCGCATTCGGGTTTCCGGCGGCAAGGCTCTCGATCTCGCTGTCCGGTACCGGCTCGGAGGCGAGCAATTGGTCGGCGAACACCTCTCGCAGGCCCGCTTCCAACTGGCGCTCGGACGAGCCGGACAGCGATGCCAGGTCGATCGACAAAACCTCCGCCAATTTGATCAGCAATGAGGCCGTGACGTTGCGCTGATCGTGCTCGAGCAGGTTGAGATAGCTGGCGGAGATCCCGAGACGCGTCGCCAGCACCTGCTGCGTCAACCCTTGCTCCGATCGGATACGCCGCACGGTGCGGCCAATCAGCGGGCGACTCAATTTACAAACTTAACGGAAATGCAGCACGTCATGTCGCTTCGATTACGATGTCTCGGTTCCAAACATCATTACCCACTCGCATTGGGCAGAAGCAATGTCAATTCTTTACTAACGGATCGTGGTGAGGAGATCCAGCAGCCATCAAACCCAGGCAGCACGCACCCGGTCCGGCGACAGCGGCATATCCCGCAACCTTACCCCCGTCGCATGCGCCACCGCGTTGGCCACAGCCGCCGCCGCCGGCCCGCAGCTCGCCTCGCCGATTCCCAGCGAGCGTTCCCCCGGCCGGTCGATCAACTCGACATCGATGGCAGGCACCTCCGGAAAGCTCAGGATCGGATAGCCAGACCAGTCCCGTGACAAAATACGGGTCCGGTCGAACAGCACCGCCTCCTTCGTGGACCAGCTCACCGCCTGGATGATGCCGCCTTCCACCTGGTTGCGCACGCCATCGGGGTTGATCACCTCACCTGTATCGACCGCAGCCCAGATCCGGCCGACCCGCACGGTTCCCGTGTCCCGGTCCACCGTCACGTCAGCCACGACCGCCACGTACGCCATCTGATTCTTGTATTTCGCGAACCCGAACCCGCGCCCGGTGCCATCGCCGCCACCCGCACCCGGCGGCGACGCCGGTATCCACTTCGCCGCCTTCGTCACCGCCTGGATCACCGCCGCTGCACGCGGGTCCGACAGATGCGCCAGCCGAAACGCCACCGGGTCCGCCCCGGCCATCCCCGCCAACTCGTCCATCGCGCCCTCGATGGCGAACACATTCGTCGTCGCCCCCAGGGTCCGCAGTGCTGAACTCCGCACCGGCATTTCGGTGATGTAATGATGCACCACGTGCTGCCGCGCGAAGTCGTAAAGCGGGATGGCATTGCGGTCGCCGCTTCCATTCGGCTGTGGGATCGGCTTCGGGACACCGGGGGGCTGCGGTGGATCCAGCGCCCACCCGGCAATAAGCTGGTTGCCGCCCCCCTCGCCGGGCCGGGTCGAATGCGGCGGGCTCCAAACGTCGAACTCCCAACTCGCGACCCGCCCGCCAGCCAGCACCGCCCGCACGCGGGTCAGCATGGTGGGCCCATACGGCTCCCACGCGAACTCGTCGTCGCGCATCCACTGCACCCGCACCGGCCGGCCCCCGGCGGCGTGGGCAAGCAGCGCCGCGTCCCCCGCTACATCATCGGCGCCATTGTGGCCGTAGCACCCGCTTCCCGGCGTCTGCGTCACGATGACGCGCTCGGCCGGTATGCCCAGCAGGCTCGCGAGATTGCCGCGCAACGGGAACACGCCTTGCGTGTGGCTCCAGACATGCAGCGACCCGCCCTCATACCGGGCCACCGAGCAGGACGGACCGATCGACGCGTGGGCCACGTAGGGCCTGGTGTAATGCGCCTCCAACGCCTGCCCCGCGGGGGCTGGGCCGTCCATGCCCTTGTCGCTGATCGTATAGACCTGCGCCGGGTCGGCCAGCAGCATGGCGGGCAACTTGGCCGCATCGGGCAGGGTCGGGCGCTCGGTCCAGCGTGCCGCGAGAAGCAGGGCGTTGCGGGCAGCAATCGCCTG
>CAXTVQ010000056.1:0-23967 GCA_964247705.1 uncultured Acetobacteraceae bacterium | reverse complement strand
ATGATACCGTCCAGCACCGTCAGCCGTGCCGCCGGGATGTTGCCGCTCGCCGCTGCGGCCGACACCAGCAGCGCCCGCGCTTCGGCCGCCGCCACACGCAACGCCTCTCCGCCATACTCCACCGACTGGCTGCCGGAGGTCTGCCCCTCGTCCGGCGTGCGCGCGGTGTCCGCACCGACGATGGCGATCCGGCCGAACGATACGTCCATCACATCGGCCACGATCTGCGACAGCGCCGTCAGGATGCCCTGGCCCAGCTCCGCCTTGCCGGTGAACACGGTGATGGTGCCCGGCGGGTCCACCCGGATCCAGCCGTCCAGCTCCGGTTGCCTGACCATGTCCGCCGGCAAATCCGCGGCCAGCGCTGCCCGCAGCGTGAAGCTCGCGACGATGCCCCCGAACAAAGCCCGCCGGGAAAGCTGCACCGCGCTCACGTCCCGCTCGCCGCCGGTTGGGCGCCCGCCGCTTTGACCACGGCGCGCACGATCCGGTTGTGCGCGCCGCAGCGGCACAGGTTCAGGGACAGTACGTCGCGCACCGCCGCGTCCGTCACCTTGCCACCCCCATCCAAGAACGGCTTCACCTGCATGATCATGCCGTTGATGCAGTAGCCGCACTGCATCGCCTGCTCCGCCACGAAAGCGGCCTGCAGCGCTGCCAACGATCCCGGCTCCTTGCTCTCGATCGTGGTGATCGGCCGTCCGTCCACCGCCTCCACCGGTGTGATGCACGAGCGCGCCGCCGACCCGGCGATGTTCACCGTGCACGCCCCGCACTGCCCCAACCCGCAACCGAACTTGGCCCCGTTCAGCCCGAGGTCGTTGCGCAACACGTACAGCAGCGGCGTGTGCCCCTCCACCGTCACCCGGTGCATCTGTCCATTGACGCTGAGGTCGTAGCTCTGTGTCACGATCCGTTCCCCTCGCCCCGCAGACGGTGCGCCTGCTCCACCAGCTTCGTCCAGGCCGGCCGGCCCGGCGCGTAACGTGCCCGAAGGTAAGCGGCAGCATCGGCCACCTGCTCATCCGTCAGGATCGTCGTGTAACCCGGCATCTGAGGCCCGGCGCGGTATTGCTCAGGCCGGATCCCCCACAGGATCACCCGCAGCACGTTCGCCGGGTCGTCGGCCAGCACGGCGCCGCTATACGCCAGCGAGGCCGCCCCCGCCTGCATCATCGGCGCTGCTGGCCCGTGGCACGAACTACAGGCGCCGGCAAAAATCGACGCTCCCGGTAAACCTGCCGTCGCCGCCACATCCTCCTGCGGCGGCGCGGCAGCCGGCCCGGCAAAGGAGGCGACGTAGGTAGCGATCGCGTGCACGTCCGCATCCGGAACCCGCGCCAGGTTCCACCACACCGGCGCCATTGGCCCCGCCGCCGCCCCGTGCTGCGCCTGCGCGCCCGTGCGTAGATAGGTGTCGAGCGCGTCCACCGTCCAAGGCGCCCCCGCCAGCGCCGGCGCAATCCAGCCTTCGGCCTTGCCGCCTTGGAACCGCCGGTCCGTCTCCTCCGCCTGCGCCACGTTGCGCGGCGTATGGCAGGCCCCGCAATGTGCGACAGCGTCCGTGAGATACGCGCCCCGGTTCCACTCCGCATCGTGGGCCGGGTCCGGCCGGAAACGGCTGTCGTCCAGAAACAGCAGGTTCCACCCGGCCAGGATCGGCCGCAGGTTCAGCGGAAACGGCAGCTTGTTGGCCGGTGCTTGAGCGGCTACCGCCGGACGGCTCATCAAATAGGCATACAGCGCCGCGATGTCCCCGTCCGACATATGCGTGAAGTGATCGTACGGCAGCGCCGGATACAGGTTGTTGCCCGCCCGGTCGACACCCTCCCGCATCGCCCGTGTGAACGCGGCAAGCGACCAGCGCCCGATCCCCGTCGCAGCATCCGGCGTGATATTGGTGCTGTATATGGTGCCAAATGGCGTCGGCAGCGGCCTCCCCCCGGCGTAGGGCGTGCCGTGCTCGGCCGAGTGGCACACCGCGCAATCCCCGATCGCGGCCAACACGACACCCTGCCTCACCAACACTGGGTCGGGCGGGGCAGGGCTCACGGGCGCGATCGCAGGATGCCACATGATGGATGTGGCCGCGGCACCCACCGCCACCACGCAAACGCCGAGGCCGATCAATAAACGCCGCACGCTCGTCCCCCCGCCTGTGTAGCCACGCCAACCTAGGAGGATATCGCCCGCCGTCGAGACCCTGCCCGGTCAACCCGGTGGTAGCGCTCGTCTCCGAGCTCGTTGAAAGGAGCCTCCACCCGGCCAGACTGGATAGGGGAGCGCCCGATGCAGGTTAGCGCCATCCACACCACTCCCGTCGAGATTACCCGCTCACGCTCTGCTAACGGATCCATCGCCGAACTCCCCGCGCCGTTGCCGATCTGGTAACGCCCGCCTGGCACCATCGGTCCATGCTCTGGGCCAGAACGCTGCTGCTGATCTGCTTGGCCACACCGGCCCCCGGCATCGCGATCCTGAGCGCCACCGCCCCGGCTTACGCCAACGAGTGTGAGGACGCGGGCCACGCCGCCGAACGCGCCGCGGCCCTCCCCGCGGACCTGTTGCTGGCTGTCGGCCGCGTCGAAAGCGGTCGCCGCACGGCGGACGGCCGCGTTGCGCCCTGGCCCTGGTCGGTCAACGCCGCCGGCCAGGGTTACTACCTGCCTACGCGGGACGCCGCAGTGGCGCTCGTGCGCACGTTTCAGGCCCGCGGCGTGCAGTCGATCGATGTCGGCTGCTTCCAGATGAACTTGTTGTACCACCCAGCCGCCTTTGCATCGCTCGAGGACGCGTTCGATCCGTCGAGCAACGCCCACGCTGCCGCCGCCTTTCTCAGCGCGCTGCAAGCGGCGTCTCCGGGATGGTCCCAATCCGGCTGGTCACACGCGATCGGCAGTTACCATTCCACCGACCCGGCGCGCGCCATCCCATACGCGCGACTGGTGATGGCCTCCTGGCACGGCGGCGCGGACATGCCGTCCCCGCCTCTCTCGCAAGTGGCCCTTCTCGTCCGCGTCTACGTCCCGGGCGGGTCCGCTGCCGGCTTGGTGCGCAACGCGGCCGGTCATCTGCCCGTCGTCATCGTGCCGAGCGGTTCGCACCTTTAACGTTTTGGTCATCTCGCTCTGGCTTACTCGCCATGTGGTCGCCGTACCGAGTGGCGGCGCCTTTCCCGGCAGAAGCCGGACCGATGAGCACGCTGCCGAGCGGCCAGCAACCAGGGCCTCCGGCCCAACGAAGGAGCAGACACATGATCGAGTTCGTAAAGATTTGGCTGGAACTGAAGGTCGACCGCCGCGCCGTCACGGCCCTCGAATACGGTCTGATCGCAGCTTTGATTGCCGTCGTGATCATCGGTGCGGTGACGACCCTCGGCAAAAATCTGAGCACCACGTTCACCACCATCGGCACTGCCGTCAAGGGAGGCTGAACGCGAACTGGCTGCCAGCGCGCGACCCTCGCTGCTGGCAGCAGTTCATTACCGGAACGGATCGCCATGGTTGATCACTATAACACCCTGCACCTGCTTCTCTGCTCTGCCGGCCTGGCTTTGTTCGGCCTGGCTTGCATGCAGGATTGGGCGATCCGTCTTGTGCCGAACCGCATTCCTATCGCCATCGCCGCCATCGGGCTCGTACTGCGGGCGGCCGAGGGCACCCTACTAACCGGGCTGCTCGCCGCCGCCACCGTGTTCAGCCTTGCCGTCCTGTGCTGGCGCCAGGGCTGGATCGGTGGTGCGGACGTCAAGCTGTTCACGGCAGGAACGATCCTGGTCACGCCGGGCTCCGCCGCCGGCTTTATTCTGGTCTCCTGTCTCGCTGGTGGTGTCTTAGCCGTTGCCTACGCCGCGGTCTCCTGCTTGGTCCCGGCTCCTTCGCCCAACCGCCCGACTGGCCGCCTGCGCCGCTATCTTCGCCTCGAGCAAAGGCGGCTTCGGCAGCGTGGGCCGCTTCCCTATGCGACGGCGATCGCTGCCGGCGCCGCCTTCATTCTAGCGCAAGGCTGAGCGATGATCGTCCGCATAGCCGCCTTCGGGCTCCTCGCACTCGGCCTCGGCGGCTTCGGCACTGTCGCCTGGATTGCGACACGTCCCCCGCCGCCGGTCCCGTCCCCCGCCGCAGCCCCGGTGGCGCCGCTCGTCCATCACATCGTGCTCGCCGCCGCTAACGCGTTGCGCGCCGGCACGCTAATGAAATCGGACGACGTCGCCACGCAGGATCTGCCCGACCTGCCGGAGGGCGCGTTGGAAGACAGTCCGGCGATGCGCGCCGGGCTGACGGGCGCGATGCTGCGCCGCAGCCTCATGCGTAATGAAACCGTTCTGTCCGCGGACGTCATGCGCCCCGGTGATCACGGCTTCCTGGCCGCTGTGCTTGGCCCCGACATGCGCGCGGCCACCGTCGCCGTCGACAACGTCAGCGGAAGCGCCGGCCTGATCTGGCCAGGCGATAGGGTCGACCTGATACTCTCCCAAGCGCTGGACGATGCGTCCTTGCCGCCGGCACGCCGGGTCGCCGCCGAAACAGTGCTCGCCGACGCGCGCGTGATTGCCATCGATCAACTCCTTGCCCGCGGTGTCGCTCCCGCCGGCGACGTCGGCTCGGGCCGTACCGTCACTCTCGAGGTCACCGCCGCACAGGCCGCGCGCATCGCTGTCGCGACCCGGCTGGGCCGCCTGTCCCTCGCCGTCCGCTCCGCCGACGAGAGTGGGGCGCCACCCGGGCCGCCGGTCGCCGTGACGACCTGGGGCGGAGACGTCTCACCCGCTTTGGCCCGCCCTACGCCGGTGCCGGCAAAAGAAGCTGGAGCAACGCTGCGCCTGTTCCAGGGCACGGCCGATGGAAAGGAGTTCCGGTTCTGATGCTCAAGCGTGCAATGATCCTCGTGCTCGCAGTCCTCTGCCTGACCGCGGCACGGCGTCCACAACAGCAAGCCGGGCAATCCATCCTGCTGGAAGCCGGCTCCGGGCGTGTCGTCACGCTGACTGGCGCCGCCGCAAGCGTGTTCGCGGCCGACCCAAAGGTCGTCGAGGTCCGCCCAGCCAGCCCGACGACACTGTTCCTGTTCGGCGTGGAGCCCGGCCGCACGACCGTTGCAGCCATGTCGGCCACCGGTCAACCGATCGCCCAGATGGAGGTGACCGTAGCGCCGAACACTTACGCTGCCTCGGCCGCCAACGGCCGGATTGCCGCCGCCATGCCGGCGTCCAGCCTTACCGCCCGAGCGCAGTCCAGCGGCATGACACTCAACGGCATGGCCGCGAGCCCGCTTGAAGCCGAACGCGCGTCGGCCATCGCCCGTGCCGGCTTGGCCGAGCACCAAGTCCTCGATAACCGAAGCGGCGTCACGTCCTCGGTGCAGGTCAACCTCCGCGTCCGGGTCGTGGAAATGTCACGCAACCTGACCCGCGAACTCGGCGTCAACTGGCAGGCACTGGCCAGCGTCGGCGGGCGCTACGGCACCCTCGGCTTCTCCTCTGCCCCGGCCTTGGTGCAGGCTGCCAATACCCTTGTCAGTAGCGGCTACAACTTCAACACGGCCGGCCACGTGCTGGACATCAACAACGTCATCGACGCCTTGGCGCAAGACCAGCTCGTCCACGTTCTCGCCGAACCGAACATCACGGCCATGAGCGGCGAGACCGCGAGCTTTCTCGTCGGCGGCGAGTTTCCAATCCCCGTTGCCCAGTTCGGCGACACCATCTCGATCGAGTTCAAGCAATACGGCGTCAGCCTCGCCTTCGTCCCGACCGTGATCAGCCCCGGTCGCATCAGCCTGCATGTCCGCCCGGAGGTCAGCCAACTCACGCAGCAGGGCGCGATCACGTTGGGCCAGGGTAGCAACAACACCATCCAGATCCCGGCTCTCCAAGTCCGCCGGGCGGACACGACCGTGGAACTCGGCAGCGGCCAAAGCTTCGCCATCGCCGGCCTGCTCCAGGACAGCACCTCGCTCACGGCGAACGGCGTGCCGTTCCTGGGGGACATCCCGATCCTGGGCGCCCTGTTCCGGTCGGACAACTTCCAGCGCAACCAGACAGAGCTGGTGATCCTGGTCACCCCCTACCTCGTCCAGCCCGCGAGCAGCCCCGCCGCCCTGATCACGCCGGATGCTGGCTGGCGGCCCCCGAACGACCTCGAGCGCATCCTACTTCTACGTCAGAAAGCCCGCGGCGACGCCAATACCGCCGCAATCCGTCCGGTGATCCCGGGTGACGCCGGGTTCATCATCCAATGAACCGCCTCATGGCGCTCTCTCTGCCGCTGGCCCTGGCCGCATGCGCCATGGAGGATCCGCTGACCCGGCCTGGTCTCTGGCAGCCGATCGGCGCTAATGCCACCAACCTGGCCGCCATGGTCGCCGATCCGCAAGACCTCGTGACCGGCGTGCCCGATCGGACTGCCGACGGCCAGCTCGCGGCCGCTGCCGTAGCACGCTACCGGGCCGGCAAGCTGAAGGACTTACCTGACGTCTCTATCTCCAAGATCGCGCCTGTTCCGGTCAACACGTCATCCCCCGCAGGGCCAGAATGATGGACGGCATGATCGCGCCACCCTCGCCCACCGACAGTTCTGCGCGAACTGATCGCCTTCCTCTCATCGCTTTCGTCGCCGACGCGCAGACCGAGAGCGTCCTGCGGGAGGGCTTGAGCCAGGCTATGCCGGGGAGCTTGGACATCCGCCGCGGCAACGTGCGCACCGCCCTCTCGGCCCTGTCGCAGATGACAACTCCCCGTGCACTCATCATCGACATCACTGGCGAACAGCAGCCGCTCGGCTTGCTGGGTGACCTCAGCCACGTGCTCGAACCGGACGTCCAGGTCATGATCGTGGGCGACCGGGAAGACGTCGCCTTCTACCGCCAAGTCACCCGAACGCTGGGCGCGACCGAGTACCTCTATAAACCACTCGCCCCGGATATGGTCGCGCGTCATTTTGGCGCCCAAATCAACCGTGAGGCGCCCTCAAACGCCGCCCTAGGCGGCCGAATGGTGACGATCACCGGCGTCCGCGGGGGCGTCGGCGCAACCACCATCGCCGCCAATCTCGCCTGGTTGCTCGCGGACCAGCGCCGCCGTCATACGGCCCTGCTCGACGCTGACCTGCAGACTGGCACGGCCGCCTTGATGCTGGGCGCTCAAGGCAGCCAGGGTCTGCGCTCGGCCCTCGAACAACCGGGCCGGGTTGACGAACTTTTCGTCGAGCGCGTGGCCGCGCCGGTCGGCGAACGGCTGCACATCCTCGCCGGTGAGGAGGCGCTCGCCGATCAGCTCGGCTGCGCCGCCGGTGCGGTCGAGCGCCTCGCCGGCCTGCTCCGCCGTCGGTTCAACATCGTCGTGGCGGACGTGCCTTACCGTCCGACTCTCCTCTCGCGTGACCTGCTGGACGTCGCTCAGCAACGCGTGCTCGTGACCCCGCCCACGTTGGCGGGTGTGCGGGACACGTTGCGCATGCTCGCCTTACCGAGCGGAACCGCCCAGGCCCGCCGCGCCGTCGTCGTTCTCAACCGTTCCGGCATGCCGGGCTCCCTAAGCCGCAAGCAAGTCGAAGCAGCGCTTGGCATGTCGGTGGATGTCGTCATCCCTGATCTCCCCCGCCCCCTCGGCCTGGCCGAGCGGCTCGGCGAACCCGCCGCAAAGACCAGCATCCAGTTCCGCACCGCCATGGCAGGCCTGGTGCGCGAGGTCGCTTTTACGTCGGCCCTTGCCACGGCCAAGCGGCGTAGCTGGCTGCCATGGTGAGCGGCTTCGGTCGGCGCGCCGTTGAGCCCACCCTTGCGGCCTCCCCGCCGGAGGTTCGGCCGCAACAGAGTTCGGCACCGCTTGCCGAACTCCGGCAGATTTGTCTGACCAGGCTGGACCCAGCATCCGTAAGCGGTATGGCTTCCGACCGCCTCGCCGTCGAAGTCGAACGCCTGCTCGCCGAAATTGCGACCGAGAAACGCATCCAGCTCAATGGCCGCGAACAACGGCAACTCGCTGGTGAACTCGTCAACGACATGCTCGGCCTTGGCCCGCTCGAACCCTTGCTCGAAGACGACAGTGTCGCCGACATCATGGTCAACGGTCCTGACCGCGTGTTCGTGGAGCGCGCAGGCCGCGTCTCCCTGTCCAACGTGCGCTTCCGTGACGCCGCCCACGTCGCCAACATCTGCCAGCGCATCGCTGCCGCTATGGGGCGCCGGGTGGACGAGAGCAGTCCGATGGTTGACGCCCGTCTGAAGGACGGCAGTCGCGTCAACATCGTCTTCCCCCCGCTCGCTTTGGACGGGCCTTATATCTCGATCCGCAAGTTTGCCCGCAAGCAAATCGACTTTGCCAAGCTCGTCGAGTTCGGTTCGATGAGTCCCGGTGTCGCCAAGATCCTGGAAATTGCCGGTCGCTGCCGCCTAAACGTGATCATCAGCGGTGGCACCGGCAGCGGCAAGACGACGCTGCTCAATGCCATCAGCCAACTGATCGACCAGGCAGAACGTATCGTTACCGTGGAGGACGCCGCCGAGCTGCAACTCCAGCAGCCGCATGTCGTCCGCCTCGAGACACGTCCGCCGTCGCTCGAGGGCCGCGGCGAAGTGACCCAGCGCGACCTCGTGCGAAACGCACTGCGCATGCGCCCAGACCGCATCATCGTCGGCGAAGTCCGGTCCGGCGAGGCCTTTGACATGCTCCAGGCAATGAACACTGGCCATGATGGCAGTATGTCCACTATCCACGCCAACACGTCGCGCGATGCCGTGATCCGCATCGAGAACATGGTGCAGATGGGCAATTTCGGCCTGCCATCGAAAGCCATCCGCCAGCAGATCGTGGGCGCGGTAAACCTTATAGTCCAGGTTGAACGCCAGCGGGACGGCGGCCGCCGGCTTATCCAAATAACCGAAGTTTGCGGTCTGGAAGGTGACGTCGTCATCCTCAATGACATTTTCACCTTCGAGCTTCTCGGCGAAGGGCATGACGGCCGATTGCGTGGCGGCTACCGCGTCAGCCGCGCCCGGCCGACCTTTCACGATCGGCTCGCCTATTTCGGTCTGGATCGCGCGTGGACCACCACGCTCGAGGAAGCCGAGCGCTGTCAGCCATGACCACCCTTTTGCTTGCGGCAAGTATCCTTCTCGTTGCCTTCGCCTGCGCCGGGTTCTTGCTCTTGCGCGCCGACAGACAGAGTCGCCGGGAAGCCATCCGGCTGAACGCAGTCGCGTCTCCGCACCGTCGCGCCGATACACCGCTCGCCATCTCCGCGCGTTTGGTGACAGTGCTGCCGACCGCAACACTCAAGGCAAATGCCAAACGGCTGATCGGGATGGACCCGCAACGGCGCGACCCATACCCACTCAGCCCCTTGCTCGTTCTTCCGCTGTCGGCGTTGCCGGGCTATGCCGCTCAGTGGTTGATGCATGGGCTGCTCGGTTCGGTTGCCTGGGCGTTGCTCCCCGTCGGCATGCTGGCCGTCATCCGCGCGATCTACCGCGGCCGCGACGCCAAGCGCACCCAAAGTCTATACAAACAATTCCCCGACGCTCTGGCGATGATCGTGCGGGCCGTGCGGGTCGGCATCCCTGTGACAGAGGCGCTTGGCTCCGTTGCGGATGAGGCGCCTCCCCCGACATCGATCGAATTCCGCCGCCTTTACGATCAAGTGGGCGTAGGAGCCGCGTTAGAGGACGGCTTGCGCGACATGGCCGCACGCAACCGCCTTCCGGAATACCGCTTTTTTGCGACGGCCCTTGCCTTGCAGAGCCAAACGGGTGGCGGTCTCACCGAGACGCTCGAGAACCTGGCAGATGTGATCCGCAAACGCCTGGCCCTACAGGCACGCGGTTATGCCCTGGCTTCGGAAGCAAGGACCAGCGCCGGAGTGCTCACCGCGCTGCCCGTCTTCACCTGCCTGGCCCTCGCCGTGCTTAACCCGGATTACATCGGAGCTTTGTTTGAACCCGGCAGTGGGCAAACCCTGTTCGGCGTGACGGTAGCCTGGCTCGGCGGAGGCATCTACGTCATGCGGCTGATGATACGTGCGAGCCTCACATGAGCCTGCTTTTGCTCATGATGGGGGGCTCCGGGGTTATATGCTCCCTCTCGGCCATCCTGCTCCTGCGTGCGGAACAATCCAGTCAACGGCTGACCCGGCGCATCGCGTTCATCCGCACCGCGGCCGGAATGCAGGACCTGCAGAGGTCACTCGGGCCTGACGGACTGCTGACCTGGATTGCCGCACTCGGCCGAACTGTCGCACGCAGCGGCCTGCTCTCGCACAAGACCGTATCGGAGTTGGAGCTGACCTTGTCTGTCGCGGGCTTTCGTGGACCGAATGGGCTCGGCTTGTTTGTCGGTAGTAAACTTCTACTCTTCTTTGGTCTGCCGACTCTTGCCTGGTTCGGTCTCGACATGCTCGATCTATCGGGCACAGTCCACCTTGGCGGCACGGCTATAGCAGCGATAGTCGGTCTCTTAGGCCCGGACTACACCGTTAGATCTCTGCGCAGCTCCCACCTCAAACGGCTCGACAGGGGTCTGCCGGACGCGTTGGACATGATGGTCATCTGCTCGGAAGCAGGGTTGCCGTTGGAGCCGACCATTTCCCGCGTCGCCCAGGAGATCGGGCTGACCCACAAGGCCGTTGCAGACGAGTTGCAGCATACCGCGACCGAATTGCGCCTGCTCTCCGACCGCCGTACCGCCTTGCTCAACATGGGCACACGAACAGGACTGGACAGCCTTAAGCGGCTCGGCACCACCCTCGTCCAAACCATGCAGTACGGTACGCCGCTGTCCCAGGCACTGCGCAGCCTCTCGGCCGAGATGCGGACCGAGATGCTCACCCGTTTCGAAGCCCGCGCCGCCCGCCTGCCGGTTCTGCTGACGGTGCCGATGATCGTATTCATTCTGCCCAGCATCTTCGCCGTGGTCGGAGGGCCCGCAATGCTGAAGGTCCTTGCCTCGCTGCATCACTGAAATTGGAGACCCCAAAATGCGTCATCTGGTTCTGCTTGCGTTATTACTGCCCGCAGCGTGTGCGGCCAGCGATCCTGACCGTCTGAGCGAGAAGCCGCCGGGCCTGCGCGTTGCACAAGCGGCACTCGCCAGCGGTGTTCCGGAGGCGGCGTTGTCCGTCGCCCGCCGTCGTCTTGCCGAGAACCGTGACGATGTCGGCGCGCTACTTATGGAAGGGCAAGCCCTGACGGTGATGGGTGACTTGACCAAGGCGGAAGCCAGCCTGCAGCGTGCCACTCGGCTTTCGCCCAGTTTGGCCGGCGCGCAGTTCGGGCTCGGCCGCGTCCTGCTGCTTGCCGGCCGCGCTGCAGAAGCTGAAGCGGCATTCGGGGCGGCGCTCGTGATGGATCCCGACGACGCACGCACATTGACCAATCTCGGAATCGCTCGCGATATGCAGGAACGTCACGCTGAGGCGCAGCAGGCCTATAACGACGCCCTGCATGCTGACCCGAACCTGGACGCGGCACGTGTCAACCTCGGCCTTTCCCTCGCCTTGTCGGGTGATCCAGCGCATGGTGCCGAGATCCTCCGCCCGCTTGCCGCAAACCCGAACGTGCCACGGCGCGTCCGCCACGACCTTGCCACCGCCTTGGCCATGTCGGGTGATCACGCTGCCGCCGAGATCCTGCTTCGCCCGGATCTCACGGGGGATCAACTGCCGTTGGCGATGGCCGGCTTCACGGCGTTGAAAACGCCATAGCGCCCGAACTTAATCATTTGTCAGCCTTTCCTGGTCAGAATAGGCACATCATGCGTCTGCCCCCTGCGCACCCCTTGCTGTCGTCCTGCTCCGGAGCAGCAGCCCTGGAGTTTGCCATCGTCAGCGTTCCGTTCTTCGGCCTCTTGATCGGAATGGCATCGGTCACCCTGAACCTGTACCTCCAGTTCGCACTAGATTACGCCCTGCAACAAGCGGTGCGGCAGATACAGCTCGGGCTGGTGCCGGCCACCACCACTGCTGCGGATTTCACCGGGAACACATTCTGCCCTATCTACCAGGTCTTCGCACCTTGTACCGGCATCCTGGTCTCCGTACAGCCCGTCGCCGACTATACGGCGCCCGTTATCACAACTGCAGCTTCCCCGGTCACATTCTGCACCGGAGTGCCGGGCCAGCTCATGTATGCCCGCGCGGTCTATCAAGCACCCGTGCTGAGCAGCATCTATTCTACGGCCGCAACCATCGTCGGGCCGGGAACAAGTGGCAGCTTGATCGTCTCCGCAGCGGCTTTCGCGAACGAGAATCCGTCCGGAGCCTCCATCACCGGGGCGTCCGGATGCTGAAGCTGCTCCAGGCGCGGCGCGGGCTTGCCGGAGTCGAGTTCGCGATTGTCGTACCCCTGTTGCTGACGCTGCTATGCGGTGTCGTCGATCTATCGCGCGCTATCCTACTGAGCCGGCGTTTGACCTTAGCCGCCTCCTACACTGCCACGACCGCCTCGACGATGGCGGTGCAGGCGAGCAGCCTGAATGCCCTGAGCGGTTTGCAGGCTTGGCAAGCGACCACCGCACCCTTCGCGGTTTTCCCGGATTGGCTTTTGCCGCCACGACCGGGAAGTTTCTCGATCACGCTCAGCAGCGTGACGTTCGTGCCGTCGGGTTCCGGTTACACAGCCCAGGTCGCGTGGAGTGTTGCGAACCCTGGCGGACAGACCCGTCTACGCAATTGTGGCACGTTGCAAGCTGTGCCGGATGGCGCGTCCACCAGCCCCGAAAGCCTTCCCGTCGACGCGTTCGGGCCGACTTCCATCCTGGTCGCGGACGTATCTGGCGTGTTCACGCCTGTCTTTACCTCGGTGTTTCTGAACCCGTTCACATTGCAACGGTCGCAATACATCTCGCCTCGCATCAACAACGGGATCGCCCTCACCAACGGCTTCCCCGGTCCGGTGATCACGTGCGCAACATCGTCTTGAGGCTCAAGCGAGCACGGCGCGGCAACGTCGCTTTGTTGACCGCCCTGCTTGCACTTCCGCTGGTGGGCCTGACCGGGCTTGCCATCGACTTTGGCAACGCAACGCTTGCCCGCGCCCGCCTGGACGCCGCTTCCGACTCTGCAGCCCTGCTCGCAACAACGGTCGCTTCCAGCCAATCCCTCGCGGGCGCCGCCAACTCAACGGTGACGGCGCAGGCAGCCGCGTTGCAGCGCTTCAAGGCCGAGGCAGCAAGCCAACCTAACGTCACGCTTGGCCCTGTCGCGGTCTCGGTGTTCAACTCCGGCGCTTTGTTCACCTCCAAGGTCACCTACCAGGGCGCTTACCAGACCTACTTCGGCAGCCTGTTCGGCGTCGGGCAGATCGCTTTAGGGGGAGGATCGGCGTCGAGCCTCTCGCTCAATCCGTTCGTCGACATCGAAATCCTCATGGACGTGTCTTCGTCCATGACCATCGCAGCCACGCAAAATGACGTGAACTCAATGCAGGCGTTGACCGCCGCTTACGTTCCGAGTGGACCGGTTCCCGGCAATGTCGTTGTTGGTGAAGCCTGTGCCTTCGCCTGTCACTGGTCGACCACCGGCAACGACTTCCTTGCCCTTGCACGCAACAACGGCGTAACGTTGCGCCTGGACGTGCTTCGGTCCGCCGTCGGAAATCTCATCACGACCATCGCAGCCCTCAATAAACAGGATGCGTTCCGGCTCGGCCTGTCGACCTTCAATCAGAACTTCTCGGTCATCTACCCATTGAGCAGCAGCATCAGCGGCGCCACGAATGCGCTGGCGCAGATCGCTCCCGACATCAACAACTGTAGCTCCAATTGTCCGGAGACTTATTTTGCAGCGGCACTCAAATCTCTGGGGCCGATGGTTGGTCTCTCGGGTAATGGTGCGACTCAGGCCACCTCCCAGAAGTTTCTGTTCATAGTCACGGACGGCTTGGTTGACCAGTATAGCGGCAGTAACCGCCAGATTGGGCCGATTGACTCGCTAAGCTGCACCGCCCTCAAGGCGGCGGGAGTAACCGTTCTGACGCTCTATACACCGTACTTACCGCTGACAAATAATGCCTTCTACAATACCTATGTTGCCCCGATACAATCAGAGATTGCGCCACAACTGCAGGCTTGCGCTTCGTCGCCATCGCTCGCTTACGAAGCGGACAAAGCTGCGGACGTGGATGCCAGACTGCAGACGATGCTGGCGGCCGTGATCCAGAGTTCGGGCCATTTGACTCAGTAACTTGGACTGCCGTTGAAGTTGAAGACTCTCCTGACAGAGAGCCCGCCATCCAACGTTCGGCTGCCCATTGCTACGTCCGCTTGATGCTGAGCGGCCCAGGTGCCTGACAGGTCGGCATCATCTCGATCCGGTTGATGTTGACGTGCTCAGGCAACCCAAGCAGCCAGCCCACAGTCTCCGCTATGTCCTCTGGCGACAACGGCACAGTGCCCTTGTAAACTCCTGCTGCTTTTTCGCTGTCACCAAGCCGCACGACACTGAACTCCGTCCCCCCGACAAGTCCCGGTTCAATGCTCGTCACCCTGACGTTGGTGCCAACCAAATCCGCCTTTAGGTTCAGCATGAATTGTGTCACGAACGCCTTGGTCGCGCCGTACACGTTGCCGCCCGGATAGGGATAGCTCCCAGCCGTGCTTCCAAGGCTCAACACGTAGCCACGGTTGCGCTCGATCATGCCGGGCAGAAGTGCATGCGTTGTTGCGATCAGGCCGGACACGTTGGTCTTCACCATCGTGTCCCAATCCGATGCCTTCGCTGTGAACGCGGGCGCGACACCCAATGCCAGCCCGGCGTTGTTCACCAGTATGTCCACCTCTCGCCACCCCTCCGGCAAACTGCCGGGTAGGGCGGTTACAGCGCTCGGCTCCGTCACGTCCAGCCTGAACGGCAGCACGGCTCCGCCAAGTTCCTCGGCGAGTGCATCCAAGCGTTCCTTCCGGCGTCCGGTCGCGATGACCCGGTAGCCATCACGGACCAGCCGCCGGGTAATCGCCTCACCAAACCCGGCAGTCGCCCCGGTGACGAGTGCGAGTGCGGTGGCCGGGTTCAAAGTACCGTCAGCTCGACCTTGACGTTGTTGCGGGTCGCCTTGCTGTAAGGGCAGACCTCATGCGCCTTGTGCACGATCCGCTCGGCCGTCTCACGGTCCACGCCGTCGATCTTCGTCGCGAGCTTCACGGAAATATAGAAATCCGGACCCGGATCGACATGGAGCGTGACGTCCGCAGTCACCGTAACTTCACCGGTCTTAATTTTTTCGGCTGCCGCGACAGCGCCCACAGCGCCGCCGAAACACGCCGAATAGCCAGCGGCGAACAACTGCTCAGGGTTGGTCGCGCCCGCTTTGCCAGGGCCGCCGATTTCTTTCGGCAGTGTCAGGTCATGCTCCAGCACGCCGTCGCTGCTCTTAACGTGGCCATTACGGCCGGCGGCGGTCGTCGCGTGTGCTGTGTATTCAGGCATGCGCAATCCCTCGTTGTTTTGTGTCCAAGCGTTCTAGCGCAATCACCCAGGCAGATGGAAGCGCACGGAAACGGGGCAGTGATCCGACAGATGGCCCTTCCGGTCGACCCCTTCACTGTAGACGAGCACCCGCAAAGACGCCGGGTCGAGCCAGAAGCGGGCTGCACCTCCGGCCATGATGTGATCTATAAAGTGTTCTCCACCCCAGCAAGGGCTGTCATGCCCCTCCGTGGCGCGAACCAACGGGGCCGCCTGCTGCAACGCGGCCAACAACTGGTCGCTTGAGTCCATCCAACGGTTGAAGTCACCGAGTAGCACGAAGGGCGCCCCTTCCTGCCGCCGTTGCGCGATCCACCCTTGCAGCGGCGGTACCTGCCCGCGCAAGGTCGTGCATTGCGGACGCTCGCTGCTGTCCAGCCGATCCCGCATGCACCCGGTCTTTAGATGCACGGCCAACACGCGCAGCGGTCCCGAGGGAAGGTCAAGCGTCACGTCCGCGCCACTACGCAGCCTGAAGCGCGCCGCCGGGTCGAGATCTAGCGCGACGAGGTCGGCGTTCTGGTGCGCCGGAATGGCCAATTTCACGGCAATGCCGACACGCTGCACCACGTGGTCTCCGGTGAAAAACAGCCGGTAGCGGTCCGGTGGAAACAGGACCGAGGCGATCGCCGGACCGTCTACCTCCTCCAGTGCCACCACGTCGGCGTCGAGCTTACTCGCGTAGTCGCGCAAAACCGCCCAGTCGGGCGCCGTTTTCGGCATCACGTCCGCCGGCAACGCCGGATCCCCCATCGTCCGCGCCGTAAGCCACTCGAGATTCCAAGTAGCGACTTTGAGTTCCCGCGCCTGCGCCCCTGCAGCCAGCAACAGAAAGAACAACAACCAGGTGTGCAGGAGAGGCCTGAGCTCTGCCCGGCGGGGCCGTTTTTCGCGCCTCAAGCCATACTCCCCAATCGATGCGCCCCGCACCGGAGCAGAAACTCGCTCAGTTGGTCCATTCTCTCCGGATCCCGTGTCCGGTCCCGGGCGTCCCCGCGCGGCACCCAGATCACTGTCTCATATCGCGCCCGCGTCATCAGAACGCGATAGGCATTGAGCTTATTCTGCAGCTTGATCGCGGCTCGCGGCTGCGTCCAGCCGCTGCCCCGGAATGCACGCGACATCCACCCTTGGCCATCCCACAGCAAATCGCCATCCCAGCAAAGTCCTGCCGCGTCGAGTTCCAGCCCTTGTACAAAGAACTCGGTCGCGCAAACCTCGAGAGCGTCCGATGCCCGCACATCGGGAAAGCGGTCCAGGAACCAGCGCGCGGTTGCCGCCGGGTCGTCGTGGGGCAGCGTGCTCCCAAGCCCCTCTGCCCGCAGCCGGCGTGCGCCCGAAGAGCACAGAAGCCCAGACCGGCGCGTGCCGCGGCAGGCCCGCAGCAACCGTGCGCGCATCACCTCCAGATCCCGGGTGAGGCTGAACGGGACACCTTCGCGCGCCAATCGCCGTGCCGCAGCCGCATCGCCCGCGAGCACCGCGTCCACCCAGGCCGGCGTCACGGCACTTCGCAGAGACCGCACCGGCACGGCAAGATGCAACGCCGGGTCCATCACCGATTCCGGCAGTAACGGCAGACGCTGCCGTGCCGCCGCCGCCGCCAGCGCTTCCGGCGCCGCCAGCACGCGCCAGGCTGGCCGCCGCTGCAGCGCCTCGCCCCATTCCGCCAAGCCACCCTCGCCGTCGTGGATCTCCTGGCCCGTCCCGATCAGACACAACATCGCCGGGCCGTCCTGCCGCCGCGCCATCACGTCCAGCAACACTCCTGGCTCGCTGTCGGCCAGCAGGACCTTGCGCTGGGCGGTCTTGCGGGTCGCATGCGCCACGGACCAACAGCGTTGCGCTTCGTCAATTACCACGACGCGCTCCGGCGGGACCCCGCCGGCGGCGTAGGCGTCCCGGAACCTGGGAAGCGCCTGGATCACGCCCTCCATCCGCTGCCGCGCCGCCCGCAATGCCAGCCCCGAGTCCCGCGCCAGCGCCTCCCGCAATACGTGCACCAAGCTTGGGTTCCCGGTCAGGAAAGCGGCCTCTCCTCCGAACGCCGTGTCCAGGCCGCACAACGTCTTCCCAGCACCAGGAATCCCCGTCACGAAGATCACCGTGGGCCGCCCATCCAGCGCCGCACGGGCGATCGCGGCCGAGATCGCCGTGCGTGTCGCGCGCAACCCCTGGGCATCGGCATGGCTCGCGGCGATATCGGCAACACCGTGCCGCGCATAGAGCATCCGCGCTGCCTCGATCAGCGACGGTATCGGCCGATAGGGGGCCGAGTGCCAAGCCGCGATGTCCAAGTCCCCGCCGAACCGGCTCGCGCCCGCTATCTCCCGTAGCGTCGTCTCCAGCGTAGCGGCACTCGCCTCCATCACCGGCGTCACACCCGGCAGCATGAGCGGCCGCCGCGCATCGTTGCGCACTGCCTCTGTCGTAACCAGCAACGGCACGACCGGCACCGACCGGCTCCCCGCGTGGAAATCATGTAGGTCGAGCGCTGCATCCTCAGCTGCGTCCCGGTCCCGGCTGGTGTGCCGCTTGCCGTGCCGAACGGTGCACGCGACGATGGCGCCCGGCATCAGCACCACTGCATCGATGCGTCGGCCAAGGCGTGGGAGGCGCCAGTTCTCAATGATGGACCAGGGGCCGTCAGGGATCACGAGCCCAGTATCGGGCCGACAAACTAACAAATGCTCAACAGCAGGGGTCTGCACCAAACTCGGATGGCAAACCCTTCGTAGCGAAGCGCGTCTCCACCCCTAGGAAGCAGGCAACTCACCCCTTCAACTGGAGTTGGTCCCCGCATGCAAGGCGCAGACCGAGTCAATGACGAGTTCGAAGTCGGTTACAACGAGAACTTTGAACGCAACTGGGAACGCGCCGAAATCGTCGGCCGCGTCGTCATGGTCGCCGTGGTCGCTGCTGGTCTCGCAGGTTTCTTCGGCCGCGGCCCTTACAGCCATCAAACCAAGCACACCGCCGAGTCTGCGCTTACCGTCGATTTCGAGCCGATCGCCCGTTCCCAGGCGCCGACCCAAGTCACCTTCCACATCGACAACCCGACCGACGCTCCCACTCTCGACCTGTTTATCGGTACCAACACCGTTGAACCAATGGGCCTGCAACGGGTGGAGCCCGAGCCCGTCGCCGCCAAGGCAGTCCAGGATGGGCTAACTCTCACGCTGGCTATCCCACCCGGAACCCATAACTCGGAGGTCCGCCTCATGCTGGAACCAGCCGTCATCGGCGACAACGAACTCATAGCCCAACTGGCGGGCCACGCGCCGATCCGCTGGTCACAGTTCCTGATGCCATGAGCGTTATCCTGCGTGCAGCCGCTTCCTACCTGATTCTTCTTTTTGCCGTCCGTCTGATCGGCCGGCGTACTGCCAGCATGATGGCCCCCTTCGATCTCGTGGTGCTCTTCCTCTTCGGCGGTGCGCTGATGGCCGCAACCCTGGGCGACGATCACTCCATGGTCGCCGCTATCAGCGCCGTGTTCTCCATCGGTCTGATGCACATCACCGTCTCTACCCTCAAGCGCTGGTCGCCCTGGTTCGGCCGCCTCGTCGATGGCACCCCCGTCGTCGTCTACGAGCGCGGTGACTGGCATCCGGACCGTATGCGCGGCATGCGGATCCTGGAAAGCGACGTCATGGCCGCCGTCCGCCAAAAAGGTCTGATGCGGCTTGAGCAAGTGCGTTATGCCGTCGTGGAACGGGACGGAAAGGTCTCGATCGTACCGGAGGGCGAGGGGTGAGTGCAGCCGCGGCAATCCAAACCGACATCCCAGCGCGCCTCGACCGTTTGCCTTGGAGCCGTTTCCACCTTCTCGTCATTCTCGCTTTGGGCGTTACCTGGATCCTCGACGGGCTCGAGGTCACCATCGTTGGATCCCTTGGCCCAATCCTGCAGGACAAACGTACCCTAGGCCTCTCCGCGGAGGACATCGGCAGCCTTGCGTCGTTCTACGTCGTGGGCGCTGTGTCAGGTGCGATGGTGTTCGGGTGGCTGACAGATCGGCTTGGCCGCAAGCGCATTTTCTACTTCACCCTGTCAACCTACGTCGTGGGTGTTCTGCTTTCCGCCTTGGCTTGGGATTTCTGGAGTTTTGCGATTTTCCGGTTCATCACCGGCTTCGGCATCGGCGGTGAGTATTCGGCGATCAACTCCGCCATCGACGAATTGATGCCGGCCCGCCTGCGTGGCCGTATCGACGTCATGGTGAACGGCAGTTACTGGCTCGGCGCCGCCGCAGGGGCCGCGGCCTCGATCCCGCTACTGTCCGGTACGTTCGTCCCGATAAGCTGGGGCTGGCGGCTTGGTTTCGCGATCGGCGGCATCCTGGGGATCTTCGTCATCTTCCTCCGCCATCTGCTGCCGGAAAGTCCGCGCTGGCAGATCACGCATGGGAAAGCCGAAGACGCCAAGCGCACGATGCAGGAGATCGAGACCCGCGTCAGCCATAGCGGCGGCGGCGCCATCCCGAAGGCTGAAGGCAGCCTGACGATACATCCGCGCAAGAGCTTTGGCTTCGGCCTGATCTTCGGGGCCATGCTCGGCAAGCATCGCGGACGCTCTTTCCTGGCGCTGACCTTGATGGTGGCGCAGGCCTTCCTGTTCAACGCAGTCTTCTTCACCTACGGCTTGGTGCTCAAGAATTACGAGCATGTCGCCGATGCCGATATCGGCGTCTACATTCTCCCGCTCTGCGCCGGAAACCTGTTTGGTCCGCTGGTGCTGGGCCACTTCTTCGACACGATCGGCCGCAAGAAGATGATTGCCGGCACCTATGCCATCTCGGGGTTGCTCCTGGTCGTCGTTGCCGTGTTGTTCGGTTTGGGCCTGCTGAACGCGACGACGCAGACCTTGTGTTGGGTAGGCGTGTTCTTCTTCGCATCGGCGGCGGCTTCATCCGCCTACCTGACCGCAAGCGAGATATTTCCGCTCGAAACGCGTGCGCTGGCGATTGCGGTGTTCTATGCGCTAGGCACGTTGATCGGAGGGGCGGCAGCGCCTTGGTTGTTCGGCAAACTGATCTCCGCAAATTCGGCTTGGGCGCTCTCGGGGGGTTATTGCGTCGCCGGTGCATTGATGCTGGCGGGCGCAGCGGCGGAGGTCGTGCTGGGCGTGGATGCGGAAGGAAAGTCCCTTGAGGACATTGCGGAGCCACTGTCCGCCTAAGCGGGCTGCGTGACCTCGGACGCCAGGGGTGAAGAGGACAACCCGCTGGCCTTGAGTACGCCTTTTCCAGGTGCAGGGCAGCGCTTCGTCGCCTTCTTCCAGCGTCCCTTCCCCAGTGCCAACGCCATACTCCTCCAGGGACCCCGCCCTGTCCTCGTCGATCCCGGCTTCGGCTCCGACACTCTGCCGCTGATCGCCTGGCTTCAGGCTCAAGCCATACCGCCCGAGCGCCTTGCCCTCATCGTCAACACCCATTTCGATTGCGACCACGTCGGCGCCAACCACGCCCTTGCAGAGAGCTACGCCCTGCCCATCGCCGCCCACCATATCGAGGCCACCGCCGTCAACGCCCGTGACCCGGCGGCCTGCCGCGCCCGCTACCTGCACCAGCCCGTCGAGCCGTACCGTGTTGCCTGGGCCTTGCAGGAGGGTGACGTGATCGACACCGGTACAGCCTGTTGGATCGTGCTGCACACGCCGGGACATACCGCCGGTCACATCAGTCTGCATGCTCCGGACCAAGGGCTGCTGGTCGTCGGCGACACCGTCCATAGTGACGATCTGGGCTGGATCGACGTCACTCAACCCGAGATGTTGGACGCGACTGCAGCCACCTTACAGCGGCTGGCCGCCTTGCCCCTCCGGTGCGCTTGGTCCGGCCATGGCCCTGCTACCCAGGATCCAGCCGCGGCCATCGCCGAAGCCGCCCGCCGGCTGCAAGCCTGGCGTCAATCCCCTGAGCGCATGGCCTGGCATGGCGCAAAGCGCATTCTTGCCTACAACTTGATGGTCAGTGGCGGCCTCACTGAGCCAGCACTCGCATCATCCCTCCTTGCCAGCCCCTGGTTCCACGCTTATGCCGCCCTCCCCTTCGGCCTCGCGCCGGCCGATTTCATTGCTCCTTTGCTGGCCGAAATGCTGCGATCCGGCGCCGCCGCCTGGCAAGCCGGCCGGCTCGTCGCGACCGCCCCCCACAACCCGCCGCTGCCCGGTTGGGCAAGTGCGGCAACGGAGCCCGCGCAATGGCCACCCTGATCTTCCGCCGCGCCACCCGGGACGACCTGCCCGCAATCGTCGCCCTGCTCGCCGATGACATGCTGGGCCGCGCCCGCGAACGTCCCTCCGAACCGCTCGACCCGAGATACCTCGCCGGCTTCGACGCGATCGGGGCGAACCCCAATGACATGTTGGCCGTCGTGGAGCAGGACGGATGCGTGCTCGGATGCCTCCAGCTCACCTTCCTCCCCGGCATTTCACACCTAGGAAGTTGGCGTGGACAAATCGAAGGCGTCCGGGTTGCCGCCAACCGGCGCGGGGGCGGCATTGGCCGCCAACTGCTTGAATGGGCCATCGCGCAGTGCCGGGCGAAGGGCTGCCTGACTGTGCAGCTCACCACCAACGCTGCCCGCCACGACGCCCAGCGCTTCTACAAAACGCTTGGCTTCGAGCCGAGCCATATCGGTATGAAGCTCACCCTCCACTGACAGCCTGACCCTGTAGAACATGTGGTGACAGCGAGAGACCGAGCGGCATCGCGCCACGCAATCAAGGCGTGGCGCTTCCAACCCGCACGGGCCGGAGCGCTCCCTTCGGCAGTCTCAGAACGGCAGCTTCAGCCCGCCCGGCAGCTCCATCCCGCCCGTGACCTTTTCCATCTCCTCGGCCGTTTGCGCCTCGAGCTTGCGCTTGGCGTCCGCATGGGCGGCCACGAGTAGGTCCTGCGTCATTTCCGCCTCCGCCGGGTCGAGCAGCTTCGGGTCCAGCCAGATCCGCTTCAGATCGCCCTTGCCCGACAGCGTCAAAGTCACCATCCCCGCGCCGGACGACCCCTCGATCTCGAGCGCTTCCAGCTTCGCTTGCATCTCCGCCATCCGGGATTGCATCTGGCTCGCTTGCTTCATCAGTCCGGCTAAATTTTTCACGTGTCATCCTCCATCATGTCGGCCGGTTCGGCATCCGGCGGTGCGAAGCCCGGCATGTCCGGCTCCCCCAACGCAATCGTAGCTTCAGCGACCATCGCCTCGCGCGGCAAACCGTAGTCGTCCAGCGAGCTATCCCGTACCGCCGCGATTTTGGCGCCCGGGAAGGCCTCCAGGATCGCGCGGACCAGCGGGTGCTCGGTCGCCGCATGCCGGCGCTGAACGTCGGCGGACTGCTCCTGCTCCCCCAGCGTCGGCTCGCCCGGGGCGGCGGACAGCGCAATCGTCCAGCGCTTGCCCGTCTCCGCCAGCAGCAACGCCGCAAGCCGGGAGGCAAGGTCGCGCGGCGCCACCGGCTCGGGCCGCAGCTCGATCACGCCGGGTTGGAACTTCACCAGGTGTACCGAGTGCCGCAGATGGCTGTGCAGCATCGGGTCCCGCCCGGAGCATAGCGCCACCACGTCGCGAAAACCCGCCAGCCTCGGCGCTTCGGCGGTGTCGGCAAGCTGCGGAGTTTCGGCGGGCGCTAGCGCGGGTTCGGCGATGCCGCCTCCGCCAGCGACCGCCCGCATCACGGGTCCTGCTGGCGGCACACTTGGCCCAGGGGAGGGCACACTCGCCGGCCCCGCCGCGCCGCCCGGCCCGGCGGCCATCAACTTGCGCACCAGCTCGCCAGGCGACGGCACCTCCGCCACGTGGCAGAGCCGGATCAGCACCATCTCGGCCGCGGCCCGGCGGTCCGGCGCCTGTTCCACCTCGGACAAGCCTTTCAGCAGCATCTGCCAGGCCCGGCTCAACACCGGCACCGGCAACAGATCCGCGAGCGCCGCACCCCGCGTCCGCTCCGCTTCCGGCAGGGCGTTGCCGGTCCGCAACCCGGGCACCGTGCGCAGCCGCGTCAACATGTGCACCAATTCGAGCAGGTCCGACAGCACCGTTCCCAGATCCGCGCCGAACTCGTGCGCCCGGTCCGCCACCGCCAGCGCCGCTTTCACATCCCCGGCGGCCACTGCCTCCATCAGGTCGAACACCGTCTGCCGGTCCGCCAGGCCCAGCATGTCGACCACCTCGGCCGCACTCACCTCCGCCCCGTCCATGCGCGCGATCGCCTGGTCCAGCAGGCTCAGCCCATCCCGTGCCGATCCGTCCGCGGCCCGCGCGATCAGCTCCATCGCTGCCGGCGCGACCGCCACCTGTTCGGCTGCCGCAACCCGGCCGAACAACCCGGCCAACTCCGCCGCCGAAATCCGTCGCAAATCGAACCGCTGGCAGCGCGACAGCACTGTGATCGGCACCTTGCGGATCTCGGTCGTGGCAAAGATGAAGGTGATGTGGGGCGGCGGCTCCTCCAGCGTCTTCAGCAGCGCGTTGAAGGCCTGGGTGGTCAGCATGTGCACTTCGTCGAGGATGAA
>CAXTVQ010000055.1:26152-35614 GCA_964247705.1 uncultured Acetobacteraceae bacterium | reverse complement strand
ACGGCCACATGGACTACGGCAAGAAGGATCCCTCGCTCGGCTGGCGCTTCACCGATGCCTGGCTGTCCATGGCCGGGTCTGGCGACCGCGGGCTTCCGAACGGCAAGCCCGTCGACGAGTGGGGCATCCGCATGGAGGACGGCATCCCGCGCGGATCGTCCATCCGCCGCGGTGGCGATGCGAACGGACCCGCCGCGGTCTATGCCACGACGAAGTTCGTGGAGTGGCTGAAGAAATACGCGCCGCCTGAAGCATCCGGCATGGACTTCCTCGAGGCTGGAGCGGTGCCGGGACAAGGCCACATCGCCCAGCAGATCTTCTGGTACAGCGCGTTCACCCATGCTTTGTCGGACCCGAAACTGCCGGTCATGAATGCGGACGGCACGCCGAAATGGCGCATGGCGCCGAGCCCGCACGGCGCCTACTGGAAGGAGGGCATGAAGCTCGGCTACCAGGACATGGGATGCTGGACCATGTTGAAATACGCGCCGCTCGAGCGGGTCAAGGCAGGATGGCTCTATGCCCAGTTCTGCGTGTCGAAATCGGTGACGCTGAAGAAGTCGATCACGTCGCTGCACGTCATCCGCGAGAGCGATATCTGGTCGGACGCGATGACCGAGCTCGCGCCGAAAGTGGGTGGTCTCGTCGAGTTCTACCGCAGTCCGGCGCGCAAGCTATGGACCCCCACTGGCGTCAACGTGCCCGAGTACGGCAAGCTGGCGCAGGTCTGGTGGCAGAACGTGTCCAAGGCGATCTCCGGCGAGGCGACGCCGCAGCAAGCGATGGACGGACTGGCGCGGGACCAGGATGCGATCATGATCCGTCTCGAGAAGTCGGGCGCGCAAGGGGCGATCGGGCCCAAGATAAACGAGGAACGGGATCCCGAATACTGGTACGACCGCGCGGCCAAGGACGGCAACCTGGCCCCGCAACGCAAGCTCGCCAACGAGAAGCCGCAGGGTGAGACGATCGATTACGACCAGTTGATCAAGACCTGGGCCGCGACGCAGCCTCCGCCCAAGAAGGCGTAACCTACGTCTGTCCAGGGTGGCGGGCCGCCGCCCTGGACAGACGCTTTGACAGCGGAGAAAGGCCCGGCACATGGCCCCAAACAGGGCTCGGCACGTCTTGGTTATCGACCAGGGCACCACATCGACCCGCAGCATGGTCTTCGACGATGCGGCGTCGCCCGTCTTCACGGCGCAGCTCGAGTTCGGCCAGATCTACCCCCGGCCCGGTTGGGTCGAGCACGACCCGGAGGAGATCTGGTCCACCACCCTCGCCACCGCGCGCGAGGCAATCGGCAAAGCCCGCATCGAGGCCGCCGGCATCGCCGCAATCGGCATCGCCAACCAGCGCGAGACGGTGGTCGTATGGGACCGGCGAACCGGGCGCGCCATCCACAACGCCATCGTCTGGCAAGACCGCCGCACCGCCGCCGAGTGCGCACGGCTGGAGCAGGAGGGCGTCGGACCTCTGGTCACGGCACGCACCGGCCTGCGGCTCGACCCGTATTTCTCGGCCACCAAGATCGCCTGGATGCTCGACACCGTCGAGGGAGCCAGGGGCGCTGCGCAGGCCGGGCACCTGGCGTTCGGCACCGTCGACAGCTTCCTGCTATGGCGGCTGACCGGCGGCGCCGTGCACGCGACGGACGCGACCAATGCGTCGCGCACCCTGCTGTTCGACATCCACCGCGGCCAGTGGGATGACGACATGCTCGCATTGTTCCGCGTCCCCCGCGCGATGCTGCCCACGGTGTGCGACAGCGCCGGGCAGTTTGGCATCGCGGCCGCCTCGCATCTGGGCCGGGAGATACCGATCTGCGGTATCGCCGGCGACCAGCAGGCGGCATTGATCGGCCAGGGCTGCTTCCGCCCCGGCATGGTCAAGTCGACATACGGCACGGGTTGTTTCGTGTTGCTGAATACCGGAACGACCGCGATCGCCAGTTCGCATCGCCTGCTGACCACCATCGCCTATCAGCTCGGCGGCGTCCGCACCTATGCGCTGGAAGGATCGATCTTCGTTGCCGGCGCCGCCGTGCAATGGCTGCGCGACGGGTTGGGCCTGATCGCTTCGGCGGCCGAAACGGGGGACCTGGCCGCAGCCGCCGATCCGGCGCAGGAGGTGTACTTCGTGCCGGCCTTCGTGGGCCTCGGCGCCCCGCACTGGAACAGCGACGCCCGTGCCCTGCTGGTCGGCATGAGCCGGGGTACCAGCCGGCGAGAGCTCGCCCGCAGCGCGCTGGAAAGCGTCGCCTACCAAACACGCGACCTGCTGGACGCGATGCAGGCCGATCTCGGGCCCGGCTGGACCGGCTCGGACACCACCGTGATCCGCGTCGATGGCGGCATGACGGCGAGCGACTGGACGATGCAGTTCCTGGCCGACATGCTGGCTGCCCCGGTGGACCGGCCAAGCTGCCTCGAAACCACGTCGCTCGGCGCCGCAATCCTCGCCGGCATGGCGGTCGGGCTTTACCCGGACACCTCGAGCCTGGCCGCAAGATGGTCCGCCGAGCGGCGCTTCACACCATCGATGCCGGAGCCGGCGCGGCAGGCGAAATACGCCGGGTGGCGGGACGCCCTGGCGCGGGCGCTGATGCAGCCCTGATGCAGATCGTTTTCCGTTGCGACCCGGCACTGGCGGGCCATCTGCCGCCGCCAGTGCCGGCCCGGGCCGTGCTGCCCGATTGGCTGCGGGCGATGCCCAACCGGGCGTTCTCACCCGTGCACGGGCAGGACGTGCGAACGGTGAAGCAGTGCCCGCCCTTCATCGACGCCATGTCCTACGGCTTCGTCATGCCGCTCCCCTGCGACGTGACGGTGAAGGGTGGCGCCTTGTCATGGCACTGGGACGTCCCGGCGCCGTCGATCCACGCCCACCCGCGCTCACCGATCAGCTTCCATGTTCCGGAGCAGACCGAAGGTTCCCCGCTGTTCCGGCCGCAGCAGGTGCTGGTGAAGTTCAACAGCTTCTGGACCATCGAGCTCGAGGCAGGCTGGTCCTTGTTCGCGACCCACCCGGTCAACCGCGATGACCTGCCATTCCGCCTCATCACCGGGTTGGTGGACGCCGACCGTTTCAGCGATGTCGGCATCCTCTTTCCCGCCCTCTGGACCGATCCCGGTTTCGAAGGGCTGCTGCCGCGCGGCACACCCGTGGCGCAATGCTTCGCGGTACCACGCGCCATGCCTGACCTGGTGCTGCAGACGCTGACGCCGGAGCAGGCCGCCCGGTACGACGCGACGGCGGACGCCCTGCTGAGCACTCCGGGCGTCTATCGCCGCCGCTTCCGCGCCTCCCGCAAGCGTCTAGCCGGCCAACGCCCGGCGAAGGCCGTCCGGGTCGAGCCATAACGTGCCGGTTCGCGCGGTGCTGACCGCCTGCGCGATGCGGGCCAGCGCATCGGGGCGGATGGCGTATGCCCGGCGGTAGCTGGCCATCGCGGCCGTCATGTCACCGAGCGCCTGGCGTGCGATCCCCAGGTTCACCGCTGCCTCGGCGAAATCGGGCCGCAGCGCGAGAGCCTGCTCGTAGGCGGCGGCAGCGGCGGCTTCATCGCCGCAATCCTGGTGCGTCAGGCCCAGGGCGAACCACGCGCTGCTGGCGCTTGGCTGCAGCCTGACGGCCTCGCTCAGGGCCGCCAGCGCAGCGGCGGTCCGGCCCGCCTCGCGCAGCAGCAATCCGCGGCCGAACTGTGCACCGGCCAGGCTTGGGTCGGCCTCCGCGGCACGGTCCAGGGCTGCCAAAGCCTGGTCAGGCAAGCCGGCGCGTTGCAGGGCCAGGCCTATCTCCTGCCAGTCTTGGGCACGCATCGGATAGCGGGCCGCCGCCTGCGCGATCGCCGCGCCGAGCGCCGCATGCCCGCAGGCGAGGCAGGCATGGCACAGCAGGAAAGCTGCGTCCGCCGACCCGCCATTGGAGACCGATACCGCATCCTGCAACAGGCCGACGGCCTCGCTTGCCAAGCCGAGGGCCATTGCCGCGCGCGCTGCTAGGATCTGGGTGGGGACATGCGCCGGACGGATCTGCAGGCTCCGTGCGGCCGCCGCGTGTGCCTGCTCCGGATCATTGGCCCTCAGCGCGATCGTGGCTCTGAGCTGAAGTAAAGCCGGTTCCTGTGGCCTCTCGAGAAGAAGGGCCGCGCATTCGATCGCCGCAGCGCGCAGGTCACCCGCATTCACTTGGCCCAATGCGGACCGGAAGCGCGCTTGAAAGCCGGCTTCGTCGCTCAGACCTGCCATACCGGAAAACTGCCACGGCAGCCCGCGTTGGCCAACCTGACGACTGACCGGTGGCTCTGGCTAACGCGGGAACGAAATGGGGGGCGGCTGCTTGAGCGATCGCTCAGGCTGCCTGCGCAACCTCCCCGCTCGCCGCCAACCGCCGCCGGATTGCCTCCAGTTGGTAGCCATCTTCCACTTTCGGCGCGCAGAACTCGCCCGGCGCGAACCCGTCGGGATACAGGGCCGCGAACTCGGACGCGTTGTGGAACATGCCGCGGCTGTCGTCGTCCAGGAAGCTCTCGGACGGTGCGCCCTCAGCCAGCAGCACGTCGTGGCTGTTCAGCTCGACATGATAGTAGTCGACCTGATCGAGGCCGCGCTCCCGCACGATGGTTGTGCCGTTGACCAGGCAGCGGGCCGGGATAAGGAGGCCATCGATAAACATCGCGTGCTCCGGCGAGACCAGCAGGTCGCGGCGGGGGAGGCCATCCTCGAGCGAGCCGGCACGGAACCGAATGGGCTGCACGGTTGGGTTTGCGGCGAGAAAGCGCCCGGCATAGCTGCGGCGGCCGATCCACCTGATCGGGCGGTGCTGGCCGGAGGCGGTAACGACCGTGTCGCCAGCCGCAAGTGCTTCGACCGGGCGCTCGCCCCGGTCGGTGAGGATCAGGGTGCCGGGGCAGTAACAGGGCGAACTGCTGTTGCCCAGCACCGGGTCGATGTAGAAGCCCGAGTTGGGAGCATCCGTCGTCACACTCAGGATGAAGGTGACGTTGATCCCGTTGCTGCCGGAGGAGAGATCACCCGCAGGCCCGAGGTCGATGACATGGTTCGTGAAATAGGCGAGCGCCGCGGCGCCGCTCGAGAAGGTCTGGAAGCCTTGGTAGGCGTCCACGCCCGACCCCACGTCGACTTGGAATGCCACCCCTGTCACGCCGCTGCCGACCAGGGTCGCGGCGTGCAGGTCGAGCATCACCTCGCTCGCGGCCGGCAGCGCGGCCAAGCCGAAGGTGTCGCTGAACGTCGCTGTCGCCGTGGCGGACCCGGTCGTGGTCGCGGATGAGCCGCCGCCCTCCTCGGTTTCGAGCAGCAGAGTGTCGGTGGACGGCAGCGCGGTGCCATAGGCCGCAGCCGTTGGATTGAGCACCGCCGTGGAGACGGCTTGGCTGCTCGTATCGAAGGCTCCGAGCATGCCCCCTTCGGCCGCCATGGCGGAGGCGACGGCGGTTCCGGACACCGGTGCGGTGGCGGTGGCGGTCGGGAAGGCGTAGGCAACGCTGGTGGCGACGTGCACCGCCGTGGCGGCCGTGGCGGTGACCGTGCCAGCGGCGCCGCTTCCGGTTGCGAGTGCCGCGGCGGTGCCACCGATCCCGCCGCCTCTTCCTCCACTTGCGGTAGCATTGATCGTGACGTTGCTGCCGGTGCCGTTCGCGTTGGCGACAGCGCTGCCTTCCTGCGTCGCGCCGTAGCCGCCCTCGGCCGATGCCGTCACATTCGTCGTGCCGGTGCCGGTGCCGGTTGCGTTGGCATTGGCGATGCCGGCAACGCTGCCGTCCCCGCCTGTCGCCGAGGCGGACACGGACACCCTCTGGTTCGCCGCACCGGTTACGGCGGCGCTGGCCGTGCCATTCCCGGCGGCCCCGGCCGGCACGAAGCCCATGCCGGACACGTCGTCGTCGCCTGCATCGCCGCCATAAGCGTTCGACACGGCACTAACGGTGGTGCTCGACGTGTCGGCGACGGTCAGGCTGGAGGTGGCGTTGCCGCCCGATGCGGCGTCGGCATACGGTCCGCCCCGGCCGCCATCGCCGCCCTGCGCCGTTTGCATAAGCCCGAGGCTGCCCCCGCTGGTCTGGCCCGACACGGCGTTGGTCAGTGTGCTGCTCGCGCCGTTGCCCCCGGTCGGTCCACCGCCGCCGCTACCGCCGGTTTGCGTGACGGTGGCAGTGGCCATCGTCGTGCCGACGGCCTGCGCGGTGGTGTTGTAGGCCACCCCGCCAGCGCCGCCCTGATAGACGTTGCCGACATAACCGCCACCCCCGGCTTGCACGTCGTATTGCGACGCACCGCCGGCGCCCCCTGTCGAGACGGCGGTGGCGGTGGCGGTGCCGGCTGTATTCGTGTCGGTGGCCTGGGCGGACGCGCTTCCCCCCAGGCCACCGACGCCCGATAACGAAATGCCGCCTGCGTTCGGGCTGCTGCCGCCCAAACCGCCACCGCCGCCTGAACCGCCGATGGCCGTGGCGGTTGCCGAAGTGGCGGCGGCCGGCGCTGTGGTCGTGGCGGCGGCGACAGCCGCACCGCCGCTGTTGCCGCTTCCGGCACGTCCGCCGCCTTGGCCGGGCGTGTAGGTGTTGCCACCGTTGCCACCGTCGCCGCCGACGCCTCCGGTGGCCTCGGCCGTGTTTTTCGTGTCGGTCGGTGATGCGGCCGTTGCACCGTCGCTGCCGCCAGGCGAGCCATCCGTCCCCGAGCCGCCGGAAGGGCCGCTGGTCCCGGTCATACCTGGAGTGCCTGCAGCGCCAGTCGTGTCCGTGTCCATCAGCAAGCTTAAGGACAATACAGCGGAAACTGCAACGATGATAAACCGAACAGACCGCCGAACGGTTTCTCGAGCGGGGTGGCCCCGTCCTAGCTGGCGTGCGGCTGCGTCATCTTGAAGCTCGACAGCGCCTGCACCCGGTCCCACCACTCGGCGAAGCCCGGTGTGCCGAACAAAGCATCCTTGTCCGGCGTCATCGCAACGTAGGCGATGACTGGCGCCAGATAGAGGTCCGCCAGGCTTAGCTCGCCGGCGATGAAGCGCGAACCGCCACACGTCTTCATGACGAACTCGATGACCTTGCGGCCGGTCTCGAGCCCCTGTTGCCGCGCCGTCTCGTTCTTGCCGCCAACGAAGTCGGGGAACAAGTGATAGGCCGTAACCCCGCCGAGCAGCGCGCCGTATCCGTACGAATCGATGATGCCGATCACCATGTCCATCCGCGCACGGTCCTCGGCGCTCGCCGGGATGAGCGAGGCGCCGGGTAGCTTGTCGTTGAGGAATCGCACGATCGCCGCCGTTTCCAGCACCCGCGTACCGTCATAATCCAGTACCGGCACCTTGCCGAACGGATGGCGCTGCCGATGCTCCTCGCTCCGCGGCTCGCCCTTCAGCACGTTGAGCGGCACCTGCTTGAACTCGCTCACGCCTTTCTCGGCGAGCAGCATCTTGACGGTGCGCACATAGGTGGAGCCGTCGAAGCCCCAAAGCGTGATGTCCGGCACGGTATTTTCCCTCCAAGATCGCGAGAGAAGTCTGCCCTGCCCGGCCGACGATGACCAGGGCGCTCCCCCCACGAGCGTCAGATGGTCGCACCCGTGCCGTCAACTCACCGCGCGTGGTGACCGATCAGGTAACGGCCTTCAGTGGAGCGAAGCTGGCCAGGGTTGCCACTTGTGGCGTCGTCACACCGTTGACCGGGTCGGTTGCGAAACCGTAGCTCCCCCACCACGGCCCGCCCCCCCACTCCGTGGCGCCCTGCCAGGCATCGCTGTGCTGCTGCATGTAGCTCAGCATGTTCGTCATGTTCGCGATGCTGGCCGGGTCGGACCCGGCGCCGAACTCGCCGAGAAACAGCTTGTTGCCGGTCTGCTCGGCCCACTGCGTCACTGCCTCTAGGCGTTGCTCGCCGATCGTGGTCGAGACCACGGAGGTGGAACTGCCGCTTCCGTCAGCGTCCGAGTATTGATGGATCTCGAACGCGATGTTGTGGTCGGGATCGACGACATTGGAAGCAAAGATGGAGGCATTGCCGGAGGAGACCCACGTGTCGCCGCCCGTCCAGTCTGTCCCCGGCACGAGGATTTCCTGGCCCGCGCCGGTCGCGCGGATGGCAGCGATCGCGTCGTTGACGGGGTTGACCCACTGGGCCGGCGTTTGAACGTGCGGCTCGTTCATCAGGCCGAAGATGACGTTGGACTGGCCGGAGTAGTGCCCGGCCAACTGCGACCACAAGCTGTCGAAGGCCGAGTCCGGCGTGCCGCTGCTGCCGATCAGGTTGCCGTAGCCGTAACCGTAGTTGTGGGGATCGAGTATGACGCTCAGGCCCTTGGTCGCCGCATAGTGCACGATGTCGTCGATGTAGCCGAGCTGGGTCTGGTCGAGCGGCCCGTTCTCCGTCGGCTGCAGCCGCTCCCAGCTGAACGGCAACCGGATCACATTCAGGCCCTCGGATGCGTAATAGTCGAGCTCGGCGTGCGTGGGATACGTGTAGTTCGTCCCGTAGGTGCCGATCGAATAGTTGCCGTCGGTCGGATCGGAAATACCAAACTCGGCCCCGGAGAGATTGACGCCGAGATATTCGAATTGGCCGGAGCCGCTCGCCGTCGTCGTCGTCGTCGTGCCGCCCGTACCGGAGGAGCCCGAGGACGACGTGCCCGTGCCGGAACCGCCCGTCGACGTGCCGGAGCTCGATCCGGTGCTGCTGGACGAACCGGACCCGGTGCTCGACGTGGTTCCGGACAGCAGGATCGGGGGGGCCGCGCTACCGCCCGCCGAGATGCTCGCCGTCTTACCCGGGGAGGATAGCACGGCGCCGACCGTTCCCGTCGAGCCATCGAAATCGGCGGTATCGACATAGATGCTGGGGCTGCTGGCGCTGCTGGCCGGTGCGACGTCCGTCACCACGATCGTGTGCGGCCCGGCGCCCCATCGGCCGTTCAACGTGATCTGGTCGTCCTGGCCTTGGGCGTGCTGGCCGTTGATCGTGTAGGTCTGCCCGGTCGCAACCCCGTCCACGGAGACGGTGACCTGGGCATTGCCCTGCCCGCCAGTCTGCGACAATCCCAGAACCAATGTGTCGAGCGGCGGCTGCACGACGAACTGGGACGTGGATCCACCCGCCTGCAGCACCGTGCCCAGGCCGTTGCTGTTGCCGTCCAGGCTGGCCGACGCGATGAGCAGGTCGCGCACCGCGTTCTGCGTGTTGCCGGTGTAGCCGTTCAGCAGCGACACCTGGACCGTATGCTGCCCGGCGCCCCAGTCGCCCTGGACCGTCACGGCCTGCGTGTTGCCGGAGCTGCGCAGGGTGGTTGCCGTTTGGGTCCCGCCAACCTGTTTGCCGTCGACGCTGATGGTGAACTGGGCATCGCCGCCATAGGCGTCCTCCGCCACGTTCAACACCAGCGTGTCGGCGCCGGTGGTCGTGGTGCCGGAACTTGTCGTGCCCGAGCTTGCCGTACCCGAGCT
>CAXTVQ010000055.1:12408-26052 GCA_964247705.1 uncultured Acetobacteraceae bacterium | reverse complement strand
CCCGAGCTTGTCGTACTCGACCCCGTTCCCGATGCGGAGCCGCCGGTGCCGCCGCTCGTCGTCGTCCCGCCGGACGAGGCCGTCCCACCCGTACCCGTGCCGCCGCTTGCCGATCCGCCCGTGGCCGTGCCGGAGGACGGCGTGGAGCTGCCTCCTGCCGTGACGGTGGTCGTGCTGCTGCCGCCACCGACGGTGAACGTCGCGCTTGCGCCCGATCCGGTGAGGGTGGCCCCGACGCTCTCACTCGTGCCGTCAAAGACGACATTGCCGAGATAGATGCTCGGATTCTGCTGCCCGGCGGCGCCGACCTCCGTGACCGTGACAGTATGCGGCCCCGCACCGAACGCGCCATTCGCGTAAATCTGGTCGAACTGGCCCTGCGATGCCTGTGCATTGGTGGTGTAAGTCCCACCGACCTGGTTGCCGTCGACCGTGACTGTGAACTGGACCCCGCTTTGGCCACCTTGATCGATAAACAGGCCGAGCGTGTCGGTCGGGGGCTGGACGGTGAACTGGGCCGTGGCGCCGTTCGCGTTCAGGACCGTTCCCAGCCCCGTCGTATTGCCGTCGAGGCTTGCCGACGAGATGAGCAGATCCCGCGTCGACCCCTGCCCCCCACTCACCCCGTTCAACAATGTGACCTTGACCTGATGCGGCCCGGCGGACAGCGCCTGAGAGATCACGATCTGCGAGAGCTGCCCGGAACTTCGGCTAGCGGTCGCCGTGTAGGTGCCGGGCACCGCCACCCCATCGATATCGACGGAGAACTGGGCGTCGCCATCGAAAGCGTCTTCAGCGACGTAGAGGGTCAGCGTATCCGGCTGCTTGCTCACGATTGTACCGCCATCGGTTATTTCGTAACGACTAAATACCGACCGCCCGCAGCCGTCGAGGCCGTTTGGCAACATCCAGCTACATTGTTGCTATAATGACGCAGAGGGAACAGTTTGACAGTTCAATCCGTCCACGCGTGTTAGGGCTTTGACCAAGCCTTGATGATCCCTGATCTCATCGCAGGTCACGTAGCCGAACGTATCTGGTCGAAGCTCAGCCGCCAGCTACGGCGCAACGTTCATGCCGAGCCTCGCTTCCACCGCCGTTCGGTTGGATCGTCCTCGTCTGCCGGCCGTCTTCAGCAACCCGCTACAGCAGGGACTTGTCGAGCAGCATGTGAACGCCCTTGTTGCCGTCCACGAGCTGCGTCACACGCAGATTGCCGGCGAGTGAGCACAGCATGTAGGCCTGGTTGCGCGACAGATTGGTTCGCAGGCAAACATGCTTGACCATCTCCCGCACGGCCTGCTTCGCCGCGTCGTCCAGGTCTTCGTCCAGGCCGATCGACATGAGCTGCGTGGCGTTCTCCGCGAACGGGAAGTCGAGCGTCAAATCCTTCCGGACGGTCAGGCGGAACGTGCCGGACAGGCCGATCTCGAGCGCCGTGATGCAGACCTCGCCGTCACCCTGCATGCCATGGCCGTCGCCGGCCATGAACAGCGCCCCCTCGTTGAACACCGGCAGGTACAGCGTCGTGCCGGCCTTCAGCTCCTTGTTGTCCATGTTGCCGCCGAAAGCGCGCGGCACGGGAGAGCCGCAACGGCCCCATGCCTTGGGAGGGGCGACGCCGATGATGCCGAAGAACGGCTCGATCGCCAGTTCCGTGCCCCAGGGCAGCACGGCGACGCCGCGGGCGCGGTCGACGGTCGGATGGATCGTCTCGTAGTCGGTGAACTCATCCGGAAGGGTGCCGAGCAGCGGCATGATCGCGACGAAACCCCAATCCATGCTGACGGTCGCGTCCAGGATATCGACCTGCAGCACGTCACCCGGTTGCGCGCCGCGGACATAGACCGGGCCGGTGATGAAATGCGGACCCGGACCCGGCGGCAGAGTATCCAACGCAGCCTGGTAGTCGGCCGGCACCGGAAGGTGCTTCGGCAAGGTCGCGTGCCCGCCGGCGGGGAAGGAGTGCAGCAGGACGGTGTCGCCGGACTCGACCACCAGCACGGGGGGGCTGGTCGCGTCCAGGTAACCCAGGACCATGTTGTCCGGCGTTGCCGGGATCTCGTGATGCGCCATCGTTGGTGTCTCCTTCGCTGGAATTGGACGCCGCGGGTCAGGGCCCCGTCAACGGCCAGATGCCGGCCATGAAGCTTGCCGCCCGGCTGGCAAGAAAGCCGACGGCGCGCGCCACCGCCTCGGGCCGGCCCATGCCGCCAAATGGCAGCCCCGCCAGTCGGCCGTCGTCTTACTCCGGCGGGTAGTCGGTCGCGGCCCCAACCTCGCGCCACGCCTCGATCTCGTCCAAAGACTGGCGCAGCCGCTTGGTGACGGCGTCCAACCCCTGTGCGCCAAGCACCAGGTGGCGCGGCGGGTTGGCGGTTTCCGTCAGCCGTATGATGGCCTCGGCCGCACGCACCGGGTCGCCGGCTTGCTTGCCGCTGGCCTCCGCGGTGGCCTTCAGCCGCGCACCCGCCGTGTCCGCGTAGTCCGCGATACGGTTTGGGGTTTGTTTCAGCGACCGGCCGGCCCAATCGGTCCGGAACGCACCCGGCGCCACACAGGTCACCGCGATGCCGAGCGGCCCGACCTCCATCGCCAGCGAGTCCGACCAGCCCTCCACGGCGTGCTTGGTCGCTGCGTAGTAACCGGAGCCGGGAAAGCCGGCAAACCCGGCAACGGACGTGATATTGATGATATGGCCGTGCTTGTTCGCCCGCATGACCGGCAGCACCGCCCGCGTCAGCGCGAACAGGCCGAACACGTTGGCGTCGAACTGGGCACGGATCTCGTCCTCCACGCCCTCCTCGATCGTGGACTGGTAGCCATAGCCGGCATTGTTCACCAGCACGTCGATCCCGCCGAAGCGCTGCGTCGCGGCAGCGACCCCGTCCACGATCTGCCTCGCGTCGGCGACGTCCAGCGAAAGCGCCAGGGCCCGGTCGCCCGCACCCTCGACCAGGTCCGCAACCCGCGCCCTGTCTCGCGCAGTGACGACCGCACGCCAGCCACGGTCGAGGACCAAGCGGGCGAGCTCGCGCCCGAAACCGGTGGAGCAACCGGTGATGAACCAAACGGGGGAGGCTGATTGTATCATGGGGGCACAACGCGCGACCCCATGCCAGGTCGCATGGAATGCCGCCTAGACGCGCGTCCTGTGCTGAGGCCCTTTTCTTGGCCGCGGCCCGCCACGGTTGCTGCGACCGATCGCCTGCTGCTGCAGCACACCCTCGATGAATTTATCCAGCCGTCTCCGCTCCTCGGACGCCAGCTCGCTGTCGGCGTAGCTGTCCGGGAAATGCTGCGCCAGCCAACGCCAGGCGACCAGGCGCTTGGCCGCCTTCTCCGCCCGTTCGAGCGCTGCCTGGTCGGCACGGTGCGGCGCCGGCAGGTGGCCGGCCGTGGGCACGCCGACCGTGTCGCCGGCCGCATGCTCCAACGCCCAGCGAAGCAGGCGGTCGATGCCCGCGTCGCGCACGTCGACCGGGCACAGCGCATACGTCCAGCGGTCGAGCAACGGCAGCCCGGTGCCATCCATGACGGCCGCGATCTCCATCTGCGTCTCGAGGTCGGCCAGGCGGTAGTTGGGGTCCCCGGGCCGAAGCACGGCGCCCCGGATGCGGCGAAGGGTCTCGAGCAGACTGGTGGTCCCCAGCTCTTCGGCGACCGCCGCCACGATGCGACCGTCAGGCGACACCTGCGGTCGCAGATCGGCGGGCGGCGCAGGCTCGGTGTCCATCAGGGATCGCAGCCGGGCCGGGTCGCCGCCACCGGCGAGCACGGCGACGACACCCTCCTCATGCTGACCGTAGCGTCCGGCGCGGCCGCCGATCTGGCGCACCTCAGCCGGGGTCAGCGAGCGCTCCTGCCGTCCGTCCCACTTCACCAGGGCCGAGAACACGACCCGGCGGATCGGCAGGTTCAACCCCATGCCGATCGCATCCGTGGCGACCAGGGTGGGCGCGTCGCCCTCGCGGAAGCGCCGGCTTTCCGTGCGCCGCACCTCGGGGCCGAGCGCGCCGTAGATCACGGCGACCGTACGTCCGCGTGCCACGAGCTGCTCGCGGAGGGCGAAGATCTCCCGGCGCGAAAAGGCCACCACCGCGTCCGCATCGGTCACCGCCGTCAACCCGACGGCTTCGGCGGCGACGCGCAAGGGGCTCTTGCGTTCAAGCCGGACCACCTCCACCGGTTCGTCGCAGAGCTCCGCGATCCGGCGGACCAGCGGCAGGCAGTCCGGAGCGCCGAGCACGATCACCTCGCTGGCCGGGATGCCCATGATCGCTGCGGTCCAAGCAGCGCCGCGGTCGGGATCGGCCAGCATCTGCGCCTCGTCGATCACCGCCACGTCCACGGTGCGGCTGGTATGCGCCATCTCCACGGTGCAGGCGACGTGCCGGGCCCCTGGAACAAAATGCCGCTCCTCCCCTGTCATGAGGCTGGCCGGCACGCCGCGCGCGGCCAGCGCATCCTGGAATTCCAGCGCCAGCAACCGGAGCGGCGCCAGGGCGGCGCCGCTTGCGGCGGCAGCCAGCCGGTCCAGCGCGTAATGCGACTTGCCGGAGTTGGTAGGACCGATCACCACGGTGATGCGCCGGTTCAGCGCCCGCGCCTCGGCAAAATGCGCAGCGTAGCGGTCGAGCCCGGCACGGCGGGCGATCGCCCCGTTCGAAACGCGGGACCGCGCGGGCTCGGCAACCCGCGTTGTCCAGCGGGCCACCTTGGGCAGCAGGGCGGTGATCTGGTCGGGGTGGAACTCCAGGTCTTCGCAAGCCTTGCCGCCGCGGTGGACCGTCGTGCTGCGCGCGACCGGAATCAGGCCCTCCGCGATCCACCGCTCGATCAGCTTGCGGGGAGCGCCGAGCAGGCCGGGCAGCGCGTCTGTGCCGACCAGCTCGCCTTCCCACTCGCGCAGGCGCCGCTCCTCCGCCTGCTGCATCTCACGGGCGCGCTCCCGAGCTTGGCGGGCTGCGGCGCGACGGCTGCGTTCGGTGGCGACCAGCCGTTGGCGAAGCGCCTTGGCGGCACCCGGATCAAGCCCGGCCGCAGTCGCGGCCAGGTTCGCGATCTCCTGGATGGCCGGTATGCCGGGCGGGCGCCCGGTCAGCGCCTCGACGGCTTCGGCCGCTCCGGCGAAAATCGCCTCGACGTCCATGGGACGGCTGGCCGCCAAACGCACCGAAACAGCGGCGCGCAGCCGATCGAGTGCAGCCTCGTCGCTGGCCGGCTCGGCGGCCAGCAGGGCTTCGGCCGCTACCTCGGCATCGGCCGCGGTGGCGGGCACGTCACCGCTCGCACGGGCGAGGCCGAGCAGGCGCTGACACAGGTGCTGTCGTTTGGTGGCCTCACTCATAGGCTGACGTATGCGCGCAGCCTGGCAAGCAGAACAGGCTCGGTGATCAGCCGGCCGGAGGTCCGTCCCGCCTCAGGATGCAGGCTCCTTCGCACGGAGGAACCAATAGGTGTGATAGCCTCGTGGCTTGCAGAAGCAGTCGTTGTGAGTTCAATACGGTCCCGAGGCGTTTCATACGAGATGAGGGGGGCTGGCGAATGGCTCGTTCTGGGTTTCTGGGCTTCACCCTATGGGCCGGCCTACTCGCCGGCTGTGCGGCCGAGCCACCCACGCCCGTTGCCGGGCCACCGCCTCCGCCGACCCCGGTCTCGTTCGATCAAGCGGTGGCGAACGCGGGGAACGCTGTCCTGACCGCCGCCTCGGCAACGGTGAATGACAAGCGCCTCGTGGTCATCGACCCCTTGGTGAACGGCGTTACCGGGGAGCAAACCGTCAGCACACGCGCCGTCGGCTCCCGCTTGGCGCAGCTTGCCCAAGCGACCTACCCCAAACTTGACGTCCAGCCCTTCACCGCCAGCGCCGTGGCGGCATCCCCGCTCGTCCTAGTCGGTACCTTCACGCCCGTGAACGCTCAGAATCAGCCAGCCGGAACTCGGGAAGCCTATCGCTTCTGCCTCGTCGCGGCCGACCTTCAAACCGGCAAGATCGTTGCCAAAAGCGTGGCTCGCGCCATGCCGGACGGCATCGACGCGACGCCGACGCGGAGCTTCTCGGATAGCCCGGCGTGGACCGATGACCCGAGTGTCAAATCGTACATAAACACCTGTCAAGCAACGAAAGTCGGAGACGCCATTCCTGCGCAGTATCTGAACGGCATCGCCGCCGCCGCGGTCATCAACCAAGCGATGGAGGCGTATGACGCGGGGCGCTACCGCGAGGCGCTCGATCTATATGAGAACGCTCGCCAAACGCCCGCAGGCGAACAAATGCGGGTTTACACCGGCCTTTACCTGACGCAGACCAAATTGGGTCGAAAGCAGGAGGCGCAATCGGCCTTCGGGGACCTGGTGGATTACGGCCTCCACAACAACCGGCTGGCGGTCAAACTCCTGTTCCGGCCCGCGTCCACCGCCTTCATCGCCGGTCCACAAGGGTCTGGCACGTACGACATGTGGCTGAGCCAGATCGCCGACCGAGGCGGCAAGGCAGGCTCATGCCTTCAGGCGACTGGCTTCACGAGCCCGTCCGGGTCCGCAGCGCTGAACGAGCGCCTGTCGGTGTTGCGGGCGGAATACGTCAAACGGCGGCTGGAACAGGATTCGAGCGCACTGCAAGGTCGCGTGCTCGCGGCGGGCGTTGGGTCGCAGCAACCGCTGGTGGGGACGGGTGCGGACAACGCGAGCGATGTCCTGGACCGCCGCGTCGAGTTCAAGGTCGTGCCAGCCTGCTGACCGCCCTGTTCCGCGCGAGCGGCGCCGCCCTGCTATGCCTCGTCTTCTGCTGGGGCATGCCAGCGCGGGCGGATCCGCAGATCACGGGGCGCCGCATCGCGCTGGTGGTGGGCAACGCCGGCTACCGGGCCGTGGGCGCGCTGCCCAATGCCGGGAATGACGCCAGGCTGATTGCCGGAACTCTTAGCAAGCTGGGCTTCAAGCTGGTCGGCGGCGGCGTGCAGATCGACCTCGACCGGTCCCACCTGACGGCCGTCGTCCAGGAGTTCGGCCGTTCCCTAGTGGGGGCCGACGTCGCACTGTTCTACTATGCCGGCCACGGACTGCAGGTCGACGGGATCAACTGGCTTGTCCCCATCGACGCCAACCCCAGCCGTCCGAAGGACCTCGACTTCCAAATGGTCGACGCCGACCTGATCCTCAGGCAGATGGACGGCGCAGGCACCCGACTGAACATCGTGCTGCTGGACGCATGTCGCAACAATCCATTCGCAATCAGCGGGTTGCGGACGATGCAGGCCGGGTTGGCGGAGATGCGCGCGCCGGAGGGCACGCTGATCTCCTACGCCACGCAGCCCGGCAACGTCGCCGTGGATGGTGAGGGTGCGGACAGCCCCTATTCGGTTGCCCTGGCGGCCGCCATACAACAACCGGGGCTCGACATCTTCCGCGTGTTCAACCAAGTCGGACTGCAGGTGAAACGTAGTACCGGGGGCAGCCAACAGCCCTGGGTGTCCACATCGCCGATCGACGGTGATTTCTTCTTCGCGGGACTGACGTTACCCACCCCGCCGCGCGTGCCCGACGCCGCGACCCCGGCCTCGGTGCCTGCGGCGCCTCGCGAACCGGTCCCGCTCTCTCCCCCCGTCGCAAGCACGCCGGATCCACGCCCGCCCATCACAGCGCCGCTCCAGACGCAAGCCTCGGCGCCGGCTGCCGTCGCGCCGGAGCCGGAGCGGCCCGTCACGGCGGCCCATGACCCAAGCCAGGGCACTGCAGCCGACGTGCATGCCGCGGTTCGAGCGGCCGCGCGCGACCAGGACTGCGCCGTTCTCGAAGCGCGGGACACCGGGCAGCAGCTCGAGATACGCGGCTTGGCCGCGGTAGGGCCGCAATGGGACAAGTTCGTGACGCAGATGTCGGCGACACCCGGCGTCCGCTTGGCCCCGTCGGACATCAACACTCTGCCGTCATTCGCCTGCAGCGCCGTGAACGAACTCTCCGAAGTCCTCCGGCGCACCCGGGAGCAAGTCAGCGGACCGATGCTGATGCCCGTCCAGCGGGAGTGGGCTGCAGGAGACACCATGTCGGTGGTGCTTCATGGAACATCGGTGAACACGGTGCTGCTGGACCTGTATCGCCCGGACGGCACGGTCGTGCACCTCCCCGCCAGCCACCCGGCACGTGCGGGCGATGGTCTTCGCCTGTCCTTGACCGTCCCGGCCGGCCTCACTCCCGGAAGGCAGATGCTCACGGCAATCGCCGGCACGTCCGCCGCTTGGGTCTTGGGGTCACGGCCGTCCGTGGAACCGAGTGCCGCCTACCTGGCCTTTCTGCGTTCCATATTAGTGCCCGATGAGCCAGCCCGGGCCGACATGGTCATGGTCGTGTTGAGGCAGGCGAAAATCCCAACGCCGCCGGTCCGCGCGCCTGTGCAGTCCGCACGCTCATCCTCCGCTTCGCCCCCGTCCCGCTGCGGCAGCATCCTGGAGCGTGCGCAACTCGGAGATCCCCTATCGGACGCCGACCGCGCGGCGCTACGGTCCTGCCGCTGACGAGGAGCATCGGTGCTCTCCGGCCTCGCCGATCCGGCTGGCAGGAGCAGCAGCGGGATCAAACGGACCGGCGCTGCCGTTCTTGCCCCGTAACTGGCGTTATCCAACCCTCTGACGTAACATTACGGTATCGAAGAGCGGGGGGTGTGGATGGCTCCATGGGTACGCATGGTTGCGCTGGGCGTGACCATCTTGGCGGCCGCTTACACCGTGGTTCCGGGGCAGCCGCTTGCTCAGACGGCGGGCGCCAACGTCGCGGGGCCAGCCACATTGACCGACGCGTTGAACGCCGTGACGACGAAATATTCGATCGGTCAGGCCTGGTTCTATCTCCGGAAAGACGACGGCGTGACAGCCAGCTACACAAGGGGCGATACGCAAGGTCCGTCGCAAAAGCTGTGGATCGGCAGCCTCAGCAAGTCCGTGACGGCGATCGGCGTCGCCCTGTTGATCCAGGACGGGCGGCTGACGTTGCACACTCGGCTCGGCGACATATTGCCGCGCTATCTCCAGGCGAAAGGGCGCCAACTCGACCCGTCGCTTGCCCCGGTCGACATCGAGCGGCTTCTAGCACATCGCGCCGGCTTGCGGGCCAATGCCACCAGCGATCCCGCGAACGGACTCAGTTCGCGGTCGATGCTGGAGAAACTGCCCTCGGATGCGCACTTCTCGGACTACCTGTTCAAGTCCGGCTCCGACACCTCGGACGGCACGAGCGGCTACCGGTACTCGAACCTGTCGTACGTGCTCCTGGGAATGGTCATCGAGGCTGTTTCCGGGCAAAGCTACGAGGCGTTCTGCCAGAACCGCATCCTCGCCCCGCTCGGCATATCCGCACGCATCGCGCCGGCTCTGCAGCGGGTGGCGCCGTTCGCCGGTTGGGAGATGTCGGAGCCGGACCTGCTGCGGCTGTGGACGGTGTTCGACGTCAATCACCCGTCCCTGCTGACCCGGCCGACACTTGAGGCAACCCTGCTCTCGCGCGCTTTGCCGCCGATCGATCCGAATTCGAACGTGTACTACACGACGGCGACGTACGTGCGGCAGAGCGCCGACCGGACCGGCTACGTGCTCAACCACAACGGCATCCTGGATTTCGTGCGCGGGCAGCCGAACGTCTATTCCTATGCCGAGAAATACGTCCCGGGCTACGCCTGGATCTTCGTATTCCAGACTCCGCCTTCGGACCGCGAACGTGAACTTCGCGCCATCAACAGGGAGGTCCGGTCGATCGTTATGGCGCAGGAGGGAGCGAAGTGAATTATGCCCGGATTGCCGCCGTGGCCGTGCTGGCCCTGTGGTGTGGTCCCGCTTTCGCCGGCGGGGGTTTGAGTGCGGGGGACATGCCGGAGGCGCCGTCCGGGGTGGCCGCCACTCCGGCCATGGCCGCCGCATCCTCCGCCGCATCCGGCAAAGGCGCCGAAGGCTGCGAGCCGTTCGAGGCACGCTATCGCGCGATCCCGCCCCGGCCCCGCATCTCAGCGGCAGCGCTCCTCACCCACGGCACACCGTGACGGTCTACGCGGCGTGGAGTCTGCTCGGCGCCGTCCTGTGTCTGTCGGCTTGCGCCCCCGCCGCGGGTGGGTCCGCCTCCGTCGTCTTCGCATCGCCCCGCTCCACCGGCGCGAGCACGGACGTGCAAGGCCAGGAGGCGATCGCCGACGCTGTCGAGAGTGTGGACCAGTTGCTCCAGTCCGGGCGCGCCGCCTACGCGTCCGATCCAGGCCGTCGCTCCGCGGTAGAATACTGCCGGGCCGGAGAGGACGAGATCGAGCGTGGCGCCTTGCGGCAGGCGGTGCGCGACAAGAGCAAGGCGCTGTATGTCGCCGGGCAAAACCGGGACCCGCTGTTGTCCGCCGAGTGTGCCCGCAGCATCGCCATCGCCTACTCGTTCGCCGGTGAGCAAACGCGGGCCGTCGATTGGGCGAACGAGGCGGAACGTTACCTGCAGCAGGCAGGGCCGGGTGTGGACGCGGCGCGGGCGGCAGGGGTCCAGGGGCCATTGCTGAAGGTTCGCGCCGACGCCGCGTTGGACCGCGGCGACCTCGCGCAGGCCCGGTCCCTGCTGACGACGGCGCGATCGGTGGGGCCCGGCTACTACCGTCCCTACGTCCTCGTCAGCCTGGCGCAGATCGACTTGGCACAGGGCAACTTCCCCGCCGCCGACGCGGAGCTGGATGCGGCGCTGGAGCTTCCGGGCGTGCCGGACGAGCTGAACGCCATCATCGTGCGGACCAAGGGGGATGTCGCGTTCGGGCGCGGTGACCTGCCGGGTGCTGCGGCGCTGTTCAACTATGGCGCGCGCCTGTCCACCCAGTCAGGCGATACGTACGGCGATGCATGGGCCGAGCGGGGGCTCGCGCGGGTGCAGATTGCCCGCGGCCAGCCGGCCCAAGCCATCCTGTCCTATGCGCGGGCCATGCAAGCGGCCGAGCAGTCCCGCACGGTGTTCCGGGCGGACGAATTGCGAAGCGGCGCGTTCGGCCGGCTGCAGACGATCTTCGACGAGGCAGTGGGGACCCTGGCCCAGCAGGGGCGCTGGCAAGATGCGTTCGACGCCAGTGAACGCGGGCGCGCGCGCAGCTTGCGCGACCTGTTGCGCAACCAGCCAGGCGCGGCCCCGGCCCGAGCCGCACGGGCGCAGGACGTGGAGGCGGCTCTCCCTGCAGGGACGGCGCTGGTCAGCTATCACATGCTGAACGACCGTCTATTGATCTGGACCGTCCGGCGTTCCGGCATCAGCGGTGTCTCCGTCGCCCTGTCCGCGAAGGATCTGGAAGCGCAGGTGCGCAGCTTCACCACCCTGGTCAGCCGTCCTGGCCAGGACCGGACGCTTGACCCGGTCGCCCAGTCGCTGTTCGCCAGGTTGATCCAGCCAGCCGGGTTGCAGGCGGACGAGCGGATCGTCTTCGTGCCCTACGGCATCCTGCACAATCTTGCTTTCGCGGCCCTGAAAAACGGCGAAAAAAACGGCGGACGATGGCTCGTCGAGGATCACGCTATGTCGGAGGTGCTGACAGCCGGTTCCATCATCGGCTCCACCGCAGGGCGCTTTCCTGACGGGCACGATATCTTGGTGTTCGCCGACCCGGACGGCAGCCTGCCCGCTGCAGATAAGGAAGCGGCCGCGATTGCAGGCCTTGTTCCAGGCGTGTCCGTGATGGCCGGCGCGCAGGCGAGCAAGGACCGCTTCGTGACGGCCGCACCCCGCGCCACGGTGGTGCACGTCGCTGCCCATGCCGAGTTCGACCCGCTGGACCCGCTCTCGTCCCGCATCCGCCTCGCCGGCAAGACAGGTGAAACAGGCGACTTGCAGGCACAGGAGGTCTACGGGCTGCAACTTGGGCATGTCGACATGCTGGTGCTGAGCGCCTGCGAGACCAGCATCGGCTCACCCTCGCCCGGCGACGAGGTGATCGGGTTCAACCGCTCCTTCCTGACCGCGGGCGTGCGCAACCTGGTGTCGACGCTTTGGAGTGTGAATGATCAGGCGACGGCGCTGCTGATGGCCGTTTTCTACAAAACGATCTCGACCAGCCCGCAACCGGCGTCGCTGCCGGACGGGCTGCGCGCGGCGCAACTCTTCCTCTTGCACGACCCAGTCACCGCCTCGCCGTTCTACTGGGGCGCTTTCACCCTCACGCAGTCGTCGGGCCGCGGCACGACCTAGTCGACGGGTCGGGATACGTTCACGTTGGCTGGGGCAGGCCTCGACAGGGGCTCAGCGCTAGCACCTGACTGAGTGCAAAGCATGCAACTCACGGCGATAGGTCGGCGCTGGAAGCCAGGGCTCCTGTCGCGAATGCTAGCCCGGCAGCGTTGACCAGCGCCTGGGCGTGGGCCCTGGCTACCGCGGCGCGGGCGCTGTCCAGCGCGGTCGATGCGTTCACCGCATCGGTGAACGAGCCAACGCCGTGCGCGAAGGCGTCGCTCGCTGAGTCGAACGCAGTTTGCGCCGCCAAACGAAGCTCGATGGCTGCTTCATACTGAATGATCCCGGTTTGGACCTGATCGTACGCAACTGCCACCTCCCGCAGCACCGAGGTGTTGCTGGCTTCCAACGCGTCCTGTGCCTCGTTGCGCCGGGATTCTGCCAGACGCACCTGGTTTTGCCGCAACCCGCCTTGATACAGCGGCCATTCGAACCGCAGGAACAGCCCCGTCTGCGGTTGCGTCACACTCTCGTAACGTCCCGAGTCGACCGAGATACGGCCGATATTGCCTTGTACGTTGCTGTCGATCAGCAGCTTCGGGCTCATCGCCCCGCGGGCCTCGGCAACCCCGGCGTCTGCCGCGCGCAGGCGGGCGAGGCCTGCCAGCAGGTCCGCGCGTTGGTGCAACGCGTCCTGCATGAGCCGGTCAACGTTGCCCGCCGTGGCGCGCGGCAGCGGCCGGTCGAAGCTGTCTTGGATGAGCAGGCGCGTGTTCGGCGGTAGTTCGAGAGCCTGCAGCAGCGCGAACACCGCGTCGTGCTGGGTCGCTGTCGCCTGTGCCAGTTCGTAGGTCGCTTGCGCCGTGTTGCGCCTGGCAAGCTGCGTCGACACCACGGTGGCAAGGCCCCGCCCCTGCAGCGCCTCTGCCGATTGCTGCAGCCTCCGCGCGTCATCCAACCCCTTGCGGACTGCTTCCAACTGGGCGTCCACCCCGTCCAACGTGAAATACGCCCGGGCCACCTGCAGGATGAGGCGTTGGTGCACGCCCGTGAACGCCACGTTGGCGGCGAAGGAGAGCTGCTCCGCACCCTGCTCCGACGCCTCCCGTCCACCACCGAAATCGATGAGCAGGTATTTGATGGCAAGCTCCGGCAGCACTTCCTGCGCGTTCGCGGTGATGTAGCCTTTGCGGACCAGGTTGGTCGGGAACGGCGAAGCGATGTGCTGGTAACCGCCGAGCGCGCTGGCGGTAACCTCCGGCAGGAAGGCGGCACGGGTGATGCCGACGCCAATGGCGGCCTGCACGGCCTGCTCCCACGCGATGCGGGTCTGACTGTTGCGGCGTTGTGCCATGTCGATCAGCTCGGGCAGCGAGTAGCGGTGCGACGGATCGATGTCGGCCGGTTCGCCGGGCCAGGGCAGTGCCGGGTCGCTCGGCAGGGCATACCGCCTGGCCGGAATCCCTGCGGGGGCTG
>CAXTVQ010000055.1:0-12308 GCA_964247705.1 uncultured Acetobacteraceae bacterium | reverse complement strand
GAGGGGCCGGCCGGCGCCAGGCCACGCGTGTCGTTGCAGGCCGCCAGCAGCGCGCACACCATCGGGGCGAGGCGGCGGGGGTCAGCCATGGATGGCGGCGCCAGCGGGGCGGATGTCGGCGCCAGACATCACCTGGCCCATGATGGTACGCAGCTTGGCGTCCAGCAGGCCGTACCACGTCTCGCGCGCTGAAAGCCCAACGCCGTCCCCGAATTGGGGCGGTGCCGGAATCTCGGCTCCGATCGCCGCCCGCGCGGTCCCGGCCCGCACCCAGGTGGCGCACGCGTCGAGCCACGCGGCCAGCGCGGCGTCATAGGCGAGCGCTGCCTGCCGGGCCGGCTGCGGCGCCGCGTGCCAGGCCGGGTCGGTGTTCAGGCGGTAGATGACGGTCACCATCAGCATCACGACCTCTAGATCGGCGATCACGCCGGCGTCGATCGGGCGGCGGCTGCCCGTGTGTCCGGCGGCTTCGGGCTCGTATGCGGCGTTGGCCAGCAACGTGCGGGCGCCACCGACGGCGGCAAGGAAGCCGGCCTGAAGGGAATTTTGCGAGCCGCTGTCTTCCGGCGGCAGGGCGCGATCCAGCCGCAACAGTTCGCCGATCTTGGCGATCGCAGCCGCTATCTGCCGCCGTACAGGCGCCGCCACGCGCACAGGCCAGATCGTGCTGAACACAACGAGCACGATGATGTTGCCAAGCAGGATGCCGATAACCCGGTCGCGGGCGGTCTGCATGTCCAGCGTGGGGCCGTAGCCCTGCAGGACCGTCAGGTAATACGCGATGCCGATCTGCCACCCGGCGTAGCTGATCCGCTCGCTGCCGCAGGCGACCCAACCAGCGAGCACGCTCACCACGCCCAAGGCGAGCAGCAGGTCCCCGAGATCGGTCATCACCGGCATCAGCAGCAGGATGGTGGCGATGCCAAGCGCGCCGCCGACCAAGGCCCCGGCAATGCGCAGCGCCGCTTTGTGCAGGCTTTCGCCCAGCGTGCCGAGCGAGACGAAGAAGCAGGTGACCACGCAGGTGTGGATCGCCGGCCAGTCCAACAGGCTTTCCGCCGCATAGCTCAGCATCACGGCGAGGCTGACCTTGAAGGCGAAATGCAGAGTGTCCGGGCTGACCAGCTTGTCCAGGGAAAACAGCGCGGCCTGCTTCGTTGCCAGGGGCATGGCCGCGACGACGCCCGGCGACAGGGCGTCGCCAATCGCCTGCGTGGCACGCGCGACCTCCGTCGCGATCGGCTGGCCGGCAGCACCCGCCGGGCCGAAGCGCACGGGCACGACGATCTGCGTGGCGACCCCGTCCCGAACGCTCTCGGCTGCCGCGTGCAATGGGGCGGCGAGCGGCTGCAATACGGCACTCTCCACCGCCGCAGGGAGTAATCGCCACGTCAGCAGGCCAACCCCAACCTGCTCGCTCTCGCGCACCAGCCGATGGTAATCCGGCTGCCCCGGCGCACGGCCCGCCGCCTCGAGCAACGGCTCCAGCGCCGCCCGGCCGCTTCGCACGGACGCCGCAAGTAGGGGCCAAGCCCCGGCGTCGCCGGCGCAGACACCGGCGCAGGCCGCAAGCCGCGCGGCCAAGGCGGTGCGCAACAGCTCCACCGGGCGGCGGCCGGTCAACAGATTGCCGATGACGACAAGGCCAACTGGCATGGCCACGACGACCGTCAGCCACAGCAGGGAGTGCAACAACACTTCCTCCGGTGGCAGCAACAGCAGGTCGGGGAGGCCGGGCTCCGTCGTGTCGCTGACGGCCGACGATTGCAGCGCCACACCCAGGACCTCGTCGCCGATCGTCAGGCCATAGGCGATGATGAACCCGGCGGCGAAAGCGGCCGGGCCGAGCTTGGACGCACGGGACAGCGCCATGGCGACAAACGTAACGAGCGCGATCAGCGGCACCCGGAGCGCCGGCTCCGACAGGCTGGCCATGAACACGGCGATCGTCGCGAGCACGGCCAGGATGACGGCAACCCCGGCGACGACGGCCGTCTTGACGGTCGAGGCGCGCTCCCCGCGCGATACGAACAGGATGACGTAGGCGCAGACCCCGGGGTCGGGGATCCTGAAGACCTCGGCCAAGGTCACCGCGAGCAGAACGAGCACCACAAGCCGCATCGTGTCCGCCAGGCGGCCCGGCTGCGGCCGCAACTCGTGCAGCAACGCCCCGAGGCTGCTCAGACGCCCGTCATCCACCAGCGGTGGCCGGGAGGCAGTGGCGCTCACCGGTCGATCACGATCACGGCGGAGGCGCCAAGCCTTACGAGCCCGGGTGGCGGCATTCGCACTATCAGCCGCACCGGGAAGCGTTGCGCGATACGCACCCAGCTCAGGCTGCGGGGCACCCGTGGCAGCCCGGCGAGCACCACCCCCTCATCCGGCGAGACACCGGCGGCGATGCTCTCCACCACGGCGTCGAGCGGCGCGTTCGGATCGGTCATGACGTAGACGCGCGCATGTTGCCCGGGCTGCAGCCGGCTCAGTTCGGTTTCCCGGAAGTTACCGACGGCGTACCATCGCTCGGTGTCGATGATGGTGAAAAGCGGGTGCCCGGCCTCGCCATACTCGCCGGCTGCCGTGTTCAGGCCGGTGATTACGCCGTCGCAGGGCGAGTGGACGTCTGTCAGGCGAAGGTTGCGTTCAGCGAGTGCGACCGAGGCTTCTGCGGCAGTGATCTGCTCCTCGGTCGGCTTGGTACTGCTGACGCCCTGCTGAGCTTCCTGCGCCTGCTGGCGCGCCTGTTGCAGCGCGACCTGCGCGGTACGCTGGCTGGTGCGGGCCTGGTCGACCTGTTCCGCCGTGACATAGCCGCGAGGCAGCAGCGGCTCCATCCGGGCCAATGTGCTGGTGGCCAGCGCCAGTTGCGCCTGTGCGCCGCCGATGCCGGTATTGGCCGCATTCGCCTTGCTGGTCTGCGAGGCCACCTGGTTGGTGGTATTGGCGAGCGTCGCCTGCAGCCCGGCCAGTTGTGCCCGCGCCTGCTCGAGCTGTAAGCGATACGGCTCCGGATCGATCACCGCCAGCAGGTCGCCCGCCCGCACCCGTTGGTTGTTCGTTACCTTGAGCATGGTCACCCGGCCGCTCACATCGGGAGCCATGTGCACGACGTCGGCATCGATGAACGCGTCGTCGGTGCGAGGACGTTGGTCCAGCCGCTGCGAAGCGAGCAGTGCGCCGATGACCGCCGCAGCTATTGCGCCAAGGGTGAAGACGGTTCCGAACACCTGACCGACACGCTTCATCGCTTAGTGACCGAACCGGATGAGCCAGGTGAAGAGTGTGACCGCGACGGCGATCGCCAGGTAAGCCAGTGTCGGCGCCAGCACGTATTTGTGTAGTCGGACCGCTCCCAACACGACCCGGCACGAGACTGCCACGATGACTCCGATTGCGCTGCACAGGATCCAGGCCGGGAAGAACGAGCCCAATACGTCCTGGGATGGCGACTGCGTGCATTCGGCCAGACAGAGCAGTGCTGGCATGAATGGCACGGTTGCGCGCCGTCTGCCCGGCCGCCGCAGGTCCCGCAGTTCCAAGCGGCCGGTCGAGCCGCCTCCCCGCATCGCGAGACTTGCGTCGGACCAGCCGTTTGGGACAGGTGAACGAGCGATGCCGGGTAGCGAGAACACCCGGCGCACCAGGCCGGCGACGCAAGCCACGCTCAGCACCCGGGACGCCGGTCGATCTCCGCAAGCAGAGAGGCCGGGATCTCGCAAGACAGCAACGCCATGATGATCGTCTCCCGTCGGCGAATGCCCAAGCGTCCTGGCCGGCATCTCGTTGAGCCGGGTCGAACTGCCCGGCCTCGGTGGTCCTTGCCCCGTGGTGTCAGCCTTTAAGGAAGGCGAGCAGGTCGGCGTTGATCTGCTCTGCATTCGTCGTGGGCATGCCATGCGGCAACCCCGGGTAGGCCTTCATCGTCGCATGCTTCAGGAGTTTGGCTGAGAGCGGCCCTGCATCCGCAAACGGCACGATCTGGTCGTCCTCGCCATGCATGACGAGCGTGGGCACCTCGATCGCCTTCAGGTCCTCCGTGAAGTCCGTCTCGGAGAAGGCCTTCACGCAGTCATATTGCGCCTTCACGCCGCCCATCATGCCCTGACGCCACCAATTCTCGCGAACGCCTTCGGAGACTTTCGCACCCGGCCGGTTATAGCCATAGAACGGCATGGTGATGTCTTTGTAGAACTGCGACCTGTTGAAGGCGGTCCCTGCACGGATTTCATCGAATACCGTGATCGGCAGCCCACCGGGGTTGTTATCGGTCTTGACCATGATCGGCGGTACGGCGCTGATCAGCACGGCCTTCGCTACCCGGCCATGCCCATGTTGCGCCACGTAGCGGGCGACCTCCCCGCCGCCTGTGGAGTGACCGACATGAACGGCGTCGCGCAGTTCCAGCGCGGCCGTGATCGCCGCCACATCGGCAGCGTACGTATCCATTTCGTTGCCGGCAGCGGTCTGCGTGGACCGGCCGTGACCTCGGCGGTCGTGAGCAATCACTCTATACCCATGCTGGAGAAAGAACATCATCTGGTTATCCCAGTCATCCGCACTGAGCGGCCAGCCGTGGTGGAACATGATCGGCTGGCCTGTTCCCCAATCCTTGTAGAAAAGCTCAACGCCGTCATCGGTCTTAATGATTGGCATAGTTCGTCCCACTATTTGAGATCATGGGGTTGAGCATGCGCGGCTCCACTCCCCAGTGAACAGCACGGCTGTGACCAGACGATATCGGAATCTGCTGGCCCGTCTTGCCTGGTCCGGACATGTTGTCACGTTTCAGCCATGGACAGTCCGTGCAAGGGTCCAGACCTCCGAACGTGCCATGCCGTTGCCCTCCGGCACTGCGGCGGATTTCGGTTCGCGGCCGCCGCGCAAGCTTACTGTCGCACCAGGGAGTGCTGGCTTATAATACAGTCCGCTAGGAGAGTGCCCGATGCAGTCACAACGACTCGTTCCGACGAACTTCAATAGTCACCTTTTCTCCGGTGACACGCCGCCGGACGTGTCGCAAGTCCTGACCATCGAGCGCAATGGTGCGGCGCGGCCATTTGCAGCTCGATACGTGCTCAATACCAAGAGGACGCCGATCCCGGTGGCGCCGGTCACCGATTGGTTCGTCCCGATCGTCCACATGGCGGCCCGGCCTCCCTACAATCTGGTTTTCGACGGAAAGCACATGCGGCGTGGAGCAACCGGCGTGGGATCCTTTGCCATCCGCGATCGCAGGATCGAACAGTACAACGAGAACCTCACGGTCGATAACGTCAGCTTCTACATTCCCATGGCAGATCTTGCGCGTCTCTCTCGCGAGATGAAATGCGCGAGGATAGAGACACTCCCGTCGCTGTTGGATCAGGACCACTATGACCCGGTCATGTTTCACATGGCGCGAACGATGGAGGCAGTCCTTGAGCGCCCGTCCGAAGCATCTACGGTGTTCCTGGACCACATGTTCGATGCCGTTTGCAGTCATATCGCTGTCACTTATGGAAACCTGCGTGGTCGACAAACCGCGCGCGCCGGAGGGTTGTCGCCTCGACAGGAAGCGCGGGTGAAAGACCTGCTTCTTGCCGATTTGCGAGGCAGTATCAGCCTGGAGTGTTTGGCTCAATCCTGTGGAATGTCGGAACGGCATTTCAGCCGAGCATTCAAGCAGTCGACAGGTCTTCCACCCCATCAATGGCTCTTGGTCAAGCGGGTCGAACGGGCGCAACTGCTTCTCCGGCGGACCACGTGTCTGATCAGTGACATCGCTCTCGACTGTGGTTTCGCAAATCAAAGCCATCTGACGCGCGTGTTCTCGAGAGCGGTCGGTGCAAGCCCTGCCGTTTGGCGCCGCGACCATCGCACCTAGCCCGCCCCCGCTCCGTCTTGCCGGACGCGATCAGCCCGCACCGCCGCTGTATTCACGATACTGCGGAACCGTCGTCTCGAGCGTGCAATTTGTCCCGGCCAAGTTCGCGGTCAGCATTCCTTGAGCAGACACTTGGCCCGTTACCTGACCCGCCGGCCCGTTTCCGGCAATCGATGTCATGCTCCACTGAAACGTATGTCCATCCGTCGACCCCTGGACGTTGCTGACGCCCGAGCCGTCCCTGAAGAACACCACTCCCGTAAGGCCGGTACCCTCACGCACGATATGCAGAACCGCAGCACGGCAGCCTGGCTTTGCCGGTGTCTCGACAACGTAGGATGCACCGCCTGGCATACCTTGAGCGTACGCGACGGTTAAAGCACCTGAGAGACAGGTCAAAAGGAGGGTGGTCAGGTTGGTTAGTCTGCTTGACATTGGGAACCTCTCTCAGTGGTTGGGGTCCATGAAGTCGGGCAACGGCACAGTTCTTCTATTCGAAAGCGAAGCAAGGGCCTCACGCAGCCACACTACGGCTCGCCTATGCACATTGTTTACGTAACGACGAGTAGCATTACTCAGATGTGCTTGAAACGATGAAGTTCCTTCAGCGCTGCAGTGAAACACACTCATTCTACTTGAGGACCTATGGAAATCGAACGGCTCGATCTCAACCTTTTCCGTGTATTCGACATGATCATGACGCACCGCAGCGTCGCCGGGGCCAGCCGAGAGCTTGGCGTCACGGCTTCGGCCGTCAGCCATGCGCTCACGCGCCTGCGTAAGCTGCTGGATGATGAGCTGTTCGTCGCAAGCTCCAACGGCATGGTCCCAACCCAGAAATCGATCGAGCTTGCGCCGGCCATCCGCGACGGGATCGGCAACCTGACGCGCGCCCTGGATGCTAGGCCATTCGCTCCGGCCCAGATGGTCCGGACATTCGGCGTCGCGGCATCGGATTTGACCAGGACTCTCGTTCTACCGGGTGTGATGTCCCGGCTGCTCTCTCTCGCGCCCAACGCCGGTATGAGGGTATTCCCGCTGGGCCGTATGGATGTCGTCGATTTCCTCGACCAAGGCAGGCTCGACCTGGTGGTAGGCTGGTTTGGCATGCTGCCTGACCGTTGCCGTCGCCAGTTCCTGATGCTGGAACAGGAAGCGATGGTCGTCCGAGCCGGGCATCCGCTCACGCGGCAGGAGGTCACCCGGGAAAGGCTGTTGGCGTTTCCTCACGCCGTGGTGGAGTTCACAGGAAGCAAGGACGTCATCGGTGACGGTTTCCTCGATGAGCGCGGCGTCGTACGACGCACGTGGATCGAACGGCTCTTAGTGGAAGCCAGCGGTCCAGGCCGTCAGGTTGTCGGCCGCGTCGCGCTCACGCTACCGGATTACGGTGCGATCGCCGCCGTGGTCGCAGCGACCGATATGGTCGCGACCTTGCCCCGCCGGCTCGCTGAACGCAGTGTCGGGCGCGATGGCCTCGTCATGCTGGAACTGCCCTATTCGCCGCTGAACGTGGAGGTTGAGATCGTGTGGCATGAGCGGGCGGACGGCAACCCAGGCCTATGCTGGCTTGTGGCGCAGTTCATGGCGGCGGCCGCTGGTGACGCAAAGGCAGGCATCGAGTGTGAGTCACTTCCTAACTTTGCAACAAGGTCCGATTTACAATAAGCGAGCCACTTACATGCGCCCGCTCGGTCAGGTATCGTGCCGTTTGCGAATGGCCTGCTACGAGATGCGCGTCGTGCCACGCCCGTGTTCGCGTGGTCCTTTCCTGACTCGGCACCCGTTAGTCAGAGCGTAACGGCCATCCAATGAGGTTTCACGAACATGGACGCCGCTTACGTCTCAGCCTTCTTCGGGATCGCCGGAACGACCATCGGTGGGCTGACGACGTTCCTGACGACCTGGCTGACGCAGCAATCCCAGCTTCGCGAGAAGCACCGGGAGGCAGAGAGCGCCAAGCGTCAAGAGTTGTTCAACGACTTTATCACTGAGGCGAGCCGCTTGTTCGGCGATGCACTGACCCACGAGAAAGACGACGTCAGCGACATGGTCCAGCTCTATGCCCTGGTGGGCAAGATCCGGCTCTGGGCGTCCCGCCCTGTCGTCACCGCCGCGGAGCACGCGATGGACTCGATCATCCAGACCTATCTCGAGCCCAATCGCACCCTGCACGAGATCCGGGCGTTGGCGAACGAAGGGCGCATGAACTTCCTGCTCGAGTTCGGCGAGGCCTGCCGAGCCGACCTGGCCCGCGCAAGCGGCCATTGAAGCCCAGAACCACGATCAACAACGGGGATCCATGCCCGTCTGAACCGCATTTCGGCACAGCGCACCACCCTGACCGGCCTCTTTCTCACCACCGGAACACGCCTCGATGAGTTTGCCGGAGGCCCTTTGCCCGAAGCTGTCACGCTTTGTCATCACGGCTCGGCGGGCTGATCTTGCGCAACCCTGCTGCGATGACGGGCAAGCTACGCCAGCCCGCCGGAGCGCGCCACTTCAGCGTGACCAGGGTTGCGTCCCACGTTGCCGCAACCACGGCGACGTTGCCGACAGCGGATTTCAAAGCTTCTATAATCGCCTGCACCACGTCGCACTTGAGATGCGTGGACTTGGCGATGCCGCTTATCGTCCGGTACTGGAACAAAGGCGACGCCAGTTCAGCAAGTACGGCGCGGGCGTCATCGGCATCGAGCGAGAAACCGTCTGGCAGCGCCCACCCCTCAACCTGATCGCGGCGAATAAGATCCGAGAGGATCGCAAGCCGCACTGCATCCAGAATGTGCCTCTTGCCCAGAAACAGGCCCGCGGACGCGATGAGGCGAAGCCGGCGGCTTTTGGTCTGCGCCCGGATCAGGATAGGCAGCAGTTTATCCAACCTCTGCTCGATCCGGCGCCCAAGCGTGTCCAGGCCAGCCTCGCTGATGCGCGGCCAGTGCGGTAGCGCAATCTCCAAGGCGGCAGCACCCATGAGAGGGATGACGGGCATCAAGGGGTGTTTCGTCTCTTGACTGACGAACTGATGCTCGCTCGATCGGTTGTCGACGGCGGCGGCGCCGACAGGAAGGCCAAAGACGTGGCGCAGGAACTCCTGGCAGTTCCGCCGTCCGAGCTGGTAGTCGTGAGCGCGAAAGCCCCGGTCGAGGAAGCCGCCGAAGCCGCCGAGCGCGCCGCATGCGATCGCGAACCGCAATGGCTTTCCGGCTGCGTCCAAGCGCTGCGGTGCAACGAGGTAGCGGCTGTAGTCTTCAGGATCGAGCGCCTTGGCAAGGTCGTTCGCCCGGAACCGTGCCTGCGTCATCAACGTCGGGAGCAGCGCACGCAGCACCGCGGACAGTTCTTCCTTCGGCTGACCCTCCGGCAGGAATGCCGGTGGCTCGGGGAAGGGCGCGATCATGATCAGCGCTGCATCCGTTTGCAGGCCCTCAAGGGTACGGTCACGGTCGGGTGGCCGGCGCAGGGATGGCCGGCCGAGCAGGGCATACTCCGCGTAATCGAAGGGATTGTTGTTAATCAGGCCACCGTCGACGTTCAGGAACTTGTAGGTTCCTGAGAAGTCCGCAGGCATCCCCGGAAACGTCGGCTCCAAAATGAACGTCTGGTCGACGTCGACCGGGTAGGATCGTCCGTCGTATTGCTTGAACTCGGTCTCGAGCAGTCGCGAGGCAAGTCCGATCGGGAAGGCTGCGGATGCGAGCGCCACCGTTCCGTACAGGTTCCACGCAGCGGGGATCTCGTCACTTGCTTTGACAGGCAAGTCCTTCGCTTCGAGTTGGATGGAACGGTCTGCGTTGAGCCAGGCGTTCCCGGGACAGCACCAGTCGCCCACGCCCTCCAGCCGGTAGTGAAAGCGGTCGCCGTGGGTCTGCATCCCGTATCGTCCGGCCCCGAAACCTATTTCGAACGGTATGCCGCGCAGGTTCGACACGGTCATGTACAGGTGCGTCTCGCTGGCTACATACGGCCGCGGTGTCGCTTCCGCAGCGGGACCGCGCAGCGCCGAGTCCTTGATACGATCAAGCAGCTTCGAGTTCAGGACCGACGCCACTTCTGCTTGCTTGCCGCCCGCGGGCACGGCGAGATCGCTGACGTCGAGAAAGTCCAGGCCAGCCGGCGTATCGGCGACGAGCTGAGGTTGCTCGACCCACGTGGCGAAGAGGGACGGAAGCACGCAACGCAGCGGGTTGTATTTTGTCCCTTCCGCGCGACTGGAGTTCTTGATCTCGCTCTCGTCCAGAAATTTCGGGTCCGTTCCACGCGCCAGCGCAATCAGCCCGAGCGCGCCGGTGATCGCGCCGGCCGACGCCCCGGCCACCACCTTCAGGCCGGTACGATGGGCAGGTATGCCGGGCTGCCCGCGGTGCGCTTCCCACTCCTCGAGCGCTTCTACCAGGAAGTCGAGTACGCCTGCGGTATAGGCCCCGGCTGAGATGGCACCGGCCATGGTGAGGCCGATGCTGAACTCCATCGCTTTCGGCGATTTGGTCGGCTGGCCGCTCGTGTCAGCCTCGTCGACAGTCGCGCTGACCGGTTGTCCCAACCCATCCGCCATCTCGCACCTCGATGTCTCAGAGCGTTTTTAGATATTCCACAAGTGCCCACCGGTCCTCGTCCGGCAACGCCGTGCCGTATTCATGCCCGCCGTTGCCGTTCCCATGGCTTGGATCGACGACGAACATCGCCCGTCCCGGCGCAGCCTGCGTTTGCAACCCCACACGCACGGGATCGAAATCTTCGTGGCCGACTGCAAAGCTCGTCGGGCGTTCGCTGGCAGGCTTCAACAGGTCGTAGAGGGTCGGCACCGAACCGTTGTGTAGATATGGCCCGACAGCCCAGATCCCGGTGAGCACCCGAGCCTCGTAGGCGGCGCCAGGCACCTGCCTTGGGGTTTTGTACAGGTCCTTAGTCGCCTGCTGAACGTTTGCCGCCGCATCGCCGGGGGTGGCGCCACTGGTGACCGTGCCCGCTTCTGGCAGACGGCCCTCTGCGAAATCCTGATTGATCGCGCGCCGGATCGCTGGGTCGAGTTGCAGAGCGCCATGCACCAGGCTGCCGACCACGGCATTGGCCAGAATGTCGAGCTTGGCCGATGGGTCCGTCAGTGCCGGACCGACTATGATCGGCTCTCGCGTGCCCTTCAGTGCGCGCGGTGAGCCGGTCTGTTGCGCGCGGTCGAACGTGCGCCGGTCGGTTCCCACGTCCACGACGGGTGTCGCCCAGGCCTTTTGCACCAGAGGGGACGGCTGCACGGCGTGGCAGCTCGCGCACTGGGATTGGAACAGCACGGCGCCTCGGCTCACCTTCGCGTCGTCGAGCGGCAGACCGGTTTGCGGCCAGCGCGGTGATCGTAGCGAAACGACAAGCTCCTCGATCGCCTGCAGGCCGGACAGGTTGACGTCGTTGTTGTAGACGGCAGTGTGGATCGGGATCGGGACCGGTTTGAAGCGGCCGAACACGCCGAAGACCTCGCCGGTGTTGCGGGCTAGGCCGCGGAGGTAGGTGCCGTTCGGTGCGGCGCCCGTCCATTGCGTATGGTCCTGCCGCGGCGCGTCCCAAATGAATGGATAGCGGACGGGAGCGTCGGCCTTGGTAACGTTCGGTGGATACTGCAGGTCCAAGCCGCTGACGCGATTGAAGATCATGCCAAACGCGTCGAGACGGCCCGGCCCCCACGCCGGGTCTGGCAAGCTTGCGGCCATGAATGTGTTGAAGCGAGTGGTCCAATCGGCGAGTTGCTGATGCAGTGCGGCACTCTGCGCCTTCGTTGCCTGCTGCCCAAGAACTGCGGAGGCGAACGAGGCAAAGCGCGCCGGGTCGGCCAGGGTCGCACTCGCGGCGGCGCCGAGTTGTGTCAGGAACGACTGGAAGTCAGCGTGGGCGCGTCCGCCCTCGATGCGCCAGACAACCCCCTGAATGCGCAGTTGGCCGGTATGGCAGGCCGCGCATGTCATGCCGACATAAGGGTCCGAAGGCGTGCCGTCCCGGACGAAACCTACGGGCAGTTGCGACGCGTCATCCGGGGCAAGATAGCCGAACCGTTGTAACTGGTCGGCCGCAAACGGCGTGTGCGCATCGGTGCGCTGCAGTGCCAGAAACCATGGCAACGGCATCAGATAGGAGCCTTGCCGTGTGCTCGAGAAGGTGGACCGCTCGGCGTCGGTCCAGCCTTGGTCGAGGTGATGCACACTCGCCGAGGTATCGGTCACTGCGGGCGGTGGGCGAACGATGCCGGTATCGGGCGTGCAGGCAGCAACCGCCGCTAGGACTAGCAAGACCAGTCGATACATGCGTTTGCTCCCTTCGACAGCGATCAGGAGAGACTGCTTTAGCGACGACGATGCGAGGTCTCAGCGCTCAATCCACTCGGCATTCGAGAGAAGGTGAGCGACGATGTGTTCGTTTCCGACATGAATTGTTACTGAGTTACGATGGTAGGTCAAGC
>CAXTVQ010000054.1:0-35807 GCA_964247705.1 uncultured Acetobacteraceae bacterium | reverse complement strand
TCGGTGAAGCGCCAGCCGAGCGAGGGATCCTTCTTGCCGTAGTCCATGTGGCCGTAGACGCGCACACCATCGATCGTCTTCACATCGTTGGTGAAGAACTCGGCGATGTCCTCGTACGCGGACCAGTTCACCGGCACGCCGAGGTCGTAGCCGTACTTCGTCTTGAAAGCCGCCTTCAACTCGGGACGTTGGAACCAATCGTAGCGGAACCAGTACAGGTTCGCGAATTGCTGGTCGGGCAACTGGTACAGCTTGCCGTCCGTGAAGGTCGCGAACGACAATCCGATGAAGTCGTTCAGGTCGAGATTGGGATTGGTGATATCCTTGGCGTCGTTCGCCATGAAATCGGTGAGCGACCCGCCGACGATGTCCTTGTAGCGGGGATGCGTGCCGATGAAATCCGAGTCGTTCATCCAGAAATCGTAGATCGGCTTGCCGGACTGGATCTCGACCTCGATCTTATCGACCAGCAGGCCTTCGTCCATCAGTTCGTGGTTGACCTGGATCCCCGTGATATCGGCGAAAGCCCTGGTCAGGGTCTTCGATTCATAGTCGTGGATGCTTAGGATTTCCGAAACCGTGCTGAGCTTCATGCCCTTGAACGGCGCGGACGCCTTGATGAACCACTCCATCTCGGCCATCTGCTCGTCCTTGCTGAGCGTCGATGGTTGGAATTCCTCGTCCACCCACTTCTTAGCAGCATCGACCTGCTGTGCGTAGGATGGCGTGGACGTCAGGATTGCGGCGGTTCCGGCGGCAACGGCCGCCCCCTTGATTGCGTCGCGGCGAGTAAGGTCCATTTTGTTGTCTCCCCCTTTATTTGCCTTCGCGCCTCACGTGCGAAGGATCCGTACGGTCACGCGTAGCGAAACATCACGGCACCGTAAGCAAACGATAGCGCAAGCGGATACCAGAGTGCACCCCCATCCACCCGCATCCAAAGAACAAAAATAATCGCCGCGCCGATCATGGTGACGAAGAACCTGTCTCCCCGCGTCGTCGGGAAGCGCAGGATGCCGACGCGTGGCGTCTCCGGCCGGTACACAGCGAGCAAGGTCAGTATGATCAGCGCCAGGGCGACGAAGGCAAAGAACCCTGCTGTCGCCCACGTCCATGCCATCCAGATCAGCATCGTGCAGACCTCCTCAGACGCGGCCGAGGGCAAAGCCCTTGGCGATGTGATTGCGAACGAACCAGATGACGATCGCGCCCGGAACCATGGTCAACACACCGGCCGCAGACAGCAACGACCAGTCCATTCCCGATGCGGAGTAGCTTCGCGTCATCACCGCAGCGAACGGCAACGCGTTGGAGGACGTGAGCGTGGTCGCGAGCAGTTGCTCGACCCAGGAGAACATGAAGCAGAAGAAGCACGTCACGCCGATGCCGTTGGCGATCAAGGGCAGGAACAGACGGACGAAGAAGCGCGGGAACGAATACCCGTCGATCGCGGCCGTCTCGTCGATCTCCCGCGGGACGCCGCCGACGAAGCCTTCCAGGATCCAAACCGCCAGCGGTACGTTGAACAGGCAATGCGCAAGCGCCACCGCCCAGACCGTGTCGAACAATCCCACCGCGTAATAGAGGTTGAAGAACGGCATCGCGAACACCGCCGCCGGCGCCATCAAATTCGTCAGCAGCCAGAAGAACAGGTGCTTGTCGCCGATGAAATGGTAGCGGTTGAATGCGTAGGCCGCCGGCAGAGCGACGCTGACCGAGATCACCGTGTTGATCGCCACGTAGGATAGCGATACGCCGAAGCCGTGCACCCAGGTCGGGTCACCGAAGATCGCCCGGTATTTGTCCAAGGTCGGATGATGCGGCCACAGCGCCATGCCGGACATGATGTCCGAGTTGGTCCGCAAGCTCAGGTTGACCAGCCAGTAGATCGGCAGCATCAGCGCGATCAGGTAGACGACCAGGATCGCGCGCGGGAAGGCGGTCCGTCGCATCAACCCGTCTCCGGCCGGTTCATCTGCGTCATCACGGTGAAGAAGATCCAGCAGACCGTCAGGATGATCAGATAATACACCATGGACATCGAGGCGGCGCTGCCGAGGTCCACCTGGCCGATGGCGATCTTGACCAGATCGATCGAGAGGAACGTGGTGGCGCTGCCTGGCCCGCCGCCGGTGACGACCACGGGCTCGGTGTAGATCATGAACGTTTGCATGAAGCGCAGCAGCACGGCGATCACCAGCACCTTCTGCAACTTCGGCAGCTCGATGTTGCGGAACACCGCCCAGCGTCCGGCGCCGTCGATCCGCGCGGCCTGATAGTAGGCGTCCGGAATGGCGCGCAGGCCGGCGTAGCTGAGGAGGATCACCAGAGGCGTCCAATGCCAGACGTCGATGACGACGATGGTGCTCCAGGCGGAGACGGAATCCTGCGTCACGTTGTAATGCAGGCCGAGCATGTTCAGTGCGGCGCCGAACAACCCGATATCGGCGCGGGTGAAGATCTGCCAGATCGTGCCGACGACGTTCCACGGGATCAGCATCGGCAGGGCCGTGATCACCAGGGAGACGCCCACGGCCCAGCCACGCCGCGGCAGGCACAGGGCGATGCCGATACCGAGCGGAAGTTCGACCGCCAGGGCAGCCATCGAGAAGGCGAACGTACGCAGCAAGGCGTCGGCGAAGCGGGCGCCGATCTCGGTGGTCGGGTCGAGCAGATCGCGGAACCAGGACGCGCCGTTCCAGAAGAAGTTGTTCTCCCCCATCGAGTCCTGAACGGAGTAGTTCACCACCGTCATCATCGGGATGATCGAGGAGAACAGCACGAAACCGAGCACCGGCAGCACGAACAACCAGGCGCGGTTGTTCCATGGCTTGTCGTTCATGCCGAGGCGCCCACGCGCGAGGCCGGCGCCGGCCGCGTCTCGTCCGGGCCAAGCCCTTTCACGCGGACATCGTTGCTGTAGACCAGGACGTGCGCCGGATCGAAATGCACGCCGATATCGTCGCCGATGCTGGCCATGCTGTCTGGCACGGTCGCGACGATCGGCAATCCGCCCAGCAGCACGTGCGCCAGCCGCTTGCGGCCGAAATCGTCCACGCGTTGAACCTGCACCCGGTGCGGCCCGGCCTGGGTCAGCGTGACGAAGTCCGGGCGGATGCCGATCTGCAAGCCGCCTTCCGGCAGGTCGGGGTATGCGTCGCCGAGTTGGATATCGTTGCCAGCGACATGGGCCAGGTCACCATGAACGCTGGCCGGCAACAGGTTTATGCCGGGGGAGCCGATGAAGTAGCCGACGAAGGTGTGCTCCGGCCGCTCGAACAGGTCTTCCGGCGTGCCGATCTGCACGGCGCGGCCGTCCTTCATGACCACCACGCGGTCAGCGAAGGTCAGCGCCTCCGTCTGGTCGTGCGTGACGTAGATCATCAGCATGTCCAGCGCCCGATGCACGGCCTTCAGCTTCGAGCGCAACTGCCATTTCAACGCCGGGTCGATCACGGTCAGCGGCTCGTCGAACAGCACGGCCGAGACATCGGAACGAACCAACCCGCGCCCCAGCGAGATCTTCTGCTTGGCGTCGGCGGTCAGCCCGCGTGCGCGGCGGTGGAGGTGGGGCGTCAACTCCAGGAGATCGGCGATCTCCGCGACCCGGGCGCGCGTGGCCGCGCGCGGCATTCCACGGTTGCGCAGAGGGAACGCCAGGTTCTCCGCGACCGTCATGGTGTCGTAGATGACTGGAAACTGGAACACCTGAGCGATGTTGCGCTGCTCGGTGGGCAGCCGCGTCACGTCCCGGTCGCCGAACAGCAGACGCCCCTCGGATGGGATGATCAGGCCCGAGATGATGTTGAGCAGCGTCGTCTTGCCGCAGCCGGACGGGCCCAGCAATGCGTAGGCCATTCCGTGCTTCCACTCGTGATGCAGCGGCTGCAGCGCATAATCCGCTTCTCCCCGCGGATGGCGCGCGTAGGAATGGGCTATCCCGTCGAGCGTGATGTCCGTCATGCGGCCGCAGCCTGCATCGGCGCTGCGGCAAGCCGCCCATCGGCGCCGAAGGCAAAGACCCGGCGCATGTCCACGAACACCTCGCTCGAGACGCCGGGCAGCCAGTCATGCACTCCGCCGATCAGGCAGACCCACACAGCCAGGCCGACGTCGACATGCACGAAGCTCTCGGACCCGCTCAACTCCGTCACGGATACGGTGCCGGGGAAACCCAGGGACGCTGGCCCGGGCTTGGCGAGCGCTGCGTCGGTGCAGCGGAAGGCGATGTCGTACCGGCCGTCCGGCAACCCGGCCAGCACGCCGATCGCCGGCGTTTGCCGGCCAGCAGCCGTCGTGACCACAGCGCCGCGTTTTTCGACCGCGAACTCGTTCAGCGGCGGGTCGGAGAACACCCTGGCCGCGGCCAGGTTATCCGGACCGCGATAGACGTCGGCGGTCCGGCCGTACTGGCTCACCCGGCCCTGCCACACCGTTGCCGTGTGGCCGCCGAGCAGCAAGGCTTCCGTGGGTTCCGTTGTCGCGTAGACCAGGATGGCGTTGCTCTCGGCGAAGATCTTGGGCAATTGCGCGCGCAGTTCCTCGCGCAGCTTGTAATCGAGGTTGGCCAGCGGCTCGTCGAGCAACACCAGCTCGGCACGCTTCACCAGGGCGCGGGCTATGGCCGTTCTCTGCTGCTGGCCGCCGGAAAGCTGGGCCGGCATGCGCTGCAGGAAGCTCTCCAGACGCAGCACCCCGGCAGCATGGTGCACGCGCTCCTTGATCTCGGCCGCGGGAAGCCTCGCCACCCGCAGGGGAGAGGCGATGTTCTCGAACACCGTCAGGTTCGGGTAATTGACGAACTGCTGGTAGACCATGGCGACCGACCGCTTGCGCACCGGCAGCCCGGTCACGTCGCGCCCGTCCAGCAACAGGCGCCCGGTGCTCGGCTGGTCCAGCCCCGCCATCAGCCGCATCAGCGTCGTTTTGCCGGCCAAGGTCGGCCCGAGCAGAACGGTCATCGACCCACGCTGCAGCGTCAGGGACACGTCGCTGATGACCGGGTCGGCCCCGACCGCGAGGCCCACCCGATCGAGCACCAGGCTCATGGTTCGCACCCGGCGGTCATGCGGGGATCAGCTCTTCCTGGGTGATGCGGTCCATCGCGGCGCCGATCGCCGCGATCTGCGTGGGGGACAGGCGCAGCCCGAGCTTGCTGCGCCGCCAGACCACATCCTCGGCGGTGCGCGCCCACTCGTGGCGGGCCAGGTAGCGCAGTTCGGCTTCGGTCAGCGTGGCGCCGAAATCGCGACCGAGGTCGGCGGTTGCGGCCGCGCCCCCCAGCAGCGCCGCGATCCTGGTGCCGTAGGCGCGAACGAGGCGGCGCAGCATGGGCTCCGGCAGGAAGGGATAGCGTGCCACGGCAGCAACGACCTGCGCCTCGAACCCGTCGATGGCGAAATCGCCGCCGGGTAGCGGATGCTTCCCTGTCCAACCCTGCTTCAGGGCGTGCGCCGGCGGCAGATGCGGCGCCAACTGCGCCAGCGCGGCCTCGGCGAGCCGGCGGTAGGTGGTGATCTTGCCGCCGAACACCGAGAGCAACGGCGCGGATCCGGCCGGTGCGTCGAGCTTCAGGACGTAGTCCCGCGTCGCCTCCTGCGCTGCGGTGGATCCGTCGTCGTACAACGGACGCACGCCGGAATACGTCCAGACCACCATGTCGGGGGTGACTGGCCGGCGCAGATACGCGCTCGTTGCCCGGCACAGATACTCGATTTCGGCCGGGCTTGCCTGGATGCCGGCGGGATCGCCCTTGAAGTCCTGATCGGTGGTGCCGATCAGGGTGAAATCCCGTTCGTAGGGAATGAGGAAGAAGATGCGGTTGTCGGCATTCTGGAAGATGTAGCAGAAATCGTGGTCGTAGAGCCGGGGCACGACGATGTGGCTGCCCTGGACCAGCCGCACCCCGGTCTTCGCGTTGGAACCGATCACCCCGCCCGCCACCTCGGACACCCACGGCCCGGCTGCGTTCACCAACGCCTTGGCCCGGATCGTTCGCGTGGGTCCGTCCGTATCGTCACGCAGGCCGATCACCCACCATTCGCCTTCCCGCCGGGCGGACACGCACTGGGTGCGCGGTGCGATGGTGGCGCCCTGGTCCGCGGCATCCCGGGCATTGAGCACGACCAGGCGCGAGTCTTCGACCCAGCAATCGGAATACTCGAAACCGAGCGAGAATTCCGGTTTCAGGACGTCTCCCGCCGGATCCTGACGAAGCCGCACCACCCGGGTCGGCGGCAGGCGCTTGCGGCCCCCGAGATGGTCATAGAGGAAGAGGCCCAGGCGCAGCAGCCAGGCCGGGCGGAGCTTGTCATGGTGCGGCAGCACGAAGCGTAGCGGCCAGACGATGTGCGGCGCGATGCCCCAGAGCACCTCCCGCTCCATCAGGGCTTCCCGCACCAGGCGGAACTCGTGATGCTCGAGATAGCGTAGGCCGCCATGCACGAGCTTGGTTGACGCGCTGGAGGTTCCCGAGGCCAAGTCGCCCCGCTCGCAGAGATGCACACGCCAGCCACGCCCGGCGGCATCCCGGGCGATCCCGCAGCCATTGATGCCGCCACCGATGATGGCGAGATCGTAGTCCGGGCCCGCGACCTCCACAGTGCTCAACCCCACCCCTTATCGTGCGTGCTTCAAGCGCGCTTATGTTCGTATTACCCTGTTATCGTGATCGAAAGGAAGAAACAAGCGATCATAACGAATGCGCTAGTGCGGGATCATACGGCTCCTGCGTCGGGAGATCGGTTTCCAGCGGTCCGCCAGTCTCGATCACCTCGACGTCGTGGGCCTGGCATAACCGCCAGATAGCGGCGGACGGCAGGGTGTCGGTGACCAGCACGTCGATGTCGGCGAGCGTGCCGATGCGGGCCGGCGCGGCACGGGCGAACTTGCTGCTGTCGGCGACCAGGACCACCCGGCGTGCATTCTCGATGATCGTGCGCGATACCGTGACTTCGCGGGTGTCGAAATCCAGCAGCGTGCCATCCTCGTCGATCGCCGATGTCCCGATGATCGCCGTGTCGACGCGGAATTGCCGGATCAGGTCCACGGTGGTCGCGCCGACGATCCCGCCATCGCTGAACCGGACGGTGCCGCTGGTGATGATCACCTCGATCGAGCGGTTGCGGTACAGCTCCATGGCGACGTGGATGTTGTTGGTGATCACCAGCAGGCCGGAGCGGCCGCCGAGGGCATGGGCCACCTCCTCCGTCGTCGTGCCGATATTGATGAAGAGGGAACTGTTGTCGGCGATCAGGCGGGCAGCCGCGGCGCCGATCAGCCGTTTCTGGGGCAGGGCCACCATCTTGCGCGCATCATAAGACAGGTTGTGCACGCTCGATGCGATGATGGCGCCGCCATGGACGCGCACGATCAGCCGTGCCTCGCCCAGTTCGTTGAGGTCCCGGCGGATGGTTTGCGGCGTCACGTCGAAGATGGTGGCGAGCTCGTCCACACCCACGCGTCCGCTCTCGCGCAACAGGGCGATGATCTCGGTTTTCCTGCGCGACAGCGTGCCCGCTTCCATGTCCATCCCGGTCAGCCGCCCGCCGCCCGGACACCGAGGTTGAAGGCGATGGAGATCCGCAGGCCGGTGCCGCGGTAAGGGCGAACCTGGTGGAACAGCCACGATGGGAACAGCACCATCAGGCCGGACCGCGGCCGGAGCGTCTCGCCGCTGCCGGCCGACAAGCCGTCTTCGCCGGCGAATTTCAGCGCCGGGGCGTACATGCCAGGTCCCGGCCCACGAGGATCGAGCATTTCGAACTCGCCACCCAACGCCGGGTCGGCGCTGCAGCCGCCGTCGGCCACGTAGTAGGTGCCGGACCAGAACGAGCCGGGATGGTAGTGGCAGATGTTGCCGTCGCCAGGACCGTTCACATTGGCCCAGGCCTGCACCGTCCAAACGGGCTTGATCGGGTTGCCCTTGCGGTCGGCCGTCATTTGGGTTGCGACGCCCTTCGCCACGTCGAGGATCGCCGCCGCTGCGGGGCCGCCCCAGTCCAGGATGTCGCGGTCCGAGTGCCAGCCGCCGGCGTTGGAGGCTTGCACCGAGGGTGTCTCCCGCCGCCGCTGCAAGATGAGTTGCCCGAGGTCCCGGTTGAGCGCGTCCGCGTTCGGAACCTCGACCGCGGCGACCGGCGTCGCGAAGAGACCTTTCACCGCAAATTCGACGCGTGGCATTTTCGCATTTCCAATGAATACGAACAAAGATCCAGCGCCGGCGATCGCCGTGTCAAGGCAGACTTGCCAGGCGATGCGGCTTGCGCCGGACAGCGGCATGCGTGCGGGTTGAATGATGTGCTACCAGGGCCGCCCACGATCGAGGCGTCATGACCCAATCCTCTCCCCGTCCTTCCTGCTGAGCATGCCACGCCAATCGATCGAGGCCGCGGCCGCGCCGGAGACGTCGCGCCGGGAGTTCCGGTTCGTGCTGACCGGGCTGATGCTGGCGCTGACGCTCGCGGCGCTCGACCAGAACATCGTGGCCACCGCCCTGCCGCGCATCACCGGCGAACTTGGCGGGCTGCAGCATCTGTCCTGGGTCGTGACTGCGTTCGTGGTGGCCAGCACCGTGTCGGCCCCCCTCTACGGCCGGCTCAGCGACCTTTACGGACGCAAGCCCGCCTTCACCGTCTCGATCACCGTCTTCCTGATCGGCTCGGTGCTGTGCGGCCTTGCGGGAGGCATGATCGAGCTGATCGTGTTCCGGGCGGTGCAGGGGCTCGGCGCCGGTGGGCTGATCGTCTTGGCGCAGACGGTGATCGGCGACCTGGTGTCCCCGCGCGAACGCGGGCGCTACCAGGGCTTGTTCGCCGCCGTGTTCACGGCCTGCTCGGTCGCCGGCCCGCTGCTGGGCGGCTTCATCACCGAGTACGCCTCCTGGCGCTGGATCTTCTACGTCAACCTGCCGGTCGGTGCGGCGGCGCTGCTGCTCATCGCGGTGGGGCTCCGGTCCCGGCCGCCCGGTCCTGCGCCGCGCCTCGATGTCCTCGGTGCGGTGCTGCTGGTGACCGGGACGTGCTGCCTGCTGCTGCTGCTGAGCTGGGGTGGCAGTGCCTATGCGTGGACCTCGCCACAGGTGCTGGTCCTCGCAGCGGCGGCCCTGGCGTCCTATTGCCTCCTGGTGCCGGTGGAGCGCCGGGCGGCGCAGCCGATCCTGCCGCCGGACCTGTTCCGCAACCGGGTATTCGTGATCGGGGCGGCGGTGATCACCCTCGCCGCGATGGCCCTGTTCGCAGCCGTGGTGTTCCTGCCGCTGATGTTCCAACTGCTCATGGGAGCCAGCCCGTCGCGCGCCGGACTGATGATCTCGCCGATGATGGGCGGTGTCATCGTGGCCTCGTTCGGCGGCGGACGGATCGTCTCCCGCACCGGGCGCTACAAGCTGCTCCCCGTGGCCGGCCTGCTTGCGGCCACGTTGTCCTACGCGGCGCTGGCCTGGGCGACGCAGGCGGGCCTCGGCGCCTTGCCGATCGAGGCGGTGCTGGTGGCGATGGGCTTGGGGATCGGCCTGGTGATGCCCAACCTCACCACGGCCATCCAGAACGGCGTGGCGCGCAGTGAACTGGGCGGGGCGACCGCGACCGCGGCGTTCTTCCGCTCGCTCGGCGGTGCATTGGGCGTCGCCCTGTCCGGCGCCGTGCTCGCGATGCACTTGCGGCTCTTGCCTGCCGGGCTGCTGGCGGCCGGGGGCGGCGTGGCTGAGATCGCCAGCTTGCCGGCCGCACAACGGGCTGTCGTGTTCAGCGCCTACCGGGCTGGGCTGTCGCACGCCTTCATGGCGGGTGCGATCATCGCGGGGTTGGGGCTGCTGACGGTGCTGTTCCTGCCGGAACGGCCCTTGCGCAGTACGAACGCGGAGGATGCGGAGCGCACGCCGGTCCGGGCCGGGCGGGGTTGAGCACGGGGCGTGGCTGCCGGACGCGTGCTGCCCCCCGGAAGCGGGTCGCCAACATAGGAATGGACTATGGGCTGGACGCCATCTTGTTCAGCGGTTCGTCGGCACCGATGGCGCCGGCCGGTGAAGCCTGCGTTGCGTCCCGATGGCCGACGTGCTGCGTGAATACCTCGATGCCCGGCCCGAGGCGGCCTTGGCGCAACGCCTCGATCACCGACCGGTAGACCAGGTGGCTCGGGTAGAGCGGCACCGGTACCTCGTCGAACCAGCGCAGGTCCCCGGGCCGCGGCGTGTCCCCCTCTCCGATGACGGGCTGGCCCGGCGTCCCATCCAACGCGGCCGTGTGGCAAAGCGAGACCGAGTGGCCGCGGTCGTCGAATATCTGGATCAGTGCGATCGGCCGCTCGGAGACGACCAGGCCGCAGCCGAACTCATCCCCGGCGCAGGCCAGGATGCGGTGCGCGATCTCCTCCCGATGGCGGATGATGCTGCCGGGCACGTGCCAGCCGGCGCCGAAGGCGTCCTGCCTCCACGCGAGCAGTATCCGCTTCCGCTCGTCCTGAACGAGCAGGTCGACGTTCGACGTCGCCACGATCTCGGTTACGAACCGAAAGAGCACGGGTGGCAGCTCAGCGCCGGGTCCGCTGAGCTTAGCCAAAATGCCCTTCAGCGTAACCAGCTCCTCGCCGGTCAATTGCTGTTTGCGTGCGGTCGTCATTGCGGTCTCTCCCCGGGTGGGCACGAGCTTGCCTTCCCCCCACCCTCTCCATAGCATCGCCTTGCGCCGCCAAGAGCGCCGGAGGAAGACGCGATGACGCTCAAGCCGTGGCACGGCTGCCTGGCTGGCTTGCTCCTTCTGGCCGCCCCGGTGCTGGCGCAGGCGCCGGAGCGCACCATCGACGAGATCAAGGCCGAGGCGCAGGCACGCGTGCTGCGCGGCGGCTACCCGATGATCGGGCTGGACGCGGCGGACGTTGCGGACGCCCTTGGCGGGATCCACACCCGCGATCCCGACGAGTGGGCTGCGAGTTGGGACCGGGTCGCGGACAAATACATGGCGCAGGCCCAGCAAGCCGCCGACCCGGCCACCGAAAGTGCGGATTACGTCCGTGCCTGGCGGCTGTATTATTTCGGCCAGTGGCCGGTGCCATCCTCCCCGGGCAAGCTGTCCAGCCAGCAGAAGTCGCTGGACGCCTATGCCCGGCATGCGAAGCTGATGGACCCGCCGATCGAGACCGTCCACATCCCATTCGAAGGCAAGGAGATCGTGGGCTATCTGCGCCTGCCGAAGGGCGCCGCGGGCCCGGTCCCGCTCGTCATCGCGATCAGTGGACTCGACAGCCGCAAGGAGACGGTGTCCGAGACTTACGGCCCGATCCTGCGCGAAGGCGTCGGCTATTTCGCCGTGGACAGTCCGGGCACGGGGCAGGCGCCGGTCAAGGTCAGCCCGGGTGCGGACCGCATGTTCGGCGCCGTGCTGGACTATTTGGACACCCGTCCCGAGATCGACCACGCGCGTATCGTGGCGCACGGCGTGAGCTTTGGCGGCTACTGGGCGACCAAGTTCGCCATCGTGGCGCATGGCCGGCTGTTGGGCGTCGTGGCGCAGTCGCCGCCGATCGACCAGGCGTTCGCCGATTCCTGGGTCAGCAGCAACCTGCTCGGCAACCGGGAGTACCTGTTCGACGTCGTGCCGGCTTTTCTCTCCGTCATGGACGGCGTGACCAGCGTGGACGACATGATGCGGGAGTATCCCAAGCTGTCGTTGGCGGCGGAGGGGCTGATCGGCAAACCGACCGGGCCGATGCTGGTCGTCGGTGGCGCGAAGGACACGCAGGTGCCGATCAGCGACCTGGACCTGCTGCTCAATACGGGCGACGTGCCGAAGGACGCGTGGATCAATCCACGCGGCGGGCATATCGGGCGGGACACGAACGGCTGGACGGACCCGGTGATCTTCCAGCGGGTGATCATGCCATGGGAGTTGCGGCTGATACACGGGGCAGGCGGGTAGCCTGTCTGTCGCCAGCCCACGCCGAACAGGGAAAAGCGTCCAGTCGCCGTCGGCGGACGTCGTGCCGAGGAGACCAAATCGCGGTGGCGGCTCGAAGGAATGGCTGGCCGCTCGACCCTTGGAGAGCGGGCGTCACTGTCCAGACAGCAAGCCCTGGTCGAGCATGGTGGCGGCTTCGAGCACCGCGGTCATCTGCACCGTGTGAGCGAACTGAAACGCGTCGCCGTAGATGGTCTCGTCCGGGTATTCCGTCGTGAGCATGAATGGCGGGATTTGCTCGGGACTTTCCTTGATGATGCAGACGATTGCGTCGTGCACCGGGAAGTCCAGACCGCCGGCGTGGGCCTTGAAGACCGAGAGTTGCGCCTCGTTGAAGGCGCGCAGGCCCGGCGTGCGGGACACACGGGCCGACAGCGTCCGCACGAACGCATCCGCCTCTGCGCGCAGCCCTGAGGTGTGGCTCAGGATGAAGAAGAAGCCTTTCGGGATGGCCCATTGCTGGGACCCGCGCGGCACGTAGCCGGTATGGGGCCGTGTCCACTCGTGGGCGGGGTAGCCGTGCAGGTTGACGTGCAGCACGGCGCCGACCCGGCGGTATGCTTCCCTTCGCGCCTCGAGCTCGATCAGCGGTTCATGAGTCCGGAACGCCAGGTCGTCCCCGAGCGCGGTGAAGCGGGCCGCGTGGTGCATGTGCCGCGGGTTGGCCGTACGGAGGGCCCGGTGCAGGACGTAGCCGTCTGGGTTCTCCTGCGGGATCAGAGCGAAGCCGAGGCCGCGCTGCTGCAACAGCTTGGCCGCGCGCAAGGCGCCGACGACGCCCGACGTCTCGTTCGCGTGCTGCCCGGCACTGACGACGAGTCCGATCGGCTTGCCCGCGACCTGCAGCGCCAAGACCGGCCGCCTCTGGTGCGAAATGGCATCGAACCGGTCCCCTCCGATGGTGTCCAGCTCCGAGGCGACCTGACGGGCATCGAGCGGCTTCGTGGCCTCATCCAGCACCTGGGCGCAGTCAGGCGATCCGGTCAGCGGTGGAAGTTCGCCCGTGGCGACACGGATTCGGGTCGGGCCGAGGCTCCGGCGTATGTTGGGTAGAACCTGGCCGAGCCGCAGCGTGCGATCGCCAGGCGGAAGACCGGCCCGGTGCTGGAAGAACTCCAAAACCGAGAAATACAGGTCCTCGTGCAGGGCTTCCCGCGTGCTGATGCATTCGTCGCCGTATGGCAACCGGTGCTCGATGCCGCCGGTCTCGATGTCGATGGACAGGGTGGCGAAATACGGCGGTGTGCCGGGCCAGTCCCGCCGCGCCAGCAGGTCCATGACCGCGGCGAACGCCGTCTCATACTCGGTTTCGAGCGGGACGCCGGGGTCGGCTGGACCGGTCCGCAACCATCCGCACGGCGCCAGCACCGGGTCTCCGAAGGGGTTGCGGCGCTCCCGGTTCGGGGCGAACACCCGGTGCTGGCTGCGGCGGCTGCCGTGTTCCAGGGTAAGATGGTAGTATCGTTCATCGGGGCCGGGCTCGAAGCGCAGCGCCACCCCTGGCAGCAGCCCTGCCAGGGGGTAGGCTTCCAGCTCGAAGCGGCCGGGGGAGGCCAGCGCGTACGACGGAGTGAGTATCGTCGCCGCGGACAGGCCCGTCAGCTCCACCTCCTCCAGGAAGAAGTGGAGCAGGGGCTTGTACGCGCTGCGTAGCCTCGCAACGGTCCCAGAGGCGGCCAGGGACGCTTCCGCCAACCGCCTGGTCGGCTCATCCTCGAACACCCAGGCTTCCAAGGAATGGCCCGGCTCTCGAGGCAGGTGCTCCAAGGCGTTCGGGAGTTGGATGTCGAGCAGTATGTCCAAGCGCCTGTCCTGTTCCGTTCTATCGGCGGTGCAACTACCGTGCCGGCATCGGCGCTGGTGAGCCGTGCTATGCGGACCAGGTTGGCGCACCGCCACTATCCCGCCGACACGCAATTGCGGCTATGCAAAGGTCCGCATCACTGGTCTGACAGCCGCATGGTCAAGCCGCCATCCCGCTCCCGCCTGACTGCGTCACCCGTTCCGGCGGCACTGGAGCGTCTGGCCAAGTTGTCTGGCGCAGGCACGGCGGCGGAGCGCATGGCCCGGGAAGCGGATAGGATCATCGGTGAGTGGCAGGCCGAGGGTTTGGACGCGAGCGACCTGCGCGAACGGCTCGAAGCGTTGCGGGACGACCTGGCCGGCGGTGTGGCTCAGGCTGAGGAGTCCTCGGGAGACGTGGATAGCAGCGACAAGGGTGCGGTCCGGCAGGCAAGGGCCACGCTGGACGGCCTGGTCGCAGCGCATCGAGCCGTGATGGATGCGCTGGACCTCTGACCGGTGCGGCTGCCCCTGGAGGGCGTCGCCTCCAGAGTTAGACGATCTCCTTGCGTGACATCTTGTCCCAGAGCAGGTGGGCCAGTCTCACGATCGTACTGCGTGACGTGTCCGGCAAGGTGCTGCCTATGCGGCGCAGCGGCCAGCTAGCCCGCCAAATGGTCGACTGGGTGACCCGGTGGTGCACCTTCTCGAGCTTCGCGTGACTGGCTGCCACGCTTTCCAGGTCTCGTTGCATCCGTTCCAGCACTGCCGCGTGACGCGCCAGCTCCGACCGAAGCTGGCGCACCTCGTCCTCCAGCCGATGGGCGTAGAGCCGTGTCTCGCGCGTCCGCGCGGCTGCCCGGGCGCGCAGGACCGCCCAGTGACCGTCATCTTCGGCGGGTGTGTCGCCGGTAGGCGGGTAACCGGCATCGGAGGGGCCGCCGTGCACCGGGTCTCCCCGCAGGGGAAGGAGCGGGCGCAGGCCGGGGGGCAGCAATACGGCGTCGTCCCACTGGAACACCAGATGCGGGCTGTAGAATTGGTCGTTGTCGAGCAAGGCGTCCCAGAGCTGGCGGAAATGGCTGAACTCGACCGCGGCAACCCGCTGCTTTTCAGCCGTATCGTCCTGTCCGCGCGTGGTCGACTCGAGGTGGAACAGTTCGGCGAATGGCGTGCATACGATCCGGTAGCCAAGGTCGCCCAACCGCAAGCAGAGGTCGACGTCGTTGAAGGCGACGCGGAAACGGTCCTCGTCGAACCCGCCCGCTTCGTGGAACACCGACCGGCGCATCGCCATGCAGGCCGCGGTCACGGCGAGCACGGTGCGGCATAGGGCGAGCTCGCCGAGCGGCCCCGGTTCGTAGCGGCCAGCGAAGCGGTATTGATGGCCCAATACGCCGTCCGGGCCGAGCGCCACGCCGCAGTGCTGCACGCGCCCGTCGGCGTAGAGCAGTTTGGCTCCGGCCGCGCCGATCTCGGGGCGCATTGCGTGCGATACCAGCTCGGTGAGCCATCCCGGCTCGATCACGTCCGTATCGTTGTTGAGGAAAACGACGACGTCGCCGGCCGCCTGGCTCACGGCGTAGTTGTTGATGGCCGAGAAATTGAATTCGGCGGAGAACTCAAGAACGCGGACCCTGGCATCCCGGCGCAGCTCGTCCAGCAGCCGATGGGTTTGCGGCTCGACGCTGCCGTTATCCACGATCAGCAGCTCGAACGGCGCATAGTCGGTCCGGTGCAGCACGCCGTCCGCACAGCGGGCCAGCAAGTCTGGACGGTCGCGCACCGGGACGATGATGCTGACCCGCGGGGGCGAAGCCAGCCTCCAGCTCAGGCGCGACCCGCCTGGGAGCAGCGGCGACGGTGCGACGGATGCAGCCAAGCCCCGTGCACTCAGATGCCGGCCAACGGCGTTGCGGAGCGCCTCCGCGTCGCTCGGGGCGGTGCCGTCCGACGGTCCGGTCTGGTGCCAGAGAACTGCCGGAACGTGGCAGATGGCACTGGCCGGTGAACAAGCGGCGACGTCCGATACGACGCCGTGCAGGGCGGCGCCGAGGTTGGTTTGCCCCTGGAACGCGTCCACCTGCCGCGCCAGGCGGCTGCGGACGGCATAGACGGCCCCGACCGCATCGCCGCCGAGATGTAGGTCCGGGTCCCAGCCGGTTCGCAGCTTGGGGCCGAGCCGGCTGCCGGCGGGGTCGATCCGGTCGGAGTCGGTATAGACGAGGGCGGGACCGCCGCTTCCGGCCACCGTCGCCGCCAGCAGCCAGAGCGCGTGGCGGTTCAGGGCCACACCGGGGGGGATCACCATGAAGTAGCGTCCGCCCGCGTCGTCCAGCGCCCTCGCGCATTGTTCGACCTCGGTCAGCCCAGGCGGCAAGACGTTGAACCGGCCGTCACCCTCGGTGAGCTGGGCGAGTGGGTTGGCGATGTAGGCCTCCCATTTCGCGAACGGCTGCTGACGCAAGGCCTGCAGCATCGTGGCAGCGCCGCAGCCCGGCTCGGCCGCTGCAGCGGGTACACACAGGGTGAACAACGGCTCCGACATGGAAGCCAGCACCGGCTGGATGCTCTGCAGGGTCTCGGCCTGCAGACCGCTCAGCCACTCGTCATGTTCACGAGCCCACCCGGGATAGGCCAGCGTGTCGCCGAAGCTACGCCGGAATGTCACGCCACCTCTCCGCTCACAATCGGCCTGCTTCACCACGCCGGCGATGCGCGCGTCAACTCCGTGTCAAACAGCGGCCGCTGAGTGGCACAGCCGCAGCCGCCATGGACCGCCCAAGCTGCCGGACACAGCCTCGATCGTGACGGCGGCGCAGGATCGCCCCCGGAGTGGCAAAGCGGCCTCGATCGGTTTAGTGGAGCATAAAGCACGAGGGGCCGTCCGGCATGCTCAGCACGTTCAAGCGCAAGTTGTTCAACCAGAAACCTGCCGACGAGGCCGCGGACGACGGCAGCGTGGGCCAGTCGGCCGGCACCGTGACGGCGCTGCAGCCCCTCGCTCCGGAAACGGCCGGGTCCGGCGAGGAGCCTGCGCCGGCCGTGCCGCCGGCCGGGAAGCCAGGGCCCGGGGCGTTCGATGAAGCCTGGTATCTGAGCCAAAATCCGGACGTCGCCGCCGCCGTCGCGAGTGGCGCGATCGGGTCGGGGTACGACCACTGGACCGCCAGCGGCAAGCTGGAGGGGCGCATTGCGCCGCCGGGTTACGACGAGGGGGACGCCTTCGACGAGGCGTTCTACTTGCGGTGCTACCCGATGGCAGCGGCAGAGATCGCGGCCGGGCGGGCGGCCGATGCTCTGGCCCACTACCAGCAGAGCGGGCGGATGCGCGGCTACCTGCCGAACGCCTTCGCGCCGCGCCCGGCCGAGCCGGACAAGACGGCGTCCCGCTTCGGCGGGTTCTGGGTGGACCAGGCCAATGCGAACGACCTGATCGAGGGCCGGGAGCAGATCGGGCGGCTGACGCCGGAGGAGGGCGCGTTGCTGCGGCACTGGGTGGCCTACGGCTACGTCGTGCTGCGGCAGATGCTGCCGCCGGACGTCGTCGAGCGGGCTGCGGCCGAACTGAAGCGCGCCTACTCCGGCGAGATGGCGGGAGCGAAGTTCGAGTGCCCGCACGTGGGTGGTTTCAACCCGATCCCTTGGGACCCGGCGGTGCAAACCCAGCCGACGAAGGCGCTCGACCTGCACTGGCTCTCGGCCGATATCCGCAACCTCATCTTCGCGAAGCCGATCCGCGCGTTCCTCGAACTGGTGTTCGAACGGCGGGTCCTGGCCAGCCAGTCGCTGACCTTCCTGCGCGGTTCGGCGCAGCACTACCATCAGGACACCCTCTACGTTCCCTATAGCCGGCCGACGCAGTTCGCCGCCTCGTGGGTCGCGCTCGAAGACGTGGCGGAGGGCGGTGGCGAGCTGACCTATTTCCCCGGCAGCCACCGGACCGCGGAGTACCTGTACGGCGGCGAGTACAAGACGCTTTGGGACGCGCAGCGCATGTTGCGCCGCAACTCCCTGCGCGAGGAGACGCGCACCTACTCTGCCGATCTCGAGGAACGCAATCTCAAGGCCGGGTTGGTGCCGGAGAAGTTCATGGCGAAGAAAGGCGACGTGCTGCTGTGGCACGCGGACCTGGCCCATGGCGGCCTGCCGATATCGGTGGACAAGACCCGGGCCAGTGTCGTGACGCATTACTGTCCGGCCGAGGTCGCGCCGCTGACGTTCGAGCGGGGCGGGGCGGAGATGCGGTTGCACGAGGACGCCTGCTGGTACTCCACGGGGCACTACCGGGACGCCTAGGCTCGGCCGATCGCCCTGAGAGGTGGTCTGTCCGCGAATCGGCAGAGCATCGGCTAGAGGGATCCACCGAGGTCTGTGCAAGCTAGACGCCCTGTGATGTTCGAACCGTTTCCCGCCGCCATCCTGTGCGACATCAGCGAACCCGGGCGGGCCGGCCCTGGTTGGGGGTATGGGCTGCTGCCCTTCCTGCATTGGCTGAAAGGCCACCTCGGCTGGCGTAGCGTCGCGGTTGTCGAGGATGGGCGAGGCTTGTCGCCGCCCGTGCTGCAGCAGGCCGTCAAGGGCGAGCGCGGCGTTGCCTTCACGCGTTTGGATGCCGCACGGTTCAGCACCTGGACACCCGGCAGGCAGGATTTCGTCCACGTCACCGCAGAGTGCTCGTCCGGTGAACTGCGCCGCATCGTCGCCGTGCTCGATGCGCAGGTCGTGGACGGCGGCTTGATCCTGTTGCAGCAGCCGTCGGCCGGTGTCCTGGCCCATGACGGCGCATTGAGGCTGCCGATCGCCGACGGCGTCGCGCTGCTGCAGCCGCATGGGCCGCCGAACCCGGTCATGGCTTGGCTGCACAGCCGCGGTGCGGCGGAGATCCGCGCGTTCGGCCGCTTGTTCGACAGCCTCGGGGCCGATGCCGGGTCCCGGCTCGATCTCGACGATCTGCGCGTGCGGGCGGACCAGATGGCGGCGCAGGACGCGAGCGAGGCCGCGCTCCGGCAACGGCTGCGGGAGCTGCAGGACAATGACGGGCATTTGCGGGCGCTGCTCGAGCAGGCCGCGAAGGAGCACGATGCGGTCCGCCTATCCACGTCCTGGCGGGTCACGCAGCCCCTGCGCTGGGCGTCGCGCATCGCCGGGCGGGCCCGTGGAGCCGCCCATCCCGTGCTTGCGTCCGAGGCGCCGCAATCCGGCTGGGAGCCGTTGGCCGAGTTCCTCGCCGGTTCGGGCCGCCTGGTCCTGCCTGCGGCGAGCCAGCCCGCGCTGACGGTGCTGCTGATCGTCGAGGATCAGGCGGTGCCGCTCTTCGCCTGTCTCATGGCGGTGATCGCGGCCGGACTCGGGGGCGAGGCGGACGTGTTGATCGTTGCCAATGGGAGCGGAGGCGACACGGCGCGGCTGCTTGACCGGGTGGACGGCGCCCGCATCCTTGCCCTGGAGTCGCCGCGACCGGCGGCGGAGGCGTCCACCGCGGCGATGCGCGCGGTGGCGGGTGAGTTCACCCTGCTGCTGGACTGCCGGGTGCGGCTGCGGCCCGGCGCCGTGCCAGCCGCACTCGCGACGATGCGGGCGACGCCCTGGGCGGCCGTGGTCTGCGGCAAGGTGTTCAACCTCTCGGGCGCCATCGTCCAGGCGGGGGAGGTGGTGGACACGAACGGCCGGTTGCACGGGCGCGGCGCGGGACTGCCGATCCTGGCGCCCGAGGTGCAGTATCGCTGCCCGGTCCCGTCCGGCACGGCGATGTTCCTGCTGGTGCGCACCCGGCTGCTGCGCCAATTGGGCGGCCTCAGCCCGGCCTTCGCCGGAACCGGGCATGCCGGCGCGGATCTGTGCCTTCGCTTGCGCGAGGCTGGCTGGCACGCGGTCTATGAACCGCTTGCCGAGGTGCAGGTGGACGCGGCCGCCGGTCCCCAGGCGGAGGCCGCCCTGTTCGCCATCCGCCACGGCCAGCCGGCACGGAGCAGCCTTGCCGGCAGCCCGGCCGGGCCTGGCCTGAGGGGGCAGCGGCGGCTGCTGATGATCGACGACCGCGTGCCCTTCCCGGCACTCGGTGCAGGATACCCGCGGGCTGCCCGGCTGATCCACGAGCTGCATCGGCTGGGGTGGCAGATCACCTATTTCCCCATCGACCGGCCGTTTGACGAGTGGGGCGGCATCTATCGCCAGTTCCCGCGGGAGGTGGAGTTCATGCTCGGCTACGGCCGGGCCGGGCTCGGGCACCTGCTTCACGTCCGCAACGGCGTGTACGACACCGTGGTGGTCAGCCGGCCGCATAACATGCGCGACTACCTCGCTGCGCGGCATGCGACGGCACGGCCGCGGCGGCTCGCCTACGATGCGGAAGCGGTGTTCGCGGCGCGAGAATTCCTGCGGCTGCAGCAGGCTGGCCGGCTACTGGACCCGGCGCAGCGCCAGGCGATGCTCGACGAGGAGATCGGTTTGACGGCCTCGGCCGACATCGTCACCGCGGTGAATGCGGCCGAGGCGGACATGTTCCTCGCCGCCGGGTGCCGCAACGTGGAGGTGCTCGGGCTCGGCACCGAGCTGGCGCCGATCGGCAACGGCCTGGCGCAGCGGCGGGACTTCCTGTTCGTCGGCGCCCTCGGGGAGGACAACTCGCCCAATGCCGACGCCGTCGCCTGGTTCGTGCAGGAGGTGATGCCGCTGCTGGACCATCGCATCGGCAGCGGTTACCGGCTGCTGGTGGCCGGGCGCTGCCGGGCGCCGAAGATCCTGGCGCTCGCCGGCGAGCGTGTGCAGATCCTCGGGATGGTGGACGACCTTACTCCGCTCTACGCCACGGCGCGGGCGTTCGTGGCGCCGACGCGCTACGCCGCCGGGCTGCCGCTCAAGGTGCAGGAATCGGTCGGGCGCGGTTTGCCGGTGGTCGGCACGGACCTGCTGGCCGCGCAGCTCGGCTGGACGGCGGAGCGGGACATGCTGGCGGCGAGCACGGCGGACGGGTTCGCCGCCTGCTGCGCCCGGCTCTATACCGACCCGGCGCTCTGGTACGCGTTGCGGCGGCAAGGGCTCGAGACGCTTGCCCACGAAGCCCGGCAAGACGATTTCGCGGCGAAGGTCGAGGCTATCTTCGGGCAGGGATGGCTGGAGACGCCTGGTTGAAGCCTATGATCAACCCGGCCGGACGCGGGCAGCCAGGCGGGCAGCCAAGCGGGCAGCCAGTCCTGGGGCCACCTCCGTCTGCATCGGGGCCGGGTCGGGCCGGACGGCGATCGGGTCTGGGCCGGTGAGGCGAACCCGGTGCGACGTGGCGAAGGCGTGGAGCGCGTCGGCGGTTTCGATCGGGACGATGGCGGACGGGTCGTGGAACAGTGCCGGGTCGGCGATCTTCAGCCAGTCGTGCCCGCTCTTCTCGCAACTATAGAAGAACAGGCGCTCGATCGCGTGGGCCGCGGTGTGGTCTTTCTGATCGCCCTCGTCCGGGAAATCCTCGAAGCCGAGCCGCAGGTCCAGCAGCGGGTACAGCGCTGCCGGGCGGGCCCAGAACATGGAGCCGGATGGGAAATCCACCGCCCGCCCGGGCTGCAGGGTGACGCCCATCCGGGTGGCGAGCGCGCGCGCCTGCGCCAGGTTGCCGTTCCAGCCGATCCAGCGGCGGATCGCCTCGAAGTGCAGCGGCGCCAGCATGCCGAGCCGGGGGAGGCGGGCGAACGCATCCATGATGCTCGTCACGATGGCGGGCGAGCCGAGCAGCGTCTCGAACAGGAAGCTGCGCCAGGGAGCCAGGAACGGCGAATGGTCGGACCGCTTCGAGTGGACGTGCAGCACGAGGTCGTAGCCGGCGTGGGCACTGGCGAAACCCACCAGCTTGGGTGCGATATCCCGCCCCCGGTTGGGCATGACGCGCAGGTCGACGCTGCCCCGGTCCCAACCGCGGACCGACTGGAGCAGCAGGGCGCGTTTCTCCTCGGTGTCGGTCGAGACATAGAGGTCGGCCTCGCCCGGGATGTTGGCCAGGTAGGACAGCAGCTCGGCGGCGACGTCCGGATAGAACAGGTGGCAGATCACGGCGACGCGGGGAGCCGGTGCTGCGAGGGGGGCGAAGCCGAACGGCACGGCCATGGCGGCGTCGGTCTCGGCGGGGCGGCTGGCCGGAAGGGCGTCCGCCGGATCGACGATGTCGCCGGCCATGGCGGCCACGAACGCGGCGAGCCCGGCGGCTTCCAGGATGATCGCGTCCCCCGTGAGGCCGGGATCCACGGCGAGCTCGGCCCGAAGCGCCGCAAGGGCGGGGCCCAGCACGATCGCGCCGTAGTAGCCAGGGCGGGACGCCAGGTAGTGCAACGCCGCGGTCTTGTCCGCCGCCGGTGCGGTCTCGACCCGGCGGTCCAGTCCGGCGGGGCGGCCAGGGCCGGCGCCGACCGCGAGCAGGGTCACCAGCGCGCCCCGGTCCAGCAGTGCGGCGAGCGGGAGGTCCGCACCGGCCGCCGCGCCATCCAGCACGAGCACGCGCGGGGTCGTGGTGCGCGCCGTCCGGGCCGCCAAGGGGCCGGCTTCGATCGGGCGCTGATCCAGCAGCCACCCGGAATGACGCTTGCGGAAAACGTCGTGGTTCGCTGCCTGCAGGGCCAGGGCGTCCCCGCTCTGGACCGAGCTGCCGAACTCGAAATGGACGATCGCGGCGTCCGGGTCGAACACCACGCGGAACCCGGCCTTCCACAGCCGGACGCAGTAATCCGTCTCCTCGTAATAGGCGGGTGCATAGCGCTCGTCGAAGCCGCCGAGCTGCCGCCATAGCGCCGTCCAGGTCAGCAGGAACGCGCCCGAACAGAAATCGACATCGCGCTGGAAGCCATACTCCGGAGCCGATGGGTCGGCGCCGCGGCCGTAGCCCGCGCAGGCGCCGTTTTGCCAAATGATCGACCCCGCTTCCTGCAAGGTCCCGTCCGGCAGGATGATGCGGCCGCCGACCGCCCCGATGCCGGGCGACGAGCGGAGCGTGCGCAGGGCGGCGGCCACGCTGCCGGGCAGCAGTTGCGCGTCGTTGTTCAGCAGCAGCAGCGCCATGCCGTTCGCGGCGGCCGCACCTTGGTTCATCGCGCGCAGGAAGTGCCGGTTGTCCGGGTTGCGCAGGATCGTGGCGCCCTCGACCCTGTCCAGCAGCGCCCGCGTGAGGTCCGTCGAGGCATTGTCGACGATCACGAGTTGGATGCCGTCCGCCGGCTCCGTCGTTTCCGCGATCGAGGCCAAGCAGGACAACGTCAGCTCGGCCTGGTTGTAGAGCACGAGCACGATGCTGAGGCTGGGTTGCTCGGGCGGCGGAAACCGCAGGCGCGCGCCGTTGGCGAGGAAGGCATCCAGGCGCAGGCGGAGCACGGCGCGGGTGGCGCCTTTCAGTGCCGGGAGGGCCGCGCGGTCGGGCAATGCGGCGGTTCGTGGCCTCGGCGGTGGCGGCGGGGCAGGGGGCGCCAGCACCAGAGGTGGCCGTGGTGCGGGCGGCGGCAGCGTCAGCGGGGCGGGGCGGCCGCGGGCGATCCGGCTCGCCGCACGTAGCGGTTCGGTGACACGCCAGGAGGTCGAGGTCACGTAAGTCTGCACGAGATGGCGCTGGTGACCGACCGCTGCGTCCAGTTCGTCGTGCAGCCGCTTGAGGGCGCTGGCGGCTTCCATGCGTTCGGCTTCGTGCCGGGCGGCGACCTCGCCGATATGGAGGTCCAGCGTGCGCTCCGCCTCGAGCATCGCCTGCCGCAGGGTGGAGATCTCGGCGTCGCGGGCTTGCACGGCCGCCCTCTGCGCTTCGGCGTCGCTGCGCGCCTGGTCCGCCGCGTCCTCGAGGGCTGCGAGCCGCTCCCGCTGCTCCCGGGCCTCGGCGTCCTGCTCCCTGACCCGGGCCTGCAGTTCGGCGAGCGACGCCTCGAGGCGCTCGACGGCTGCCTCCCGCCCGGCCACCGCGGCTTGGGCCGCCGCGAGCGCCTGCTCGGCGGCCTGCTTCTGGGACAAGGCTGCTGCGGCATCGCCCGACTGGGCCCGCAAGCGGCTCTTGGCCGTGTTCAGGTCGAGCAGGTGCTGCAACGCCTCGCCGCGGGCGGACACCCGGCGGCGGATGCGCCCTTCCGCCGCCGGGTCGCCCGATGCGCTGAACAACGCCTGGAGCGGCCCGGCCTGGCTGGGGCCGATGCCGAGCACGCCCAGGCCGTGGCTGTGGGTGAACTCGAAGGATGGATAACGGGCACTCAACTCGTGCCACAGCCGCCACACGCCGAAGCCGTGCTCCCGCACGCCCGTGTCATGCAGCAGCACGACGGCGCGGGACGAGAGCGCCGGCTGCCAGCTCTCGAAATCATGCCGGACCTGCTCGTAGCTGTGCATGCCGTCGATATGCAGCAGGTCGATGCTGCCCTCGGCAAAGTACGGCCGCGCCGCGTCGAACGGCTTGCGCAACAGGGTCGAGAATGCCCGGTAATGCTCGCCGTTATAGGCCGACACGCCGGCGAACACGTCCTCGCCGTAGAAGCCCGCGTGGACGTCCCCTTCCCAGGTATCGACGGCATAGGCGCGCGCCGCGGGGTGCAGGGCCGACAGCGCCTGGCAGAAGCCGAAATACGAGTTGCCCGTGTGGGTCCCGAGCTCGACGAACAGGTCCGGGCGCAGCACCCGCACCAGCCAGAAGGCGAACGGCAAGTGTCCGACCCAACTGCCCGGCTCAACCAGGTGCGACGGCGCCCAATCGAGCTCGCCGGCCGCGAGGAGGCCGTCCAGATCCTGCATCACCCGCTCCCTCGCCTGCTCACCCGGGTCATGCCGCGACGGTCACGGTTCCCGGTAGACGGCGGTGGCATAGGAGGCAAGCCCCGCGAAGCTGCGGATGGCAGGCGTGCCGCGCTCGAAGGTCAGCGGCGCCACCTCGCGCGGGCAGTAGTGGGTCAGGATAGCGGCCCGGCGGTCACGGGAACCGGGCGCCAGTTCGCCGTGCACGAGGTCGGGATGCCACAGCATCACGTCCCCCTTCCTGGCCGTGAAGTGCCGGGCAGGCAGGTCCTCCGCCCGGGTCAGCTCCTCCAGCCGCTCCGAATCGTCATCCTGGAGGTCCTGGATGGCTTCGCGCTGCAGCATGCGGTGCGCGTCCCACAAGGTGCGGTAGCGGCCACCGTAGAGGTGCACGGGCAATTTGTGGCTGGCCGCGAAATAGGTGATCTCGCCGGCACCCGGCGGCACGTCCTCGAGCGCGATCCAGGCCGCGGCGGACTGCCCCAGGCTGAAGGGGACCTGCGGCGTGTCGCGATGCAGCGGCCGCCCGGCGCCGTGCAGGGATGCGACCGAGCGGGCGGCCATGATCTTGCGCTCGAACAGCAGTTCCAGGAAGGCGCGCACCGGCGCTGCCAGCACCAGCTCCCGCACGGCCGGCAGCAGCCAGTGCAGGTCCAGGGCCATGGCTGCGCCGGTCTTCACGGCCGGGTCCCATGGCACGGGGTGGTAGGCGTTCAGCTCCGGGCAGTCGAACCGGACACCGTCGGCGGCGCCATCGAAGGCGCCGAGCAGTGCGGCCGAAGCGGCGTCGACCAGGTCCGCCGGCAGCCGGCGCGGCAGGATCACGTAACCGTAACGAACCCAGTGGTGCAGCAGTTCGGCCTGCTCCGGCGATAGCCGGCCAAGCTCCCATCGTCCCTCGATCAGGTCCAGCGCGTCGGGCTGGTCGAACCAGAGGCCGCAGCGCGGGGAGGCCTCGCCGGGACGCTCGGCGGCATCGTTGGGCAGGTAGCCGCGGAACCGCCCGATGGTGTCGTAGTGATGGCGCGGGGTGAGCGCCCGCTCCGCCGCGATCTCGCCGGCGGCCTGCGGGTAGGCGCGGAGGTAGAAAGCCTCGTCGAAGGTGAGGCTCTCGTTGTAACCCGGCGGCGCGCTGCGCCCCTCGATCCGGCCGTCGACCACCCAATGCGCGTAGCCAGACAGGATCGTACCGTTTGCCACGGCCTGGGCGATGTCCGGGTTGCGCTTGAGGTACCAGGCTTCATCGAACAGGCGGACGCCGCGTGCCTCCTCGTCCGACACGGCGGGGGGGCCGAGATTGCGTCCTTCCTCGCTGCCATAGGTCTGGAAGTGCTCCCGCCCCGACCGGTAGACGCCCCGGAGCATCGCTTCGGCGACATCCGGGTTGGCTTGGAGGTAGGCCTGCTCGTCGAACACCTCGGCCGGCAGGAACCCCGGGGGCGCCTGCCGCCCCTCGAACTGGCCGCTGGCGAGCCAGTGGGCGTAGGCCGTCGGCACCTCGTGCGAGCCGACGACGGCTGCCACGTCTGGGTAGGCGTCGAGATACCAAGCCTCGTCGAACGACGCCGACGCCGGGGCTGGGATCTTCGCGACACTCACCTGCGCAGGCCCTGAACGAAAAGGCTGACGGAGCGCAACGGCTTGGTCACGGTCCAGGACGTGGATGCGTGCAGTGCGCGGAGGCGGTGCTCGAGGTGCTCGATCCGGGCAATCTGGTCCTGCTGCTGCCGAAGCCAGCGTTGCCGCTCCTCCGCCCAGTGCGCTTGTTCCCTGGCCCAGAGCTGCTGCTCCTGCATCCAGCGTTCCTGTGCCGCCGCCCAGGTGTCCGAGAGTTCCTGCGACTGCTTTGCGCGATGGTGCAGCGCAGTCTGCAGCTCCCGGTCCCGCCGCTGCAGTGCGGCCAGCATCTCACCCTCGCGCCGCTGCCACTCCGCCTGCCGCTTGCTCTCGATGCGTTGCATGTCCTTGCGCAGCTTGGCCTGCTCGTCCTCGTAGCTGCGGCGTTGCTGCTCCATCTGCTCCGTCAGCGCGTGCAGCGGCTCGAGCAGCTTGTTGAGCATGGCGATTTCCGCCTGCATCTGGTCGGCGGCCGCGCGCAGCCGGCGGTTCTCGGCAGCGAGTTGCGCCTTCTCCTCGCCCAGGCGGCGGTTCTCGGCCGCCAGGCCGCCCTCCTGGCCCAAAGTGTCGAGCGACGTCATGATCCGGTCTTCCCTTCGAGGCTCCGCAGACGGGCGAGTTGCCGCCGCGCCACCACGTCCATCCCGTATTCCTGCACCATGAACGCCTCGGCGGCGCGGGCCCGGCGCCTGGCCTCGTCCGGCTCGTCGACGATGCGGCGCATCTGCCAGGCCGCGTGGGCGACGTCCGCGTCGGCCCAGACCTGGCCCTCATGGAACGGGTAGCCGCCTTCCGGCACCGGAACGAGCTTGAAATCGACCGGCCAGCCGGTCTGCGGGCTCACCAGCTCCCGGGTCGCCGAGTAGTCGGTGGAGACGACCGGCTTGCCGAGCACCATGGCCTCGGCCACCAGAAGGCCCAGACCCTCGCTGCGGTGGAGGGAAATCACGGCGTCGCACGCGGCGATGGTGGCGAGCGTGTCCTCCCGCGACAGGTTGCGCTCGATCAGCACGATGTCGGGGTTGCCGCTCACCAGGTCGCGGATCACCTCGGCCCCCTTGGGCGCGCGCTCCGCGTTCAGCGTCTTGAGCACCAGCCTGATCTTGCGATAGCCGGGGCGATAGCCGGGGCGGTAGCCGGGACCGCTGCGGAAGGCGCGGGTGAACGCGGCGACGACCGCCATGGGGTTCTTGCGCTCGATGAACGAGAAGTAGTCGAAGGCGAAGAAGAACAGGAACTCGCCGTCCGGCAGGCCGAGCCGGGCACGGTCGACCCGCTCCGGCCGGTCGAACGCCAGCATCAGCGGCATGCGCAACACCGGCTTGCGGATCTTCTTGACCATCGCGGCCTGGACGAAGCGGGTGGGCGCCCAGACCTCGTCCACCTCGTCGGCAGCGTCCAGCCATTCGTCGGGCAGCTCCGCCAATTCCCAGAACGGCACCATGATGCGGTAAGCGTCGGGCCGCAGCACCGGCCGCAGATGCTTGGCCACCATCGGCAGTTGGTCGCAGTTGATGTTGAACACCTGGAAGCGGCCGTGCGCCTCGGGCGCCAGCACATCGTCCAGGCTATGGTCGGACTTGCGTGACGAGGAGTTCAGCGCCGTCGCCAGCCCGCGCACCTGCAACCCCGCGTGACGCAGCGCGCGCAGGGTGAGCCGCCCCGCCTCGCCGATGCCGAGCGCCAGTTGGAGGTAGCCGATGACGTTCACATCCTCCTCCACGGCGTCGCGCCGGGCAGGAGGGCGGGTTGCAGTGCCGGAGCGCCGCCCGAGACGTTCGGCGACCGGCTCGCTCAGCCCGCTATGCTCGAGATACTCCTCGCCGTGCTGGACGAACCACTCGGCGTAGCCCCGCACCCCGGGTTCGGTCTGCAGGTCGAAATGCGCTTGCAGCCCCGGTTGCTGGCTGTGCAGGTAGCCCATCAGGTTGGTCACGATCGCCGACGCGGAGCCGGACCACTGCCCGGCCATCGGGCTCTGCACATAGGCCTCGTACGTGGCGAATGGGTCCCCGGACCAGAATTTGTGGCGCTCGCGGAACATCGTGCGCACCAGCATCGGGATGCGGTTGCCGGACGCGAACCGGCCGAAGGCGTAGAGGCCGGCCGGGATATGGCCGTGGCCGTTTGCGTCCAGTTGCTGTGCATATTGGCGCAGCAGCCGGGCGAGGGCGGGCGAGATGGCGTCACCGCGGAAAGCCTTGGTGTGCTTGCTGAGCTGGTCCGGCCTGGCTGGGCTGAACCCGCTGAAGTGGTAGAACAGCAGCGGTTGGCCATCGATGGTCCAGCGGCCGCCCGCCAAGCCGCCGTCCTCGAAGCCGAGCCTGCGCTGGACGAGGTTCCAGTAACCGACGTTCAACGCCGGGTCGCGCAGGATGCTGGCCTGCGCGGTGAAGCCGGGCAGCAGGTCCATGAACTTCTGATCGACGAAGATGCCGGCGGTTTGCTCGCTGAGGCAGTAGTATTCCAGCCGCCGGGCCCACCAGGCGAGGATCCGCTCCGACTCCTCGCAGGCATGCACGCCGAGGAAGCCCAGATTGTAGACGCCTGCCCGCATCACGCCCAAGTCGTCCGGGAAGTCTTCGTCCTCCGCGGGATGGCAAAGATGCGGGGTCAGCGTGAACGACGCGCCCTCGTGCAGGTGCGCAAGTACGCCGTCGAGCGGGGCGAAGAGTTGGATATCGGGATCGAAATAGATCACGTCGGCATGGCCCAGGCCGATCAGGTGCTGGAACATGAACGGCTTGACCGCCGTGTTCACTTCCATCACGTCGTAACGGAACAGGAACGCGCGGATGTTGGGGATCGGGAGATCCTCCACCGGCACGATCGTGCACTCGCCGGGATAGATGCTGCGGTCCGGCGCGATGCGGTCGACCAGGCAGAGATAGATCGTGGCGTCCGGGTGGAACGCCTTCGCGCTGCTGATCAGGATGCGCGCCATGCCGAGGTAGTTGTTGGAGCAGATCGTGAAGATCGCGAGCCCGGACGTGCTGCGGGTCAGCGACGCCGGCGGCAGGATCGCTTCAGTGACCAGCATCGATTCCGCTACATCTGCTTGCACGCCCACACTTTCCTGCACGAAACGACCTTTTCCGGACACTGTGCCGGTTTGAGCGACGAACCAGCCGAATGCCTCCCCCGCCATCGAGCCGGCTTCGCCTAACAGGCATCGGGGCCGGTGGGCAAGCACGGCGCCAGTGCGGTCCGAGTTGCGCGGCGCTGGCCACCTGATCATAAGCAGGCGGGACAGGCCTCGAGGCCGGTGCACGCGAGAGGGTGCTGGTGAGATTTCCGTTCACGTTCCGGGGCCGTCCCCCGGCTCCGCCGGCAGCAACGCCGGCGCCGGTCGCCAGGCCGTCCATCCTGGGCATCGGGCACAGCCATTTGGTGACGATCCAGGAGAGCCACGAGCGCCGGGTCGCGAACGGCGAGCCGGGCAATGGCCGGTTCATCCAGCTCGGCATGCCGGCGGTGGAGCCGAACCTGCTGCCGGACGGCACGACCGGCCCCGCGTTGCGTGCCGCGATCGAGGCGGCGGTGCAGGGTGGTACCGGCGAGGGTGGGCGGCCCTTCGTGTTCGACTGCGTCTCCGGCAACGAATACCATTTCATCGGGCTGGTGAACCACCCGCGCCCGTATGATTTCGTCCTGCCCAGCCGCCCGGACCTGCCGCTGCGCACGGATGCCGAGGTCATTCCGGCCGCACTGATGCGGCGGGTGATGCGCTCGCAGATGGTGGGAGCGTATGCCGTCATGAAGGCGTTGCGTACCGTGATCGAGGGGCCGATCCTGCATGTGCAGTCGCCTCCGCCGTTGTCGTCCAACGATTTCATCCGCGACAACCCGATCCAGTTCGCCGACCAGATCGCCGAGCGTGGCGTGGCGCCGCCCGGCTTCCGCATGAAGCTTTGGCTGCTGCAGTCCGAGATCTACCGGGCGTTCTGCGATGAGCTCGGCTTCGGCTTCCTGCCGGTGCCGCTTGCGGGTTGCGACGCGGACGGCTTCCTCGCGCCGGAGGGCTGGCGGCCGGATCCTGCGCACGCCAACAACTGGTACGGCCGCATGGTCCTGGAGCAAATCGAGGAGCAGGCCTTGCTTGCGCAGCGGAGTCTCGCCGCATGAGCTGGCATCCGTACCGCGACCTGGCTCCGGCGGCGTTCTGGCGCAAAGCCGTGGCCGAGCCCGACGCCAGCGCGATCGACCCCGTCGCCGCGGCGCCGTTCCGCATCGGTCCGGCCGACCGGGTGGCGACGGCCGGAAGCTGCTTTGCCCAGCATATCGCCCGCCACCTGAGCGGCGCCGGGTTCAACTACATGGTCACGGAGACGGCGCACCCGCTCGTTCCGCCCGACCTGGCGGAGCCGTACGGCTACGGCGTCTACACGGCGCGCTACGGCAACGTGTACACGTCGCGCCAATTGCTGCAGTTGTTCCAGCGCGCCTATGGCCGCTTCACACCCGCGGAGGATGCCTGGGCGGAGGAGGACGGGCGCTGGACCGACCCGTTCCGCCCGTTGATCCAGGCCGAGCGCTATGTCAGCCGGGCAGAACTGGAGGCGGACCGGGTGCAGCACCTCGCCTGCGTGCGCCGGGCGTTTGAGACCCTGGACGTGTTCGTGTTCACGCTCGGGCTGACCGAGGCGTGGGTGTCGCGGACCGACGGCGCGGCCTACCCGCTCTGCCCCGGCACCGGCGGCGGGCGGTTCGACCCGGCGCTGCACGCCTTCCACAACCTGTCCGCGGCCGAGGTCACGGCGGACCTGCTGGGCTTCATCGACCTGCTCCGGGAGGTGAACCCGGCGGCCCGTGTGATCTTCACCGTCTCCCCGGTGCCGCTGGTCGCCACGGCCAGCGGCGAGCACGTGCTGACCGCGACGGCCTATTCCAAGGCCGTGCTCCGCGTCGCCGCCGGTGAGGCCGCCCGGCAGCGCCCGGACGTGGCGTATTTCCCCTCGTTCGAGATCATCACGGGGCATTTCAACCACGGCCGCTATTTCGCTCCCGACCTGCGTTCGGTGACGGAGGAGGGGGTCGGCCACGTGATGCGCGTGTTCCTGCGTCATTATACGGCGGGGACCGAAGCGGCCGTTCCACCCCCGGCCGCCGTGGCGGCGGACAGCCACACCGAGGCGATGAAGGCGTTGGTCAAGGTGGTCTGCGAGGAAGAGATCCTCGGGCAAGCGGTGGAGCCCTGAGCAGGCGCGCTACCGCCCCGGCGTAGGCTCGGCGGGGAACACGGCGGCGGCGAGGTCGTCCACGATGTGGGACAGCGCCAGGATCTCGGCCCGTATGCTGGTTTCCTCGAAATGGTGGATGGTGGGGTCCGCCAGCGAGCCGGCCTGCTGCTTCACCTCGATGATCGCCGTCTCGAGCGCGATCCGGGCGGACTGCTCGGCCGCGACCCACTCGTGGTTCTCCCGCTGGGCGACCTTCACGTGCTCGGCCAAGGCGGCCAGCCAGGCGCGGTCAGCCTCCTGCTGCACCGCCATCCGCTCCCGTTCGGCCTGCTCGGCGCCGATCGCGGCGGTCAAGGCCGCTTGGGCGGTGGAGACCGCCTGGGTCAGTTGCTGCAAGGCCGTCTCGAGGCGGGCCTCGCAAGCCAGGCGGGCGCGCCGCTCGTCCGCGAAGGCCTGCTCCAGGCGGGTGAGACGCTCGGCGACATCCATGTCAGTCATCGGTCGACCTCCAGACATGAGCCAACGCCGACAAGGCGAGCACGGCGTCCGCCATCGGCGCCACCGTCCGCCTGTCGTGGGCGATGACGTTGTGCAGCACCGCCTCGAACACGTCGAACCAGCGGTCGGCATCGAACATGCGGCGGGCGTGGCGGCGGACGCGGGTGCGAAGCGTGAGGCGTTCCATGGCGGGCATCTGGGCCACACGCAGCATCGCCGCCGCGAGATCCTCGGCCGTGCGCTCTATCTTGAGGCAGTGCAGCCCGTCCACCATGAACTCCGCGCTGCCGATATTGGCGGTGACGATCGGGATGCAGCCCGCGACCGCCGCTTCGATCGGGACGAAGCCGGAGGGCTCGCGTTCCCAGCTCGGGAACAGCAACGCGTCATACTCGGTGAAATGGCCGACCATCGCCTGTTTGCTGGTCATCCCCCGGTAGCGGAACACGGGGCCGACGCCCGCCGCGTGCGCCGCCTGCATCATCTCGGCCGGAGAGCCGGCGCCCCATACGTCCACGGTGAACGCCACGCCGCCGCGCGCCTGCAGCAGGGCGGCCGCGTCCACCACCAGCATCATGCCCTTGTGCGGCGCGATCCGCGACGCGAACACGAACCGCGCCGGTCCGTCGTGCGGTTTCGGCGGCGGCGCGGCCGTGGTGGTCCAGGCGGGGATCACGGGCAGGTCCAGCACCTTGCCGGAAACGGCCGAAATCTCCCGCGTCAGCGATTGGGAGCAGCTCAGGGCCGTGACCCCGGGCAGCCCCGCCTGCAACCCGAGCAGGTGGCGGAGGCGTAGCGCCAGCGCCGGGTCCTGCTCGCCGAACACGAAGGGATTGTCCATCAGCATCAGCACGGTGGGCGGCCCGGCGGTGGCGCATAGTTTCAGCAAGCCGAGCGGCCCCAACCCGGCGATGTTGAAGCAGAGGATCACCTCCGCCGCCGACGATGCGACGGCGTTGGCCAGCGCGGCCAGGTTGCGCAGGTTCACCCCGAAGCCGCGATGGAAGGTGTCCTCCGGCGCGATGACCTCAACCTGCGCGACCAGGCATTCCAGGGTCCGCAGCAGGGCGAAGGGCATCACCGGGTCCGGTTGGCCGTCCAGCGCGCCCGAGGACAGGACGGTGACGCTGTGTCCGCGGGCGGCGAGCATGGTCGCGACATCCTGCGCCGCCAGTTCGTAGCCGCCGATGAAGGCGGGTGGGAACAGGTTGCTGACGATCAGCACGCGCACGGGCGCAGCCTCTCCGTCATCGCGGCGTAGCGCACGCCGAACTGCTGCAAGCCGTATGTCGCGACCGCCTGATCGCGGATCGCCGCGCCGGGCACGATGGGCAGGTCGCCCTCGGCATACTGGCGCAGCAGCGCGGCCAGGCCGTCCGGCGTGCGGGCGACGAAGCAGCCGGGCAGCGCGCCGAGTTCGCCCAGCGCCCCCGCGTCCGAGACGATCGCCGGGCACCCCGTGCACAGCGCTTCCAGGGGCGCCAGACCGAGCAGCTCCGGTTTGGCGATGGTGCGGCCGAGGTAGTCCCGATGGGTGGAGGCCTGGACGCACAGCCCGGCGCCTTGCAGCAGTGCGACCAGGGCCGCGTCGTTCAGGGTGTGTTCGAAGCGAACGTTTCGTCCTTTGGCGCGTGTCCGCAGGAATGCGGCGTAGTCGGGGTCGGCCACGGTCCCGGCGATCACCAGCCGCAGCGTCGCGGGCAGGGCGTCGATCACGGCCTCGAACCCTTTGTGCGGCAGCAAGCGGCCGACGGAGACGACCAGCGCCGGGTCCCGGTCCGCATCGCCGGCCAATCCGAACAGCGTCTCGTCGACGGGGCCGAGGATGCGCTCGCGTGGCACGGGCAGATTGTAGGCGGATAGGTCGCCGAATGCGGAACAGGTCTGGATGACGTCGAACAGGCCCATCAGATGCGGCTGGGCGTTGAGGAACGGCGCCTGGCCGCCGCCGTGATCCGTGCCGATGACGGGGCGGCCCAACAGCCGGGCGCGGGCGGCGGCGAACAGGCCGAAGCGCGTCAGGCACTGGTGCACGTGGACCGCGCCGGCCGCGGCGAGCGCGCCGTCCAGCGCCGCCTGGTCGAAGGACTCCGGCCGGGAGACGTCGCCGGGCAGCACGGTGACCCCGTCCGCGCCATGGGCGGCCGGCCCGCACGACAGCACGGGGCAGGTGATGGTGTCCCCGGCCACTGTATGCACGGCGCGGCGCAGGTTCTCGACGTAGCGCCCTGCGCCGCCGGTGACGGACCCGGCGGCGAAATGCGCGGGCGTCACCTGAAGGATGCGGCGTGGCTGCACTGCCGGGCCGGGGCGAGCGTGGCGGGCCTCGATGGCGGCCAGCACGGCCGCTTGTCTGGCTGGAGCGTCCACCGCCACGACCGCGCGGGGCGGCGCCAGCCCGAGCCAGTCGAGGCCCGCTCGGGCGGGGCATATCACGAGGTCCATCGCGGCGAGGAACGGGGCGAAGGTGGCCGGGCCGGCTGCGGGCGGAGGGCCGTCCGGATGCCAGGTCAGCACCCGGAGAGCGGCCTCGCAGACCGGGGGAGGGTGGGAAGCGGCTGCCGCGATGTCCGAGCACGTGATCTCGACACAGTCCCAGGGGCGGCCCGCCATGGCTGCGCCGCCGCATGGGTCCGCGCCGTCCGGCAGGGCCGATGCCGGTATGCCCATCCGTGCGCAGACCCGGCGCAACTCGGCATAGCCTTCGGGCTCGTGCGGGTCGGCCGCCAGGGTGAGGTCGACACTGCCGCGGAGCGTCGCCACCCAGCCGAGCAGCGCGCCGAACGCTGGCGATCGCGGCGGCAGGGGGCCATGGACCAGGAGAAGGTAGCCCGGCCGCGCCGGACGCTGCGCCGTTCCAGTATGCGGGTTGCCGCTCAGCATCGCAGACCTTCCCAGGAACGTTAACCCTTGTAGCATACCAAGACGAGCGAGGAACACGCCATGAAGCAGTACAAGATCGCCGCCATCCCCGGGGACGGGATCGGGACGGAGGTCATCGACGCCGGGGTGGAGGTGCTGACCGCACTTGCCGCACGCGACGGCGGCTTTGCCTTGCAGTTCGACCATTTCGACTGGGGCACCGACTACTACAAGAAGCACGGGGTGATGATGCCGGCGGACGGCCGGGACCAGATCGGCGGGCATGACGCCATCTTCTTCGGTGCGGTCGGCGCGCCGGACGTGGCCGATCACATTACACTCTGGGGCCTGCGCCTCGCCATCTGCCAGCCGTTCGACCAGTACGCCAACGTCCGCCCGACCCGCATCCTGCCGGGGATCCAGAGCCCGCTGCGCAACGTGTCGGGCCCGGAGCTTGACTGGGTGATCGTGCGGGAGAACAGCGAAGGCGAGTACGCGGGCGTGGGCGGCCGGGTGCATCAGGGCATGCCGATCGAGGCCGCGATGGATTCCAGCGTCATGACGCGGGCCGGCGTGGAGCGGATCATGCGCTTCGCCTTCCGCCTGGCGCAGTCGCGTCCGCGCAAGCTGCTGACGGTCGTGACCAAGTCCAACGCCCAACGCTACGCCATGGTGATGTGGGACGAGGTTGCCGCCGCCGGCGCCGCCGAGTTCCCCGATGTCGCGTGGGACAAGATGCTGGTGGATGCCATGACGATGCGCATGGTCATCAAGCCCGGCTCGATCGACACGGTGGTCGCGACCAACCTGCATGCCGACATCCTCTCGGACCTCGCGGCGGCGTTGGCCGGTTCGCTCGGCATCGCACCCACCGGCAACATCAACCCGGAGCGGCATTTTCCCTCGATGTTCGAGCCGATCCACGGCTCCGCCTTCGACATCGCGGGCAAAGGCATCGCCAACCCGATCGGCACCTTCTGGACGGCGACGATGATGCTCGAGCATTTGGGGGAGGGTGGCGCCGCCGCCCGGCTCATGCGGGCGATCGAGCGTGTCACGGCGGATCCGGCCTGTCACACGCCCGATCTCGGCGGCAAGGCGACCACGCGGCAGGTGACGGACGCCGTGCTCGGGGCGATCGCGGGCGAGAACGAACCGTTCGGCGCGATGCCGTGAA
>CAXTVQ010000053.1:0-36198 GCA_964247705.1 uncultured Acetobacteraceae bacterium | reverse complement strand
AGCCCGGCGCCGTTCACCATGCAGCCGATCGTGCCGTCCAGCGCCACGTAGTTGAGGCTGTACTTGGCGGCTTCGAGTTCTTTCGGATCCTCCTCCGCCTCGTCGCGCAGCTTCTCGAGCTCGGGATGGCGGAACAGGGCGTTGTCGTCGAACGCGACCTTCGCATCCAGCGCGATGATCTCGCCAGAGCCGGTCACCACCAGCGGGTTGATCTCGATGGTGTCGCAGTCGAGCGCGGTGAACGCCTTATACATGGCGGCCACGAACTTGCCGAAGGTGCCGATCTGCTTGCCTTCGAGCCCGAGCCCGAAAGCCAGCCGGCGGGCGTGGAAGGCGGAGATGCCGGACGCCGGGTCGATCGCGGCGCGCAAGATCTTTTCGGGGTGGTGCTCGGCGACCTCCTCAACCTCCATGCCGCCCTCGGTCGAGGCCAGGATGGTCACGCGGGAGGTCGCGCGGTCCACCAGCAGCGAGAGATAAAGCTCGCGCTTGATGTCGCAGCCGGCCTCGACGTACACCCGGCGGACCTTGCGGCCGGCGGGCCCGGTCTGTTTGGTGATCAGCGTGTGGCCGAGCATGGCAGCGGCAGCGTCCTTCACCTCGGCCGGGGATTTGGCGAGGCGAACGCCGCCCTTGCCCTCCGGCGCGTCGGCGAACCGGCCGGCGCCGCGTCCGCCGGCGTGGATCTGCGACTTCACCACATACACGGGCCCGGGCAGCTTGGCCGCCGCCTGCTCCGCCTCTTCCGGCGTCCAGGCGATGTGCCCTTCGAGCACGGCCACGCCGAAGCCGCGCAGCAGCTCCTTACCCTGGTACTCGTGGATGTTCATCGGATCAGCCCACCAGTTTCTTGCAAGCGTCGAGCAGTTCGCGGACCGAGGCGCAGCTTTTGTCGAACGCGGCCTTCTCGGTGGCGTCCAGCTCGATCTCCACGATGCGCTCCACACCGCCGGCGCCGATCACGACGGGCACGCCGACATACAGGTCGCTCACGCCATACTGGCCCGTCAGCATCGCCGCGCACGGCAGCACACGCTTCTTGTCATGCAGGTAGCTCTCGGCCATGGCGATGGCGGAGGCGGCCGGCGCGTAGAAGGCGCTGCCCCGCTCCAGCAGCTTTACGATCTCGCCGCCGCCGTTCGCGGTACGGGCGACAATGGCGTCGATCTTGTCCTGCGTGGTCCAGCCCATCTTCACCAGGTCCGGCACGGGGATACCGGCGACGGTGGAGTAGCGGGTTAGCGGCACCATCGTGTCCCCATGGCCGCCGAGCACGAAGGCAGTCACGTCCTCCACGCTCACGTTGAACTCGTGGGCCAGGAACAGGCGGAAGCGCGAGCTGTCCAGCACGCCCGCCATGCCGACGACCTTATTCGGGGGCAGGCCGGATTTCTGCTGCATCACCCAGACCATGGCGTCCAGCGGGTTGGTGATGACGATCACGAAGGCATCCGGGCAGTGCGTCTTGATGCCCTCGGCCACCTGGGCGATGACGCCCGCGTTCTTGGCGACCAGGTCGTCGCGCGACATGCCGGGCTGACGCGGGAAGCCGGCGGTGACGATCACCACGTCCGACCCGGCGATGCTGCTGTAGTCGCTGCTGCCGGTCATGTGGCTGTCGAAGCTGTCGACGGGGCCCGACTGCATGATGTCCAGCGCCTTGCCGGCGGCGACACCGCCGAACACGTCGAACAGGGCGACGTCCCCCAGCTCCTTCAGGCCGACGAGGTGGGCCAGCGTGCCGCCGATATTGCCGGCACCGATGAGAGCGATCTTGTTGCGAGCCATGGAGGTCCTTCCGGGAGGAGGTGCCAGGGGAATACCCGCCAGGGCGGACGGCCGTCCGGAAGGCGATTGTGGCGTAGACCATCCCGGGAGGAGGGGCAAGCGAGAGGGTGGCTTCCGGAGTGGGCCAGCGCCCAATCTGCTAGAGGACGGCGTTGCCCTCGGTAAGAACCTGCAGTAGCCGCCCACTCCTATCCACGACCACGAGATCCGCCGGCAACCCTTCCGCGATCCGTCCCCGCTCCGTCTCGCCGAGGTAATCGGCCGGCACCGTAGCCAAGCGCCGCGCCGCCTCCGCAAGGTCGAGCCCGAGGCCGAGCAGGGTCCGCAACGCCGCGTCCATCGTCAGCACGCTGCCGGCGAGCGTCCCGTCTGCGAGCCGTACCGTGTCGCCCTCCTTGCGCACGGCATGCGCGCCCAGTCGATAGGCCCCGTCCGGCATCCCCGCCGCGGCCACTGCGTCCGTCACGCCGTAGAGGCCGGGTATCGCGCGCAATGCCGCCAACACGGCCGATGGCGCGACATGCACCCTATCGAGGATGATTTCGGCGTAAGTGGCGTAAGCCAGTGCGCACCCGGCGCATCCCGGCGCGCGGTGGTGCAACGGCGACATCGCATTGAACAAGTGCGTGAAACCGGCCGCCCCCGCCGACAGCGCCGCCCGTGCCTGCGCATCCGTGCAGGCAGTGTGGCCGATTTGCGCCCGAACGCCACGCGCAACCAGATGGGCGAGCAGCCTGCCGTTCAAATCCACTTCGGGCGCCATGGTGACGACCCGAAGTGGGACGGCATCGCGAATGGCGTCCACCAGGGCCAGGTCCGGCGCGATCGCAAAAGGCGGCTGAGCCCCTAGCACCGCCGGGTTGATGAACGGCCCCTCCAGATGCAGGCCCAGGATGCGGGCCGCTTGTGGGCCGGGCCGGGCCGCGGCGATGCCCTCGGCGGCGCGCAGCAGATCGGATGCGGGGGCAGTGACCGTCGTCGGCAGCAGCGCCGTCGTGCCATGGCGCGCGTGGAAGCTTGCCAGCGTGGCCACGCCCTCCGGCCCATCCATGGTGTCGCCACCGCCGCCGCCGTGCACGTGGAGGTCGATAAAGCCCGGCAGGATGAACCGATCCTCCGGCGCGCCGGCCCAGGGCTCGATGCGGGTCACCGCCGCGCCATGCTGCAGCCGCCCCGTCATCCAGCCACCCTCGGTCAGGATCCGCCCGGCGAGGGTGCCCACTCAGCCGTCCCGCGCGCGGCGCAGATCGCCCCCGGCCGCATCCAGCCGGCCCTGCGCCACCGTGCGGCTGAGCCCGTCCAGCATCAGCACCGCCAGACGAATGTCGCCATCTGCCGCATCGTGCGCGTGGGCCGCGGTTTCCAGGGGAACGCCGGTCAGCTCCGCCACGATACGGTGCGCGCGGGCCACCAGCTTGGCATTGGAGGGCACCACCTGCACCATCCGCCCGCGATACACCCGGCCCAGCTCCGTCATCACCCGGGTGGAGAACAGGTTGAGCGCGATTTTCTGCGCCGTGCCCGCGGCCATCCGGGTGGAGCCGGCGAGGAACTCCGCCCCGGTCGGCAGCGGCACCGGGCACTCGGCTCCGGCAAGCAGGGGGGTGCCCGGGTTGTTGGCCAACGCCACCGTCAGCGCTCCGGCTTCCCGCGCGGCAGCTTGGGCCGCAACAGTGAACCGGGTGGTGCCGGAAGCAGCTACACTGACCACCACGTCCGCAGGGCCGAGCGCGATCGCGGCTACGGCCGCCTGCGCAGCCTCAGCGTCGTCCTCCGCACCCTCGACGGAGCGCGTCAAAGCCGGGGCGCCGCCTGCAATCAGCGTCGCCAAGCGGGCATGCGGCCAGCCGAACGTCGGATACAATTCTACCCCGTCCTGCACCGCCAGCCGCGCCGACGCCCCGGCGCCGGCGTAAACGAGACGTCCCGCCCCGCGAAGCCGGTCGGCGGTGGCGGCAACCGCGACGGACAGGGCTGGCAAAGCCGATTGGACGGCCGCTATGGCTGCTTGCTGCCCATCCAGCATGGCCGCCAATGCACGCCCGGTCGGCCACAACTCGGCCTGTTCGGCACCCGGAAAGCCGGTTTCCGTGTCGGCCGGGCCGGGAAGGCCCTTCCTCATAATTCAGGCATTATCAAGAGCCTTCCCGGCGATCGGCTTAGTAGTTGGGACGGCAGCGCCCGTATGGATTGATGTGGAAGCCGGGTGGGCAGCCGCGGTAGATCGGACGTTGGTAATTGGGGTAGCACAGTCCGTTTGGACCGCGGTGGCCGCCTGGGCCGCAACCGCCTTCGACCTTGATAACGCCGCCGTCGTCCGGCCCGATCGCCAGCGCCGGCATTGCCTGCACCGACGCACCCGCAACCATGCCCGCTGCAATGACAGTCGATGCCATGATCAGTCTTCTCATTCGCTTCCCTCTCGATTTGACGCGACAGGACGAGTTCAACACGGGAACGAGGCACGCGTAAGGCAGTTTCGCTCGCGGCCGAGCATCGCCACCGGTTCCAACGCCAGCCAAGCCGGACTAGGCTCCGCTTCATACGAAGTGGAGGATCGCCATGCGTCTGATGAGTTTCCAAGCCCGCGGCAAAACATCGTGGGGCGTGGTGGAGGGCGACACCGTCATCGATTGCGGTGCCCGCGCGCCGAGCTTGCGCGCCGCCCTGGCTGACCTTCCCGCGGCCACGGCGGACCTCGCCGGCTTGCCGCGCCACGATCTGGCCAGTGTCACGTTCCTGCCGCCGATCCCGGACCCGGACAAGATCATCTGCGTCGGGCTCAACTACCTCACGCACATTCTCGAGGGTGGGCGCGAGCCGCCGAAGCAGCCGACGATCTTCACGCGTTGGCCAAACAGCCAGACCGGCCACGGCCAACCGATCATCCGCCCACATGCCTCCGAGACGCTGGACTTCGAGGGTGAACTGGCCGTGGTAGTCGGCCGCCGCGCGCGCCATGTTGCCGAGGCAGATGCCGAGAGCGTGATCGCCGGTTATAGCTGCTATAACGACGGGTCCGTGCGCGAGTGGCAGCGGCACAGCACCCAGTTCGGCCCGGGCAAGAACTTCCCCTCCACCGGCGGCTTCGGCCCGTACCTGGTGACGCCGGACGAAGCGGGGGACCTTACCTCCGCCAGCCTCGTCACCCGGCTGAACGGCGAGGAGGTGCAACGCGCCACGATCGACGACCTGGTGTTCACCATTCCCAAGCTGATCGCCTACTGCTCGACATTCACCGAACTGGTGCCTGGCGACGTCATCATCACCGGCACCACCGGCGGCGTCGGTGCTTACCGCACGCCCCCGCTGTGGATGAAGCCGGGTGACACCGTCGAGGTGGAGATCACCGGTGTCGGGTTGCTGAAGAACCCGGTCGCACAGGAAGCGTAACCCGCTTCGTGCGTGGCCCGTATCGCCAAGCGCGATACGGGCCACGCTTCTTACCCCACCGACGCCGGCACCGACCGCCACGTCCACATCAAGCTTCCCGCCAGCATCGCCGCTGTCACCAGGAACACCCAGTTCAACCCGAACGCGGCTGCCACCGCGCCCCCTATCATCGGCCCGATCGAGTTGCCCAAAAACGTCGCCGAGGCTGTCAGCCCGTACACCGTGCCCCGCTGCGCCGGGCCTGCCATGCGGCCGATCAGCGCGTTGGCCGTCGGCAGGATCCCGCCGACGAACATCCCCACGCCGAACCGCTCGGCGACGAACATCCAATAATGCGTCGCGAAAGCCTGCGGAAAGCTGAACAGCGTCGCGCCGGCCAGGCTGATCAGCAGCACCCGGCGGTATCCCAGCACGTCGCTGCGCTTGCCCAGGAATGGCGAGGCGATGATGTCGGCGAACCCGGTCATCGAGAACGCCAGCCCGCTCAGCGTCGCCAGGTTCGCCACATGGCCCACCAGCGATTGCACGTATAACGTCACAACCGGCTGCACCGAGCGCACGCCGACTTGCGCCAGCAGTAGCACGACGAACAGCGGCAGCAGTCCGCCGGAGGTCACGATCGCGCGGAAGCTCGGCGCGGCACTGCGCTTGCCGGACGTCGCGGCCGACCTGGACCCCTCCTTCACCAACAGGAACGCAGCGATCGTGACGCAGGTGGCAATCGCGCTGGTGACGAAGAACGGGACGCGGTTGCTGCCGGACAGATCCGCGACCGACCCCCCCAGCAACGGCCCCATAAGCCCACCGATGAGCTGCCCCGTGCTCAGCCAGCCCAGCGCGTAGCCCAGCCGCCTGTCCGGCGTGCGGGTCGCCACCAGGGTGATCGCCGTGGCCGAGAAGCCGGAGAACGCCCCCATGAGCGCGCGCAGGGCGAAGAACTGCCAAACATTCTGCGAGAAACCCATCAGGCAGGTAAAGATGCTGATCGCCACCATCGAGCGCAGCAGCATGAGCTTGCGGCCCTTGCGGTCGCTGAGCCGTCCCCAGAGCGGCGAGGCGAAAGCGGCGACAAACGGGGTTGCGGCATTCAGCACCCCTGTCCAGAGGTCGATCGCGGCAGTGCCGTGCACGCCCAGATCCGGCAGGAACAGCGGCATCACCGGGCTGAGCACGGTGAAGGACAGCGTCATGAAGAACTGGATCGCCACCATCAGCCATAACGTACGCAGCTCGCCCGGCTCGCTGACGTCCCCCGGCTGGCTGACTTGCATCTACTCGCCGCTCCTGTCCGGTAAGGCGCGGCAGAATGGCCCCGCTGCCCGGGCTTGGCCACCCGGTCCGGCTTCCCAAGCGACTGATCCGGGCTATCCTAAGCGCCCCAAATCTGGCAATAGCCCCGACCTGTGATGAGCCAAGCCACCCAAGCCGATCCGCAAGCCGCCGCATCGCAAACGCTCGCGAAGCGGCTCGGCCCGGTCTCGCTGCTCCGGCGTGTGGTGTACAAGTGGGCCCGGCTGAACCATCAGTGGAAGACACGCCCGGCGTTGCGCCTGCAGCACCGTGCGGGTGCGGCGATGGCGGCGGTGGCGGAGGCCGCGCCGATTGACGTCAAGGACGTGATGGGACGCTACACGCCGGACGAGCACGTCGCCCGCGCCAACGCCTATTTCATCCGGGAGCACGAGGAGGACCTGCTGTTCCGCCGCCCGTTCAACGGAACGCACGAGGTGCAGCCGCGGCTGGCTGGGCTCGCCTTCGTCATGCAGCACCTCGATCTGCGGGACGGGCTGAAGATCCTCGATTTCGGCTGCGGCACCGGCTGGCTGAGCCGGGTGCTGGCGACCATGGGGCTCGAGTCGATCGGGGTGGACGTGTCCGAGAACGCGCTGCGCCTGGGCCGCGAGTTCATCGCGCGCGATCCGTTGCGTGACACGCTGAAGATCGATTTCCGCCTGTTCGACAGCCACACGCTGCCGCTCGAGGACGAGTCGGTCGACCGCATCGTCTCGTTCGACGCGTTCCACCACGTGCTGGACCAGGAAGGGACCTTGCGCGAAATGGCCCGGGTGCTGCGGCCGGGCGGGATCATCGCGTTCCACGAGCCGGGTCCGCATCATTCGCTGACCCCCACGGCGCAGAGCGAGATGCGCGACTACGACGTGATCGAGAACGACATCGACGTGCGCCGCATCTGGGCGATGGCGGAAGGCATGGGGTTCGAGCACATCTGGATTTCGCTGCCGGGGATCCACAGCGTGCTGGTGGGATTGGACCAGTTGGACCGTGTGGTGGCGGGCAAGCCGAGCCATGACGACGTCGAGCGGATCGTGCAAAACGTGCACAATTTCATCTACAATCTACGGATCTTCTCACTTCACAAGAAGTAGGGCGGACATCGTCCGCCTCTTGTTCCATACAGCGAAGTGGCGGACGACATCCGCCATACACCGTCAGTGCTCGTCGCCCATCGCCCATATCAGCGATAGCACTTCCTCCCGCGCCGCCACGAAATCCGCCCGGCTCTTCACGCGCCGGATCCCCTCCGCCGCATGTCCGCGCGCAAACGGCATCGGCAGCCGTTGCACGATCCGGCCCGGCCGCGGCGACATCACCACCACCTCCGTGCCGAGGTACACCGCCTCCTCCACGCTGTGCGTGATGAACACCACCGTCATGCCGGTGCGGCGCCATACCGCGTGCAGCTCCTCCTGCATCCGCTCCCGCGTCAGCGCGTCCAGCGCGCCGAACGGCTCGTCCATCAGCAGCACCTTGGGCTCGTTGCACAGCGCCCGTGCGATCGCCAAACGCTGCTGCATCCCGCCCGACAGCTCGTAGGGGTAGCGGTCGCGGAACTCCCACAACCCTGTCGTCCGTAGCCACTGCTCCACCCGGCCCGCCGCCTCGGCCTTGCCTTTCCCCGTCATCCGCGGCCCGAACCCGGCGTTCGCCGCAACCGTCAGCCACGGGAACAGCGCCGGTTGCTGGAACACCACGCCGCGCTCCGGACCCGGGCCCCGGACCGCCTCGCCATCCACCCGCACCACCCCCATCGTCGGCGGCAGGAACCCGGCCAGCGTCTGCATCATCGTCGTCTTGCCGCAGCCGGACGGGCCTACGACGCAGACGAAGTCGCCCCGCTCGAACGATAGGTTCGCCCGCTCCAGCGCCCGCACCGCCGACGGCCCGGCACCGTAATGCACCGAGACGTCGTCGAACTGGACGAAAGCGGTCAAGCAAGCGCCTTCATCAAGCAAGCGCCTTTTGCAGGAACTCGGTGTTGGTCGCCTTCTGGAATGCGTCGAGCCCCGGCGCGCTCTTGATGCTGCGCTGCGCCACCAGGAAGTCGGCCGTGCCCTTCAGCACGTGGGCGAACTTGCCCGGATCCTGCGGCGTGCCGCCCAGCCAGGCCGGCGTCGCCTGCTCCGCCAGCGGCACGAAATCGTATTCCTTCATGTCCGCCAACGCGACCGCCGGCGCGACGCCCGCCTCCTTGGCCACCAACTCCGCGGTCTGGTCCGGGTTCGAGCGGTACATCGCCAGCGCCTTGCCGTACGCCTTGAGGAACCCGGTCACCGCCTCCGGGTATTGTTGGGCGAAGCCGTTGCGCACCACGATCAGGTCCGCGATCACGTAGCCGGCCTTGTCCAGCGCGTCGTATGTCGGGTACACGGCGCCGCCATCGGCCAGTATCTTGCTTTTGGCCGGCGCCCAAACGTAGGCGGCGTCGATCTCGCCCCGGCTCCAGGCGGCGACGATGGCCGGCGCCTTCATGTCCAGCACCGTCACGTCACGCTGCGTGAGCCCGTTGGTCTGCAGGAACCCCAGCAGGCGGAAATGGCTGGTGGAGCCGAACGGGGTCGCGACCTTCTTGCCCTTGAAGTCGGCCGGCGTCTTGATGTTCGCCGCGGTGCGGACCGTCATCTCCTCCGCAGGGCCGATATTGTCCACCATCCCGATCAACTGGAACGGCAGCCCCTGCGAGATGCCGGCCGCGGTCGCCGCGGACCCGGTGGCCAGCCCGAGATCGCAGCTCCCGGCCGTGATCGCCGTGTTGATGTCGGCCCCGCTGCCCATCTCCGTCCAGTTCAGCTTGCCGCCGGTTCCGGCTTCGAACCAGCCTTGTCCCTTGGCGAGCATGGTGGGCTTGGTTTCGGTGAAGAAGCCGATATTGACCGTGGCGGGCGCCGCCGCACGCGCCCGGCCAGCCAGACCGAGAGCGGCGGCAGCGGTCAGCGCAAGACGCCGGGTGATCAGAGTGTTCGCCATCTCGTTCTGCTCCTCAGGTTCAGCGGGTGTCAGCGGCCAGCCCAGTGCACGGCCCGGCGTTCCAGCAACAGCAGTAGCCGGTCGATGGTGATGCCGGCCAGCCCGATCATTACGATTCCCGCAAACACGTAGTCCGACCGCAGAAATCGCCCGGCGTCCATGATCATCCAGCCGATCCCGCTCGACCCGGCAATGATCTCGGACGCGATCAGCGTGCCGTATACGATGCCCGCCGCCAGCCGCGCGCCCACCAGGATCTCCGGCAGCGCCGAGGGAATGATCACGTGGCAGAACACCTGCCACTGGCTGGCCCCGAGCGAACGCGCCACCCGGATCCGCTCCGGCGGCACGTTTGCCACCCCGTCCCGCGCCGCGATCGCCGAGACGGGCAGGGCGGCCAGGAACAGCATGGTGATCTTGCTGGTCTCGCCGATGCCCAGCCACACGATCAGCAGCACGAGATACGCAAGCTGCGGCAACGGGCGCAGGAACTCCACGAAAGGCCGCGCCAGCGCGTTCAGGCTGCGCCAGTAGCCCATGCCCAATCCCAGAAGCGTCCCGGCCAGCGCCCCCGTCAGGAACCCGGTCAGCACCCGGAACAGGCTCATCCCGACATGCAGCCAGAGCGGGCGGCCTTTGTAGCCGTCGTCCACCAGTTCCATGAACCCGTCCCACAGGTCGGACGGCCCGGGTAGGAACAGGTCCCGCACCAAGCCACCGCTGGTGATGCCGACCCAAACGCCCGCCAGCGCCAGCATCGAGAGCGCAGTGATCGCCCAACCCGGCAGCGTCCGTTTCATTCCCGCCCCCGCCAATGCACGTAGCGCCGGTCCGCTGCCCGCAGCATCGCGGCAAGGCCCACGCCGAGCCCGCCCAGCACCAGGATGCACAGGATGATGATGTCGTTGCGCAGGAACGTGCTGGCGGAGATCACCATCCAGCCCAGCCCGTCGGTCGAGGCCAGCAACTCGGCCGACACCACCGTCGAGAACGCCGCGGCCAGCGCGATCTGCAGCCCGGTCAGGATCATGGGCGCCGAGGACGGCAGGATCACGTGGCGGAACACGTCCCGCTGGGTCGCCCCGAGCGCCAGCGCTACCTGGATGCGCTGCTGCTTGACCCCGCGCACGCCGGCGGCCGAGGAGGCGACGATGATCGGAAACGCCGTGAGGAACAGCAGCATGCCCTTGGACAGGTCGCCGGTGCCCAGCCAAAGGATCAGCAGGATCATGTAGGATAGCGGTGGCAGCGGCCGCATGAACTGGATCACCCACTCGAGCGCCGCGTTCGCCACCCGGTTCGCCCCCATCCACAGCCCGAGCGGCACCCCCAGCACCGTTGCGGCCACGAACCCGCCCAGCAACCGTTCGAGCGTGGACGCGGCGTTGCCCCACAGCGTGGTGCCGCGGTAGCCCTGCGTGGTCACCTCGACGAACGCGTCCCACACCGCCGCCGGCGAGGGCAGCAAGTCCGCCCGCACGGCCCCCGTGGCGCAGATCAGCCACCAGGCTCCCACCATCGCGGCCACCGACAGCAGGCTGAGCAGCGCGGGGCCGCCCGGACGCGGCACCCGGCGGCGCGCGGGGCGCTCGGCCAGCGCCAATCCGGGCACGCTTGCGTCGGCCTCGAGGGGCAGGGGCGTGGTCATGGCCATACGAACCCCCAGCAATGCGCGTGCCAGCGAAACGGGCTAGCGTGCCGGTTGAGCCAGGCCGTAGCGGGCGGCAAGGGCGGCGCCGATCCGCTCGTTCTGCATCTCGGTCGTTCCGTCCACGTAGGCGGCGATGCGTGCGGCGACCATGTGGCGGCCGAGTGGATGCACCCGGCGTAGACCGGCCGCGCCCATCGCCTGCATGCACGCGGCAACCCCGCTGGTCGCCATCTCGACGGTAGCCTTCTTGGCGAACGCTGCCTCGACCCGGCAGTCCGCCCCCGCCTCGAACAGCAGGGCGGCCCGCTCAGTCAGCAGTTCGGCCGCTTCCAGCGCCGCCGCCACGTCCACCAACTGCCAGCGCAGCCCCTGATGCGCGAGCAACGGCTGGCCGAAACTTTGCCGCGTGCCGCCGTAGTCGACGGCGAGGCCGAGCGCGCGGCGCACCGTCGCGCACAGCATCGCCGAGACATGGATGCGCGCGCCCGTCACCCCGGTCAGCGCCCGCCGGAACGCCTTGCCCGGCGGCGCGAACAGGTCCGCCTCTGGCACGTGCACGCCGGTCAGCCGGATGCCGGCCGCCCCGATCGCCGCCCCGCCGATCAGGTCCTCCGGCGGCAGCCGCTCCACGCCGTGCGCATGCAGGTCCACGATGAAGCTCGCGATCCCGTCCGCGCCGGCGCCGGGGTCGGTCTGCGCATACAGGATGCACTGGTCGGCGAATGCGCCGTTGGTGATCCAGGCCTTCTCGCCATCCAGCACCCAGCCCCCCGGCGCCCGGACCGCGTACGTCGCGATCGCGGCGAAGTCGCTTCCGGCTCCCGGTTCGCTCAGGGACGGCGCGCCGATGATCGTGCCCGCGATCAATCCCGGCAGGTAGCGCGCGACCTGGTCCGGCGCGCCCTCGCGCTCCATGCGGGTCACGTGGCCCTGCATGTTGGTGAAGGCGAAGGCGCTGGCGAAGCACTCGCCGGCCAACGCCCGCGCCACCAGCAGCTTCGTGCGATACCGCGCCCCGCCGCCGCCGCGTGCCGTGCTGACCTGCAGCGTGTTGAGCCCGAGCGCCACCCACTCGTCCACGGCGGCCCGCGGCAGGGCGCTTCCCGCCGCCTCCCACACCGGCGCACCTGGCGCGATGACCCGGCGCGCGAAGCCCTCCGCGGCCGCGACCAGCGCTGATTCCTGGGGGGTTAGCTCCATCACTGGCCGTCCGGCTGAACCGCGAACCGGTCGAGCAGCGGCCGCACCGTCGCCAGCAGGTTGCCGCCCTCGAACAGCACGCCGTGGATGCCGGCCGCCGCGGCCGCTTGCACGTCCGTTGGCTGGTCCCCCACCATCACGCAGCGCGCCGGGTCCAGCCGCCAGTGGGCCACCAGGTCCAGGATCATGCCCGGCGCCGGCTTGCGCCAGTCGCTGACCCGGCGGTAGCGCTCGACCACCGCCTCCTCGTGGTAGGGGCAGACGCGGATGTCATCCACACGGCCACCGGCCCGCGCGATCTCCGCCACCGCCCAGCCGTGCAGCGCGTCCAGTGCGGCCTCGTCATAGAGGCCGCGCGCGATGCCGGATTGGTTGGTGACGATGAACACGTGCCATCCCCGTTCGGTGGCCAGCCGGATGGCGTCCAGCGCGCCGTCCACCCACTCCCAGCGGTCACGGGTGCCGACATAGCCGTGGTCGATGTTGATCGTGCCGTCGCGGTCGAGGAACAGCGCCGGGCGTGCTGCCACCGTCATCGCCCTCTGCCGCAAGGTTTCGCCACGCTCGTCGGGCATCTGGTCGCGAGCTCCATCGGTGTATGGAGCGTTATGCAGCCTCTCACGGCGTCAACCAAACCCGCCGCCGGTCTGCTTGCATTCCACTTGCCACGCGCGCTACCTGACCGGCGCTAAACCAATCTGCGGACCCCGCAGTCCATCACACTTCTGGCGCACCGGATTGCCGGAACACCTTGGGACGGTCCGAACCAGGCCCGACGATCGCCACCATGCAGTTCCGCTCCGCCGCCGAGGCCCGTTCGCTCGGCGAACCGCTCGTCCGGCTGTTCGCCACCGCATTGGCGCGCTCCCCCTCCGCGTCCGAACTCACCGGGCTGACCCAGCGGATGCGCGCCGGAGACGACCTTGGCGAGATCGCGATCTGGCTGACGGGCACGGACGAGTTCCTGGCCCGCCACGGCCCCGACGGCCCGCCCGACCGGCATTATCTGCGCGCCCTGTTCTGGGCGGTCACCGGCCAGGACCCGCCTGACCTCGAGCGCGACCGCCTGCTTGCCCAATCCAACGCAACGCGCGCCAGCCTGCTCGCCCAGATCAGCCAGTCGCCCGCCGCCTACGATGCGCTCACGCTCGAACGTACCTATTATGGTGGCGCACTGCCGCCGGATGATAGCGTCGCGTACCAGCTTTGGCTGGAGGCAGGCGGGGAGCGCCCGCTCGCCTTCGCCGGCGCGATCCCGGATGTCACCGTAACCCTCGTCGTGCTGGCGCCATCTGCCCGCACGGACCTGCTGGACGAGACGCTCGCCTCGCTGGCCGCGCAGACCTCGCCGCATTGGGAGGCGCTGGTCGTAGCGGCTGATGCCGTGCCGCACCCGGACGCACGGGTGCGGACGATCGAACCTGGCCCGACCCGTGCCGACACGCTGACCCGGGCGGCGGCCGCGGCGACCGGACGCCTGGTCGGCTTCATCGAGGCGAGCGACCTGCTGGCCCCACAGGCGGTGGAGGCCGCCGCCCGCCGGTTCGCCGCCACGCCGGGTCTGCGCGTGATCTACACCGACGAGGACACCATCGCCGGCGACGGCGTCCGGTCGGGCGCAGTGCTGAAACCGGGTTGGAGCCCCGACCTGCTGCTGAGCGGCGACGCACTTGGCCAATTGGTCTTGTTCGACCGGCAGGCGATGGAGGCAGCCGGGGGGTTGTCGCCGGAGGCAGGCGGGTTCGCGTTGCTGGACCTGGCACTGCGCCTGACCGTGGATGCGGCGCCAGGCACGGTGGCCCATCAGCCGGGTATCCTGTTCCACCGGGGCCGCGCGCAAACCGGGCGGCCGGCGCCGTTCCCGGCCACCCGCGCCAGCAACGGCGTGGCGGAACTGGATGCCGTCATCGACCGCTTCCTGGCGCAGCATCGTCCTGGCCTGCAGCGCGGCAGCCGCCAGTCCGGCAGCCGGATCTGGCCCACCGTCACCACCACGCTGCCGGCGCCCCGCATCTCCGTCATCCTCGCCCCGCGCGACCCGGCGCAACCCGCCGGAGACATCGCCGGCCTGGACGCCCCCGGGATCGAAGTCATCCCGGCGGATGCGGAGGCGAGTTGGCCGGCCCGGGTCAACCGTGCGGCGGCCCAGGCCACGGGCGACGTGCTGGTGCTGCTGAATGGTGCCCTCTCCACCCGTGACCCCGGCTGGCTGAACGGCTTGGTGGCCCATGCGGCGCGCCCCGGCGTGGGCCTGGCCGGCGGCCGGCTGGTCTCGCCCGGTGGACGGCTGCGGCAGGCGGGGATCCTGCTTGGCCCACGCGGCGCAATCGTGCAGCCCTACGTCGGCGCGGCGGAGGACGAACCCGGCTATCTCGCCCAGGTCATGCTGCTGCGGGACGTCTCGGCCGTGAGCGGGGCATGCCTGGCCATCCGCCGTGCGCTGTTCCAGGAATTGGGCGGGCTGGACGAAACCGGCCTTCCGACCGCCTGGAGCGACATCGACCTCTGCCTGTGTGCCCGTGCGGCTGGCCACCGCGTGCTGTGGGACCCGGCGGCGACGCTGGTGCAGCCGAACCCGGACGCGCAACCCGCTGTCGAGCAGCAAGCCCGCATCGAGGCCGAGCGTGCCACCCTGCGCCGCCGCTGGCCCGAGGCGACCGAGCACGACCCGTTCCTCAACCCGTTCCTTCACGCTGCACCGTCTGGCCTCGTGCTCCGTAGTGCCAAGGATCATCCGGCCGGCGGTGACCCCGAGGACGTTCTCACCGTGGAGTGGCAGGCCGAGATCGCCCAGCTCCGGCGGGATCTCGATCGGGCGAGGGCGGACGCCGACCGCCTGCACCGCCTTTGGCCAAGGGCCGAACTGCAACGGCTCCACCTCGAACTGGCGCAGCTTCGCGCCGGCAGCGCCGGCCTCGCCACGGACCGCGATGCCCTTGCCGCCCGTCTTGGCTCGCTGCCGGCGCCGCTGTTCGAGTTCGCCTTGCGCCTGCGGACTATCCTGCGCGTCGGGCGGCTAGCAGGCCGGGTGCTGCGCGCCGTGCGCCGTCTGCCGCAACGCCGCGCCCTGCTGCGCCAGCGCCGGGCCGACTACGCCGCCATCGCGGGCAGCGCCTTGTTCGACCGCGCCTGGTATCGCGCCACCGCCATGAACGGCGACCGCGCGACCGACCCGGTGGCGCACTATCTCTGGCAGGGCGCCCCTGCCGGCCGCGAGCCGAACCCCTTGTTCGACAGCGCCTGGTACGCCGCCCGGGCAGGAGCGATCGCGCTCGCGAACCCCTTTGCCCATTACATCCGCCACGGCGTCAGGGCTGGCGACGACCCCCACCCGCTGTTCGACACGGCATTCTACGTGGCCCAAGCGCCCGAGGCCGCCGGCCGGGCGCTCGAGCACTACATGGCGCTGCCCTCCGGCGACACCCGCTCGCCCACCCGGCTGTTCGACCCGGTGGACTACCCCCAGGGCCTGCTGCACTGGATCCAGGCCGGCGCCGGCGAGGACCGCGACCCGCACGCCCTGTTCGCCACCGCCTGGTATCGCCGGACCTACCTGGGTGGCGACCGGGCGCGCAATCCGCTGGCGCACTGGGTGCGCGAGGGCGAGGCCGCCGGGTTCGTCCCCAACCCTTACGGCCTGCCCGCGGCGACCCCGCCAGCACCGCCCGTGCCGCATCCCGACCCGGCGGTCACGGTCGTGGTCCAGCTCGGCCCCCGCGCGATGGACACCACGCGAACGCTGCTCTCGCTACAGGCGCAGAGTGGTTCGACGGCGGTCGAGGTGATCCTGGCCGGCGAAGGCCCGGCCTCCCGCTACGCCGGCCAGGTCCGCCGAGCGCCAAGCCTGCGTGCCGCAACCGCGCTGGCCAAGGCGCGCACCCTCGTTTTGCTGGACGCGGGCGCCGTGGTTCATGCCGGCTGGCTGCAGCCTTTGCTGGACACGGCGGAGGCCGACCCGCACACCGTCATCGTCGGCTGCCGCACGCTCGACGCCGATGGGTCGCTGCGCAGCGCCGGCGCGGTGGTGACGGCGGACGGACGCATCCACCACGCCACGGCTACGGACCCGGCGCACCCGAGCCACGCCTTCGCCCATGCGGTCGATGCGGTTTGCGCCGGCGCGATGCTTGTGCGGCGGGAGTGCTGGGATGCGATCGGCGGTTTCGACGACGCCTATCAAACCCCCGGCTACGCCGCCGCGGACGCCGGCTTTTCCGCACGGGCGCATGGCTGGCGCGTGATGGTGCAGCCCGCCAGCACGGTGACGCTGCTGGAAGCGCCGCCCGTGGCCAGCGACGAGGACTGGCGCCGTTTGCGTCAACGCTGGGCCGCCGACCTGTCGCGCCAGGCCATCGAGCCGGACCTGGCGTTGTGGCAGGCCGCACCGTTCCGCGCCCTGGTGCTGACGGACCGGGTTCCGGCCCCGGGAGATACCGGGGCGGACGCCGAGGCGATCGTGCGCCTGCTGCGGCCCGGCAACCGGATCGCGCTGCACCCGGCGCAGGATGGCGGCGACGCAGCCTATTGGGAGCAGCGCGGCCTGGAAATCCTCCGCAGCCCGGTTTCGTTCGAAGAGTGGCTCGCCGTGCACGGGACGCTGCTGGATGAAATCTGGTCCTTCCGCGCGCCCGGGTCGGTTCCGGCCGACTTGCTGCGCCGCTGCACCGGCGCGCGCTTGCAGACCGGCGCGCTACCGGAGCCGGCCGGGGCAAGGGTTGCCGCGTGAGCACCCAACCGGACGAAACCGCCCGTCATCCGCAGGACGCGGTTTCCCGCCAGATGCAATTGGCCGAGCGGGACGCCGCCCGCAAGGACCGCTTGTTGCAGGAGCTGCGCGACGAGCTGGCCGCCACCGAGTACAAGCTGGTCCACTCCCGGCTGGAGTCGGCTGAGTACCTGCGCCAGATCGGCCGGCTGGAGGACCGCCTGACGCTGCTGTTCAACAGCGCGTCCTGGCGTTTGGCCGCGCCCGTCCGCCGCGCCGCGCACTTCATGGGCCGGTTGCGCGCCTTCATGGGGGGTCCGCCGCCCAAGGTGCTGCCCGGTCCGGCCCCACCCGCTGAACCGGAGCCGGAGCCGCCCGTGACACTCAGCCTGCGCGAACAGGCCATCCTGCAGCGCCTGCAGCGGCCCGGCCTGAAGCAACCTGTTTGATGCGCCTGGTCATCGATCTGCAGGGTGCGCAAAGCGAGAGCCGCGGGCGGGGGATCGGCCGCTACAGCCGCTCGCTCGCCCTTGCCATGGCGGCCGATCCCGGGCCGCACGAGGTGGTCATCGCGCTCAACGGCGGGTTCGCCGAGGCCACCGCCGAACTGCGGGACGCGTTCGCCCCCGTGCTGCCGGCGGATCGCATCGCTGTCTGGCACGGGCCTGGCTCGCAAACCGCCTCCCGCGCCGAGGACGCTCCCCGCCGCCGCGCCGCCGAGCGCATCCGCGCCGCCTTCCTGGCCTCGTTGAAGCCCGATTTGCTGCTGGTGGCCAGTATCTTCGAGGGCTTCGGCGACGACGCCGTCACCACCTACCCACCGGACGTAAACGCACCGCCGACCGTCAGCATCTGCTACGACCTAATCCCGCTGCTGCGGCCGGACATCTACCTCGCCGACCCGGGGATGCGCCGGTTCTACTACCGCGCTCTGCTCGAATTGCAGCACAGCGCCGGGTTGCTCGCTATCAGCGCCTCCAGCCAGGAGGAGATCGTGGCCGGGCTCGGCCTGCCGGCGGAGCGGGTGGCCAACATCATGGCCGGGGTGGGTGCGCATTTCCGTCCCGCCGGGGAGGACGGCCAGCCGCAAGCCGCCATCCTCGCCCGCTACGGTTTGCAAAGCGGCTACGTGCTATGCGTGGGTGCGGTGGAGCAGCGCAAGAACCTGGTCGGGCTGATCAAGGCCTACGCCCACCTGCCGCCGGCGCTGCGCCACGCCCACCCGCTGGTTGCCACCGGCTGGAACGACGCGACCCTGTTGCCGCCGCTGCGCCGCGCCGCCGCCGATGCCGGCCTGGCGGACGACGAGTTGCGCCTGCTGACCAGCTACGTGCCGGACAGCGACCTGCCGGTGCTGTACCGCGGCAGCGCGGTCGCGGTCAGCCCGTCGCTGCACGAAGGCTTCGGCCTGTCGGTCGCCGAGGCGATGGCGTGCGGCACGGCGGCCATCTGCAGCAACCTCAGCAGCCTGCCCGAGGTGATCGGCCGCCAGGACGCGACGTTCGACCCGATGCAGCCCGAGAGTATCGCCGAGCGCATGCGCGCCGTCCTGGAGCGGCCGGAATTCCGCGCCGACCTGCGCCGCCACGGCCGCGCCCGCGCCGGGCTGTTCACCTGGCCGCTCACCGCCCGCCGCGCGTGGGACGCGCTGGAGCAGTTCGCCCCTCCGCCCAGGGTGGCGCCCCGCAAGAAACGGTCGCTGAGCGTGGTCACACCTCTCGGCGATCATGCGCCCGCGTTGCTGCGCCTATTGACCCAGTTGTCAGCCACTTACGCCGTGACCCTTGTTTCCGCTGACCCGGCGCCGGCCGAGCCCAGGCTCGCCAACACGTTTCCCGTGCAGCCGCCTGAAACGATGGCCGGCGCCGCACCCGACCGCCTGCTGCTGCTGCCCGGCGACGATCCCCATCATACCGCGCTGGCACTGCGCCTATCCTACGCATTCGCCGCCATCGTGGTCGCCGGACCCCGCCCGCTCACCGCCATCCTGGCCAGCGCCGTGGGCGCCGAAGCGGCCGACGTGCTGACCGAGTGCCTGCTGGACAGCTACGGCTGGCAGGGTGCCGTGGCGGCGCGCGAAGGCATGGCGGACCTGGCCGAACGCTACCCGCTGGAGCCGATGCTGCGCGCCCGTTCGGTGGCATTGCTGGACGTCTGCATCGACGCGATCACTTCGGACCTGATCGAACACGCCTATGCCGGCCATGCCCGGGAGGCGGCGGAGGCCTGCGCCGCCGATCTGGTCGCCAGCGGCCCGGCGACACCGGAGGTCGCCCGCGCCCTTGCCACGACCTTCGCCGAACCGCGCCCGCGCACCTTGTTCCTGGACGTGACCACAGTCGCCGTGTTCGACGCCGGCACCGGCATCCAGCGCGTGGTGCGGGAGATCACGCACCAGCTCGGCCGCGCCCACGGCGTGCCGGCGCGGGTGGAGCCGGTGCGCTCCAACGGCGGCGTGGTGACGCTGGCCCGCAAGTTCGGCCGCACCCTGTATGGCGTGCCGGACGCCTCGCCCTCGGTGCTGCCGGCGGTGTTCCGTCCAGGCGACGTCTATGTGTGCCTGGATCTCAACATCCACGATCTGGGCTCGCTTTCCAGCACTATCCACGCCGTGCGCGCCGGCGGCGGGCGGGCGATGGTGGTGATCTACGACCTGCTCCCCGTGCTGACGCCGCACCGCTTTCCGGAACCCGTGCAGCGGGACTTTCCCGGTTGGGTGCACATGATCGCCTCCCAGGCGGACGCGCTGCTCACCATTTCCCGCACCGTCGCCGACGAGCTGCTTGCGTGGCTCGACCGCAACCAGCCCAAGCGGGAGCGCAAGCTGGACATCGGCTGGTTCCACCTCGGCAGCGACTTCATCGCCGCCGCGACGCACCTGCCCCCTTCCGGCCGCCCGGAGCTGCTGATGGTCGGCACGGTGGAGGCGCGCAAAGGCCACACCGAGGCGCTGGACGCGATGGAGCAGGTGTGGCGCGGCGGCGCGGACGTCGGCCTGGTCATCGTCGGCCGCGCCGGCTGGTATACCGAGGCGCTGCAGGCCCGTCTGCGTAATCATCCCGAGGCCGGTCAGCGCCTGCGCTGGCTGACCACGGCGGATGACGAGCAGGTCTCCGCACTCTACCGAAGGTGCGCGGCGTTGCTGATGGCCTCCGAGGGCGAGGGGTTCGGCCTGCCCATCGTGGAGGCGGCCCATGCCGGCCTGCCGGTGATCGCGCGCGACATCCCCGTGTTCCGCGAGATCTGTGCCGATGGCGCGCTGCTGTTCGCCCCCGGCAAGCTGGCGGAGACGATCCAGCTTTGGCTCAAGCTGTACGCCGAGGGCCGCGTGCCGGACCCGGCGCGCATCCTGGCGGTAAGCTGGGCCGAGGCCAGTCGGAGGATGGCCGAGATCGTGCTGGAGGATGACTGGTACGCGCACTGGGTTCCCCCCTCCCCTTGAGGGAGAGGCTGGGGGAGGGGTGGCTCCCGAAGGTGCCGCGTGTGTCGCACCCCTCCCCCCGGCCCTCTCCCACAAGGGGAGGGGGAGAGGAATGCCCTAAGGCGCCAGCGACAACCCGATCGGCCGCACCAGCCCGTCCGGCCGTGGTGCGAACCCTGCGACTTTCGCGCTCAGGCCCCAGAACCAGGTGAAGTGATACAGCGCCATATAAGGCAGATCCTGCATCCAGATATCCTGCGCCAAATCGTAAGCCGTCTTGCGCATCGCCGGATCGGCCGCCGCCGCGCCATCGTCCAGCGCCTTGTCCTCTGCCGGGCTGCACCACCCCGTCCAGTTCAACGGCGCGCCGCAGCGCATCCATAGGCTGAGATTGCCGTCCGGATCGGGCCGCCCGCTCCAGATGGCCATGTAGGCCTGATAATCTCCACCGGTCGCCGCTGCCGTCTGGGCGACCGCGTCGCCGCTGTTCAACTGCACGTCGAACCCGGCGTCCGCCGCCATGGACTGGATCACCTCGCCCACCTGCACGTCCGTCGGGCTGTTCGTCACACGTAGGACCACCTTTGGATGCGGCATCCCCGCCGCCGCCAGCAGCGCCTTGGCGCCGGGGATGTCGCGCGGCGGGACCGGGTGCGCCGCGTCCCAATAGAACGTGTTCGGCGCCTCCATCTGGTTGTTCGGGATGAAGCGCCCGTCGAACACCGCCTGGTTTATGCCCTCACGGTCGATCGACATCGCGAACGCTCGGCGGACGCGTACGTCGCGGCCGAATGGCGTGTCGGACTGCGGGCCGTGCGCCAGGTTGAAGCTGATCAGTTGGAACCCGATCGAGGGCGAGCTGACCAGCGCCAACGCCTTGTTCGCCTGCACCGCCGGTACGTCGGTCGCGGCCAGGCGGTTGGCCACGTCGAGCTGGCCTGCTTGCAGGTTGGTCAGACGCACCGTCGAGTCGGGCATGATGCTGAACACGATCCGGTCCAGGCTGACGTCCTTCGCATCCCAATAGCCGGGGAAGCGTTGCAGCGTCACGTGATCCTGCGCCACGCGTTCGACGAAGCTGAACGGGCCGGCGCACACCGGGTGGTTGTTAATCGCGTCCGTGCCGCTATCGAGCGTGCGGGGGGACAGCATCTCGCCGGACCGGCTGGCGAACAACGCCAGCAGCGGCGTGTAAGGGACGGAGAGGCGGATGCGCAGCGTGTGCGGATCGATCACGTCCTCGCCCAGGATCGGCTTCAGCTCGCCTTGCCGCAGGCTGTAGGAGGCCGTGCGGAACCGTTCGAGGTTGGCGCGCACCGCGTCGGCGTCCATCGGCGCGCCGTCCTGGAACAGCACGCCCTCGCGCAGATGCAGCGTGAGGGCGAGATGGTCGGGGGACCACTCCCAGGCGGTGGCAAGTTGCGGCACGAGGTTGAGCTTCTGGTCGAGACCGACGAGGGTGTCGCACATCGAGTTGGCGACGACGCGCTCGATGTAGGAGCCGCTGCGCGCAGGGTCGAGCGTGTCGATGTCGAAGTCCAGCCCGAAGCGCAGGGTGCCGGCGGCTTGGGCGCCCGTGCTGAGGATTAGGGCGAGGATCAGCGCGCGGATCATGAGGTGGTTCCTATGTCAATGTCGTGCTGGTGGCGGTGGGGTGCCAAGGCGCACCCCACCCTACGAGAGCCGTTCGATCTCGGCGACCAGCGCGTCCGTGGTCACCTGCCGGCAGTAACCCCGGTTGTTGCGCAGCGACCAGTCGTGCCGTTCCTGGCTCAACGTCGCGCACGCGTCGGTCGGCACCGTCACCAGATACCCGAGGTCGCACGCATCGCGCACCGCGCTGTCGATGCACTGGTCCGTCAGCACGCCCGCGATGATCAGCGAGCGCACGCCGAGATTGCGCAGCACGTAATCCGCGTTGGTGGAAATGAACACGGAGGAGGACGTCTTGGGCAGCACGATCTCGTCGCCCGTGGGTGCGATCGCGTCGATCACCTTGGCGTCCCACGAGCCGCGCGGGACGTTGAGGCCGCTGATCTTGTAATCCAGGCTGCGGTCCCGCCCGTCCTGCGTCAGGTTCTCGATCACCGTGTACATCACCTCGATCCGTCCGGAGCGGCAGGCCGCTTGCAGGCGCTGCATGTTGGGCACGGCCGTCCGCTGCATGGTGTGGAAGAACCAGCCGAACCGCTCCTCGCGGGAGGCTGCGTCCAGACCGGCGAACTCGCCGCCATCCGGACCCGCATTGTAATTCTGCACATCCACGAACAGCAACGCGGCATGCGCCGGGTCGATCTCCACCTCGCGGCTGAGCATTAGGCGGCTCCTTTCAGTATACGGCGGCGTAGCGGTCGCAGATGGCGGCTTCGTCCAGCCCGGCGAGCGCCGCCAACTCGGCGCGCTTGAAGCGGAGGTAGGCGTCGTGCAGCACCGGGCCGAAGCACTCTGCCAACACTTTGCTGGCGGCGAGATGGTCCAGTGCTTCGGCCAGCGAGCCGGGCAGGGGAGCCTTCGCCACGTCGGCCAGCCGGCGGCGGTGGCGCAGCCCGTCCAGCCCGGCCTGTACCAGTGCGCCCAATGCGAGGTAGGGGCTGGCTGCGGCGTCGGCGACGCGGAACTCCACGTTGTATTGGCGCGCCGCCGTCTCCGCGGCGGTGGCGTACACCGGGCAGATCCGCACCGCGCTGCCACGGTCCTGCACGCCGAGATCGGCCTCCGTGGGCGCCCAGCGTCCGGGCCGCAGCCGGTAGTAGGACGCGGCGGAGGGTGCCGTGACCGCACACAGCGCCGGCATGTGATGCAGCATGCCGGCGCAGACATGCTCGGCCACCTCGGACAGGCCGTGCGGGCGCGCCGGGTCATGGGTGCGCGGCTGGCCGTCCCCGTCCAGCAGGCTCCAGTGAATGTGGGTCCCATTGCCGGTGCCGGCCGGGTGCAGCATCGGCGTCAGGATCGCGCGGTGGCCCGACTCGGCGGCCACGGCGCGGGCCAGTTCGCGCACGATCACCGCCTCGTCCGCCGCGCGCAGGCCGGGCCTGGGGCCGGCCGTCACCTCGTATTGGCGGGCGCCGTATTCCGCCAGAAACGAGTCGGGCGCGATCCCGGCCCCGCGCATCGCCGCCAGCAGCGCGCCGCCGAACGGCCCCTGCCGCCGCAACGCGTCCAGCGCGTAGGGCGAGCCCGGGCTGTCCGCGACACCGGTGTAGACCAGCTCCTGCTCGAACGTGGCGAGCAAGTGCAGGCCGAACTCCGCCTCCAGCGCCGCCAGCGCCCGGGTGAGCACGCCGCGCGGGCAGCACGCCCAGGGCTCGCCCTCCGTGGTCAGGAAGTCGCCCAGATACAGCGTGATCGCCGGCGCATCCGGCACCGGGATGCTGCAGCGCGTGGACGGGTCCGGTACCAGCATCAGGTCCCCGGCGGTGCCGAACGGCGTGTCCATGATCGGGCCGAACACGGACAGCATCAGGTTGCTATGCGTGATGCCCACCCCGCGCGCCATGCGGCCCGGCAGCTCCGCCGCCGGTACGGACTTGCCGCGCAGCAACCCGGCCAGGTCGCTGGTGCCGATGAAGGCGAGCGGTTCCGGCGTCATGCCGCCGGCACGCCGTAGATCCGTGCGGCATTGTCGTGGAACATCATGCGCTGCTCGGCCGGCGTGTATTCGGCGACGACCTCGCGGAACCGCTCGCACAGGTCGGGGAAGGTCATGGTGCGTCGGGCGACGGGGTAGTCGCTGCCGAACAGGCACCGGTCGGGGCCGAACGCGTCGATGCAGGTGAGCAGCGTGTCGCGGTCGGCGGCCAGGCTGCGGTCCGGCGCGTAGGCGGCGTAGTTGGACAGCTTGATGCAGATGTTGCGGCACCGCCCCATGGCGCGCAGCCCGCCCCGCCAGCGCGCCATGCCCTCCGAGTCGCGGTCGTTCGGCGTGCAGCAATGGTTCACGATGAAGACCTGCCCCGGCGTTTGCTCCGCCAGCGCCGCTACCTCCAGCGCCTGGTGCGGGTTCATCAGCAGGTCGAGGTGCCAGCCGGTACGCTGAAGCCGTTCGAGGCCGGCCCGCCAATCCGGTTCGTTCACGATCCCCGGCCGCGTCCAGCGCTTGGCCGGGTCCGGGTGCCAGCGGATCGTTTCCCGTACGGCGGCGACGCCGGGGTAGGCGGCGTGCGCCTCGAGCAGGCTCGGCAGGTCGGGCGAAGCGAGCGGGGCGGCGACCACGTAGCGCGCGGCCATGCCGGCGGGGCGCGGCAGCGCGTCGAACCAGGCGGTCTCCTCCACCGGGCTGCGTGCCGGGTCCCACAGCGCCTCGATCGCCACGCTGGCGACGACACCCTGGCCGGCGATGTCCGTGGCGTAGTCGGCCGGCAGGTAGTCGCGCCGCAGGAAGTCGATATTGCCGAGCGCACCCGGCGCCGCCTCGGGCCGGGTCAGCCAGGGATAGCGGCCGGAAGCGAGGTCCCACAAATGGTGGTGCGCATCGATGATCGGGCCACGGTAGAGGTCAGGCATCCCGGGATCGTGGCACGGCTCGCAGGCGCAACCAACCGGGTCACGGGCGGATTTCGCGCAGCCGCCGCAAGGCTCTGCGGCCGCCCCATGCGCCGAGCAGGCCCAGCAGCACCATCGGAACGCTCAGCGCTTCCTGCACTCCGCGGTCGAGCGGCCACACCCACACCAGGAGCAACAGCGCCAGCGGGCACGCCATGCCCAAACGCCACCCGCGTTGCAGGTCGGCCGCGGCACCGGGATGGCGGCGGATCAGCCGCGCCGCCCCGCGCAGCAACAGCGTGCCGACGGCCGCCACCATCACCAGGGGAATGGCGACGGGCCAGAACGGGCCGAGCGGCTCGTCATGCAGCAGGGTGATGCCGATGCACGCGGCCATCCCGTCGATCAGCGTGGCGGACAGCGTGAGGGATCCGACCTGCAGCGCGCCGACCGCCTCCGCCGGCAGAGGCGCGGGCAGGCCCGCCGGCCGGGTGCCGGGTTCACGGTAAGTGGCGGGCCGCGTGCCGCCGGGCAGGCTGGTCCTCCGCAACAGGATCAGCCCGGTCGCCGCCAGAACGAGGCTGAGGCCGAGGATGATCAACATCGCCAGCGGTGTATCGAGGTCGCCCGCGCCCTCCAGCACCCGGCCGGCGCGTGCCCGTTGGGATACGAACAAGGCCAGCAAGGCGAGGCCGGGTGCGGCGACCAGGGCCAGCCAGAGCGTTAGCATCGCCCACCTCGCGCAAGCCACCAGAGCGCGGATCCAGACCAGCAGCGGGAGCGCCAGCAGCCACAGCAGCGGGTTGGCCCGGATGTTGCCGCCTTGTGGGATCAGCACGGCAATCCAGGACGCCAGCGCCGTCAGCATCGCCCCGATCGCGGCAACGATGGTCCAGGCGACCGGGCGCTCGTATTGCAGCGCCGCCGCCCGCGCGGCCCAGCCGTGGCCGGGACTGCGCTCCATCACGTCTGCACCGCCGTCCGCCGGAAGCACCCGGCCGCGTGGTCGTTCACGATGCCCACCGCCTCCATCCAGGCATACACGATCACAGGGCCGACGAACTTGAACCCGCGCTGCATCAACGCCGCCGAGATCCGCGCCGACAGCTCCGTCCGGGCCGGGGCCGCTCCACCATCACCCGGCAATGTCCGCCCGCCGGTGAACGACCAGGCAAACGTGGAAAACTCCTCGCCCGCCGCCTGCATCGCCAGGTAGGCCCGCGCACCGCCAATCGTGGCCTGGATCTTGGCCCGGGACCGCACGATCCCCGGGTCCTGCACCAGCCGCTCGACATCCTCCGCCGTGAACGCCGCCACGCGCGCCGGGTCGAACCCGGCGAACGCCGTACGGAACGCCACCCGCTTGCGCAGGATCACGCTCCAGGCAAGCCCGGCCTGGAACCCCTCGAGCATCAGCGCCTCCCACAGCGCGCGGCCGTCCCGCTCCGGCACGCCCCATTCCATGTCGTGGTAGGCGAGCATCTGCGGATCCACCCCCACCCAGCCGCAACGCCCCAGACCGTCCATCGCCGTCGCTCTCCTCGACGCAGCCATACCACGCTGGGCCTTGCTTCGGCCGGGCGATGCGCCATTTTGGTGGGATCGAGGACCCAGGCGGTCCGCATTCGAAGGAAGCCATCCGCAATGTTCATCGAGACCGAGGGCACCCCGAACCCGGCGACCCTGAAGTTCCTGCCGGGCCGGGACGTGATGGGCGCCGGCACCGCCGATTTCGCGACCGCCGCCTCCGCCGAGCGGTCGCCGCTGGCCCATGCGCTGTTCCAGCTCCCGGGCGTGGCCCGCGTGTTCCTGGGGGGCGACTTCATCACCGTCACGAAGTCGGACCTCGCCGACTGGCAGTCGCTGCGTCCCGAGGTGCTTGGCGCCGTGATGGAGCATTTCGTCGCCGGCCGTCCCGTGATGGAAGGCATCAGCGACGCCATGGATGAGGATGTCGCACCCGAGGATCGCGAGATCGTCGAGCAGATCAAGGAGTTGCTGGACACCCGCGTCCGCCCGGCCGTTGCCAGCGATGGCGGCGACATCGTGTTCCGCGGCTACCGCGAAGGCATCGTGTTGCTGCACATGCAGGGCGCCTGCTCTGGTTGCCCGTCCTCGTCGGCGACGCTGAAGCACGGCATCGAGAACATGCTGCGCCATTACGTGCCGGAGGTCGTGGCAGTGCAGCAGGTCGAGCTGTAGGCTGCATGCCGGCGATCGACGACAGCCCGCGCCGTACGCTCTTCCTCGACGCGCGGACACACTACAAGTGGTTGCCGGACCCCGTGTCGGACGAGGAGCTGCAGGAGGTCTACCGCCTGCTGCGCATGGGGCCGACCTCGGCCAACTGCTCGCCGGCGCGCTACTTGTTTCTCCGCTCGGCCGAGGCGAAGGAAAAGCTGAAGCCGGCCTTGTCACCCGGCAATGTGGACAAGACGATAACGGCCCCCGTGGTGGCCGTCGTCGCCTATGATCCGCAGTTCTTCGAGCAACTGCCCAAGCTGTTTCCGCACGCCGACGCCCGTGCCTGGTTCGCCGGCAACGAGGCGCTGGCGTCCGAGACGGCGTTCCGCAATGGCACGCTGCAAGGCGCCTACCTGATCATGGCCGCGCGCGCCGTTGGCCTGGACGCTGGGCCGATGAGCGGGTTTGATCGCGCCCGCGTGGACGAGGCGTTCTTCACTGCGAGCGGCTGGAAGTCCAACTTCCTCGTCAATCTCGGCCATGGCGACGACAGCGGCTTGCTTCCCCGCTCGCCGCGGCTGGCGTTCGACGAGGCCTGCGTCCTGCTCTGAGCCGTGCGCGTCCTTGCCCTGGACGCCGCCGGGTTGACCTGCTCGGCTGCACTTCTGGACGGCGGGGTATGCCTCGGGGAACGTGCGGGCCTGGATAGCCGGCGGGCGACGGCCGACCTCCCTGTGATCGTGGCGGCGTTGCTTGGGGAGTTCGGCCCCGGCTTGGACGCCGTGGCGGTCACAGTCGGCCCAGGCAGCTTCACGGGGTTGCGCGGCGCGCTGGCTTTGGCCCACGGCCTCGCGTTTGGCGCCGGCGCGTCTGTGGTTGGTGTCACGGTGGCGGAGGCCTTGCTGCACGGGGTGGTGGCGTCCGGCGCTGTTTGGGTGGCGCTCGATGCACGCCGGCCCGGGCGAATCTACCTCGATACCGGCGCGGGTATGGCCGGTCGCCTGCTGGAGGCCTTGCCGGCGCCAACTGGCCCCGTGCTGGTGATGGGCGACGCGGCACTCGCCGTCAGCGCCATGGTGCCGGGTGCGGTGGCCGGCGGGAACCGGACGGTGTCGCCGGTGGCGGTTGGCCGGGTGGCGCTGCGCCGTTTGGGGGGCGAACTCGGGCCGTGCCCGCCGCACCCACTCTATATCGAGGCCCCGGCAGCGCGCGAGCGGGCGTGATCGAAATCGGCATCGCCCACGCGGCGGTTCTGGCCGCGATCCATGGCGACGCGTTCCCACCTGGTGAGCGCTGGGGGGCGCCGGCTTTCGCGTCGTTGCTCGCCACCCCCGGCGCATTCGGGCTGTTGCACGAGGGCGGCGGCTTCATCCTGTTGCGGCAGGCGGGTGGTGAGGCGGAGGTGCTGACCATCGCTGTGGCGCCTGCCTTTCGCCGGCGGGGATTTGCACGCGCGCTGCTGGAGGCGGCGGTGGCGCGGGTCGATGGCCCCGTGTTCCTGGAGGTGGCGGCCGACAATGCAGCGGCGCTTGGCCTGTATCGAAGCAGCGGCTTCGTCTTGTGCGGGCAGCGGCGGGACTATTACGGGCCGGGCTGCGACGCCTTGGTGCTGCGCCGAGACGCTACCGTCGCCTGATTACGACCAGCGTCGTCCCGTCCGGCTCGTCCTGCACCGAGATCACCGCGTGGCCCTGCTCGGCCGCGGTGCGGGGAACGTTGCGGCGCGGCTCGTCCCCTTTCAACCGCACGTGCAACAGGTCGCCGCTGGGAAGCCGGTCCAGTGCAAGGCGGGTATGCACGAAGGTCATCGGACAAAGCTCACCGGTGATGTCTAGCTCGGCCACAACAACTATTCCTCCAGAATATCAGACACTAAAATGCGCGCGCGGTTGCGACTCGACCATCTTATAATGTATATGGCCGCGCAGAAGATGGTTTGGGAGTGGGTCCATGGCTGACGAGTCTGCTGCGCACGACATCTTGGCTATGACCGCGCAAATCGTTTCAGCGCATGTGAAGTCCAACTCGGTGCCGCCCGATGCCTTGCCGGATCTTATCCGTGACGTGCATCGCGCCGTCTCCGGCCTGGGCGCTGCCCCGCCGGCACCGCCGGAACGCCCGCAGCCGGCGGTTCCGGTGAAGAAATCCGTCTTTCCGGACTATATCGTCTGCCTCGAGGACGGCAAGAAGCTGAAGATGCTCAAGCGCCACCTGATGAGCGCCTACAGCCTGACGCCCGAGCAGTATCGCGAGCGCTGGGGCCTGGCCGCCGACTATCCGATGGTCGCGCCGAACTACGCGCAGCACCGCTCCACCCTGGCCAAGAAGATCGGCCTCGGCACCGGCGGGCGCGGCGCCGAGTAACACGTGGCCGACTAGCCGGCTCAGTCGTGAGGCTGCTTGCGCCCGTGGCCCACCCTGGCCCGATTCGACAGGGCGGCACGGGATCGGCTACGCCACACGTCGAGACACTCGTGGCCAGGGAACTCCCAAGGACCGATGGAACCGCGCCCCCGCTCGCGCCCAGACTCCGCGCCTGAAGGCTTAGCGCCGGGCGATTCTGTGCTCGAACAGCCGATGACTGAGCCGCTCGCGCCGGTGCCGTCGCTGGATACGCGGCCGGATACCCGTATCGAACGGCTGTGTGTCGAGCGCGGTCTCAAGATGACCGGGCAGCGCCGCGTGATCGCCCGCGTCCTATCCGAAGCGGAGGACCATCCGGATGTGGAGGAACTCTATCGGCGTGCCGCGGCCCTGGACGGACGGATCTCCATCGCCACCGTCTACCGCACGGTCCGCCTGCTGGAGGAGAAGGGCATCCTCGCCCGCCGTGATTTCGGCGGCGGCCGGGCCCGCTACGAGCCCACCGCGCATGGCCGCCACTACCACCTGATCGACGTCGAGACCGGCAAGGTGATCGAGTTCGAGGACGGCGAGCATGAACGGCTGATGCAGGCGATCGCGGCCCGCCTCGGGTTCGACCTCGTTTCCCACCGGCTGGAGCTGTTCGGCCGGCGCCGGCCGGCCAAGCGCGATACCGCCCCGGCGGAAATCCGTGCGCCCGAGCACCGTACCCATGGCGGTGGGCGGCCGGCGGAACCTGCGGGCCGCCCGGCCGCCCATCCCCGCGCCGCGGACAAGTGACGATCGCCCGCCCCGACCTGGCCGCCATGCCGCGGGACCTCGCACCCGTCCTACTGTCCGAGCGCCCGCGCTTCGGCGAATTGCGTGCCGGCAATCTCGGCCTGCGCATCGCCGCCACGCCCAGCGAGGTCGACGCGCTGCAATCCCTGCGCTACCGCGTGTTCTACGACGAGATGGGCGCCGAACCGGACGCCGTTTCCGTCCTGTCCCGCCGCGACATCGACAGCTTCGACCGGGTGACCGACCACCTCATCGTCGTGGACCATTCGATCGGTGACGGGCCGGAGGGCGTGGTCGGCACGTACCGCATGATGCAGCGCGAGGGCGCAGCACTGGCCGGACGGTTCTACTCGGCCGACGAGTACGACATCACGCCGCTGCTGAGCTTCCCCGGCCGCATCCTCGAGCTCGGGCGCTCCTGCGTGGACGCGCGATACCGCGGGCGGGCGGTGATGCAGTTGCTGTGGCGCGGGATCGCCGCTTACGTTTTCGCGCACGAGATCGACCTGCTGTTCGGTTGCGCCAGCCTCGCCGGCATCGATCCGGACGTGAACGCGGCGGAGCTGACCTACCTGCACCACAACCACCTCGCTCCGCCGGCGCTGCGTCCACGGGCGCGCAAGGAGCGTTACGTCGACATGCGCCGGGTACCGCCTGAGACGGTGGATGCACGCAGGGTGTTGCTGACCTTGCCGCCGCTGGTCAAAGGGTATTTACGGCTCGGCGGCATGGTGGGGGACGGGGCCGTGATCGACCACCAGTTCAACACCACGGACGTCGCCATCGTGGTCAAGACCGACCTCGTGACCGACAAGTATATCGACCACTACAAGCGTCAAAACCGGGACTGACCATGGGCCGGTTCAACGTGGTGATGACTGCGCCGCGCCTGGCCGGCCCGGCCGTGGCGCTGCTCGAGGCGGCGGGTTGCGACATCCACTACATGCCGCCTTATCCGTCGGCCGCGGCGGTCGCCGAGGCGGTGCGCGCGACGGCGGCGGACGCCGTGCTGACCCGGCAGGGCCCGGTGCTGGCCGAAGCGATGGCCGCCTCCCCCAACCTGCGCGTGGTCGCGCGGCACGGCGTGGGGGTGGACGACGTGGACCTTCAGGCGGCGGCGGCCCACGGCGTGGTCGTCACCCGGGCGCCCGGCTCCAACACGGTGGGGGTGGCCGAGCACACATTGGCAATGATCCTGGCGCTGGCAAAGCAGCTCCGCCCGATCGGCGCCCATCTTGCGGCCGGGCATTGGCGGGAGGGATCCGCCCCCGTGCGGGACATCGCCGGCATGCGCCTGGGCCTGGTCGGGTTCGGCTCGATCGGGCAGGCGGTGGCCCGGCTGGCGGCAGCGTTCGACATGGACGTCGCGCATTGCCGGCGTCCCGGTGATGGCGCGCTGCAGGCCCTGCTGCCCGGGTCGGACGTGCTCTCGCTGCACTGTCCGTATACGCCAGAGACCCACCACCTGATCGGCGCCGCCGAGCTGGCCGCATTGCCGCAAGGCGCATACGTGATCAACACGGCCCGCGGCGGGCTGATCGACGAGGCGGCGCTGGCAGCGGCGCTGGATAGCGGGCACATCGCCGGCGCCGCGCTGGACGTGTTCGAGGGAGAGCCGCCCGCGCCGGACCATCCGTTGCGCAACCACCCCCTCGCCATCGTCACCCCCCATGTGTCCGGCACGACGCCGCGCTCGATGGTGGCTATGGGGGTGATGGCGGCGGAGTGCATCGCGGCGGTGCTGACCGGCGCGCCGGTCCCGGACGGGCGCATCGTGTCGCCACCATGACGACGACGCCCTCCGTGGCGGTCCGCCCGGCACGGCGGCCGTTCCTGGCGCAGGTGGCGGGCCTTTACGGCTGGCGGGCAGACCTGGCAGCAGCCGGGTTCGGCGCGCTGTCCGCTGCCGCACTGCCCCCGGTCAACGCCATCCCGGTGCTGCTGCTGTGCGTTCCGGGCCTGCTCGCGCTGATCGGCGGCGCCCGGCAATGGACCGGTGCGCTGCGGCGCGGCTTCGTGTTCGGGCTGTTCCACCACATGCTCGGGCTGTACTGGATCACCGAGGCGATCATCATCGAGGCAGCCCGCTACTGGTGGCTGGTGCCGCTGGCGGTCCCTGCGCTGTCGGCCCTGCTGGCGCTCTTCATCGCGTTGCCCTGCGCCGGAGCCCGCTTGGCGCCGATGGGCTACCGCCGGGTGCTGCTGTTCGGGGGCCTCTGGACTCTCGCCGACCTGGCCCGGCAATTCATCGGCACCGGGTTCCCATGGAATCCCTGGGGTAGCGTCTGGGCGGTCACCGGCCCGATCGGGGACGTGCTGATCCAGCCTGCCGCTTGGATCGGCGTCCCCGGTATGACGCTCGCCACAGTGATCCTGGCTGCCACCCCGGCACTCGGCTGGCGCACCTGCATCGGGTCGGCGGCGGCGCTGGGGGCCTGGATCGGCTTTGGCATCCATCGCCTGGGCCAACCCGCTCAGCCTGCGCCCGGCGTGAGCGTGGTGCTGACGCAGGGCAACGTGCCGCAGGGCGACAAATGGGATGCCTCGATTGCCGCCACCGTGTTCGACCGCTACCTCGCCTTGAGCGAACAGGGCGTCGCGCAGGCTGAGCGGTTGGCGCCCGCACAGCCTGTCGTGGTCGTGTGGCCCGAATCCGCCAGCCCATACCTGCTCGGCCAGGACGCGAACGCGCGCGCTGCGATCTGGCAGGCATCGCGCCCGGCCGTGGCCGTGCTGGCCGGCAGCATCCGCTTCGGCGCGGCGGGCGAGCCCTACAACAGCATGTTCGTGCTGGACGGGCCGGACAGCGTCGCCGGCATCTATGACAAGTGGCACCTGGTGCCGTTCGGCGAGTTCGCGCCGAGTTGGGTGCCGTTCGCCGTCCAGATGGTGCCCGGCCGGGGGTTCGCGTTCGGCAGCGGCCCCAAAACGTTCCACGTGCCCGGGCTGCCGCCGTTCGGCGGACTGATCTGCTACGAGGCAATCTACCCGGCGCAATTGGTGGACGAACTGGACCGGCCGGAATGGCTGGTCAACATTACCAATGACGCTTGGTTCGGCAACTCGACGGGGCCCCGCCAGCATCTGGCGGCGGCCCGGCTGCGTGCCGTGGAGGAAGGCCTGCCCCTCGTGCGTGCCGCCAATACAGGGATCACGGCCGCCTTCGACGCGAATGGGCACGAGTTGGTTCGCTTGCCGACCAATGTTCCCGCAGAGACGGTGGTGACCTTGCCAGGCCAGCGAGGGCGGACGCCGTTCTCACGCTACGGCCTGGCGATCCCGCTGTTGTTTGCACTCGGGGCATGTGCCGCAGGCCTCGGCGCCGGCCGGAGGGGGGATCGTGGCCGGTTTAGCGGCCCGACGTTCTAAAAAAGGAAATCTCGTCCCTTTTAGAACGCTTTTGATTGACAATTCCAGGTTGTGCCGTTTACCTCTTGGTCACCGCTGCAACGTTCCCGTTGCGTCGATGAACGATGCCTGAGGAGAGCACCCATGGCCGCCGCCGAATTGACGGAGAGCCGTCCAAGCCCTGTGGACGTACATGTCGGCGCTCGGATCCGCCTCCGCCGCACCTTGCTTGGCATGTCGCAGGAACGGCTTGGCGATGCGCTTGGGCTCACGTTTCAACAGGTGCAGAAATATGAGCGCGGCGTGAACCGGGTGGGTGCGTCACGCCTCTTCGACCTGTCGCGGATCTTGGACGTGCCGATTAACTTCTTCTACGAGAACATGGTCGATCCGGCCTCGTCGGGCGATACGGCGGCACGGTCAGCGACGGGGTTTGCCGAGCAACAGGACGGCTTCGGCACGGATGAGACGCTCTCCAAGCGTGAAACCCTGGAGTTGGTGCGGGCCTATTACCGGATCACCGACCCGAACATCCGCAAGAAGATGTTCGACCTGATGAAGTCGATGGCGCCGACCGAGAACTAGTCCTGACCGTCCGCGATCGTGTCCTTTGTCAGTAGCCAGTTCGCCCCGGCGCAAACCGCCGCCACCGCGGACGCAATCAGCAACGCCGGGGCGAACGAGCCGGTCTGCTGGGCCACGAACCCCGTGACCAACGGCGCCAAGGACCCGCCGACCGACCCACCGATATTGGCCATCGCTTCCACTGTCGCCACCATCGCCGCCGGGGCCAAGCCCGCAGCCAGCGCCCAGCCGCTCGTGGTGGCCACGTTGGCGGCGAACAATGCAGCGGAGACCGCGGTCAGCGCCATCGCGGCACTGCCAGATACCGCAGCCAGCGCGCTACAGCCGGCGGCGGCGAACAGCCCTGCCACTAACGGGATCTGCCGCGCTGCACGCTCCCCCAAGCGGCGCGTCAGCCGGTCGGACAGCCAGCCACCGCCCACTGCCCCAACGAACCCCAACGCCTGCGGCACCGCCGACCACAGCGCCGCATGGGCCGCTTGCATCCCCCACCGCTGCACCAGGTAGCCCGGCAGCCAGGTCACATACAGCCAGGTGACGTAAACGGTGCCGCCGAAGCCCAGCAGCAGACCCCACACCGTCCGCTGCCGCAGCAGCCGCGCCCATTGCGCCGGGCCCGCAATCTTCGGCGCCTGCTCCCTCCGGCTTGGCATGTCCCGGCAGACAAGCGCCCACAGGATCGCGACGCCGAGCCCGGCCGCCCCCAGCGCCGCGAAGCTGGCCCGCCACCCGGCCCACACCATCACCGGCGTCAGCAGCAAGGGCGCCAAAGCCGGGCCGAGCGAGGCGGACGCATTCAGCAGCCCCATCGGCACCGCGCGGTCCGCGGGCTCGAACCGGTCGGCGCAGACCCGTGCGCCGCCCACGAACATCGGCGACTCGCCCAGACCGAGCGCCACCCGCGCCACGATGAATTGCGGCAGGCTCCCGACCAGCCCGCTCAGCGCCTGCACGCAGGACCAGGCGCCAAGTGCCGCGGCCAGTGCCCACCGCGCCCCTAGCCGATCGACCAGGCTCCCCGCCGGAAGCTGCGCCACCGCGTAGCTCCAGGCGAAAGCGGAGAGCAGCAGGCCGGACTCGCCCTCCGACAGATGCAGGTCCGCCCGGATCGCCGGCAGCGCGATGGACACGGCCGACCGGTCGATGAAGTTCACGCACCCGGCTAACACCAGCAGGCCGACGAGGACGTAACGCAAGCGGCTCTGCCCCCCAATGATCGACGATGCCGCTTGCCTTACGTCCCGTTCCAGCCGCAGTTCGTGCGGAGTTTGATGCAGGCGGGGATACGATGACAGCATTGCAGCGCCGGTTCGACGTGGCTCGGGACGCCTGCGCCCGTGCTGCGGCGCTTGCCATGTCCATGCAGCCCCCACCCGGCATCGGCGCCGGCACGCTGAAAGGGGCGCAGGACTGGCTGACGGAAGCGGATGGCGCCGTCGAGCGGTTCCTCTCGGAGGCCATGCTCGCCGCCTTTCCCGAGGACGGGTTCCAAGGCGAGGAGGAAGGGGCCGCCCGCACGGGCAAGCTGCGCTGGGTGGTGGACCCGATCGACGGCACCAGCAACTTCGCCCATGGCGGCACGCGCTGGACGGTCTCGCTCGGCCTGATCGAGGACCGTACGCCGTTGCTGGGCGTGCTGGCCGCACCCCGCCTGGGCGCCACCTACGCTGCCTGTGCCGGGCAGGGCGCCACGCTGAACAACGCCCCGATCCGCGCTGCCGGCACGACGGACTTGTCCCGAGCGATCGTGGAATGCGGCTGGTCCCCGCGCCGGCCCACCAGCGACTACGTCGCGCTGTGCGGCCGGGTGATGGAGGCGGGGGCGATGATGCGCTCCGGCGGCTCCGGTGCGCTGGGTTTGGCGGAGGTCGCGGCCGGGCATCTGGACGCGTATGTCGAGATGCACATCAACCTGTGGGACGTGGCGGCGGCGCTCGCGGTGCTGGCGGAGGCGGGCGCCGTGGTGAGCGGCTTCATGGATGGCGCCGGGCCGACGCAGGGCGCCCCGATCCTGGCGGCGGCCCCGGG
>CAXTVQ010000052.1:0-36612 GCA_964247705.1 uncultured Acetobacteraceae bacterium | reverse complement strand
AGAAGACGCAGCGCGAGTACTACCTGAACGAGCAGCTCAAGGCGATCCAGAAGGAACTGGGTGAGGGTGAGGACGGCAAGGACGAGACTGCCGAACTCGAGGACCGCATCAAGAAGACTCGTTTCAGCAAGGAAGCCCGGGAAAAGGCTTTGGCCGAGCTGAAGAAGCTGCGGACCATGAGCCCGATGAGCGCCGAAGCCACGGTGGTCCGCAACTACCTGGACTGGATGCTGTCGATTCCCTGGAAGAAACGCTCCAAGTCCCGCAATGACGTCGAAATCGCCAAGAAGGTGTTGGACGACGACCACTATGGCCTGGAGAAGGTCAAGGAGCGCATCCTCGAGTACCTCGCGGTCCAAGGCCGCTCGCCCAAGATCCGCGGCCCGATCTTGTGCCTCGTCGGCCCACCCGGCGTCGGCAAGACGTCGCTCGGCAAGTCCATCGCCAAGGCCACGGGCCGCAACTTCGTGCGCATGTCGCTGGGCGGCGTGCGGGACGAGGCGGAGGTGCGCGGCCATCGCCGGACCTATATCGGCTCCATGCCGGGCAAGGTCATCCAGGGCATGAAGAAGGCCAAGACCTCCAACCCCTTGTTTCTGCTCGACGAGATAGACAAGCTGGGCGCGGACTGGCGCGGCGACCCGTCGAGCGCGCTGCTCGAGGTGCTCGATCCCGAGCAGAACGCGACCTTCGCCGACCACTACCTCGAGGTGGATTACGACCTATCGGACGTGATGTTCATCACCACGGCCAACAGCCTGCGCATGCCGCAGCCGCTGCTGGACCGTATGGAGATCATCCGCATCCCCGGCTACACCGAGGACGAGAAGGTCGAAATCTCCAAGCGCCACCTCGTCGCCAAGCAAGGTGAGGCGAACGGGCTGAAGCCGGAAGAGTGGTCGATCACCGATGACGCGTTGCACGACCTCATCCGCTACTACACGCGGGAGGCCGGGGTGCGGTCGCTGGAGCGGGAGATCGCCAAGCTGGCCCGCAAGGCCGTCATGGAGATCGTCACCAAGAAGGCGAAGAAGGTTCAGGTCACGCGCAAGAACCTCGACAAGTTCGCCGGTGTTCGGGTGTTCCGCTACGGCGAAACCGAGGACGAGGACATGGTCGGCGTCGTCACCGGCCTGGCTTGGACGGAGGTTGGCGGCGAGATCCTGACGATCGAGAGCGTGTTGCTGCCGGGTAAGGGCAATCTGAAATACACTGGCAAGCTTGGCGACGTGATGCAGGAGAGCGTGTCTGCGGCATTGAGCTATGTCCGTAGCCGTGCGCCGCACTTCGGCATCAAGCCGACACTGTTCGAGAAGCGGGACATCCACGTCCATGTGCCGGAAGGGGCGACCCCGAAGGATGGACCGTCTGCAGGTGTTGCGATGGCGACGAGCTTGGTCAGCGTGATGACCGGGATTCCGATCCGCCGCGATATCGCCATGACCGGTGAGATCACGCTGCGTGGCCGGATCCTCCCGATCGGCGGCCTGAAGGAGAAGATGTTGGCGGCCCTGCGCAGCGGGATCACCACTGTGTTCATCCCGAAGGACAATGAGAAGGATCTGGCGGATATCCCGGACAACGTGAAGAAAGGTATCAAGGTCATCGCCGTCGCCCATGTGGACGACGTGATTGCCCGGGCCTTGTCGCGTAAGCCGGAGCCGATCGACTGGGAGGAGCCGCCTGACCCGGTAACTCCGCCCGCGCCGGCGGCTGTGGCGTCTCTGCCACACTGACCAAGCTACCCGGCCGGCGTTGTCCGGCCGGGTGGCTGCCGGTTGCAAGACTTACCCTTTCACTTGAGCCGGATGTTGGTTCAGGCCCGGTAAGGCTTGAACGACGCGGCCACATCGGGTGAATAGCGACTGGGGGCGGTTAGCTCAGCGGTAGAGCGTCTCGTTTACACCGAGAGGGTCGGCGGTTCGAAACCGTCACCGCCCACCAACGATGCAATCGTTGATCCTGGAGCAGACGGAACAATGCGGGTTGGACGGATTGCTGCAGTCGCTGTCATCTTGGCCGTTGCTGGCTGTGCTGACACGGCCAGTCTGGTGCCGCAAAACCCGCAAGCGCAGGCTGTCGGCACGCCGCAATTGACGTTCTTCCGAGGCTTTGGTGGCGCGCCAAGCAAGATCACGATGCCTGACGGCGAAGTCCTCCCCGGCGAGGTCGTCGTGAGCGAGACCACCACGTCGGCGATACCCAGCGACCCCGGCAACTTGACCATTATGGGCAGGGGCCCTCGCACCAGCCTCGATTGCCATGGCAGCATGATCGCAGGTCACGGGTCAGCCGAGTGCCACGATCAGAATGGGGCCGCATACAAGATTGTCCTGTAACGCTGCCGGAGGCTGCAAGCGGGCTGTATTAGCCCGAAGCGCGCCGCCCGAGGTTGACGCCTTCCGCACCACGCCCTAAGAACCGCGGCCTGTTGCGGGTGTAGCTCAGTTGGTTAGAGCGCCGGCCTGTCACGCCGGAGGTCGCGGGTTCGAGCCCCGTCACTCGCGCCAGCAACAGCACACCGTGAGCGGTCTAGCCCATAGCGGGGCAACCCCAATATAGCTATCGTGCGGTGCAACAAGCCCGTTCCGCTCTCAGTGTAAGGACACCGTCGCCGATGCAATCGGTCGATACGCTTCTCATCAACTACTATCCCATTCTGATGTTCCTGCTCATCGCGGGGGTGGTTGCCGCGGTCATGGTGGGAGGTTCCCGCCTTGCCGCGCCGCAACGGCCGTATCCGGAGAAGCTCTCCGCTTATGAATGTGGGTTCGAAGCTTTCGACGATGCGCGCCGCCGTTTCGACGTGCGCTTTTACCTGGTAGCAATCCTTTTCATCATATTTGACCTCGAGGTTGCGTTCTTGTTCCCATGGGCCGTCACGCTGGGCGATATCGGCATGTTCGGCTTCCTCTCCATGATGGCCTTTCTTGCCGTGCTCACGGTCGGGTTCATCTATGAGTGGAACAAGGGCGCCCTGGAGTGGGAGTAACACGATGAGTGCTTCAACGATCGACACCCTCACCCCGCGGCCGCTGGCATGGAACCGTGAGGCGCTGGCGCCCGGCCCGGAGCAGGAAGCTGTCATCAAGGGCATCACCGGCGAGATCACCGACAAGGGCTTCGTCGTCGCGAACCTCGACAAGGTCGTCAACTGGGCCCGCACCGGCAGTCTGTGGCCCATGACGTTCGGCTTGGCCTGCTGCGCCGTGGAGATGATCCACGCCTATATGCCGCGGTTCGACCTGGACCGCTTCGGCGTCATTCCGCGCGCCAGCCCCCGCCAGTCGGACGTCATGATCGTGGCCGGCACGCTGACCAACAAGATGGCCCCCGCGCTGCGCAAGGTTTACGACCAGATGAGCGAGCCCCGATGGGTGATCTCCATGGGTTCCTGCGCCAACGGCGGTGGCTATTACCACTACAGCTACTCAGTCGTTCGAGGCTGCGATCACATCGTGCCTGTGGACGTGTATGTGCCGGGTTGCCCGCCCACGGCCGAAGCGTTGGTTTACGGCATCATGCAACTGCAGAAGAAAATCCGCCGCACAGGGACCATTCTGCGTGGTTGATGCGCTCGATAGTGCCACCAGCAAGCTGGAGGCAATGGTCCATGCCGTTACCTTGCTACCCGGCGTCAGCGGCGCCGGCGTGCAGGCCGGTGAGGTCGTGGTCCACACGGATGCGGCCAATCTGATCGCCGTGCTGACCGCCCTGCGCGATCAACCGGCATTCTCCTTCGAGCAGATGATGGACCTCTGCGGCGTAGACTGGCCCGAGCGGCCGATGCGCTTCGATGTGGTGTACAACTTGCTCTCGGTCACGTTGAACCACCGCATCCGCGTTATCGTCCAGTCGGACGGGATCTCGCCCGTTCCGTCCATCCACGAACTCTGGCCTTGTGCCACGTGGTGGGAGCGCGAGGCCTGGGACCTGTTTGGCATCCTGTTCAGCGGTCAGCCGGATCTACGCCGGATCGTTACCGATTACGGCTTTGACGGTCACCCGTTGCGCAAGGACTTTCCGCTCTCCGGCTTCGTAGAGGTCCGCTACGACGAGGAACAGAAGCGCGTCATCAACGTCCCCGTCAGCCTGACGCAGGATTTCCGCAACTTCGACTTCGTCTCCCCCTGGGAAGGCATGGTCACGTTGCCTGGCGACGAGAAGGCGCATGCCGCCCGCCAAGCGATGCAGACCGGCACCAAGGTGCAGGCGGACCAAGGAAAGCCGACATGAGCAACACCATCGACCGGACCGTGACCGCCCAGGGTGACGGGCCGATGAACTACACGCCCGCCGTGGACACGGCCGCGACCGAACGTCGCGAGTGGCCCGAGACTATGCTCCCGGACAACAGCCCCAAGCGCACCAAGACGGTCGAAATTGACAGCCATTCGATCAATTTCGGCCCGCAGCACCCGGCGGCGCACGGCGTTCTACGCCTTATCCTCGAGATGGATGGGGAAGTCGTCGAGCGCGCCGATCCGCATATCGGCCTGTTGCACCGCGGCACCGAGAAGCTGATCGAGCACAAGACCTACATTCAGGCCGTGCCGTATTTCGATCGGCTGGACTATGTCTCCCCCATGTGCATGGAGCATGCGTTCGCCCTCGGTACCGAGAAACTGCTCGGCATCGAGGCACCGGAGCGGGCGCAGTGGATCCGCACCATGTTCGCGGAAATTACCCGCATTCTGAACCACTTGCTGAACGTGACCAGCTACGCGCTCGACGTCGGCGCCCTCACGCCCACGCTCTGGGGCTACGAGGAGCGCGAGAAGCTGATGGAGTTCCATGAGGCGGCGTCCGGCGCCAGGCTGCACGCGAACTACTTCCGGCCGGGTGGCGTCTCCAAGGATCTGCCCGCAGGTCTCGAGGACAAGATCGCGGCCTGGGCGAAGACCTTCCACGTGTTCATCGACGACCTTGAGACGTTGCTGACCAACAATCGGATCTGGAAGCAGCGTACCGTCGACATCGGCATCATGACGCCGGAGATGGCGCTGGCGTGGGGGTTCAGCGGCCCCAACATCCGCGCCTCCGGCATTCCATGGGACCTGCGCCGGTCGCAGCCCTACGACAAATACGCCGAGGTTCAGTTCGATATCCCAGTCACCCGCAACGGCGACTGTTACGACCGTTATCTCGTGCGCGTCGCCGAGATGCGGGAAAGCGTGAAGATCATCGAGCAGTGCCTGGCCAAGATGAAGCCGGGTCCGATCAAGGTGCAGGACCGCAAGTTCACGCCGCCGAAGCGCGAGGAGATGAAGCGCTCGATGGAGGCGTTGATCCACCACTTCAAGCTCTACACCGAGGGTTACCATGTGCCCGCCGGGTCTACCTACACCGTTGTGGAGAGCCCGAAGGGCGAGTTCGGCGTCTATCTGGTCTCGGACGGCAGCAACCGGCCCTACCGCTGCAAGATACGCCCGACTGGGTTCAGCCATCTGCAGGCGATGGAGGTGATGGCCCGCCGGCATATGCTGGCGGACGCGGTTGCCATCATCGGCTCGATCGACATCGTGTTCGGCGAGGTCGACCGCTAATGGCCCCCTCGCACAACGAGGACGTCGATGTGGGGGACGGCTCGACTGGTGAGCGGCCGGACGTTGCCCAACCCACGCATTTTGAGTTTGACGAGGAGAGTATCCGCGCCATCGATGCCCACTGCGCCAAGTATCCGCCGGGCCGGCAGGCCAGTGCGGTGATTGCGTCGCTGTACGAAGTCCAGAAGCAAATGCGTCGGCAGACCGGCAGTGCCTGGGTGCCGCGCGTGGCGATGGATGCCGTGGCGCACCGGCTGGAAATGGCGCCAATCCGCGTCTACGAGGTCGGCACCTTCTACCTGATGTTCAACACGAACCCGATCGGCCGTTGCCATCTCCAGCTCTGCACGACCACACCCTGCTGGCTGCGTGGTTCGGACGACATCGAGGCGATCATCCGCAAGGTGACCGGCATCAAGGGCTGGCACGAGACAAGCTCGGACGGAATGTTCACGCTCAGCCAGGTCGAGTGCCTGGGCGGGTGCGTGAACGCGCCGATCCTCGCGGTGGACGACGATTACTACGAAGACCTCGACGGCCCGTCGACAGAGCGGTTGCTGGCAGCACTGGCGCGGGGTGAGCGGCCCCAGCCCGGCAGCATGTCCGGCCGCCAGACGTCGGCGCCCGAGGGCGGCCCCAACACGCTTTTGACGGTCACGGAGTAGCTGATGCTCGACGACAAGGACCGGATCTTCACCAACCTCTACGGTATCCACGACTGGACGCTGGCAGGAGCCCGCAAGCGCGGTGACTGGGATGGCACGGCGGCCATTCTCGCTCGCGGCCGGGATTCGATCATCGACGAGATGAAGGCGTCCGGTCTGCGCGGCCGCGGCGGCGCTGGGTTCCCGACCGGGATGAAGTGGTCGTTCATGCCCAAGGTGTCGGACGGGCGTCCGGCGTTCCTGGTGATCAACGCCGACGAGTCTGAACCCGGCACCTGCAAAGACCGCGACATCATGCGGCACGATCCGCACAAGCTGGTCGAGGGCGCGCTGATCGCGTCGTTCGCGATGGGTGCGCACGCCTGTTACATCTACATCCGCGGCGAGTACTACAACGAGGCGCTCAACCTGGATGCCGCGATCGCGCAGGCCTACGAGGCCGGATTGCTGGGTAAGAACGCGTGTGGCTCGGGTTGGGACTTCGACCTCTATTTGCACCGTGGTGCCGGCGCCTACATCTGCGGCGAGGAAACAGCGCTTTTGGAGTCGCTGGAAGGCAAAAAAGGCATGCCTCGGCTGAAGCCGCCGTTTCCGGCCGCCGTCGGGCTGTATGGTTGCCCGACCACAGTGAACAACGTCGAGACCATCGCCGTCGTGCCCACGATCTTGCGTCGTGGCGGTGCGTGGTTTAGCGCGCTTGGCCGGCCAAAGAACAGCGGGACGAAGATCTTCTGCATCTCGGGGCACGTGAACAAGCCGTGCAACGTTGAAGAGGAGCTCGGCATTCCGATGCGCGAGCTGATCGACAAATATTGCGGCGGCGTGCGCGGTGGTTGGGACAATCTGCTGGCGGTGATACCGGGCGGCTCGTCCGTGCCGATGATCCCGAAATCCGTTTGCGACGACGTGCTGATGGATTTCGACAGCCTGCGGGATGCAAAGACGGCGCTCGGCACCGCAGCGGTGATTGTGATGGACAAATCCACCGACCTGATCGCGGCTATCGCCCGGCTCGCGCACTTCTACAAGCACGAGAGCTGCGGCCAGTGCACGCCCTGCCGTGAAGGCACCGGGTGGATGATGCGGGTGATGAACCGCATGGTCCAAGGCCGCGCCGAGGTGGACGAGATTGACGTGCTGGAAACCGTGACCCGGCAAATCGAGGGTCACACGATCTGTGCCTTGGGCGACGCGGCGGCTTGGCCTATCCAGGGCCTGATCCGCCATTTCCGACCGGTCATGGAGGACCGTATCGCTGCCTACAAGCGCAGTAAGATGCCAGCTCAGCCACTGGCAATGGCGGCCGAGTGAACACTGCTTCGCGTCACTTTTCTCTCGCGCCCGCGGGAGAGGGCGACGGCGGGCGCTGAGCACCAACATGACCGAACTCAAGAACACCAAAGCGACCGTGACCGCCCTGGACGCAGATCTTTCCGGCAGCAAGTTTCGGGAAGTGAACCTGTCCAAGGCGGTATTCCACGACGTCAATCTCAGCAACGCGCTGTTTGACCAGGTTCGCCTGGCCGGTGCCACGCTGCGGGACACGGACCTTACCAACGTGACGTTGGATGACTGCAACATCGCCGGACTGCGTATCGACGGAGTCGATATCGCGGCACTCCTGGCGGCAAACCAAAAAGGCTGACCTATGGCAAAGGTTACGGTTGACGGCCGCGAGGTCGAGATCGCGAACGGCTCATCCGTCTTGCAGGCGTGTGAGGCGGCAGGGGTGGAGATCCCCCGTTTCTGCTACCACGAGCGGCTGTCCGTTGCCGGCAACTGCCGCATGTGCCTCGTCGAAGTGGAGAAGGCGCCGAAGCCGATCGCGTCCTGCTCCTACCCCGTCGCCGAGGGCATGGCGATCAAGACCGATACGCCGATGGTGCGCAACGGCCGTCGCGGCGTGATGGAGTTCCTGCTCATCAATCACCCGCTGGATTGCCCGATCTGCGACCAGGGCGGCGAGTGCGACCTGCAGGATCAGGCCTATTCATACGGCAGCGACCATTCCCGCTATGCCGAGAACAAGCGCGCTATCAAGGACAAGTATCTCGGCCCGTTGGTGAAGACGGTGATGACGCGCTGCATCCAGTGCACGCGGTGCGTTCGGTTTGCGACCGAGATCGCCGGCGTACCGGAGCTCGGTGCGACCGCCCGCGGCGAGAACATGGAAATCACCACCTATGTCGAGAAGGCGCTCACCAGCGAGCTGTCCGGCAATCTGATCGACATCTGCCCTGTCGGCGCGCTCACCTCCAAGCCCTACGCGTTCGTCGCCCGTCCGTGGGAGCTGCGTAAGACCGATAGCGTGGACGTGCTCGATGCGGTCGGTGCCGCGATCCGGGTGGACGCGCGTGGCGCCGAAGTGCTGCGCATCCTGCCCCGTCCGAATGACGAGGTGAACGAGGAATGGTTGGGCGACAAGTCCCGTTTCTCGTTCGACGGCCTCAAGCGCCGCCGCTTGGACAAGCCCTGGATCCGTCAGAACGGCAAGCTGCGTCCGGCTTCTTGGCCGGAGGCGTTCGGCACGATCGCGGCCAAGCTGCAGGGCCTGCAAGGTGAGCGGATCGGAGCGATCGCTGGCGATCTGTGTGACGCGGAAAGCATGCTGGCGCTGAAGGACCTGATGGTCTCGCTTGGCTCGGCCAACCTGGATTGCCGGCAGGACGGCGCGCGGCTCGACGCCAGCCGCCGCGATTTCTATACTTTCAACACCACCATCGCCGGTATCGAGGAGGCGGATGCGTTGCTGATAATCGGCAGCGACCCGCGCCACGAAGCTCCCGTGCTGAACGCGCGCATCCGCAAGCGCCATCAGATGGGCCGTTTCCCGATCGGCCTGATCGGCCCGAAGGTGGACCTCACTTATGACCATCATTGGCTCGGCGACGCCCCGTCCTTGATCAACGGGCTGCCCGAAGCCTTCACTGCCGCAATTGCGGAGTGCAAGCGGCCAATGGTGATCGTGGGGCAGGGTGCGCTGGCCCGTCCGGACGGGTCCGCCGTACTCGCAGCCGCCTGGAAGCTGGCAAGCTCCATTGGCGCGCTAACCGCCGAGTGGCACGGCTTCAACATCCTGCACACCGCGGCTGCCCGCGTGGGCGGGCTCGACCTCGGCTTCTTGCCAGGGCCGGGTGCCAAGACGATGGACGCCATGATGGCGGGCGGGGTGGACCTGCTTTGGCTGCTCGCCGCGGACGAGTTCGACACCGGCCGGATCGGCGCGGATACATTCGTGGTGTACCAGGGCCACCATGGCGACCGCGGCGCCGCCCGTGCGGACGTGATCCTGCCGGGCAGCGCGTATGTGGAAAAGCAGGGCACCTACGTGAACACGGAAGGCCGGGTGCAGCGCGGCTACAAGGCCGCGTTCGCGCCCGGTGAGGCAAAGGAGGACTGGTCGATCCTCCGCGCGTTCTCCGCCGTGATCAACAAGCCTTTGACTTACGACACGATCGACGCCTTGCGTGCCCGTATGGAGCAGGTGAACCCGGTGTTCGCCACGGTCGGCCACCTGCCGCGCTTCGGCGCCAATGACCTGACTGCTCCCGTCGGTGACCCGGCGGCCCTTGCGGACGCGCCATTCTCGGTGTTTGTGCCCGACTACTACCAAACCAACACGATCAGCCGGGCCAGCGCGGTGATGGCGGAATGCACCGCCACCTATGCCCCTGTCCCAACCACGCTGATGGCAGCGGAGTGACATGAACGCTTTCCTCGCCTCCGGCCCTGGCCAGGTTCTCATCACGCTGGTGGAGACGCTGGCGCTGTTGGTGCCGCTGCTGCTTTGCGTCGCCTACCTGACGGTTGCGGAACGTAAGGTGCTGGGCGCGATGCAGCTCCGGCGCGGGCCCAACGTCGTCGGTTTCTGGGGCCTGCTGCAAGCCTTTGCTGACGCCCTTAAGATGTTCATGAAGGAGCAGATCATCCCAACGGGCGCCAACCGTGCGCTCTTCGTGATGGCTCCGATGCTCACCATGATTCTCGCACTGATCGCCTGGGCCGTGATCCCGGTGAACAACGGTTGGGCGATCGCCGACATCAACGTGGGTGTGCTGTATCTGTTCGCCATCAGCTCGCTTGGCGTCTACGGCATCATCATTGCCGGCTGGGCGTCCAACTCGAAATACGCCTTCCTGGGTGCGCTTCGGTCGGCGGCACAGATGGTCAGTTACGAGGTGTCGATCGGGTTCGTGATCGTGACCGTGCTGCTCTGCGCTGGCACGCTCAACCTGACGGGCATCGTGCTTGCCCAGCGGACCATCTGGTTCGTCGTCCCGCTGTTCCCGATGGCGGTCGTCTACTTCATCTCCGCCCTGGCCGAGACCAACCGCGCGCCGTTCGACGTGGCGGAGGGCGAGAGCGAGATCGTCGCCGGGTTCATGGTGGAATACAGCGGCATTTCCTGGGCGCTATTCTTCCTCGGAGAATACGCCAACATGATCCTGCAGTCGGCCATGGTCACCATCCTGTTCCTGGGTGGCTGGCTGCCGTTGATCCCGCTGGCGCCGTTCACTTGGATTCCGGGGCCGATTTGGTTCATCGGCAAGATCATCTTCGTCCTGTTCGTCTTCATTTGGGTCCGTGCGACCTTTCCCCGCTTCCGCTACGACCAACTCATGCGGCTGGGGTGGAAGGTGTTCCTTCCACTGTCGCTGTTCTGGCTCGTGCTGACGGCGGGGGTTTTGGTGTTCGCGGGCTGGCTACCGCACACGGCTTGATGGTAGTCCCCGCTTAACGAGAGGTTTCCCCATGGCATTCGTGGATCGCACCGCGCGCTCCCTCCTGCTCAGTGAGTTGGCGTCGGGCATGTGGCTGACCTTGAAGTATTTCTTCAAGCCCAAGGTCACCATCAACTACCCCTATGAGCGCAACCCGTACTCACCCCGTTTCAAGGGCGAACACGCATTGCGGCGGTACCCGAACGGCGAAGAACGCTGCATCGCGTGCAAGCTGTGCGAGGCGGTGTGCCCTGCGCTCGCAATCACGATCGAGGCCGAACCGCGCGAGGACGGCTCCCGCCGCACCACGCGCTACGACATCGACATGACGAAGTGCATCTACTGCGGCCTCTGCGAGGAGGCTTGCCCGGTGGACGCCATCGTCGAGGGGCCGAATATCGAATTCAGCACCGAGACGCGGGAGGAGTTGCTCTACAACAAGGAGAAGCTGCTCGCGAACGGAGACCGCTGGGAGCCAGAACTCGCCAAGCGGCTGGAGCTGGACGCACCCTACCGATGATCATCGCCGAGATCGCATTCTACATCTTTGCCGCCGTGCTGATCGGCTCGGCCGCTTTGGTGGTCAGTAGCCGCAACCCGGTGCACTCGGTGCTGTTCCTGATCCTCGCCTTCTTCAACGCGGCCGCGCTGTTCCTGCTCGCCGGGGCCGAGTTCCTGGCGATGATCCTAGTCATCGTCTACGTGGGTGCGGTCGCGGTTCTATTCCTGTTCGTCGTCATGATGCTGGACGTGAACTTCGACCAGTTGCGCGAGGGCTTCCAGCGTTACCTCCCAATCGGGGCCGCCGTAGGCGTTGTGCTGTTTCTCGAAGTCGTGGTCACGGTTGCCGGTCTGCAATTCGTTCCGACCACGGCGCTGCATCTGGTCTCCGCGACGCCCGCTGGTGTGTCCAACACGGCCGCACTCGGCAGGCTGATCTACACGAACTACGTGTTCCTGTTCCAGGTATCCGGCTTGATCCTGCTGGTCGCCATGATCGGCGCCATCGTGCTTACCCACCGCGCGCGGGAGGGTGCGTCCCGCCGGCAGGACATTACGCGCCAGCAATCCCGCACGGTCCGCTCCACGCTCGAGATCATGACGGTATCCTTGAACGCTGGCACCGATGCCACCGGCGGTTTCCTGCGCCCTCGCCCGGACCCGGTGCCGGCGGGCGAGCAGGACGAGCTCAAGCCGGAACACGCGCACCCCGGGGAGCACGGCTGATGGCGGTCGGCGTTGGCCATTACGTGGTCGTCGGGGCAGTGCTGCTCGTACTCGGTGTGTTCGGCATCTTTCTCAACCGCAAGAACATCATCGTCATCATGATGTCGATCGAGCTGATCCTGCTCGCCGTGAACATCAACCTGGTCGCGTTCTCCGCGTCGCTTGGGGACATGGCGGGCCAGGTGTTCGCCATGTTCGTGCTCACCGTGGCGGCCGCGGAGGCCGCGATCGGGCTCGCCATCGTGGTGGTCTATTTCCGCAACCGCGGCTCGATCCAGGTCGAGGACGTGCGGCTGATGAAGGGCTGACCCGGCATGATCTATGCGACCGCCATCCTCAGCCCGCTCGTCGGCTTCCTCCTGGCCGGCAGCTTCGGCCGCGCCCTCGGGGACCGTGTCGCCTTTACCATCACGATCGCCTTCATGCTGCTCGCCACGGTGTGCGCCGAAAGCAGCCTGTTCGACGTGCTTTATGCGACCCCGCAGCCGGATCCGGTCACCCTCGGCACCTGGTTCGACATCGGCGGCTTTCACCTGGATTGGGCGCTGCGGCGGGACACGCTCTCCGCCGTGATGGTCGCTATGGTGGCACCCGTCGCGACGCTGATCCACGTCTACAGCGTCGGCTACATGGCGCACGAGAAGCGCTCGTTCCGCTTCTTCGCCTACCTCTCGCTGTTCACCTTCGCCATGCTGATGCTGGTGACCGCCAACAACCTGGTCCAGCTCTTCTTCGGCTGGGAGGGCGTGGGCCTCGCGAGCTACCTGCTGATCGGCTATTGGTATGACCGCCCGAGCGCAAACCGCGCCGCGATGAAGGCTTTCATCGTCAACCGTGTCGGGGACCTGTTCTTCGCCGTCGGTATCGCGCTGGTGTTCACTCTATTCGGCTCAGTCGAATTCCCGGTGATCTTCGCCAACATTCAGCAGCACGATAACGGCCTGTATCACGTGCTGGGCACGACCTGGCGGGCCTACGAGGTCATCGGCGTCCTGCTGTTCCTGGGCGCCATGGGCAAATCGGCGCAGATCGGCCTGCACACCTGGCTGCCGGACGCCATGGAGGGGCCGACCCCCGTCTCGGCCTTGATACATGCCGCGACCATGGTGACCGCCGGCGTGTTCTTGATGGCGCGCATGTCGCCGGTGATCACGAACGCACCCGGCGCGCTGAACTTCATCCTGTTCATCGGCGGCACCACGTGCATCTTCGCCGCCACGATCGCCTGCGTGCAAACCGACATCAAGCGTGTGATCGCCTACTCCACCTGCTCCCAACTCGGCTACATGTTCATCGCCGCGGGCGCCACCGCCTATCAGGCGTCGATCTTCCACCTCATCACGCACGCCTTCTTCAAGGCGTTGCTGTTCTTGTGCGCCGGATCGGTGATCCACGCGATGAGCGACGAGCAGGACATGCGCAAGATGGGCGGCATCTGGCGCAAGGTGCCGGTCACCTATGTCTGCATGTGGATCGGCAGCCTCGCGATCGCCGGTGTGCCGTTCTTCGCCGGTTACTGGTCCAAGGACGCGATCCTCGAGACGGCGTATGTCACGCCGATCGGCATGGGCGGCTATGGCTTCTGGATGGGCACCGTCGCCGCCTTCCTGACCGCGTTCTATTCCTGGCGTCTGCTGATCATGACGTTCCACGGCACGCCGCGCGCCAGCGAGCACACCATGGGCCACGTCCACGAGAGCACGCCGTGGATGACGGTGCCGCTGATGATCCTTTCGGTGGGGGCCGTGTTCTCCGGCTGGGCGTTGCATCAGGACTTCATCGGCACCGACCAGGTCGCGTTCTGGTCGGCATCGATCGTGTCCGGGCCGAATAACCACATCCTGGTCGATATCGAGCACGTGCCGGACTACATCGCCTGGCTGCCAACGATCACCAGCGGGCTTGGAATCGTACTTGCCTACGTCATGTACATGCTCAGCCCCGGACTACCGGTGCGCTTGGCGACGACATTCCGCCCGGTTTACCTCTTCCTGCTCAACAAGTGGTATTTCGACGAACTGTATGACTTCTTGTTCGTCCGCCCGGCGCAGGCCCTGGCCCGACTGCTATGGCACACCGGAGACGAGAAGCTGATCGACGGCATGCCCAACGGCGCCGCGGCGTTGATGGCCGGCGGCTCGGCCCAGGTTGTAAAAATCCAGACCGGGTCCATCGCGGTTTACGCCTTCACCATGCTGATCGGGCTCGTGGCCATGATCACCATTTTCCTGGTGTTCCGTTGATGAACACCATCGCGAACGCCGCCGGCTTCCCGATCCTCTCGCTGGTGACCTGGCTCCCGATCGTGGGCTGCCTGGTGATCATGACGATCCGCGGTGACGACGCCGTGGTCGCCCGCAACGCCCGTTGGGCGGCGCTCTGGACCAGCCTGATCGTGTTCGCCATCAGCCTTAAGCTGTGGTGGGATTTCGACCCGGCGCAGGCCGGCTACCAATTCAACGAGAGCGTGAGTTGGCTCCCGGACTTCAAGGTCGGCTACCGCATGGGCGTGGACGGCATCAGCGTGCTGTTCGTGCTGCTCGCCACGGCGCTGACGCCGATTTGCATCCTCGCAAGCTGGGAGTCGGTGCGCACCCGGGTGCGCGAGTACATGATCTCGTTCCTGGTGCTCGAGACGATGATGGTGGGCGCGTTCGCCGCCACCGATTTCATCGTGTTCTACATGTTTTTCGAGGGCCTGCTGATCCCGATGTACATCATCATCGGGGTGTGGGGCGGGCCACGCCGGGTTTACGCCTCGTTCAAGTTCTTCCTCTATACGCTTGCCGGGTCCGTACTGATGCTCCTGGCGCTGCTCGCCATGTGGTTCCAGGCCGGCACCACCGATATGGCCGTGCTGGCGCATACCGTGTTCTCGCCGCAGATGCAGATCTGGCTGTTCCTTGCCTTCCTCGCCTCCTTCGCAGTCAAGGTGCCGATGTGGCCGGTCCACACCTGGCTGCCAGACGCCCATGTGGAGGCGCCCACAGCCGGCTCCGTCATCCTGGCGGGCGTGCTGCTGAAAATGGGCGGCTATGGTTTCCTGCGCTTCTCGGTGCCGATGCTGCCCCATGCGTCACAGGTATTCGCCCCCTTGATGTTCGCCCTGGGTGTGATCGCGGTCATCTACACGAGCCTGGTCGCGCTCGCACAACAGGACATGAAGAAGCTGATCGCCTATTCGTCGGTGGCCCACATGGGCATCGTCGTCATCGGCACCTTCACGTTCAACATACAGGGCATCGAGGGCGCGATGCTGCAGATGCTGAGCCACGGCATCGTCTCCGCCGCGCTCTTTCTCTGCGTCGGCGTGATCTATGACCGGATGCACACCCGCGAAATCGCCCGCTATGGCGGCCTTGGGGATCGGATGCCCGGTTATGCGCTGATCTTCCTGTTCTTCACGCTGGCCAGCATGGGCCTGCCAGGCACGTCCGGGTTCGTGGGCGAGTTCATGGTGCTGGTCGGTGCGTTCAAGGTGAACTTCTGGGTCTCCTTGCTCGGCAGCACGGGCATGATCCTGGGTGCGGCGTATGCGCTGTGGCTCTACCGCCGCATCGTTTTTGGCTCGATCACCCGGGACGATCTGCGCTCGATCTTGGACGTGTCGCCGCGGGAGATCGCAATCTTCACGCCGCTCATCTTCCTCACATTCTGGATGGGCATCTACCCAAGCAGCTTCACCCAGTTTTTCGACGCCAGTGTGGGGGCGATGGTCGATAACCATGTGGCCGCGCTCGCCGCCATGACCAAGCTGGCGGGAGCCGTGCCATGACCGCCCTCAACTGGTCCCTTGCCACACCCGAAATCGTGCTCGCGCTCCTCGCGATGGCGATCCTCGTCTTTGGCGTGCTGTGGAAGAAGGGTAACCCGTCGCTTGCCTGCTCGATGCTCGGCCTCGGCGCGTTGCTGCTGACGGCCGTGCTGGTTGTGTCTCAGCCCATGGGCTCTGCCTATGGCGGGCTGTTTGCGGTCGACCATTTTGCGGTCTTCACCAAGATCCTGATCCTGGCCGGCGCGGCTTTGGCCCTGATCCTGGCGATCGATTACAACGTGAAAACCGGGATCGACCGGTTCGAGTTTCCCGTCCTGATCATGCTCTGCACCGTCGGGATGATGGTGATGGTGTCGGCAACCAACCTGATGTCGCTCTACATCGGGCTCGAGTTGCAGTCGCTCTCCATCTACGTAATGGCCGCATTCAACAGGGACGACCTTCGTTCTTCCGAGGCAGGCCTGAAATATTTCGTGCTCGGCGCACTCGCATCCGGGCTGCTGCTGTACGGTATCTCGCTTGCCTATGGCTTCAACGGCTCGATGGACTTCGCCCAACTCCGCACCGGGCTCACAGGCGAGAGCCCGGCCGCCGGGCTCGTGATCGGCGTCGTATTCATCGTCGCCGGGCTCGCCTTCAAGATCAGCGCCGTGCCGTTCCACATGTGGACGCCGGACGTCTACGAGGGTGCGCCGACCCCCGTCACGGCCTTCATGTCCACCGCTCCCAAAGTCGCCGCGATCGCACTGCTGCTGCGGGCGCTCGAAGTGCCGTTCGGCCATCTCGGGGCCGCGTGGGAGCAGTTGATCGTGCTGATCTCCATTGCGTCCATGCTGCTCGGCTCGCTGGCCGCGATCGGCCAGACCTCGATCAAGCGGCTGATGGCATATTCTTCCATCGGCCACATGGGATACGCGCTCATCGGTCTCGCAGTGAACACGCAGGCCGGCATCCAGGGCGTGCTGATCTACATGGTTACCTACGTATTCATGTCCGCCGGCGTGTTCGCCTGCATGATCGCCATGCGCCGGCGTGGCCTGCCGCTGGAGAAGATCGCAGACTTGTCCGGCTTGGCACGGACCGACCCGATGCTGGCGCTTGCCTTCGCCATCTTCATGTTCTCGATGGCCGGCATCCCGCCGTTCAGCGGCTTCTTCGGCAAGCTTTACGTGTTCTATGCCGCCGTCCAATCCGGTTACTGGACGCTTGCCGTGATTGGCGTGCTGACCTCCGTCGTCGGTGCTTACTACTACTTGCGTGTGATCAAGGTCATGTATTTCGACGAGGCGCAGCCTGCGTTCGACGTCCGAGCTCCGTCGCTGTCCTTCGTCGCCGCGGTCGGTGCCCTGGTGACGACGCTCTTCTTCGTCTTCCCAGCCCCAATCGTTACAGCGGCACAGGCTGCGGCCGCTGTGCTGTTCGGGTGACCGTTCCAACCGAGAAGCAGAAAATGCTCGCCGGCGCGCTTTACCGGCCGGGTGACGCTGAGATCGTGGCCGACCAAGCAGCCACCAAGGCCTGGCTGGTCCGGTTCAACGCCGGCAGCGCTGCTCCCCCGGAGGAGCGCCGGGCGCTCCTGGCCGAGCGGCTCGGACATGTCGGTCCGGGTTCTACCATCCGGCCACCGTTCCATTGCGACTACGGCTTCAACATCAGTCTCGGCGCCGATGCCTTCCTGAATTTCGGCTGCGTGATCCTGGACGTCGTGGCGGTCGACATCGGCGAGGGCGTTCAAATTGGTCCTGCGGTACAGATCTACGCCGCCGACCACCCGCGCGATCCGGCTATGCGGCGGGCCGGTTTGGAGTTCGGCCGGCCCGTCCGCATTGGCCCTTACGCCTGGATCGGCGGTGGCGCGATCATCTTACCGGGTGTGACCATAGGCGAGGACGCGGTGATCGGCGCCGGCGCCGTGGTCACGCGGGACGTGCCGCCGGGTGCTACGGTTGCAGGCAACCCGGCGCGGCCCATACCGCATCGCTCTCGTCCCGGCTCTCTCCCGCAGGCGGGAGAGGAAGAGGAAAGGGCAGGGTTGGAACCATGATGCTGGTCGTCGATGCCGGGAACACCAACATCGTTTTCGCCGTGCACGACGGCAGCGAGTGGCGCGGCATCTTCCGCATCCGCACCGACGCGCAGCGGACCTCGGACGAGTACGCCGTTTGGCTGCTCACCCTTCTGGAACACCGTGGCCTGAAGCCCGCCCTAGTCAACCGCGCCGTAATCGGCACCGTTGTTCCTGCTGCACTGTATCATCTCCGCCGCCTATGCCGCGACTGGTTCGAGGTCGAGCCCCTGGTTGCCCGCTCCAACCTCGATTGGGGGTTCGAGATCAAAGTGGACAACCCGGCCGAAGTGGGCGCGGACCGGTTGTTGAACGCACTTGCGGCGCATCAGCGCTATGCCGGACCCTTGATGGTGATCGACTTCGGCACGGCCACGACGTTCGACATCGTGGACGAGGTCGGCGCCTATATCGGCGGTGTCATCGCCCCCGGCATCAACCTGTCTATCGAGGCTTTGCACCAGGCTGCAGCCCGCCTCCCGCGGATCGGGATCGGCCGGCCCCAAGCCGTGATCGGCCGCGCCACCGTACCCGCGATGCAATCCGGTCTTTATTGGGGCTATATCGGCATGATCGAGGGTCTCACGACCCGCATTCAGGCTGAGTTCGAACGCCCTCTCAAGGTCCTCGCGACCGGCGGCCTGGCGCCGCTGTTCTCCGAAGGGACCACAATCATTGAGCAGATCGATCCCGATCTGACCCTCGACGGGCTTCGGCTGTTGGCGGAGCGCAACCCCGCTCCCACATTACCGAGAGACCGGACGAGATCCATAGAAAGCGACTGATTTGGATGCATTAACCAACGATCTCGCCTTCCTGCCTTTAGGTGGGACGGGCGAAATCGGCATGAACCTTAACCTCTACCGCTGCAACGGGCGGTGGCTCGCCGTCGACTGCGGCATTGGCTTCGGTGGCGCGGAGAATCCCGAGGTCGAGATCATGATGCCGGACCCGGCGTTCATCGCCGAGCGCCGGGATAGTCTCGTCGGCCTCGTGATCACCCATGCGCATGAGGACCATCTCGGCGCCGTCGCCCATCTCTGGCGGCAGTTGCGCTGCCCGATTTACGCGACCCCGTTTGCCGCCGCCGTGCTGCGCCGCAAGTTGGGTGAGGCCGGGCTGGTCAACGAGGCCAAGATCACCGTGATAAAGCCGGGCGGCAGTTTCGAGCTGCCTCCGTTCCGGCTGCAGTTCATGGGCGTCACGCACTCGGTGCCGCAATCCCAGGCGCTGGTCATCCGCACGCCATATGGCACCATCTTGCACACGGGCGACTTCAAGCTCGATCCGCACCCGCTGATTGGCCCCGCTACGGACGAGGCGGCGTTCGAGGCGCTGGGTCGCGAGGGTGTATTGGCGATCGTGTGCGACAGCACCAACGCCATGGTGGAGGGCCATTCGGGCTCAGAGGCAGAGGTGCGCGAAAGTTTGGCCGCCCTGATCCGTCCGATGCGGGGCCGGATCGCCGTCACCTGCTTCGCCAGCAACGTGGCGCGGGTAGAGAGCATCGCGCTGGCCGCCCAGGATGCCGGGCGATCGGTAGCGCTGGTGGGCCGTTCGCTGCGCAACATCGAGGCTGCCGCCCGGGAATGCGGCATGCTGAAGAACGTGCGCGAGTTCGTCCCCGAAGACGCGATGGAGGTCGTACCGGACGACAATCTGCTGATCCTCGTCACCGGCAGCCAGGGCGAGGCGCGCTCTGCGCTGTCCCGCATTGCCAACGACACGCATCGCAACGTGGCGCTCGGCAAGGGGGACACGGTGGTGTTCAGCAGCCGCGTGATCCCCGGCAACGAACGCGCGATTGGCACGGTGCAGGACAATCTCGTCCGCCGTGGCGTAAAGCTGATGACGGCGGACGACCACATGGTCCACGTCTCCGGGCACCCGGCGCGCGACGAACTGCGCCGGATGTACGCGATGGTGCGCCCGACCTACTCCGTGCCGGTGCATGGCGAGTGGCGGCATCTCTCGGCCCATGCCGCGCTGGCGAAGGAGGCCGGGGCGACCCCAATCATGCTCGAGGATGGCGATATCCTGAGCCTGACAGGCAATCGTCCGGAGGTTTCAGACTCGGCTCCGGTCGGCCGGCTGGTGCTGGACGGCAATCGTCTGGTGCCTCTGAGCGGCGGTGTGATGGCGGCCCGGCGGCGCATGCTGTTCAACGGAATCGTGCTGGCCAGCGTGGCCGTGGACGAGGAGGGCGAGTTGCTCGGCGATCCCAAGATCAGCGCGCCCGGTTTGTTCGAGCCGCAGGACGCCGAGAGCGAGCGCGTCACCAAGGAATTCGCACAGGCGTTCGATGACTTGCCGACCGCATTGCGCTTGGACGATGCCGCCTTGCTCGATGCGGCGAAGGCGGCATTGCGCCGGGCCCTCGGGCGCAAGCTGCAAAAGCGCCCGCTGGTAGACGTGCACCTCCTGCGGGTCTGACCGGGATGGGTTGGTTCACGGCCGCCGTACTGTATGCGCTGATCTGGTGGACGGTGCTGTTCGCGGTTTTGCCGTTCGGAACCCGTCCAGTTGCAGACGCGGACGAGGAGGCCGGCGGTTGGCGCGGCGCGCCGGAACGTCCGTTGTTGCTCCGCAAGGTCATCGCAACGACTCTCGTCTCTGGCGTGATCTGGGCGGGTAGTGTTGCCCTGATCCGCAGTCCGTACGTGAGCTTTCGGCAGATGGCCGCGAGCATGCACGACGATTAGGCGACGGACCGAGGTAAGGCAGCGAGCGCCTAAATACGAGGCAGTCCGTGTCTGGAACGCGAATTTAGCCCGGACGCGTTGTGATTATTTTGTGGTTTGTGCCCACGGTTTGGCCAATCATCACGGTCAGGAAGAGGGTTTCCCTCTTCCTGCCGTGTGACTGGCGTTTCCTCCCTAAACTTGGCCCGCTGCGCCGGAAGGTGCGCGGGCCTTTTTTTGTCTCTAACGAATTCTTAACTGGCTGTCACGCATTAAAAGGGCGGATTCGAGGGTCACACGTAAATAAGTTGCGCGTTTGCGTTGTGCGACGCAGCAATCTTCCCAGCATTAGGCGTCTGCAGTTGAATAGGGCCGAAGTCTTAGCGCGTCGTTTCACCGGCGGCTCGAGTGGAGCCTTGCGCGTCACGAGCTGCTGCGGACGATGGCACGTTGCGCGGGAGCGAGCACGGCGAGTAGGGTCCGCCACCCACGGCTTGCCTGTGCCCCAGCACGCCATGTTCCCGGAGCCCCTTGCACGATGCGCCTGTCCCGCTCCCTGATTCCGACCATGAAGGAAACGCCAGCCGAGGCGCAGGTCACGTCCCATCGGCTGATGCTGCGGGCCGGTCTGGTGCGGCAGACCGCAGCCGGTATCTACGCCTGGCTACCGGCCGGCCTGCGCGTGTTGCGCAACATCGGCCAAGTGGTGCGCGAGGAGCAGGACGCGATCGGCTGCCAGGAGGTTCTGATGCCAACGGTGCAGGCGGCCGACCTCTGGCGGCAGTCCGAGCGCTACGACGCGTATGGCCCGGAGATGCTGCGGTTCCGGGACCGGCACGAGCGGGAATTGCTCTACGGGCCGACAAACGAGGAGGTCATCACCGACCTTGTCCGGCAGTCCGTGAAGTCCTACCGCGAACTGCCGCAGATGCTCTACCACATCCAGTGGAAGTTCCGCGACGAGGTACGCCCCCGCTTCGGCGTGATGCGCGGGCGCGAGTTCCTGATGAAGGACGCCTACAGTTTCGACCTGGATTACGACGGCGCGGTGCTGAGCTACCGCCGCATGATGCTGGCCTATATGCGCACCTTCCAGCGCCTGGGCGTCAAGGCGATCCCGATGGTGGCCGACACCGGGCCGATCGGCGGAGACCTCAGCCACGAGTTCATCATCCTCGCGCCCACGGGGGAAAGCGGCGTGTTCTTCGACGCCGGGTTCGAGGAGATCGACGCACTCGGCGCAGCGATCGACCATACCAAGCCCGAGGACGTGGCGCGCTTCTACACGCAGATGACCAGCCTCTACGCCGCGACTGACGAGAAGCATGACGAGGCTGCCTGGGCGAAGGTGCCGGACGGTCGGCGGCGCGAGGGCAGGGGGATCGAAGTCGGCCACATCTTCTACTTCGGCCGCAGGTATAGTGCGCCGATGGGCCTAACGGTCGCGGGGCAGGACGGCGCCCCCGTGGTTCCGGAGATGGGCAGCTACGGCATCGGCGTCTCCCGCCTGGTCGGTGCCGTGATCGAGGCCAGCCATGACGATGCCGGCATCATCTGGCCGGACAGCATCGCCCCTTTCCGCGCCGCCATCCTCAACCTCAAGCAGGGCGATGCGGCCACCGGCGCGATATGCGAGACGCTGTACGGCAAGCTCGGCGCTGCGGCGCTGTATGACGACCGGGAGGAGCGCGCCGGCCCGAAGTTCGCCGATGCCGACCTGATGGGCCATCCGTGGCAACTCGTGGTCGGCCCCCGCGGCGCCGCGTCCGGCCGGGTCGAGCTGAAGCGTCGCGCCACCGGCGAGCGGGTGGAGGTTTCGATCGAGGACGCGCTGGCCAAGGTCCTGGGGTGAGGGCCTGATCATGTTCGGGCCGTTTGAGCGCGCCGTCGCCGGGCGCTACCTGCGCGCGCGCCGGGGCGAACGCTTCGTCTCCGTGATCGCCGGGTTCAGCCTAGTTGGCATTGCGCTGGGCGTAGCGACGCTGATCATCGTCATGTCCGTGATGGGCGGGTTCAAGACGGATCTGCTGAACCGCATCCTGGGTTTCAACGGTGACCTCGGCGTGTATGGCGCCGGCCAGCCGCTCACGGCCTATGCGGCAGACGCGGCCAAGATCCGCACCGTGCCCGGCGTGCTCTCCGCCATTCCCGTGGTGGACGGCCAGGTGTTGATCACCAACGACCACGGCGGCAACACCGGCGGCTACGTCCGCGGCATTGGCCAGACGGATCTGGAGAGCCTGCGCTCGGTGAGCGACCACATCCTCGCCGGCTCGCTCGACGCCTTCAAGGGGCCGGACGCGATCGCGGTCGGCATCACCCTGGCCAACCGCTTCGGGCTGACCGCGGGCGACAAGATCACGCTCGTCTCGCCGCAGGGTGCGGCCACCGCCTTTGGCACCATCCCCCGTGTGCGCGCCTACACCATCGCCGCGATCTTCCAGGTGGGGATGAACGAGTATGACAGTGGCTACGTGTTCATCCCCCTCGAGGCGGCGCAGGTGTTCTTCCAGCAGCCGAACCAGGCGACGCAGATCGAGGTCCAGATCGCCGACCCGGACCGCGCGGGGCCGGTCGGCCGCTCCATCCGGGCCGCCCTGGGCGACACGCCGGTACGCATCCTGGATTGGCAGCAAAACAACAACAGCTTCTTCGCCGCCGTGCAGGTGGAGCAGAACGTGATGTTCCTGATCCTGACGTTGATCATCCTGGTTGCAGCGTTCAACGTCGTCAGCTCGCTGATCATGATGGTGAAGGACAAGACCCGCGATATCGCCGTGCTGCGCACCATCGGCGCCGGGCGCGGCGCGGTGCTGCGCATCTTCCTCATGGTGGGCGCCTCCGTGGGCGTGACCGGCACCGTGCTGGGCACGCTGCTGGGCGTGGTGTTCTGCCTCAATATCGAGCGCATCCAGGGCTGGGTGGAGGCGCTGACCGGGCGGACCGTGTTCGACCCGACGGTCTACTACCTGGCCCATCTCCCCGCCCGGCTGGACTGGCACGAGGTGGCGCAGATCATCGTCATGGCGCTGGTGCTGTCGTTGCTGGCGACGCTCTACCCTTCCTGGCGCGCCGCCCGGACCGACCCGGTCGAAGCGTTGCGGAATGTCTAGTCCACCGCTCGAGTTGCGAGGGGTGAGCCGGACGTATCGCACGGGGGAGGATACGCTGGCCGTGCTGAGCCAGGCCAACCTAGTGCTGCAGCCGGGCGAGATCGTGGCGCTGGTGGCACCCTCCGGCACTGGTAAGTCCACGCTGTTGCACCTGGCCGGGCTGCTCGAACGGCCGGATGGCGGCGCCGTGCTGGTGGACGGCCGGGATGCCGGCGCATTGCCGGACCCGGCGCGCACCGCTATCCGGCGGGATGCGATCGGATTCGTCTATCAATTCCACCATTTATTGGGTGAATTCAGCGCTCTGGAGAACGTCGTGCTTCCTCAGTTGATCGCCGGAAAGCAACGGCGCCAGGCCGAGACGCGTGGCCGGTCGTTGCTGGAGACGCTTGGCCTCGCTGCCCGGACCGGCCATCTGCCGGGTAAGCTGTCGGGTGGCGAGCAGCAGCGGGTTGCCATCGCGCGCGCCCTGGCCAATGCGCCCAAGATCCTGCTGGCGGACGAGCCGACCGGCAATCTGGACGTTGGCACCTCGGGGCTCGTGTTCGATGCATTGCTTGCCACGGTGCGCGGCCAGGGTGTCGCGGCGCTGATCGCAACGCACAACCCGGAGTTGGCCCGCCGGATGGACCGGCGGGTTACGCTCGAGGGCGGGCAGGTGGTGCCGGCGTAGTCGCGCCCGCCTACTCCGTCATTCCAAGCAACCGGCTGCGCAGCGACTCCATCGGCGGATGTGCGCCGATGAACCCTGCCAGGATACGGTTGGCCAGGTCCCGATTGGCGAAGGTGCCGATCGGCTGGTTGTTGGCCAACACCTCCAGCCCGCGCGTGCTGATGATGTAGGTCGTCGTGTCGCCGACCTTGACCGCGGGCGCCGCTGCCACCAGCCGCTCGAAATCGGCCGCGTCCGACTGCGCGCATCCGCCTTGGCCGCAGTTCACCTGCTCGCCTTTGCGGTACTCCTCCTCCACTTCGGCTTTAGACCCGGAATGCAAATACTGCAGGATGAGAACCTTCGACTCCGGCGAGGCTAGGATCTGTGCCGCGTCATGGCTCGGCTGCTGCAAATACAGTCCGGCGACGTAGATCTTGACGTCCAGGATCGTCACAGTCCGCACCCCGATGCCGTTTAGCACCAGCGATTGGCCGCCGACCGTGTAGTGGTCCGGCAGCGTGACACCGTCCAGCGTCGCTGCACGGGCCTGTATAGCCAGGCCGCCGGCCAGGAATAGCCAAACCAGGAATCGCACGATTTACTCCATCATTGTGGGTGTGCCATTCTGATAACGCATCGGCCGGGCGCAACCGGCAACGTCGCAAGTAAGAAATTACTTCACCCGCCCCGCATCCTGCTCCATCCTAAGCTGTCATCCGGAGATGGATCGTGAGCGACGCGCTATCTTCTCTCGCCCAAGCCCTGGCCAGCGGCACGGTCCGAGTGGTGGACCTGTCGCAGCCGCTCTCGCCCGAGACGCCGGTGATCGGCTTGCCGCCACCCTTCGCACAGTCGGCGCCGTTCCGCATGACGCCCGTGTCCGCCTATGACGACGCCGGGCCCGGCTGGTATTGGAACAACATCAGCCTCGGCGAACACACCGGAACGCATTTCGATGCACCGGTACATTGGATCACCGGGCGGGACCAGCCGAATGGCAGCACGGACACGATCCCGCCGGCGCGCTTGGTCGCCCCCGCCTGCGTGGTGGACGTCGAAGCGGAGTGCAACGGTAACGCCGGGTTCCTGCTGACCCAAGCTCGGGTGGAGCAATGGGAAACGGCACACGGCCGCATTCCGGCTGGCGCGTGGCTGCTGCTGCGCTCCGGCTGGTCCAAGCGGACAGGGGCCGCGTTTCTCAACATCACCGAGACCGGCCCGCAAACACCTGGGCCGGATGCCGGTTGCGTGCGCTTCCTGGCGCAGGAGCGGGACGTGGCCGGTTTCGGCACGGAGTGCGTCGGCACCGACGCCGGCGCCGCGCATTCGTTCGACCCGGCGTTTCCCTGCCATACCATCATGCACGGCGCGGGCAAGTTCGGCCTGGCCAGCCTCACGAACCTGGACCAGTTGCCGCCCACCGGCGCGATCCTGATCACGCCGCCGCTGAAGATCGCCGCCGGGTCAGGCAGCCCGTGCCGGGTGCTGGCGTTGGTGGCCGCGTAATGGCCGAGCGGTCGTTCAAGGCCGAGGTCGAGCTGCTGCGGCTCGGCGAGGGCGAGGAGTTTCGCGGCGAGGGCATCCTGGCCATCACCAAGGCGCTGCTGCAATCAGGCGTGGCCTACGTGGCCGGCTACCAGGGCGCGCCGATCTCCCACTTGATGGACGTGCTGTCGGACGCGCAGCCGATCCTGGACGAACTCGGCGTGCGGTTCGAGAACTCGGCCAGCGAGGCGGCAGCAGCGGCGACCCTGGCGGCCTCGGTCAACTACCCGTTGCGTGGCGCCGTGACGTGGAAATCCACTGTCGGCACCAACGTGGCCTCGGATGCGCTGGCGAACCTCGCATCCGGCGGCGTGGTCGGCGGCGCGCTGATCGTGGTGGGCGAGGATTACGGCGAAGGCTCCTCGATCATGCAGGAGCGCACGCATGCGTTCGCCATGAAGTCGCAGATGTGGCTGCTGGACCCGCGGCCCAACTTGCCCGCTATCGTGGCGGCGGTGGAGCACGGCTTCGCGCTGTCGGAGGCGAGCAGCACGCCGGTGATGCTCGAGGTGCGCATCCGCGCCTGCCACGTGCACGGGCGCTTCACGACCAAGGCGAACCGGCGGCCGGCTTTCACGGTGCGCGATGCGATGGAGCAGCCGCGTCGGGACACCAGCCGCATCGTGCTGCCGCCCGCGAGCTACGGCCACGAGATCGAGAAGGTCCGCGACCGTTGGCCGGCGGCGGTGCGCTACATCCAGGAGCACCGCCTGAACGAGGTGTTCAACGAAGGCGTGCAGGATTGCGGCATCATCCTGCAGGGCGGCATGTACAATGCGGTCATCCGCGGCCTGCAGCGCTTAGGCTTGGCCGATGCGTATGGCGAGAGCCGCGTCCCGCTCTACGTGATGAACGTCACCTACCCATTGGTCGATGCGGAGATCGTCCAGTTCACCGCAGGTAAGCGCGCGGTGCTGATGGTGGAGGAAGGCCAGCCCGAATACATCGAGCAGGCGCTGCACGCCATACTCCGCCGAGCGGACGTGCAGACGGCGGTGCACGGCAAGGACATGCTGCCGATGGCCGGCGAGTACACCCCGCCGGTGATCGAGGCCGGGCTGCGCGCTTTCATCGACCGTTACCTGCCGGCGCTCGCCCCCGCCGCGGCCCCGAAAGCGGCAGTGCCCGCGGTGTCGGTGCACGGCCGCCCGCCCTCGTTCTGCACCGGTTGCCCGGAGCGGCCGATCTTCACCGCGATGAAGCTTGTGGAGCGTGAACTCGGGCCGCACCACGTCTCCTGCGACATCGGCTGCCATCTGTTCTCGATCCTGCCGCCGTTCAACATCGGCAACACCACGATGGGTTATGGGCTCGGTTGGTCTGGGGCGGCCGCTCTGAACGATCCGGGGGCGAACCGCCGCACCATCAGCGTGATGGGCGATGGCGGCTTCTGGCACAACGGGCTGACCAGCGGCGTGGGCAACGCCGTGTTCAACAAGTCCGACAACGTGTTGCTGATCGTGGACAACGGATACTCCGCGGCGACCGGCGGGCAGGACATCCTCTCGTCCAAGGCGGACAATGCGAGCCGCGCGACGAAAAACCCGATCGAGGCAGCGGTGCGCGGCGTGGGCGTGAAATGGGTCCGCACGCTGAACCGCACCTATAGCGTGGGCAAGATGCGGGACCTGCTGCGGGAGGCGCTGACCACGGCCGAGCGCGGCCCGAAGGTGATCGTTGCGGCAAGCGAGTGCCAGCTCAACCGCCAACGCCGGGTCAAGCCGCTGGTGCGGGACGCGATCAAACGAGGGGAGCGCGTGGTGCGCGAACGCTTCGGCGTGGACCCGGACACCTGCACCGGCGACCATAGCTGCATACGCCTGTCCGGCTGCCCGTCGCTTTCGGTCCGTCCTAACCCGGACAAGCTGCGGCGGGATCCGGTGGCGGCGGTGGACAACGCCTGCGTCGGCTGCGGTGTGTGCGGAGAAGTGGCGGATGCGGCGGTGCTGTGCCCCTCCTTCTACCGCGCCGACCTGATCAATAACCCGACATGGTGGGACCGCCTGCGCCACCGCCTCAGCCAAGCCGTAATCTCGAGGCTAGCCCATGCCTGACGGCACTCTTCTCCCTCTCCCGCCCGCGGGAAAGGGCTGGGGTGAGGGTGCGCGCGCCATCGGCATCGCCATCCTCGCCATGGGCGGCGAAGGCGGCGGCGTGCTGGCCGATTGGATCGTCGGCATGGCCGAGGCGAACGGCTACATCGCGCAATCCACCTCCGTGCCCGGCGTGGCGCAGCGCACGGGCGCCACGATCTACTACGTCGAGCTCTTCCCGGATACGGGGCGGGAGCCGGTTCTGGCTCTCATGCCCGTGCCCGGCGACGTGGACGTGGTCATCGCGTCCGAGTTGATGGAGGCAGCCCGCGCCGTCACCCGCGGCCTGGTCACGCCGGATAGGACCACCCTCATCGCCTCCACCCACCGCGTGTATTCCATGACGGAACGCACCGCGATGGGCGACGGCCGGATGGACAGCGCCCCGATGCTGGCGGCGTGCACCCAGGCGGCGCGCCGGTTGATCGCGGCGGACATGCTTCGGCTGGCCGAGGACACTGGCAGCGTGATCAGCGCGGCCCTGTTCGGCGGACTGGCCGGGTCCGCCGCATTGCCGTTCAGCCGGGCGCAGTTCGAGGCTGCCATCCGCGCCGGCGGAGTGGGCGTGAACAACTCGCTCGCCGCGTTCGCCGCCGGGTTCGATGCGGCCGGCGCCACGCCCGTGCTTGCCCCGGTCCCGGTCAGCCCCGAGGCGGCGGAGATCATCGCTGAGGGCGTGCGGCGCCTGACGGATTACCAGGACGCAGACTATGCCGCCGACTACCAACGCCGCCTGCAACCGCTGCATGGCGCCGGCGACCTGCTGACCGAGACCGCACGGTATCTCGCGTTGTGGATGAGCTACGAGGACCCGATCCGCGTGGCCGACCTCAAAATCCGCGCCTCGCGGTTCAAGCGTGTGGCCGAGGAGGTGCGGCTGCAGCCCGGCCAGGTGCTGCGCATCCGCGAGTGGATGCATCCCCGGCTGGAGGAGATCGCGGAGACCCTGCCGGGCATATGGGGCCGCCGGCTGCTCGGCTCCCGCACGGCGCGGGCCGTAGTGGAGCGGCTGACCCGCTCCGGCCGCCGGGTGGAGACGACGTCGATCTCGGGCTTCCTGCTGCTCTGGGCGGTCGCGAAAGGCCGGCGCTGGCGTCGTGGCACGTTGCGCCACGCGGCGGAGATGGCGGCAATCGATGCCTGGATGGCGCGCATCGTGGCACTTGCCGCCACGCACCCGGCCATGGCGCTCGAGGTCGCGCAATGCCAGCGATTGGTGAAGGGCTACAGCGACACCATCGCCCGGGGGCGCAGCAATTTCGCGGCCCTGATGCAGGCGGAGCCTAAGCTGCGCGATCCGGCGGCACTCGCCCGCCTGCGGAACGCTGCCCTTGCCGATGACACTGGCACGGCACTCCGCCACGCGCTCGAGGCCGAATTGCCCGGGCAGGTCGCAGTGCAGACCGTACCCGCGATGGAAAGGGCCTGACACATGGACCCGGCCTCCATCCGCGCCCTCGTGCAGCCGGACCGCGTGCACCGGGACGTCTACACGTCGCCCGAGGTGTTCCGCCGCGAGATGGACCAGCTCTGGGCCCGCACTTGGGTGTTCGTGGGCCACGACAGCCAGATCCCGGCGGAAGGCGATTACTACACCACCACCATCGGCCTGCAGCCGGTGATGATGGTCCGCCAGCGCGATGGCTCGGTGCGGGTCATGCGCAACCGCTGTTCGCACAAGGGCGCCAAGCTGGTGTCCGACACCTCGGGCAATGTCGGCGGTTTCTTCCGCTGCCCGTATCACGCCTGGACCTACCGGCTGGATGGCGGGCTGCGCGGCGTGCCGATGAAGGGCGCTTACGCCAACACCGCCTTCGAGCAATGCGACGCGGCCCGCGGCCTCGCGGTGGTGGCCAGCAACATCTACCGCGGCTTCGTGTTCGCCCGGCTCTCGGCGGACGGCCCTGACTTCGATGAGTATTTTGGCGCCTCGCTCTCCTCGATCGACTACCTGGCAGACCGTTCTCCCTCGGGTGAGCTCGAGATCGTGGGTGGCGTGCTGCGCTACATGCACGACAGCAACTGGAAGATGTTCGTCGAGAACCTGAACGACACCATGCACCCGATGGTGGCGCACGAGTCTGCCGCGGGCACCGCCAAGCGGCTCTGGGAGGGCCAGCCGGAGGACGAGCCTAAGCCGATGGCGATCGAGCAGCTCGTGCCGTTCGCCTCCGGCTACGGCTTCTTCGACAAGATGGGCGTGCGCGTGTTCGAGAACGGGCACAGCTATTCGGGCGTGCATTTCTCCATCCACTCCTCCTACGCCAAGATGCCCGACTACGAGGCGGCGATGGTCGCGACCTACGGCGAGCAACGGGCGCGCGACATCCTGGGGACGGTGCGGCACAACACCGTCTACTACCCGAGCCTGACTATCAAGGGCGCTATCCAGTCGATCCGCGTAGTCCGCCCGGTCGCGGTGGACAAAACGCTGATCGAGAGCTGGACGTTCCGGTTGAAAGGCGCACCGGAGGCGATGCTGCACCGGACCGTCACCTACAACCGCCTGATCAACTCGCCCATGTCGATCGTGGGACACGATGACCAGTATTGCTACCGCGTGATCCAGGAAGGCCTGCTCGCGGACGGCAACGAGTGGGTCAACCTGCAGCGCGACTGGGATCCGGCGGAGGTCGGTCCGCCCGACCTCACGGTCAACGGCACCAGCGAGATCTCCATGCGCAACCAGTTCCGCGCCTGGACCCGGTATATGGAGCCGGCCCGTTTTGTGGAACCCGCTTGAGCGAGCGGCTGATCCAGTTCGTCTATCGCGAGGCGCGCCTGCTGGACGAGCAGCGCTGGGACGAGTGGCTGGCCTTGTTCGCGGAGGACGGGCATTACTGGGTTCCACTCTCCCCCGACCAGATGGACCCGCTCGGGCACAATTCACTGGCCTATGAGGACACGCTGCTGCTGAAGCTGCGGGTGGAGCGGCTGAAGGAAGGCCCATTCAGCCAGCACCCGCGCAGCCGGTCGCAGCACGTGTTGCAGGCGCCCGAGATCGTGGCGCCGGAGGTCGTCCGCACGGCATTCTTCTACGCCGAAGTGCGCGGCGACGAGCAGCAGGTTCATGCGGGCACCATGGTCCATCACTTGCACGAGGTGGATGGCGCACTGAGGATCCTCCTCAAGCGGGTGGACCTGCTCTCCGCCGGAATGGCGCTGCCCTCGCTGCAGCTTTTCCCGTGACGGTCGCGGCCGCCTTTTTCCGCAGCGTCGAGACCTGGGGTGAGCGGCCGTTCCTTTGCATCCTGCCCGAGACCGCCGAGGCGTATGGCATCCAAGCCGGGGAGATCACCTACGCCGACGCCGGCGCCACGGTGCGCGCGCTGGCGGCGAGCTACGGCGGGCTGCGTGGCCGCGTCGGGCTGATGCTGGACAACAGGCCGGAGTTCTTCTGGCACTGGCTGGCGTTGAACGCGTGCGGCATCAGCGTGGTGCCGCTGAACGCGGACCTCCGCCCGGCGGAGCTGGACTACCTGATCGCGCATAGCGGCCTGGCCCACGCCGTAGCGGCGCCGGCGCACCGGGCCAAGCTGCAGGCCGCTGCGCAGCGCGCCCCGCACCCCGTATCGCTCCTGGAAGGGGCGGTGACGCCGGCCACGGCTCACGCCGCTCCGGGCGACGAGTGCGCGCTGCTCTACACCTCCGGCACCACGGGCAAACCGAAAGGCTGCGTGCTGTCCAACGACTACTTCCTGCGCGCCGGCCAGTGGTATCTGGACGTCGGCGGGCTCGCCACGATCCAACCCGGCGCCGACCGGCTGATCACGCCGCTGCCGATGGTGCACATGAACGCGATGGCCTTCTCCACCATGGCGATGATCCTGAGCGGCGGCTGCATCGTCCCGCTCGACCGCTTCCATCCGCGCAATTGGTGGGATAGCGTGCGGCAGAGCCGGGCCACCATCGTCCACTATCTCGGCGTCATGCCGTCCATGCTGCTCGGCGCCCCCCCGAGCGAGGCCGACCGCACCCACGCCGTGCGCTTCGGCTTCGGCGCAGGCGTGGACCGCCGCCATCATGCCGTGTTCGAGCAGCGCTTCGGTTTCCCTTTGCTCGAGGCCTGGGCCATGACGGAGACCGGCTCCGGCGGCTGCGTGATCGCCAACCACGAACCCCGCCGGGTCGGCACCGCCTGCTTCGGCCGCGCCGGGCCGGAGATGGCGCTGCGCATCGTGGACGAAGCCGGCGCCGACACCCCGGACGGCATCCCCGGCGAATTGCTGGTGCGCGCGGCGGGGCCGGATCCGCACGCCGGGTTCTTCACCGAATACCTGCATGACCCAGCGGCGACCGAAGCAGCCTGGCAAGGCGGCTGGTTCCACACCGGGGACGTCGTCCAGCGCGAACCCGGCGGCGACCTTCTGTTCATCGACCGCCGCAAGAACGTCATCCGCCGCAGCGGCGAGAACGTCTCCGCCGTCGAGGTCGAAAGCGTGCTGCGCCGCCATCCCGGCGTGGCGGACGTCGCCGTGGCGCCCACGCCGGACCCGGTGCGCGGCGAGGAAGTCCTGGCCTGTATCGTCCCGCGCGGCCCCGCCACGCCGGCGTTGGCCGCAGACATCGTGCAAGCCGCCCTGACCGATCTCTCGTATTTCAAAGTGCCCGGCTGGGTTGCCTTCGTGGACGCGCTGCCGCTGACCGCAACCAACAAGATCCAGCGCGGCGAACTGAAGGCACAAGCGGCGGCGCTGCCCGGAACGCCGGGCTGCATCGACACCCGCGCCCTGAAAACCCGCACCCGCCACCCGGCGTGACCGGCTTCGACGACATCGTGCTGACCTGCCCGGTGACGCAGCCCTACGCCCGCCGCTCCGACCGCAGCGCCACCTGGTGGCTCGGCCGTGCCCTCGCCCGATTGCTCGAGGCGAGCGGCTTGCGCAAGGAGGAGGTCGATGGGCTCTGCCTGTCCTCCTTCACGCTCGCGCCCGACGGCCCGGCGCCCTTCGTCCAGCATGTCGGGATGTCCCCCCGCAGCCTGGACTGGATCCCGACCGGCGGCGCCTGCGGCATCATGGCCGCCCGCCGCGCCGCCCGCGCCGTGCAGTGCGGCGACGCAACCGTGGTCGCCTGCATCGCCGGCGACACGGCCAACGAGACCAGCTTGCGTGACCTGCTCGGCAACTTCAGCCTCTGGTCCCGCGACGCCGTCTGGCCGTACGCCGCGGGCGGCCCCAACATGAGCTTCGCGCTGATCACCGACGCCTACATGCGCGCGACCGGCGCCACGCGGGAGGATTTTGGTCGTCTCGCCGTCTCCCAACGGCAGAACGCAGCGGCCACCGAGGGCGCGCTGTTGCGCAAACCGATCACCATGGCCGACTACCTCGCAGCGCGCCCGATCTGCCCCCCGCTGCACCTGCTGGACTGCGTGATGCCCTGCGCCGGTGCGGACGGCTTCCTCGTCATGCCACGGACGCATGCCGAACGGATAGGCCTGCCCTATGTCCGCATGCTCGCCGCGATCGAGCGGCACAATGCCTTTCCGGACGACCCGGTCCAACTCCGTGGCGGCTGGGCGATGGACCGGGATGCGCTCTGGGCGCAGGCTGGCATCGGCCCGGGCGGGATGGATATGGTGCAGACCTACGACGACTACCCCGTGATCAGCATGCTGCAATTCGAAGGGCTCGGCCTGTGCGCACCCGGCGAGGCCGCGCGCTTCCTGCGCGGCAAGAACCTGACGGCCACCGGCGGCCTGCCGCACAACACCGGCGGCGGCCAGCTTTCCGGCGGTCAGGCGGGTGCCGCCGGTGGCTATCTGGGCCTGGTGGAGGCGATGCGGCAACTGCTCGGGGCGGCGCCGGGCCGGCAAGTGGCCAAGGCCCGCCACGCGCTGGTGAGCGGCTTCGGGATGATCAACTATGATCGTGGCATCTGCACAGCCGCCTGCGTGCTCGCCGCATGAGCCGCGCCGCCGCAATGCACCCGATGGACGAGGCCGCGCGCGAAGGGCGGTTCGCCTTGCAGGCATGTGCCGCGTGCGGCGCCGGGCAGTATCCGCCGCGCGAGGTTTGCCGCTTGTGCCTGTCGGACGATCTCGCCTGGCATTCGGCGGAGAGTGTCCCGGGGGAACTGCTGGCGATCACCCGCGTGTGCCACAGCTTCGAACCCTCCCATGCCGGGCAACAGGCGGTCGGCCTGGTGCGGATCGGCCCGGGCATGACGGCCGTCTGTTTCATCGGTGATGCACGGCCAGGGCCCGTGGTGGTGCGCGCGTCGCAGGACAGAATGGGCCGCGCCGTGTTGACCGCATGCTGACCGCGTTGCTCACCGGCGGCAGCGCCGGCATCGGGCGTGCGATCGCGTCCGGCCTGCTCGCAGCCGGGCACCGGGTGGTCTCGCTCGACCATGCGCCCGCAACGATCGACCACGAGCATCTGCACACCCTGCCTGTCGACCTGCTGAGCGCCGCCGAAACCCACGATGCGGCACTGCAAGCGGCGGAACGCTGGCGCCCGACGATCCTGGTCCACAACGCCGGCGCGATCCGCCCGGCGCTGCTGCCGGATGTGAACCGGGTGGACCTCGACGCACTGGTGAGCCTGCACTTAGGCGCCGCCATTACGCTGGTGCAAGCGACGCTGCCGGCAATGCGCGAGGATGGCTGGGGCCGCGTCGTGCTGATCTCCTCGCGCGCGGCGCTTGGCCTGCCCACCCGCACCAGCTACTCGGCCACGAAAGCGGGCATGATCGGCATGGCGCGCACCTGGGCCCTCGAATTGGGCCCGCTCGGTGTAACGGTGAACGTGATCGCACCCGGGCCGGTGGAGGCGACGGACCAGTTCCACGCCGTATTGCCGGAGGGCGATCCGCGCATCGAGCAGTTGGCGAATACCGTCCCGGTACGGCGGTTGGGCCGGCCGGAAGATGTGGCGCGGGCGGTGCTGTTCTTCGCCGAACCGGCCGCCGGGTTCATCACCGGGCAGACCCTTTTCGTCTGCGGCGGAACGAGCGTCGGGGGATTGCAGATCTAGCCCCGGGGCGGACGCCGTCCACCCCGCGCGCAACCTCCACGCCAGGCATGAACCGCCGTACACGGACCCATAGGGGCGGGCGCCGCCCGCCATCACGCACACTTCAAAGCCCGGAACCGCGTGCGCGGTCCCTCGAGCCTGATCGCTATCCTGTTGTCGGTGCAGCCGGCGGTCGAACGAGGCCCGCGCCGACCCGGTCGCCGATGATTGGGGCTCAAGCCATCGTGACGTTTGCACCTGACGACGAGCGCGCGGCACTGTAGTGTCGACGCCAACCGACAACCGAAAGGGACCGAGCCGATGGACACGACCGTAGGAACCGCACCGGAGGATGTCGGCCTGTCCTCCAAGCAACTCGACCATGTGAAGGCATGGTCCGAGCGGCTGGTGGAGAGCGGCAAGCTGGCCGGGGTCACCACGATGGTCGCGCGGCGCGGCCGGGTCGCCCACCTGCATTGCTGCGGCCTGGCCAACAAGGAAACCGGGGCCACGATGGCGCCCGACACCATCGTTCGCATCTATTCCATGACCAAGCCGCTCACCAGCGTCGCCATCATGATGCTGTACGAGGAGGGCCGGTTCCAGCTCGATGACCCGGTGAGCCACTACCTCCCGTGCTTCACCACCATGCGCGTCGCCGCCGGCGGGCAGCGCGGCAAGATCGACACCGTGCCGGCGGCGCGCCCGATCACCATCCGGGACCTGCTGACCCACACCTCCGGCCTGACCTACGGGTTCATGCAATCCACCCAGGTGGACGCGCTGTACCGTGACGAGGGCATCGATTTCGGCGGCGCCGAATGCACCCTCGGCGAGCTGGTGGAGCGCCTGGCCAAGTTGCCCCTGCTCGCGCAACCCGGCGCCGAATGGAACTACAGCGTCGCGACCGACGTGCTGGGCCACCTGGTCGCGACCGTCTCCGGCGAGCCGTTCGGCGACTTCCTGATGCGCCGCGTGATCGAGCCGCTCGGCATGACGGACACGGCCTTCCACGTGCCGGCGCAGAAGGCCGCGCGGTTCGCGGCCAACTACGGCAAGTCCGCCACCGGCGGCGTGACCCTGGTCGACGACCCGGCGACCAGCCGCTATCTCTCGCCCCCCGCGATCTGCTCCGGCGGCGGCGGCCTGGTGGCGACCGTCGGCGACTACATGCGGTTCTGCCAATTCATGCTCAACCGCGGCGAACTGGACGGCGTGCGCCTGCTCGGCCGCAAGACGGTCGAGCTGATGACGAGCAACCACCTCCGCGGCGACATGGCGGCGATGGGCATGCCGCGGTTCAGCGAAAGCTCCTACGAGGGCATCGGCTTCGGCCTGGGCTTCTCCGTCATGCTGGACCCGGCCCGCGCGCAGATCGTCGGCACACCGGGCGAGTTCGCCTGGGGCGGCGCCGCCAGCACCGCCTTCTGGGTAGACCCGGCCGAGGACCTGGCCGTGGTCATGCTGACGCAGTTGATGCCATCCTCGGCCTACCCGATCCGGCGAGAGCTACGCGTCCTGACCTACGCCGCAATAACGGACTAGCCGCAAATGCTGCTCCCCTCCC
>CAXTVQ010000051.1:0-36678 GCA_964247705.1 uncultured Acetobacteraceae bacterium | reverse complement strand
TCATGGATGGCGCCGGGCCGACGCAGGGCGCCCCGATCCTGGCGGCGGCCCCGGGAATCGCGGAGGCGTTGCGCGATGTGGCAGCGCTGGCGCGCTAGGGATGCGTGAGACGGTCGGTCACGCCGGATAAACAGCCAGCTTTTTGGCCAAACCGTAGCCGTGCTAAACCACCGCATGACCCCCGATGAATTCCGCCGCTACGGCCACCAGCTCATCGACTGGCTCGCCGACCACCAAGCCAGCCTCGCCAGCCGCCCTGTGCAGGCCGTCACCGAACCCGGCGCTGTCGCCGCCGCCCTGCCCGCTTCGCCGCCGGAGCAGCCGGAACCGTTCGGCGCCGTACTCGAGGACCTGGACCGGATCGTGACGCCCGGCCTGTCGCTTTGGCAGCACCCGCGCTTCTTCGGCTACTTTCCCGCCAATGCCGAGCCCGCCGGCGTGCTGGGGGACCTGGCGAGCACGGGGCTCGGCGTGCTGGGCCTGTCCTGGCAGTCCTCCCCGGCGATCACCGAGGTGGAGGAGGTCACCACCGGATGGGTCCGCCAGATGGTCGGCCTGTCGGACGCTTGGCGCGGTGTGATCCAGGACACGGCGTCCACCTCCACCCTGGTCGCGCTGATCTGCGCGCGGGAACGGGTGACGGACTATGCGCTGACCCGCGGCGGGCTGCAGGCGGAGCGCAAGCCGCTCGCGATCTACGTCTCGGCGCAGAGCCACTCCTCGGTGGACAAGGCGGCGTTGCTGGCCGGGTTCGGGCGCGACAACCTCCGTTTGGTGCCGTGCGACGACGCCCACGCCATGCGGCCGGACGCATTTGCGGCGCTGGTGGAGGCGGACATCGCGGCCGGGATCGTGCCCTGCGCCGTCGTCGCGACCTCGGGCACCACGGCCACCACGGCGATCGACCCGGTGGCAGGCCTCGCCACGGTCGCCCGCCGCCACGGCATCTGGCTGCACGTGGACGCGGCGATGGCCGGCAGTGCGATGATCCTGCCCGAATGCCGCTGGATGTGGGACGGGATCGAGCAAGCGGACAGCATCGTGCTCAACGCCCATAAATGGCTGGGCGTGCCGTTTGACTGCTCGTTGTACTACGTGCGGGACTCCGAGCACCTGGTGCGGGTGATGTCCACCAACCCCTCGTTCCTGCAGTCCAGCGTGGACGGGCAAGTGCGCAACCTGCGCGATTGGGGCATCCCGCTCGGCCGCCGGTTCCGTGCGCTCAAGCTGTGGTTCACCATCCGCGAGCAGGGCGTGGCCGGGCTGCAGGCGCGGCTGCGGCGGGACATGACCAATGCCCGCGCGCTGGCCGAACTGGTGGCAGCCACGCCGGGTTGGCGCGTGGTGGCGCCGGTGACGCTTCAGACAGTGTGCGTCCGCTACGATCCGGCGGGGCTGGAGGGAGAAGCGCTGGACGCCCACACCCGTGCTTGGGCGGAGGCGGTAAACCGCTCGGGCGCCGCCTATCTCACGCCCGCGGTGGTGGACGGGCGGTGGATGGTCCGCGTGTCCGTAGGCGCGATCGCGACGGAGATGGCCGATGTGGAGGCGGGCTGGGCGGCGATGCGCGCGGCGGCGGAGTGAGTGTGCAGAGCGTTGATTTCGGTACTCGTCAACCCCTTTCAATGTCAGAACACCGTTTATTCTGAATGTCTTACGAGTTGACGCCCTGCCTGCCTGCCCTGTAGCGTCCGCCCCGTTGGATGAGGCTGAATATGACGAAGTCGGAATTGATCGCGGAGCTGGCCGCGGCGAACCCGCATCTGCTGGGTCGCGACGTGGAGATCATCGTCGGCACGATCTTCGACGAGATTACCGGTGCGCTCGCCCGGGGAGAACGGGTCGAGCTGCGCGGGTTCGGCGCCTTTACCGTCAAGAAGCGGGATGCGCGGACCGGGCGCAACCCCCGCACCGGCGAGGCCGTGCCGGTTGACGAAAAGGCGGTTCCGTTCTTCAAGGCGGGCAAGGAGCTTCGCGAGCGGGTGAACCGCGGCAGCAAGCATGCGCGGGTAGCGCGCGAAAAGGTCATGGCATAATGCTTGGGTTCGTGTTTGCCGCGCCGTTCCTGCTGTTCCTCGTGATCTTCGCCCTGTCCAACCGCGGCACCGTTCAGATCGGGTTGTGGCCGACGGACCTGCTGCTGGTGATCCCGCTTTCGGCCGCTGTGCTCGGAGCAAGCGCCGTGTTCTTCCTGCTCGGCGCCTTCGTGGCCAGCCTGAGTGCCGGGCGCGAACGCCGCCGGGCGCGCCGGGCCGAACGCCGGGTGCAGGTGCTGGAGCGCGAGGTGGAAACGCTGCGCCCACGTCCGGGCCGGCCCGGCGTCGCCATCCGGACCATCGAGGGCTGATCGCCCCGCGTGTGAGCAGCGTTGGCCGGACCGCGGTCAAGATCTGCGGCATCAGCACGCCGGAGGCATACGAGGCAGCGCGTCCGGCCGACTACGTGGGGTTCGTGTTCTTCCCGCCGTCTCCTCGCGCCGTCACCCCGCAACGCGCTGCTGCCTTGGCCACCCGGCCAGGTCCGTTGGCCGTTGGATTGTTCGTCGATCCGACCGACGCGCTCGTGGCGGAGGTGCTCGGCGCCGTGGCGCTGGACGCGCTGCAGGTTGTCGCGTCGCCGGCCCGTGCCGCCGAGCTGCGCGCACGGTTCGGCCGGGACGTGTGGCGCGCGGTGGGTGTCCGCGGCGCCGCGGACCTGCCGGATGGAATGGACGGTGCGGACGCCCTGCTGCTGGACGCGAAGGCCCCGCAAGGCGCCACCCGGCCCGGCGGCAACGCGGTGGCGTTCGACTGGGCGGTGCTGCGTGGCTGGCAGGCGCCCGGGCCGTGGCTGCTGGCCGGCGGTCTTACCCCTGGCACCGTGGCCGCAGCCATCACGCAAACCGCTGCGCCGGCCGTTGACGTCAGCTCCGGCGTGGAAAGCGCACCCGGCCGCAAGGATCCGGCATTGATCGAAGCCTTCATTCGAGCCGCCCGGGAGAGCGTCCATGGCTGACAGCTTTCGTGACCGCGTCCCCTACGTTGGCCCGCGCGACCGCCCGGCCTTGCACCTACCGGATGGCAAGCGGGTGGCGGTCTGGACGATCGTGAACGTCGAGAACTGGGACCCTGCGGCGCCCATGCCCCGCACCGTGCTGCCGCCGCCACAGGGCCAGCCCTTGCTGCCGGATCTGCCGAACTGGGCCTGGCACGAATACGGCATGCGCGCGGGGTTCTGGCGGTTTCTCGACGTTCTGGGCAAGCGCGGGCTGCGCGCCACCTTCGCCGTGAACGGCAGTTGCTGCACGCTCTACCCTTCCGTCTGCCAGGCGGCGCTGGACGCAGGGTGGGAGTTCATGGGCCATGGCTTCGTGCAGCAACCGATGCACCGGGTGGCCGATCAGCGCGCCGCCATCGCCGGCACAATGGCCGCCATCGAGGCGTTCACCGGGCGCAAGCCGCGCGGCTGGGAGAGCCCCGGCCTGACTGAGACGGCCGAGACCGCGGACCTGCTCGCCGAACTCGGCATCGAATACGTGGCGGATTGGGTGCTGGACGACGTGCCTGTGGACATCCGCACCCGCACCGGCCGGCTGGTTTCCGTCCCCTACACGGTCGAGGTCAACGACGTGGTGATCAGCGCCGTGCAGCAACACGCATCGGACGAACTGTTCCGCCGCGGCCGTGACCAGTTCGACCGGTTGTATCAGGAAGGTGCGGACAGCGCGCGGGTGATGGCGATCTCGATCCACCCTTACCTCACGGGCGTGCCGCACCGGATCAAGTACCTGGAAGCATTGTACGACCACATCCTGGCCCACGAGGGCGTGGCGATGTGGACGGGGGAGCAGGTTCTGGACTGGTATGTCGCGTCCGCTAGATCCACCCCTTGATCCGGAACCAGACCAGCGGCACGACCACGCTCAGCAGGATCATCGCCCAGCCGTACTGGTAGCCGTAGGTCCAGTCGTATTCAGGCATGTTCTTGAAGTTCATGCCGTACAGCCCGACCACGAAAGTGGGCGGGATGCCCACGACGGAGACAACGGTCAGCACTTTCACGCTGTTGTTCTGCTCGATGTTGATGAACCCGAGCACGGCATCCAGCAGGAAGGCCATCTTGGCATTGAGCTGCTGGTCATAATCGTTCAACGAGCCGATGTCCTGCCGCAGCGTCGCCAGCCGGGTCTTCAGCTCGGGCGGCCAGTCCGGCGCCCCCTGTTGCGCATAGGCGGCCATCCGGCCCAGCGCCAGCACGCTATCGCGCAAATTGCCCAGCGTGTCGCCGCAGCGGCCGACCGTGGTCAGGCCGCCGCGCAACTGCCGGTCGGCCCGGCGGATGCTGTGCTTGCCCGTTCCATCCTCGTTGCGGAACGTCGTCTTGGAAAGGGTGTCCAGCTCGCGCGCCACCCGCTCGAGCACGTCGGCAACGCGGTCCACGATGGCCTCGAGGAGAGCGGTGAACACCTCATTGCTGCTCTTGGCATCGGAGGTGGCGAACCGCTCGGCAAACGTCTCGAACGGGGGGAGCACGGCGTAGCGCAGCGTCACCAAATGGCTGCCGGAGAGCACGAAGCCCACGGGCGTGACCTCGGACCGGTGGTCGGCGCCCAGGGTGCTGTAGGGCATGCTGAAATACATCACGCCGTTCTCGGTATAGAGCCGGCTGGAGCTCTCGATTTCCTCGATTTGTTCGCGCGACGGCACCCGTAACCCGGTCAGCCGCTCGGCGGCGTCCCGCTCGGCGTCTGTGGGATCGAGGAGGTCGAGCCAGACGGCCCGGCTACCTAGATGCGGCGCGGGGGTAAGTGTCTGGCGTGGCGCCGTGCCGTCATTGGCGTAGAGCATCGTTGGCCCTTGGGTTTGGCAGGATCGGGATAACGGGTGAGCCTTACCGTAATGCCGAGGGGTGCGGCACCCTGAGCCGTGTCGCCATGGTTGGCGCGCCCGCCGAACCTGCGCTATGTCCCCCGCTTTGCAATTGCCTCCCATCGTCGGCCCAACGGAGTGCCAAGCCATGAACCAGATCGCACCCGCCCGGCCCAACACGCTGCGCTCCGGTCCGGACGCCCGCGGGCGGTTCGGCGGCTTTGGCGGCAGGTTCGTCGCCGAAACGCTGATGCCGCTCGTGCTCGGCGTCGAAGCCGCCTACGAGCAGGCCAAGCAGGACCCGGCGTTCCAGGCCGAACTCGACCGCTATTTGCGCGACTACGTGGGCCGGCCCAGCCCGCTTTGGTTTGCCGAGCGGCTGACCAAGCAGCTCGGCGGCGCGCGCGTCTACTTCAAGCGCGACGAGCTGAACCACACCGGGTCGCATAAGATCAACAACTGCATGGGCCAGATCCTGCTCGCCAACCGCATGGGCAAGACGCGCATCATCGCGGAAACCGGCGCCGGCCAGCACGGGGTGGCCACGGCCACCGTCTGCGCGCTGTTCGGCCTGCCTTGCACCATCTACATGGGCACCACGGACGTCGAGCGGCAGAAGCCCAACGTGTTCCGCATGAAGCTGCTGGGGGCCGAAGTGGTCCCGGTGAACTCCGGCGCCGGCACGCTGAAAGACGCGATGAACGACGCCATGCGCGACTGGGTCGCCAACGTGGACGATACCTACTACCTGATCGGCACCGTTGCCGGCCCGCATCCCTACCCGGCGATGGTGCGGGATTTCCAATCCGTCATCGGCACTGAGGCACGGGCGCAGATGCTGGCCGCCGAGGGGCGCCTGCCGCACGCCGTGGTGGCGGCGATCGGCGGCGGGTCCAACGCGATGGGCCTGTTCCACCCATTCCTGGACGACCCGGACGTGCGGTTGATCGGCGTCGAGGCGGCCGGGCGGGGGCTCGATTCTGGCGAGCACGCGGCCAGCCTGTCGCGCGGGCGGCCCGGCGTGCTGCACGGCAACCGCACCTACCTGCTGCAGGACGAGGACGGCCAGATCACCGAGGCGCACAGCATCAGCGCCGGGCTGGATTATCCCGGCATCGGCCCGGAACACTCCTGGCTGCACGAGATCGGCCGGGTGGAGTACGTGGCCGCGACGGATTCCGAGGCGCTCGACGCGTTCCAGCTCTGCACCCGCACCGAGGGCATCATCCCCGCTCTCGAGCCGGCGCACGCCTTGGCGCATGTCGCCAAGATCGCCCCCGCGATGGCGCCGGACGAGATCGTGCTGATGAATTTGTGCGGCCGTGGCGACAAGGACATCTTCGCGGTAGCCGAGTACCTGGGCGTGAAGTTGTGAGCCGTATCGCCGCCCGGTTCGCGCTGCTGAAGCAGGAGGGCAGGGGCGCGCTGATCCCCTTCGTCGAGGCATACGACCCGGACGAGGCGACCAGCACCGCCCTGCTGCACGGCATGCCCGCCGCGGGTGCCGACCTGATCGAGATCGGCATGCCGTTCACCGACCCGATGGCGGACGGCCCCACCATCCAGGCGGCCGGGCTACGCGGGCTGAAGGCGGGCGCCACCATGGCCCGCACGCTGGCGATGGTGGAGGGTTTTCGTGCGGTGGACGTGGACACCCCCGTGATCCTGATGGGCTACCTCAACCCGCTGCTGTCTTACGGCCCCGACCGCTTCTGCGCCGACGCGGCGAAGGCTGGCGTGGACGGGCTGATCGTAGTCGACCTGCCCAGCGAGGAGGCCGATTGGCTGGCCGGCCCGGCGGCGGCCAACGGGCTCGACATCATCCGCCTGGTCGCCCCCACCACGGACGACGCACGTCTGCCGCAGGTGCTCGCCGGGTGCTCGGGCTTCGTCTACTACGTCAGCATCGCCGGCATCACCGGCACCCGCACCGCCACGCGCGAGCATTTGGCCGCCGCGATCCCGCGGGTACGCGCGGTCACGGACCTGCCAATCGCGATCGGCTTCGGCATCCGCACCCCGGCCCAGGCGGCCGAGGCGGTCGCGGTGGCGGACGGCGTGGTGGTGGCCTCCGCCCTGATCGACACGCTGGCCGCGAGCCTGGACGCACAAGGCCGCCCGGCCCCCGACAGCGTGCAGCGCGTGCTGGACCAGGTGCGCACCTTGGCGGACGGCGTGCGCGGGGTGCGGGCGGCGGCCTGACTGGAACGTGCGGGTGGGTGGTGCCATTGTGTCCGTCATGAGCGACCAACCCGAGAACCCGATGCTCGTCTATGTCCGCCGTATCGACGAGCGGACCGAGTGTATCGAAGCTGATCTTCGTGATGTGAAACGCCAGCCGGCGTCGGTTGAGGAGCAGGTCGCAAACATTCACCAGAGCTACGCCGGCTGCCAGGTGCGCTTCGACCGGATGGAGTATCGCATCGAGCGGATCGGGCGCCGCCTCGACCTCCAGCACGCACCCGCATGAGCTGGCTGACCGAAGTCGTCCGGCCCAAGATCCGCTCCTGGCTCGGGTCGGACGCGCGGGAGATCCCGGAGAACCTTTGGCACCAGTGCCCCTCGTGCCAGCAGATGAATTTCGTCAAGGACCTGCAGCGCACGTTGAAGGTTTGCCCGAATTGCGGCCACCATAACCGCGCGACGGCGGTGGAGCGGCTGGACTGGACGTTCGACGAAGGCAAGTACACCCGCATCGAACTGCCGCGCGCGCCGCAGGACCCGCTGCGGTTCCGCGACCAGAAACGCTACGCGGACCGGCTGCGGGAGGCGCGGGAAAAGACCGGGCTGGAGGATGCGATCGTCGTGGCGCACGGCAGCGTCGGCGGGCAGAAGGTCGTGGCTGCCGCCATGGCGTTCGAGTTCATGGCCGGCACGATGGGCGCTGCGGTGGGCGAGGGGATCGTCGCCGCCGCCCGGCTGGCGGTGCTGCAGGAGGCGGCGTTGGTGATCTTCACCGCGTCCGGCGGCGCGCGGATGCAGGAGGGTGCGGTCAGCCTGATGCAGATGCCGCGCACCACGATCGCGGCGCAACTGGTCAAGGAGGCGCGGCTGCCGTTCATCACCGTGCTGACCGATCCCACCACGGGGGGCGTTACGGCATCCTTCGCGATGCTGGGCGACATCCAGATTGGCGAACCCGGCGCGTTGATCGGCTTCGCTGGCCCCCGCGTGATCGAGCAGACAGTGCGCGAAACGCTGCCCGAGGGGTTCCAGCGGGCCGAGTACCTGTTCGAGCACGGTATCATCGACATGGTGGTGCCCCGCGGCGACATGCCGGCGACGCTCGGCCGGGTAATCGGGATGCTGCGCGGCGTGATCGTGGAGACCGTTCCGGCCGAAGCCGCGTAGGGCGGACACCGTCCGCCTCGTTGGGCCCATTCGCGCGGTGGCGGGCGTTGCCCGCTCTACTTAGGGTGTTCCATGTCCCGCATCGAACCGCTCGTTGCCCGCCTCCAATCGCTCCATCCGAGGCTGATCGACCTCAGCCTCGACAGGCTGCTGCGCCTGCTCGGCCAGCTCGGCCACCCGGAGCGCCGGCTTCCCCCCATCATCCACGTTGCCGGCACCAACGGCAAAGGCAGCACCTGCGCCTTCATCCGCGCCATCGCCGAACACGCCGGGTTGCGCGTGCACGTCTACACCTCGCCGCACCTCGTGCGCTTCAACGAGCGGTTCCGCATCGCCGGCCGCCTGGTCACCGACGATGCACTCGCCGCTACGCTGGAGCACATCGAGCGGGTGAACGCCGGCGCCCCGATCACCGTGTTCGAGGTCATCACCGCCGCTGCTTTCGTTCTGTTCGCGGTCCACCCGGCCGATCTGTGCGTGCTCGAAGTGGGACTTGGGGGGCGCGGGGACGCTACCAACGTGATCACGCCCACCGCCTGTGCCATTACCTCGATCTCGCTCGATCATCGCGAAATGCTGGGCGACACGCTGGCCCTGATCGCGGCGGAGAAGGCAGGCATCATGAAACCCGGCGTGCCCACCGTCACCGGGCTGCAGCCGCCCGAGGTATTGGCCGTGCTGGACGCAGCGGGGCCTGTCCGAGCGCGCGGGCGGGACTGGATGATCGAGCCCGACGGCGCGGGGCTGCGCTACGCCGACGCGCACGGTATGATAGCGCTGCCCGCCCTGAGCCTGCCCGGCCCGCACCAGTCGGACAACGCGGGGATCGCCGTGGCCGCGATCCGGGCCGCTCTGCCGGGGATTACGGCGTTCGGCGGCGTGGCACGGGCCGAGTGGCCCGCCCGTCTGCAACGCCTGCACGGCCGGCTGGCTGCGGCCGCGGCGGACCGGGAGGTCTGGCTGGATGGCGGCCACAACCCTGGCGCCGGCACGATGCTGGCCGAGATGCTCGCGGGTTGGCCGGGACTGACGCACGTCATCGTCGGCATGAAGCAGTCCAAGGACAGCGCCGAGTTCCTCCGCCCGTTGCTGCCGCATGCCGCCAGCCTCTGGGCCGTGGCCGAGCCGCAGCAGCATCAGGCGCTGCCGGTGGAGGCGATCATAGCGGCGTCCGGCGGCGTTGCCCGGCCTGGCCCAACGGTGGCCGGCGCCTTGCGCGCGCTGTACGGCACGCCGGGCCGGGTGCTGATCTGCGGCAGCCTCTATCTGGCCGGCGAGGTACTTAAACTGGACGGAGTGGAGCCGCTATGATCGACCGACTGACCGAAGCCGACCACCCGCGCTGGGCGGAATTATGGCGCGCCTACCTTGCGTTCTACGACACCGAACTGCCGCCCGAACAATACGACTACACCTGGGCACGGCTGATGGAGGGTGACGTCCTGCATGGTTTCGCCCTGCGCCGGGATGGCCGGATGCAAGGACTCGTCCACTACCTCTTTCACCCAAGCGCCTGGACGCGCATGCCGCTTTGCTACCTGCAGGACCTTTATGTCGATGAGACGCTCCGCGGCACCGGCGGTGGCCGTCAACTCATCGAGGCGGTTGCCGCCGTCGCCCGGGCCGCAGGGGCGTCTCGGCTGTATTGGATGACGCAAACGGACAACGAGGTCGCGCGGCGGCTCTACGACAGGATGGCAAAGCACAACGGCTTCATCCGCTACGATCATACGCTGTAACGGCTGGGCTAAGCCGCGCCCGTGGGCAGCCGTAACAACCGGTCGGCATTGCCGTGGGCGATCTTCTCGCGGTCGGCTGGCGAGACCGGAAGGCCGTCCAGGAAGGCACGCCCCCTCTTATTGGGGCTGAACGGGTAATCCACCGAGAACAGGATCCGGTCCGCGCCGAAGGTCTGCAGCAGCAGCAGGAACGGCGGCTCGGTGAAGAAGCCGCTGGTGGTCACGTGCACTTGGTCGAGGATTGTCTGGCTGACCGGGCGGCTCAGTCTCTGGCCGGGCACCCTGCCCATGATCTGGTCGCACCGGGCGAGCATGGCGGGAAGGCCCTCCCCCATGTGGCCGATGATGATTTGCAGGCGGGGGAAGCGGTCCAGCGTTCCGGACAATACCAGCCGCAAGACGTGCACCGCCGTCTCTGCGTGCCAGCCCCAGCCGGCAATCGACAGCATGAACGAGAACGGCTCGGGCAGCCCATCGTAATATGCTTCCCGCACCGGCGCCGGCGGGATGCCGGGGTGGATGTAGACCGGCACGCCCAGCGCCTCCGCCCGCGCCAGAACCGGGACGAAACGGGGGTCGTCGAGGAAGCGCCCGTCCGTCGTGCCGTTCACCAACGCACCGCAGAAGCCCAGTTCGCGCACAGCCCGCTCCAGTTCGTCGGCGGACGCTTCCGGCGCCGTCAGCGGAAGGTGCGCGAACCCGGCGTAACGCCCGGGATTGGCGCGGATGTGACCAGCGAGCGCATCGTTGAGCTCCCGTGCGAGCGCCGGTCCCTCGCCAGGCGGCAGCAGGTCGGCCCCGGCGCCGGCCACGGACAGCACCTGCAGGGTGATCCCAGCCTCGTCCATGTCCTGCAGCCGCGGGGCGCCGAGTTCCGCCAGGGTCGCGGTTTGGCCCTGTGGTCCCCAGGGCGCGTCGGGCCCTGGAAAGCCGCGAGCCCGGACCACGTCTGCAGGTATCCGCTGCACCAGCTCCGGGACGGTAAAATGTTCCTCGAGAGCGACGACACGCATGGCTCACCTCCGGTCCGATCCGTCCAGAGCGCGCGTGTCTGCCGGAAGGTTCCGGTGGGTTGCCCCGCATGAGCAAGGGCTCATAAGGGCTACGTCCGTCGTAAGACTGCCGCGATCTCGTCCAGGATCGCCGGGTCGTCGATCGTGGCCGGCGCCGCCGGGTCATGCCCGTCCGCCAGCCGGCGGATCGAGGCGCGCAAGATCTTGCCGGACCGTGTCTTCGGCAGCCGCGCCACTACCCGCGCGTCCTTGAACGCCGCTACCGGGCCGATGCGCTCGCGCACCAGCGCCACCAGTTCGCGCGCGATCTCCGTCTCCGGCCGGTCCACCCCGGCCTTCAGCACCACCAGCCCGACCGGGGCCTGGCCCTTCAGCGCGTCGGCGGCGCCGACCACGGCGCACTCGGCCACGTCCGGATGGGCCGCCAGCACCTCCTCCATCGCGCCGGTGGACAGGCGGTGGCCGGCCACGTTGATGATGTCGTCCGTGCGGCCCATCACCCACACGTCGCCGTCCGCGTCGCGCATCCCGGCATCACCCGTCTTGTACCAACCGGGCTGATCCGCCAGGTAGGCGCGGCGATACCCCTCATCGTCGCCCCATAGCGTGGGGGAGCATCCGGGCGGCAGCGGCAGGCGAATGCTGAGTGCGCCCACCGTGCCGGGCGGAACAACGGCTCCCGAGTCGTCCAGCGCCTGCACGTCGTAGCCGGGGCAGGGGCGCCCGCCGGAGCCAGGCTTGAACGGGAACAGCCCCATGCCGCGGAAGCCGGCGGTGATCGGCCACCCCGTCTCTGTCTGCCACCAATGGTCCACCACGGGCTTGCCGAGCAGGCCCGCGATCCATTCCGCGGTCGGCGGGTCGCAGCGTTCACCGGCGAGGTAGAGCGCCTCCAGCCGGGACAGGTCGTACCGGGCCAGCATGGCACCGGACGGGTCCTGTTGCTTGATCGCGCGCAACGCGGTGGGGGCGGTGAACAGCACCTTCACGCCGTGCTCCGCGCACACCCGCCAGAACGCGCCCGCATCCGGCGTGCCCACCGGCTTGCCCTCGTACATCACGCTGGTGCACCCGGCGAGCAGCGGGGCATAGACGATGTAGCTGTGCCCGACGACCCATCCCACGTCCGACGCCGTCCAGAACACGTCACCGGGCTGCAGGCCGTAGATCATCTGCACGGAGTGGGTCAGCGCCACCGCGTGGCCGCCATTGTCCCGCACCAGCCCCTTGGGCTTGCCCGTCGTGCCGGAGGTGTAGAGCACATAGAGCGGGTCCGTCGCCGCCACCGGAACCGCCGGGTGCGGTGTTGCCGCCGCCTCGGCTGCCGCAAAGTCGTGGTCGCGGCCTGACTTCAATTCCGCCGCCATTGCCGGACGCTGCAGCACCAAGCAGGCACGCGGCTGGTGCGGGCTCAACGCCAACGCTGCCTCCAGCAGCGGCATGTAGGCCACGACGCGCCCTGGCTCCATCCCGCAGGACGCCGTGACGACGGCCACGGGGCGCGCATCCGCGATTCGCTTGGCCAGTTCGGGCGCAGCAAACCCGCCGAACACCACGGAGTGCACCGCCCCCAGCCGCGCGCAGGCCAGCATGGCGATCGCGGCCTCCGGCACCATCGGCATGTAGATCACCACCGGGTCGCCGCGCGCCACCCCCAGCCCGGCGAGCGCGCCCGCCACCCGCGCCACCCGGTCCAGCAGGGCGGCGTAGCTGAACCGCAGCGTGCGGCCTTCCATGGCGCTGTCCCAGATCAGGGCGGTGCGCTCGCCGTGGCCCGCAAGCACATGGCGGTCGAGGCAATTGTAGCAGGTGTTCAGCTCGCCGCCCGGGAACCAGCGGCCGAACGGGCCTGACCCGGCGTCGAACGCGCGGTCCGGCTGGCGGGTCCACTCCACCTCGCTCGCCGCCCGCATCCAGGCGGCCTCCGGGTCGGCCATCCAGGCGGCATACTCCGCGCCGTAGCTGGAATTGCTTCCCGCTCCTCGCGCCATCGCTACTCGCTCTTGTACTGCACTGTCCGCTCCTCGCGGTAGATCTCGGCGCGTTCCTCCGGGACGGTGCGGTTATCCGCCACGGGTTCCATGTCGAACGCCGGGTCCGGCTGCGGGCCGACCGCGCGCGGCTGGTTCAAGATCGCCTCCACCTGGGCGGCAAACAGCTCGTCCACCCGCACGACCACCAGGTACTGGCCGCGGGTCAGCCCCTCGGCAATCGTGTGGGCCTTGCGGTTGGTGACCCCCAGGCGGGTGATGGCGCCCAGCACCGCACCGACCGCGGCGCCAATGCCGGCGAAGGTCAGCGTCGGCAGCACCCAGCCGGTGCTCACCAGCGGATCGATGAAGGCGATGGTGATCGCCCCCACGCCCGCCAGAGCGCCGATCCCACCGCCGATAAACGCACCCAACGTAGCGCCCGTGCCCGCTGGGTGCTGCGCCGTGTCCTCGGACACTTCGCTCGGCAGCCGCGGATCGGACTCGTTGTCGATCAGGTTGATGTCGCTCGCCGGAACACCCACGGCGGTCAGGTCGGCGACGACCTGAACCGCTTCCGTGTACGTCCGGTAGAAATGATCGAACGTCCGCGCAGCCATTGACTTGGTGAACTCCGGAATTTGTCGCCGAGAGGGTGGTGCCCTAGACCATCTACTACACCATCCCTGAGGAGTTGTCCGTGCCCGTCCACAACCGCATCGCCGATTTCGCACCGGAAATGACCGATTGGCGCCGTGATATCCATATGCACCCCGAACTGGCCTTCGGCGAGCACCGCACCAGCGATCTCGTGGCCGAAAAGCTGGCGTCGTGGGGGGTCGAGGTCACGCGCGGCATCGCCGGCACCGGGTTGGTGGGCACCCTGCGCAACGGCGCCTCCCCGCGCGCGATCGGCATCCGGGCGGACATGGACGCGCTGCCGATGCCCGAGGCCAACGAATTCGAATACCGCTCGCAGAACCCGGGCGTGATGCACGCCTGCGGGCATGACGGCCACACCACCATGCTGCTGGGCGCCGCGCGCTACCTGGCCGAGACGCGCAACTTCGATGGGACGGTGCATTTCATCTTCCAGCCCGCGGAGGAGAACGGCGGCGGAGGCGAGGTGATGGTGAAGGAAGGGCTGTTCGACCGGTTCCCCTGCGACATGGTGTTCGGCGCACACAACGATTCCAGCATCCCGATCGGGCAGATGACGGCGGTGCCGGGTGCCGTGTGCGCCAACACGGACGACTTCCAGATCCGCGTGAAGGGCCGCGGCGGCCACGCGGCCCGTCCGCAGCGCGCGCTCGACCCCGTGGTGATCGCCGCCCAGATCGTGCTCGGCCTGCAGAGCCTGGTGGCCCGCCGGGTCGACCCGCTGGATAGCGCCGTGCTGTCCACCTGCATGATCCACGGCGGCACCGCGACCAACGTGATCCCGGACGTGGTGGAGTTGGGCGGCACTCTGCGCACCCTGAAGCAGGAGACGCGCGACACCATGGAAAAGCTCATGCGGGACCTGGTGACCGGCATCGCCACCGCGAACGGGGCGGAGGCGGAGTTCGTGTTCGATCGCGGCTATCCCTCCGTGGTGAACGACCCGGCGGCTGTCGAGCGGGCGGCGCTGGCCGGCGCCAAGCTGCTGGGTGCGGACAAGGTGATCCACCAGAAGCTGCCCGGGATGGGCGGCGAGGACTTCGCCTACATGGCGCAGAAGGTGCCCGGCTGCTTCGTGCGCATCGGCCAGGCGGACGGCGAGAAGGGCAGCAGGCCCGTCCACACCGTGACCTACGATTTCAACGACGACATCCTGCCCATCGGCGCCTCGCTATGGGCCACCCTCGTCGAGCAGGAGATGCCGCGCCATGACTGAAATCGGCACTGGGCAGACAGGGAAGCGGACCGAGCGGGATTCGATGGGCCCGATCGAGGTGCCGGCCGAGCATTACTGGGGCGCGCAGACCCAGCGCAGCCTGCAGCACTTCTCCATCGGCAACGACATCATGCCGATCGGCATCCCGCACGCGTATGGCTACGTGAAGAAAGCGGCGGCGCTGGTGAACCAGGCGGCAGGCCGCATGCCGGCCGACCGCGCCCAGGCGATCTGCGCCGCGGCGGACGAGGTGATCGCGGGCAAGCTGGACGCCGAGTTCCCGCTATACGTGTGGCAGACCGGCAGCGGCACCCAGTCCAACATGAACGCCAACGAGGTGATGGCCAACCGCGCCACGCAGCTCATGGGCCTCGAGTTCGGTGGCAAAGGGCGGATCCATCCGAACGACGATCTCAACATGGGGCAGTCATCCAACGACACGTTCCCGACTGCGATGCACGTGGCGGCGGTGATCGAGCTGGAGCAGCGGCTGCTGCCGTCCTTGCGCGCGCTGCACGGCGCCATTGCGGCCAAGAGTGCGGAGTGGGCGGACGTGGTGAAGATCGGCCGCACCCATCTGCAGGACGCGGTGCCGCTGACGGTCGGGCAGGAATGGGGCGGCTGGGCGGCGCAACTTGCGTTCGCCATCGCCGGCATCGAGCACTCCCGCGGCGCGCTGTACGAACTCGCGGCCGGCGGAACTGCGGTCGGCACGGGGCTGAACGCGCCGAAGGGCTTCGCCGAGGCGATCGCGGCCAAGATCGCCGAGCTTACCGGCTACCCGTTCGTAACCGCGCCGAACAAGTTCATGGCGCTGGGCGGGCTGGACGCGATGGTCGCGGCCATGGCGGCGCTACGCGGCGTGGCCGTGGTGCTGCTGAAGATCGCCAACGACGTGCGCTGGCTCGGATCGGGCCCGCGCTGCGGCTTGGGCGAGCTGGTGTTGCCGGAGAACGAGCCTGGCAGTTCGATCATGCCGGGCAAGGTCAATCCCACCCAGTGCGAGGCCATGGTGATGATCTGCACCCAGGTGATCGGCGAGGACGCCGCGGTGGCATTCGCCGGCGCCCAAGGGCAACTGCAGCTCAACGTGATGCGGCCGATCGTGATCAACAATTTCCTGCACTCCGCCCGCATCCTGGGCGATGGCGCCGGAACGTTCCGCCGCTACACGATCGAGGGCACGGCGCTCAACCGGGCGCGAATCGACGAGCTGCTGGACCGCTCGCTGATGCTGGTGACGGCGCTGGCGCCCACGGTTGGCTACGATAAGGCGGCACACATCGCGCACGAGGCGCATGTGAAAGGCACGACGTTGCGGGAAGCTGCGTTGGAATCGGGCGCGATCGACGCGGAGACATTCGATCGCGTGGTGGATGCGAGGTCGATGGTCTAACGAGCGCTGCCTGCCCTGCTTCTCCCTCTGCCGTTTTTAACGGGAGAGGGAGAAGATATGAGACGGCGCTCCGTAAAGGCCGTCCAAATCTCATCCGGCTGCCAGATCGCGTCCAAATCCATCCGCGCCTGTGCCGGATCCATCCCCAGGACCTCGCACCGATACCGGTAGAAAAACGCCGACACGCGGTAGTTCGCGATGCAGTGGACATGCCGCACCGCGTTTGTCTCGATCGCCCGGCAGAATGCGGCGAAATCCTCCTCGGTCGGGTGATCGAACGCGACGGGGATGTGCACATACTCCATCCCGAGCGATGCCACGCTCGCGGCCTCGTCCGGCAACGCCTTCGGGTGGGTATGAAGCGCGAGATTAATCACCCGCCGCACGCCGATTGCCCCCAACGACGCAAGCTCCGCCTCCGACGGCTGCCCCGAGGTCGTCGTCCGCTCGTCCAGCCGGCGCCAGTTACAAATCGAAGCCGGGTCGCCCATCAGTGTCCGAGCGCCTGAACGATCTCCTCCGTCATCTTCTTGGCGTCCGCGAACAGCATCATCGTGTTGGGCCGGAAGAACAGCTCGTTCTCGACCCCGGCATACCCCGACGCCATGGACCGCTTGATGAACAGGACGGTCCCAGCCTTCTCCACCTCGAGGATCGGCATGCCGTAGATCGCGGACGTCTTGTCCGTCTTGGCCGCCGGGTTGGTCACGTCGTTCGCGCCGATCACGTAGGCGACGTCCGCGCTGGCGAAGTCGTTGTTGACCTCCTCCAGCTCGAACACGTCGTCATACGGCACGTTTGCCTCGGCCAGCAGCACGTTCATATGCCCGGGCATGCGGCCCGCGACCGGGTGGATGGCGTATTTCACGGTGACGCCCTCGGCCTTCAGCAGGTCCGCCATTTCGCGCAAGGCATGCTGCGCCTGGGCCACCGCCATGCCGTAACCCGGCACGATGATCACCTTGGAGGCGTTCTTCATGATGAATGCCGCATCCTCGGCATTGCCCGCCCGCACCGGCTTGGCCTCGCCGCCGGAGGCGCCCGCCATCGCGGCCACGCTGCCGGTGCCGAAACCGCCCAGCAGCACGTTGAAGATCGAGCGGTTCATGCCCTTGCACATGATGTAGGACAGGATCGCGCCCGAGGCGCCCACCAGCGCACCGGTGATGATCAGCGCCAGGTTCTGGATGGTGAAGCCGATGCCGCACGCCGCCCAGCCAGAATAGCTGTTCAGCATCGAGACGACGACCGGCATGTCCGCCCCGCCGATCGGGATGATCAGCAGGAAGCCGAGCGCCAGCGCCACCAATGCGATGAGCCAGAACACGACCTGGCTGGTGCTGGTGCAGAACACGATGATCAGGATCACCAGTACCACGCCGAGCGCCGCATTCAGCGGGTGCTGGTACTTGAAGGTGATCGGCGCACCCTTCATCAGCGCCTGCAGCTTGGCGAACGCGATCAGGGAGCCGGTGAACGTCACCGCGCCGATCGCCAGGCCGATGGACATCTCCACCAGGCTCTCGCCGTGGATGTGGCCGGGTATCCCGATGCCGAAGGCTTCCGGGGCATTCAGCGCGGCGGCGGCCACGAACACGGCGGCCAGGCCCACCAGCGAGTGGAACGCTGCGACCAACTGGGGCAACGCCGTCATCTGGATACGGCGGGAAACGGTGACGCCGATCGCGCCCCCGATGATGATGCCGGCGATGATCAACGCGTAGCCGCTGCCGGACATGCCGCTGCGCAACAGCGTAGCCAGGATGGCGATCGTCATCCCCGCCATGCCGAACGCGTTGCCCTGGCGCGAGCTGGTCGGGTTGGACAACCCGCGCAGCGCCAGGATGAACAGGACGGCGGCGACGAGGTAGGCGAGCGCGGTCAGGCTCGGGGTCATGCCGGGCGCCCTACTTCTTGACCGGGGTTCGTGGCTTGAACATCGACAACATGCGCTGCGTCACGGTGAACCCGCCGAAGATGTTCACGCTGGCCAGGGTGACGGCCAGGAAGCCGAAGATCTTGGCCGCGATGCTGTCGCCAAGCCCGGTGGCGAGCATGGCGCCCACCACGATCACGGAGGAGATCGCGTTGGTGACGCCCATCAGCGGCGAGTGCAGCGCCGGCGTCACGTTCCACACCACGTAGTAGCCGACGAAGCAGGCCAGCAGGAATACGGCAAACAGGTAGATGAACGGGTCCACCACGGAGCCTGTGGGCGGTGGCACTGGCACCGCCACTGGTGCGCTCAGCGCCAACTGGTGCGCCTGGGCGGCCAGGATTGCCGCCTGATTGGAGAGTCTTACGGCCTGGTCGGCCAGGGCGTTCGGGTTCATGCAGCGGCTCCGGCCGGAGAAGCGGGTGGCTGGGATGCGGATTTGTAGCGTTCGTGCACGATGGCGCCACCGCGGGTGAGCATGGTGCCCTGCACGATCACGTCGTCCTCCGGGAGCTTCGGGGCTTTCGCCTCCTTGTCCCAGAACGTGGTCAGGAATGTCAGAAGATTGCGGGCATACAGGTTGCTTGCGGCAACCGGGATGCGGCCGGGCCAGTTGCGCCAACCCAGCACCTTCACCCCATTGGCGGTATGGGCCAGTTCACCCGGCTTGGTGGCGCCGCAATTGCCGCCGGCGTCAGCCGCGATGTCCACGACCACGCTGCCGGCCTTCATGCCGGCGACCATTTCCGCCGTGATGATCACCGGCGCCTTGCCGCCGGCCACCAGCGCGGTGCAGATCACCAGGTCGTTCTTGGCCACAGTCGTCTTCAGCAGTTCGGCCTGCTTCGCGCGAAACGCGTCGCTCATCGTCCGCGCATAGGCGCCAGTCTGGGCGGCGCTCTCCTCGTCCTCGACCCCCACGAAGGTGGCGCCGAGCGATCGGATCTCCTCCTTGGCGGCGGGCCGCACGTCGGTCGCGGACACGATGGCGCCCAGCCGCCGGGCAGTCGCGATCGCCTGCAACCCGGCAACGCCCGCTCCCACCACGAACACACGCGCGGGCGGCACGGTGCCGGCCGCCGTCATCATCATGGCGAACCCGCGGTCGAACGCGCCGGCACCCTCGATCACGGCACGGTAGCCGGCCAGGTTCGCCTGGGAGGACAACACGTCCATCGCCTGCGCACGGGTGATGCGGGGCAGCAGCTCCATGGCCGCAACGTCGATGCCTGCCTCCGCCAGCCCGGGGGCGAGCGCCGGGTCCGCGCCGGCGTTGGCGACGCAGACCAGCAGGGCGCCGCGGGCGATCTGCGCGCGGGTGGCGGCGTCCGGCATCTGCACGCTGAACACGATGCCTGCGCCTGCCAGGGTCGCCGCCGCGTCGGCCGCGATCTCGGCCCCGGCCGCCTCGAAGTCGGCGTCGGCGATGGAGGCGTGCTCTCCGGCACCCGATTGGACGGCGACCGTCATGCCGAGGGCCGCCAATTTCTTGACCGTTTCCGGCGTAGCAGCGACGCGTGTTTCCGCCGCTGCCGTTTCCTTCAGCACCGCCAGGCGCATCCGTTCTTCCTTCTTGGTGGCGGGTTCCCGCCTGGGGCTTGGTGGCGGGTTCCGCCTGGGGCGCGAAACATGCTGGACGGCGGGGCTGGACGCAAGAGCATGACAGCCTGTCTCGCATCGCGAAAAACGCTCGGCGCCGTGGTTCGCGTCGCTCTGTTAACTTCGGCTTCAGTTTTGTCTTGCAATGAAGACGGGTCTCAAACCATGCCCGGTTCGCTCCTGGGCCGATTACGGAAGACCCGTCATGCGCCTATTCCTCTCGATCCCCAGCCTCTTCAACCCGCTCGACTCCGATTGGGCCGACCCGGCAATGGTTCTGGAGGACTCGCCTGTCCCACCGCCGGGCGCGATGGCCCAGGCGGTCACGCCGGTTCTTGCCGGGTCCGCCACAGCGGCCGCCGCCACGACGACCGCCGGCACGGCCACTTCGGCGGCTTCGGCTGCGACCAAGGCCGCGACCGCAACCCCGGCCATCGCGCTGGCAGACCGCTCGATCTTGGCCGGTCCGAACCAGTCGGTCGCCTTCAGCAGCCTGTTCACCGTGGGCAGCTCGACGGCGAACCCGGCCTACCTGATCGTGAGCGGTCTCGACCGGGACGAATACACCGCCGGCTACAAGACCAGCGCCATGGGTCACCTCGCCGGCAGCAACGCGACCCAGGGATTCGGCGACTTCAATGGAGACGGCTGGTCGGTGGGCGTCGTGTTCACCTACCAGGCGGGCACGGGGCAGTATACCAACGCCACCTTCGGCAACCTCAGCCAGCTCGTATTCGATACCGGCAGCAACCGCGGTGACACGGCCACGATCTCCGTGTTCGGCACCAGCAACGCGAGCCTGGCCACGTCCTACGCGGCCAACCCGTATATTCTGGCCCAAAACCCGGCATACTTCACGGATTACGGCAGCGTCGCCGTGCTTACCGGCGCGTCCGCCGCCACGCCGCCCTCCACGGCCACGCCGGCCGGGATCGTCAGCGCGGCACTCGGCTATGTCGGCCAGGCCTGGAACGATGACGGTTGCTGGATACTGGCCTCGGACATCTCGGCCCAGGCTGGGGCCACGCTGCCACTGACCAGCACTTCGGTCGGCGTGCCCGGCATCGCCAACGGGGAATGGTTCGTGGCGTATGACGGCCCCGTCTCGGCCAGCGGAAGCTGGGTGAACAACTTGGTCGCGGGCGAGATGGTGTCGTTCCAGACCACCTCGGGCGGCGGCCATATCACAACGGTCGTCTCCGGCAGCGGCACCAATGCCGACCTCGTGGACAACATCACCTACGTCAGCGCGAGCGGCGCCATCACGGACAGCGCGCATGACGGCTCGGCCAGCGACATCCTCGTGCAGGCGCCGCACCCCGACATGCAGGAGTTCAGCGGCGTGAACCCGGCGACCGTCGTGGTCTACGAACTGGACACGCCGGTGGTGACGGACCTCGCGGCCAGCGTCGCCGCCAGCCTGGGTGGCACTGTCGCACTGTCCGGCGACCTCGCGGCGTCCAACGCCAAGCCGGGCGAGGGGATCACGCAATACCAGGTCTACGAGACCAATGCCGCCGATACGCTGAGTGTATCCGGCGTGGCGGAGCGGGCCGCCACCTCTGCCGCCACGGCCTGCACGATCACCAGCCTGGCCGGGCTGAACCTGACCGCGGGTGCGGCCGGCACCGACACGGTGGAGGTGCGCGCCTGCAACGGCAGCTATTGGGGAGACTGGACGGCGCTGACCGTGGCCATCGCCGCGCCTGTTACCGCCGCGGCGGCCATCGCCAGTATCGGCACGGCGCCTCTGAGCGTGGCCGACACCGCGGCCAATATCGGCGCCGGTGCCGACAAGTTGCAGGCGCTGGCAGCGTCCGGCCGGCTGACCACGGTCAGCGTAACGAATGGCGCACTGGTGCCGCTCACCGCCGGGCAGGTGACCAGCGACGCGGCCCTGCTGCGGCTGCTTCCGGCCACGGCGGCCCTGCAAGTCAGTGGGGCCACGGTGGCGCAGGCAGCCGCGTTGCAAGCCAATGCGCAAGTTGCGAGCTTCGCCATGACCGACACGGCGGCCGACATCACTGGGCACACCGCACTCGGCGCCGATGGCAAGCTGTCCACGATCGTCATCACCGGCACCGCCGGCGCCGACACGCTGGACCTGACCGGCATCAAGGCGTCCGCGAGCATCAACCTGTCCGGGGACAGCGCGTCCGCGGTCGGTGGGCTGAATGCGGCCAAGCTCGCGTTCAACAGCGCGCCAGATGCGATCACGCTGGGCTCCGGCGCAGCCACGATCACGGCAGGGCTCTCCGGGACGAGCGGCATTACGACGGTGGCGAACTTCCAGTTCGGGCTGGACGCGCTGCAGCTGACGCTAGGGGCGTTGCCGTCGGTGCAGGCGTTCAACACGACCTATAACGGTGCCCACGCCATCGCATTGACCGGGGGGAGCTATGCCGAGGGGGTCGTGCTGCTGAACCAGTCGGCAAGCGTGACGGCGGCTAGCGTGTTGGCGAGCCACATGCACACCAGCGGCGGGGTGACCACGATCAGTTAAGGCGGAGTTTACCTCCCTTCCCTTGAGGGACCTTCAAGGGAAGGGCGCTTTGTTCTCGCCCCACAAATTCGTGCTTGCGCGGTGACACGCGTCGCCTCAGCCCCGCCACGATTGCTTCGTAATCCAAATTCCACGCGCTTGGTCTCGCTCGACTGCTGCCGGGCGGCTAAGTGTCCCTGCGGCCACCCACCTGGGCCGGCCCTTTGGTTTGGAGACAGCGTGGTAGGCACCTCTTCCCGAGTGCGCGAAGCCGCGGCCGCTATGCCGCCCACCGAGCCGTTCCATCTGGGCGGCTTCCTCCACCAATGGTACGGCAAGGCCCGCCACGATCTAACCCCGTCGCACTCACGCTCCCTCGCGATGGCCGACCTGCTGGCGCTCGCCACGCCGGAGGAACGGGCCCGCTGGGACGGGGTGCAACTGGATTACGCCTCCCCGCGCGGTGCGTCGGCCCTGCGGGCGCTGATCGCGGCGCGCTATCACGGGTTGGGTGAGGACGACGTGGTCTGCTGCGCTGGAGCACAAGAAAGCATGGCCTGCGTCGCCCGCGCGCTGCTGGCCGAGGGGGACCACGCCATCGTGGTGATCCCGCTCTATCAGCCGCTGGCCTGGGCGGTGACGGACCGGGTGCACGCGACTGGCGTGCCGATGGAGGACACGCTGGATATACGCCGGGTCGCGGCTGCGATCCGGCCACAAACGCGGATGGTGCTGATCAACACACCCAACAGCCCGACAGGCGCCACTGTGGACGTGGCCACTCAGGCGGACCTGGTGGAGCTGTGCCGCCAGCACGGGTTATGGCTGGTCAACGACGAAGTCTACCGCGAGAGCGTTGCCGACCCGGCGCTGCTGCCGCCGCCCATCGCGGTCGCCTACGAGCGCGGCGTCTCGATCGGTGCGCTGTCCAAGGCATTTGGCCTGCCCGGGCTGCGCGTCGGCTGGGTGGCCAGCCAGGATACGGCGTTGCTGGCCCAGGTCGCCACGGCGAAATCGGCACTGTCCAGTTGCCTGGCGGCGCCGGCGGAGGTGCTGGCGCAGGTGGCATTGCGGGAGGAGGCCCGGCTGATCGGCGCCGCCCGCACGCTGGGGGCGGCCAACCGCGTGGCGCTGGATGCGTGGCTGGCGCGCCACCCCACTTTGTTCGAGCCGGACCCGGCGCGCAGCCTGGCATTCGCTTTCCCGTCCTACCGGGGTGCCGAGGGCGCAGATGCCTTCGCCGCCCGGCTCGTCGCGGCCACGGGAACGCTGGTGCTGCCCTCAGGGCTCTGGCGCACCCCGCTCGGCCCCGTGCCCGGTGGCCGGCTACGCATCAGCCTGGGCCAGCCGGACGTGGCGGCCGGGCTCGCCGCCACTGAGGACTTCCTGGCAAGCCTCGAATAGTGCCCATGCCGTCCTTACGCTCGCTCCGGGCCATCGTCCTCCTGTTCGCTCTCGCCCTGCTCGGCGGGTGCGGGTTCGTCCATCCGGGCACACCGGGCCACGAACCGCCGGGAAGCGATGCGCGCTACAATCCCGTCAGTCACGAGGAGAACGACGACGGCCGTTAGGCACGCGTTTGGCTAGCGTGTTGCCCTCAGCCGCACATCTGCCAAGCTGCCAGGCAGCATCCCCCGCATAGCTCAATCCAGGAGCCGCCCTTTGAAGCGCAGAACCTTGCTCGCCGGCGCCGCCTCGATCTCCCTGGCACGCCCTACGCTCGCACAGCCCGCCATCTCACAACCGGCCCGCGTGCTGCGCTTCGTGCCGCAGGCGAACCTGGCCAATCCGGACCCGATTTGGACGACGGCCACCGTCGCCATCAATCACGGCTACATGGTCTGGGACACGCTTTACGGCATCGACAACAAGCTCGAATCGCATCCGCAGATGTGCGCCGGGCAGACGACGTCCGCCGACGGGCTGACCTGGGAGTTCACCCTGCGCGACGGCCTGCGCTTCCATGACGGCGAACCGGTGCGGGCGGTCGACTGCACCACCTCCATCGCGCGCTGGGGGCAGAAGGACCCGTTCGGCATCCAGCTCATGTCGCAGATGGATGAGATGTCGGCGCTGGACGACAAGCGTTTCCGAATGCGGCTGCGCGCGCCGTTCGCCCAGATGCTCTACGCCTTGGGCGCCCAAGGCTGCGTGATCATGCCGGAGCGGATGGCCAAGACACCGGCCAGCCAGCAAGTCACGGAATACATCGGCAGCGGCCCGTTCCGCTTCCTACCGAAGGAATGGGTGTCCGGCGCGTCGGCCGCCTATGAGCGTTTCGACGGCTATGTGCCGCGCCCGGAACCGGCGGAATGGTTCAGCGGCGGCAAGGTCGTGCATTTCGACCGGGTGGAGTGGGTGGTGCAGCCCGACCCGGCCACCGCCGCCTCGGCGCTGCAGACCGGCGAGGTGGACTGGATCGAGCAGCCGCTGATCGACCTGGTGGGTTCGCTCAAGGCCATGCCGGGCGTGGAGGTGGCGAGCTACGACGCGCTGGGCGTGCTGGCGATGGTGGTGGTCAACCACCTGCACCCGCCGTTCGACAACCCGGCGGTGCTGCGCGCGGTTCTCTCGGCGGTCGACCAGAAGGAGTTCGTGGAGGCGGTGGTCGGCGACCAGGATGATCTGGGTGTCGTGCCGGCCGGCTTCTTCGTCGTGGGCGCACCGATGGCGAGCAGTGCCGGGATGGAGGCGCTGACCGGCAAGCGGGACCTTTCCGCCGCGAAGGCCGCGATCCTGGCGGCGGGCTACAAGGGCGAGAAGGTCGTGCTGATGGCTCCCTCTGACCAACCGGCGCTGATGGCCATCGCGCAAGTGACGAATTCGCTGTGGACCAAGCTCGGGTTGAACGTGGATTTCCAGGTGATGGATTGGGGCACCCTGGTGTCCCGCCGCACCAAGCAGGACGATCTAGGCTCGGGCGGCTGGAACGCGTTCTGCACCACCTGGGCCGGGTTGTCGGTCACCAACCCGGGTGCGTCCTACCCCTTGCAGGCGCTCGGGCGGAAGGGCTGGCTCGGCTGGTACAGCAACCCGGCAATGGTGTCGCTGCACGACCAGTGGCTGGTGGCGCCGGACGAACCCGCGCAGAAGGCGGTGTGCGAAAACATCCAGCGCGAGGCGTTCCAGAACCCGCCATTTCTCCCACTCGGGCAGTGGAAGCAGCCTTGGGCCTTCCGTAAGTCGCTCACGGGGTTCGTGAAGTGCGGCAACGTGCTGTTTTGGGGCGTGCAGAAGGCCTGAACCCTCCACCTCCTTCCCTTGGGGGAAGGGGGGAGCAAGCCGGTAGCTCTTACCCACTTACCCCCGCTTCGCCTCGATCTTGTCCCAGATCAACGCCGCCGCATCCGCTCCGCCGAACCGCTTCAGCTCTTGGATGCCCGTCGGCGACGTCACATTGATCTCGGTCAGCCATTCGCCGATCACGTCGATCCCGACGAACAGCAGCCCTCGCTCCCGCAAATAAGGGCCGATCCGCTCGCAAATCTCGCGGTCGCGCGCCGATAGGTCCACCGCTTCCGGGCGGCCGCCGACATGCATGTTGGAGCGGGCCTCGCCCTCCGCCGGAACCCGGTTGATGGCGCCTACCGCCTCGCCGTCCACCAGGATCACCCGCTTGTCGCCCTGCCGCACCGCGGGTTCGTAGCGCTGGATCATCAGCGGCTCGCGGGAGCGGGCCCAATGCATCTCGAGCAGGGAGGCCAGGTTCTCGTCGCCCTGGCGGATGCGGAACACACCCGCGCCGCCATTGCCGAAGAGCGGCTTGACGATGATGTCCTGATGCTGAGCGCGGAAATCGCGGATCGCCTGCGTGTCCCAGGTGATCAGCGTGGGCGGCATCAGCTCCGGGAAATGCGTCACCAGCAGCTTTTCCGGCGCGTCGCGGACCTGGGCCGGGTCGTTCACCACCAGCGTGCCGGGGTGGATGTGCTCGAGCATGTGGGTCGCGGTGATGTAGGCCATGTCGAACGGCGGGTCCTGGCGCATCAGCACCACGTCCATGCCGGACAGGTCCAGCTTCTCGGCAGGGCCGAACGTATAATGCGTGCCCTGGACGGCCTGCACCGTCACCGGCCGTGCCATGGCGGTCAGCCGCTCGGTCCGCGGGGCGCCTGGCGACGTCTTGCCTTCCGTCAGGCTCATGTTGCGCACGTCGTAGTGCCACATCGCATGGCCGCGGCGTTGTGCCTCCAGCATCAACGCGAAGGTGGAGTCCGCGGTGACGTTGACGTGCTCGAGCGGGTCCATCTGCACAGCGACCTTCAACGGGCGGGTCATGAGCGCTCTCCAGGGGGTAGGTGCGCTAACAGCTAGCAGATCGCGGCGCGGAGGGAACGGCCTGCGCACAACGCCGTTGGTGGGCTACGGCATAACAGAATGAGGACGACGCTATGAGACTGACCCTAGCTGCCGCGGCCCTTGCCGCCGTCAGCAGCGTGGCCTTGGCCCAAGGCACGGCGCCGAACGGGACCAGCACGGTGACGCCGGGCACGACTTCCCCAAGCGCCAACTTGACGGGAACCAACACGCCCGGGACGAACGCACCGGGCACTGCAGGCGCACAGACGCCGGGTGCCACGGTGAACACCACCCCGCAGTCTAGCTCGAACAGCCCGAGCGCGGTGCAAACCACCAACACCACGCATCGCACCGGGTCCGCGCCGGTGCCGGGCCGCAACAGCTTCACCATGACCCAGGCCAGAGGCCGGATCACCCGGGCGGGCTTCACGAACGTCACGGGTCTGAAGAAGGATAACCAGGGTATCTGGCGCGGCCAGGCCCAGAAGGATGGCAGCCCGGTCTCCGTCTCGCTCGACTACCAGGGCAACGTCACCGGCCAATAATATAACTCAGGAGAAACATCATGCGCACCATCGCGCACCTTTACGATACCTACGACACCGCTCAACGCGTGGTTAACGAGTTGGAGGCCGCTGGCTTCTCGCACGACAATGTCAGCATCGTCGCCAACCAGACCACCACGGCAAGTGGCACGACGGCTGGCACGGGCATGGGCAGCACCTACAACGACACAACTGCGACGACCGGCACCATGACCGACGGCGCCGTGGACCCGGCGGCTGCTCCGGCGGCAACCGGCGCTGGCACGGGTGCTTCCATCGGCACTATCATCGGCGGTGGCGCCGGGTTGCTGGCGGGCATCGGCGCGTTGGCGATCCCTGGTGTCGGCCCTGTCATTGCGGCTGGCTGGCTGGTTGCGGCCCTGACCGGTGCAGGCGCCGGTGCGGCGGCTGGCGGGTTGCTCGGCTCGCTCACCGGCGCGGGCGTGTCGGAGGAGAACGCCCACGTTTATGCCGAGGGTGTCCGCCGCGGCAGTACGCTGGTCACGGTGCGCGCCGATGACGCGAAGGCGCCGGAGGCGGAGTCCATCATGAATCGCTATCAGCCGGTGGACATCGCCCAGCGCGGCGCCGACTACCGTTCGACTGGCGGCTGGGACAAGTTCGACGAGACCCGCGGCACCATGACCGCCGAGGAGATGGCCGCCGAGCGCGCCCGCCTCTCGACGCCGGGCACCGTGTAGCAGGTTGGCCGGGGATGGCCGGCCGGTTCCGGATTGCATCGAGGAATGGGGGTGCTACATCACCGCCATTCCTGGAGGCATTCGTTGATGTCCGTGACGGCGCAGGCCATCCCCATCCTCTCCGACAATTACGCCTGGCTCGTGCGTGACGACGAAACCGGGTTCACCGCGATCGTCGATCCAGCCGAAGAAGCGCCAGTCGTAGCGGCTCTGGAAGCCGCTGGCGGCCGGCTGGACGCTATTTTGCTCACCCATCATCACGATGACCACATTGCCGCAGTGGAGCCGATCCGGTCCCGCTACGGAGCCCAAGTAATTGGCGCCAAGGCAGATGCCCGCCGTTTGCCGAAGCTCGACTTGGCAGTGACGGAAGGCGACTCGGTTCCATTGGGCAAAGCGTCTGCACAGGTCATCGACACACCCGGCCATACGGTTGGCCATATCAGCTATTTCATTCAGCCCGGGGCTGTCCTGCTGTGTGGCGACACGCTGTTCAGCCTGGGCTGCGGCCGGTTGCTGGAGGGTACGCCCGCGGACATGTTTGGCAGCCTCAAGAAGCTTGCCGCACTTCCACCCGAGGCGCTGGTGTGTTGCGGGCATGAGTACACGCAGAGCAATGCCCGGTTTGCCGTGACCGAGGAGCCCGACAATGCTGCCCTACGGGACCGCGCCGCCGAGGTGGACCGGTTGCGCGCGTCCGGCCAAGCGACGGTGCCGACCCACCTAGCCGCCGAGCGTGCAGAAAATCCCTTCCTGCACGCTACGGACGCGGAGATGCTCGGCGCCATCCGCTCCCGCAAGGACCATTTCCGTTGAGACTGTTGCACTCTCCCGCAAGCCCGTTTGCCCGCAAGGTCCGGGCGTGCGCCATCGCACGCGGCATTGACGGTCAGATCACCTTAGTTGCCACGCAGGGGGAGGCGGCCGATCTGGCAGCGGTCAACCCGCTGGGCAAGCTGCCCTGCCTGATCACCGAAGACGGCGTGGCATTGTATGACAGCCGGGTCATCTGCGAGTTCCTGGACACGGTGGGCAACGTGTTTCCGATGTTTCCGGAGCATGGGTTGCGATTCCGTGCGCTGCGGTTCCAGGCGCTTGGGGATGGGATCTCCGACGCGGCGGTGCTGCGGCGCGGGGAGATGGGCCGCCCGTCCGAGCCGGCGCGCGACGGGGTTATCTCCGTACAGCGGGGTAAGATTACCCGCTCGCTCGATGTTCTGGAGACGGACCCGCCCAGCGTGCATGTGGACATCGGCTGCTTGGCCGTTGCCTGTGCGCTCGGTTATCTGGATCTGCGCTTTGCCGATGATGCTTGGCGCGAGGGCCGGCCGAAGCTGGCCGCCTGGTTCGCAACGATCTCCGAACAGCCCTGTTTAGTACAGACGGCCCCTGGTTGAGTGGATTGTTTTCGCCTTGCAACGGCGAAATGGGTTAACCAGGTAAAACTTGGCTAAACCGGTGGGGGCGAGACATCATGGCAAAGGGCCAGCAGAAAAGCGGGCGCGAGGCTAAGAAGCCGAAAGCGGAAAAGAAGGTAACGATCGCGGCGGCGCCGTCCCGCAAGGACTTGCCGGCAAAGGTGCCGGGTAAGAAGGACGCCGACTGAAGCGCCTGTTCCAGGCTGCGGATAACCTGGCTATGGCGGCGGGCCCGCTCGCATCAGGGCGGTGCCATGGCGTTTGAGCCATGCCTCTGCCGCCGCCATGTCCGGTGCATGTATCGCGACCAGCGCCCAGAATGCCGGGCCATGGTTCATGTGGCGTAAATGGGCGAGTTCGTGCACGACGAGGTAGTGCTGCACGGTCTCCGGCGCCATCACCACGCGCCAATTGAACATCACCGATCCGGCTGCTGTGCAGCTTCCCCAGCGGCTACGCGTATCGCGGATGCTGAGCCGGGTCGGACGCAGGCCTGTTCTGGCTGCAACGTCGCTGACCAACGCGGCCAGCCGGCGGCGCGCTTCTGCCTGCAACAGGTCGGATACCCGGCGGCCGAGAAATGCCGCGTTGCCGGCGACGAGGATCTCGCCATTCTCCAGCCAAGCACCGCCGTGGCCGTCCGGCGCGGGACGGATCCGATGGGGAACGCCGCCGATCGGCACTTCGGCGCCGGCGGTAAACGGCAGCAGTGGCGGCAGTGCCAGAAGCTTGCTCCCGACCCACCCAGCATTTTCCGCGAGCAGCCGCAAGCCGGCGGACCGGGCGGCGCGGACGGGCAATGTCACGATGACCGCGGTCGCACGCGGATCGATGCGCAGAGTGACCCGGCGAGCGCGAGCGTTGCGGCGCCATACCACCTGGGTCGGTCCGTGCGGGAGATTAAGCGTCTCGATCATTGCCAATCCAAGATCGCCCGAACTCGCGAGTCGAAGCAATTGGGCCTGGGCAATGAAGCCGTGAGCAATCAGTCTTTCGGGATTGGCCGCCGAGTGCGTGGAGCGCGGCCGGGCCATTCCGCCAGATGGCTGTCCAGCGGTCCGGAACGTTCCTCGCTGATCGCCCGGCCGCGGACGGAGACGCCGGCTTCGTGCACCGTTGCCGGGTTGCCGGAGACCAGGGGATGCCACCAGGCAAGCCCCCGCCCCTCCTGCACCCGGCGATAGGCGCAGCTCGGCGGTAGCCAGTCGATCTCGTCCAGCGCCTCGGGCGTGAGGGAGACGCAATCCGGCACCTTCTCCTGTCTACGTGCGTAGTTGCTGCATTGGCAGGTGTGCAGGTCCAGCAGGCGGCAGGCGACGTTGGTGAAGCTGAGCGCTTCCGTTACGTCGTCGCGCAACTTGTGCAGGCAGCAGCGGCCGCAGCCATCGCAGAGCGACTCCCATTCCTCCGGAGTCATCTGCTCGAGCGTCTTGGTCACCCAGAATGGCTTGTCCATCACGTCTCTATATGGGCAGGAGCACGTATCCGTCACGGGACGGCGAGGAACGGCAGGCGCAGCACCGGGATCGCTCCGGCAGACACCGTACGATCCTGCAGGCTGAGCGGGAGATCGGCTTCAGGCCCATTATCGCCGGTCCGCGCCACGAGGCTGAGCAGGGTGGTGGCGACCCGGGCGTCGTTACGGGTGATCGCGCCGGACCGGGCCAGCGTGTCTAGGGCGTCGCCATAGCCGGTGATTTGCACGGCACCGGACCCCTCCGGCTGCAGCGCCGGGTCGAGCCCGAGCGAACCGTGGCCCTGAACGGTGAGCTTGCCCCAACGCAGGGCCAGGTCATCGATCAGCAGGCGCTGTCCGCTGTTGCGCCAAGCGGCAAGTGCCGCGGCTGGATCCTGCAGCGGGGGCAGTGGGCCGGTCACACGGGCATGCAGGCCGAGCGACTGCACCGTCTCACCGAAGGCCAAGTTGTGGACGGGCACTGTCATGTTGGTGAGCGAGACGAAGGCGTCCTGCTGCCGCACGCGCAGGGAGAGGCGCTCGATCTGCAGCGTCCCGGCCGCGAGCGGCACTGCGACGCCCTGTGCCCCGATGACGACGCCCTGCGCGTCGCCGGCTGGTCCGAGCGGAATGTGGATGTCGAGCGGTTCGGCCTGAACCGTAACGGGTGCGGCCGGGCCGAACCGCAGCGTCTGCACGCCGGCCACCCGCAGATCCAACGTGGCGTAGTGCCAAGGCGCCAGGACGAGGCTGACTGCGCCCGCTTGCCAGGCGACCGCGTCCGTCTGGCCGGGTTCATCGGTTGCAAGCGTTACGCCGGGGAAAAGGAGCACGGCCTCGAACGGCCAGCCGGTGCGTTCGGGCGGATCAGAGCGGACGATGGAGCCTGCCGCTATTTGGTCGTGCTGCCAAGCGGCAGTCTCCCGTTCCATGCGGCTCGTGGCCAGCCACCAGGCGCCTGTGTCGGCGGCGAGCAGAACGATGGCAAGTCCGGCCAAGCCGGTCAGGACGCGGGTTCTGCGGCGCATGGCGGTGTTATAAGCGGGTCCTGCCTGCGCTGGAATGCGCTTCATCCACAGACCGGCCGGGTGGAGGACAGCGCGGCCCCTGTTGCGATGGTATGTAGGCCGCAAAACTTATGAAATCAATGGCCGATTGGATAACACGCAGCGAGATCAAAGAGATAAGACGGATTCGTTTCGCTTGATATGCTGGATAACCTCTTGGTTCCGAAGAAGTAACATCTAAAAACCTAGGTTGGCGAGGCACTTGCTCGGTTCTGCTCGACCAGGATGGCAGGCGGGCCAATCAGAAGCTCACAGACTTATCCACAGGGTGGCGCGAAACGTCGGCGATTGGCTGTTTCAATACGCGTGATGCCCCGATCCAGGCGCCGATCAGCTTGATGTACTCGGCTGCGAGCGTGCGCAGGGAGCTGAGCCGTCCGACCGCCTGCGGCTGCACTGGCGACGGGTAAAGGCCGGTGGGCGGCAGGACACGGCGGAGTTCCAGCAGCGCACGGGGCATGTGGAAACCCGCGGTGACGACGATCAAGGAATGGATCCGGTGGGCGCGCACCCACTCCGCCGTCTCCTCCGCGTTTCCGAGCGTCGTTGTGGCAGTGCGGCCCAAGGTGATGCGGGCATCAAGCGGCCCGTCCGGCAACCCGGCGCGGTGCAGCAGCCCATCCAGCCCGGCCCCGTGCGCCACGCCCGAGACCAGCAGCAGCCCGGCCCGTCCCTCGGCGAGGAGGTGCATCCCCGTTTCGACGCGCTCGGCCCCGCCGGTGAAGACGACGATGCCGTCGGCTTGCGGCGGCAGCGGCGGCTCCTGATGCGCAGCGACGACGAAGCCGGCAAAACCGGCCCCTAACCCGACTACCAGCAGGGAGGTCAGCACGGTGACGATCCGGGCGAGGCGCTGCATGGTTATGGCAGGCGGCGCAGCCAGCGGTGCACTGTCGCCTGCGCCGTGATCCAGCCGATGATCGCGGCAACGGCGGGCAGCGTTGGCAAAGCGAGCCAGAGGGGCAAGGGCAAGGTCGGCAGCGTGGCGGCAGAGCCGGGCGGGCCAGTGAAGGGAGCAGCGAGCGCAGCCAGACCGAGCAGCACCGGAAAGGCGGTAAGGGCGCCGAGGCATGCCCCGGCTGCGGCCAGAACGGTGGCACGGGCGGCAAACCGGCCGGCGATGTATCCGTCGGTTGCGCCCAACCCGTGCACGATCTCGATCGCGTCCCGCCGCGCTGCAAGCCCTGCGCGGGTAGCCACGGCAACCACGGCCGCGCCTACCCCCGCCACCAGCAGCAGCGCGGCGGCGGCACAGAGCTGCAGGCTGCGGGCCAGGGTGGTGAGACGCTGCAGCCAGATCCCGTGACTCTCGAGAAACGTGCCGGGCGCCGCCGTGTTCAGCCGGGTCTGCAGGTCCGCCTCCGGCTCGGCTTCACCCGGCGAAAGCCGCACCTCCACCACGGCCGGCAGTGGCAGGGCGCTGGCCTGGGTGGCGTTGCCGAGCCAGGGCCGCAGCAGGTCGGCCAGTTCGGCCGTGCTCAGCACGCGCACGGCCGCGATGCCGGGGAAGCCGCGCAACAACGCCTCCACCCGTTCCAGGCGCGTGCCATCTCCAGCGGCGACGGCGGGTTGCGGCACCTGCACGGTGAGCACGGCGGCGGCGCCGGATTGCCAATGTTCGGCCAGGGCGGCGGCGGCCACGGCGCCGGCCAGGGTCAGCGCTGCCAGGAACGTCATCGCGGCCACCAGCGCGGGCAGCAGCCGGTCCGACAAGGCGCGGCGCAAGCCGAGGTCGTCGAAGCTCGCCGGCCGGAAAAGCTGGCGGTCAGACATCGGTGATCAGCCGCCCCTCGGACAGCCGCAGCGAGCGGGCAGGGTAGCGCTGCACCAGCCCGTCGTTATGGCTGGCGACCACCACCGTCGTGCCCAGCCGGTTCATCTCGCCGATGAGTTGCATCAGCCGGTCGGCCTGGCGGTCGTCGAGGTTGCCGGTCGGCTCGTCGGCCAGCAGCAGGCTCGGGCGTCCGATCACGGCGCGGGCGATAGCCACGCGCTGCTGCTCGCCGCCGGAGAGTGCGGCCGGCCGGGCGTGGGCGCGGCGTTGCAGCCCGACCCAGCGCATCATCTCCTCGACGTCGGCGCGAACCTGGCCTTCCGGCCGTCCGGCCAGGCGGAGCGGCAGGGCCACGTTGTCGAACGCGCTCAAATGCGGCATCAGGCGGAAATCCTGGAATACCACGCCGATCTGGCGGCGGAGCGGCGGTAAGTCCCGCCGTGTCGCCGAGCCGATCTCGCGGCCCAATACCTCCAATCTGCCTACGCTGGGCCGGTGGCCGAGATAGAGCAGGCGCAACAGGCTCGTCTTGCCGGCGCCGGAGGGACCGAGCAGCCAACGGAAGCCGCCGGGTCCGATGCTGAAACTGATGTCCCGCAGCACCGGTTCGGAGTCGTCGTAGCGCAGGCCCACGCCCTCGAGCCGAATGGCGGCGCCGTTGCCGGCGGTCATTGGCCGGTTGCCAACATCGTTGCCGTTCCGCAGGATCGCGCCGTGCTGATCCAATGTCCTTCCTGTGCGGCGGAATACAACGTGCCAGGCCCCTTGGCGCCGGGCCGCGCCGTCCGTTGCGCGCGGTGCGGTGCGCAATGGGCGCCCGTGCCGGCCCAACCCGTGCTCGACGCGCCTGAGCCGCCGGCGATCGAGGCGCCAACGACGGAGGCGGCGGTGGTGGCCGAACCCGTCCCGCCGCCCGCCATCACACCACCGCCGGTGACCGGGCCCGTGACCGAGCCGGCCAAGCCGGTCCCCATGGCGCCGCTCCGGGGATCCCGGATGCCAGGCCGGCTGCCGTTGTTGCTGGCCTGGGGTGGGAGCGTGCTGGTGCTGGTGCTGGTGATCACGGCGGCGGCTGTGTGGCGCGAGCCGGTCATGCGGGCCTGGCCGCCGAGCGAGCGGGTGTTCGGCGCGCTAGGACTGGGCGATCCGGGGGTCACCCAACATCCGTAGCAATGTCGTGGAGCTGTCACACCATTATTTCTGCCTGCTTGACGCCATCAACCGCGTCTTGCCGCTGGTAACAAGTCTATCCGATGGCGGTCCGATTGCGCTCGCTCAAGTGCGGCAGGGCTGGGCGGTCGACAGGGTCTGAACTGGCTGGCGGCGTCAGCGGAAGCACCGCAAGTACATGGTGGAGGGGTCGGCGATGACACCCACGGCGGCAGCGCCCTTGTCCGCACCATCCGAGGCGGCCATCAGCGGCTGCACCTTCTGCTCGCGCAGGAAGTCCAGCACGGGCCCTGCCTTCACCGCGAAGTTCACGTTCTGCGGGATATCGCCATCCGTGATCTCGGCGATGCGGGCCGCATTGAGTTTGGCCACTACGATGCCCACGACATTGCCGCTGCTGTCCAGCAACGGTCCGCCCGAGTTGCCGGGCTGCACCGGCGCGCTGATCTGGTAGTTCAACTGGTTGTCGCGCAGGCCGCTGAGCGCGCTCACGTCGCCGGTGGTCAGCGTCGGCCCCTTGGACAGCAGGCCGAACAGGGGAAAGCCGTAGGTGACCACGGTATCACCGCGGCGCACCTCGGGCGTGCTGCGGAAGGTGAGCGGCGGGCCGAAGCTCACCGGCACCGAAAGCAAGGCGAGGTCCCGCGTGAGATCGGTGGCCAGCACGACGGCAGGCTGCTCGAGGCCGGACGCGTTGCGCGCAACCATGTGGTCGCAGCCCTCGACGACATGGTTGTTGGTGATGAGCCGCCCTCGCGCCACTACGAAGCCGGTCCCGCTGGAGGCAAGGCGGGATGCGCTGCCGCCCTCCTCCCCCGGTGCGAGCGGCGGCGGCTTGCCCCGGGGCACGTCCGAGGCCGGGCTGGCATTGGGCAGTGGGAGCGGCTTGGCGCCCATGGTTAGGGCCAGCACGCCAAGCACGATGCCCGTCCGGGTGACGGCCGCCCACGCCTTGCGCATGAACAAACGATGCGGTGGAGCCAAGCCGCCGTCAATTACATGAGGGGGCGCTATCTTGCTCCTGCCGCCCATAGCCCTCAGGATCGACGCTGTTGCACGGGAGTATTGCATGAAGGGCCTGTTCCTGGACGCGAGCGATGCACTGGCCGACGTATTCGACCGCATGGTCCGCCCGGACGACCCGGCCATCGTCGTCAATCAGGACGACGTGGTTCCCGCGGAGGCCTTGCCCAGCCTGCTCGACGGTTACGATTTCGTGCTGGACGATCACAGCTACCTGCCGACCGACGCGCTGCGGAACTGCAAGTCGCTCAAGCACGTGATCTTCCTGGGCACGGGCGCGCGGTCCTACATGCATCCGGAGGAACTGGCCGGGCTCGGCATCACGGTGCACACCATCAAGGGCTACGGCGACGTGGCGGTGGCGGAGCACACGGTGGCGCTGATCTGGGCGGCGGCGCGCGGATTGGCGGCGATGGACCGCGGCATGCGCGCCGGCCAATGGCTGCGCACCGAAGGGGTGCAGCTTCGCGGCAAGACGCTCGGACTGCTGGGTTTCGGCGGCATCGCGGGGGAGGTCGCGACCATCATGGCGGGCGCCGGGATGCGGGTGGTCGCGTGGAACCGCACGCCGCGCCAGGCGCCCGGTGTGGAGTTCCTGGATCTGGACCAAGTGTTGGCGGAGAGCGACGTGCTGTCGCTGCACTTGCTGCTGACGGATGAGACGCGGGGCTTCCTGGGTGCGGAGCGGCTGGGGCAGCTGCGCCCGTCCACCATCCTGGTAAACACGGCCAGGGCCGCGCTGGTGGACGAGGCTGCGCTGATCGAGGCGTTGAGCACGGGCCGGATCGCGCACGCGGCGATGGACGTGTTCAACGAGGAGCCGCTGCCGCTGGGTCATCCGCTGACGGAACTGGAGCGGGTGACGCTGTCGGCGCACAGCGCGTTCCGCACTCCGGAGGCGAGCGACACGCTCATTCGCCGCGCGCTGGACATCGCCAAGCGCGTTGCGGGTGGGTAAGATCAGGCAGCGCCCGCCTGGCGAAATGGTAGACGCAGCGGACTTAAAATCCGAGGCC
>CAXTVQ010000050.1:0-37547 GCA_964247705.1 uncultured Acetobacteraceae bacterium | reverse complement strand
CGCAACGTGTTCGGCTGGCAGCGCCCCTGCTACCTGCTGGGCGAGGGCTACACCAAGACGTTCCAGGAGCTGATGGACACGACGGATTGGGATAAGTATGGCACCGGCAACTACGAAAAATGCGCCGACTGCATGGTCCACTCGGGCTATGAAGCGACGGCGGTGGTGGATGCGGTGAAAAGCCCGCTCAAGACGCTGACCGTCGCCATGCGCGGCCCGCGCTTGAAGGGCCCGATGGCCCCCGAAATCAAGCTCGATGGCCAGCGCCCGGCCGATTACGTGTTCAGCCAGCACGTGCAGGAGAAGATGGCGGAACTGAAGCACAAGCCGAAGGCCGCCCAAGTCGCCGACGCAGACTGACCCGGAGCGGAAGGCAGGCGGTCACCCCGCCTTCCGCGCCGCCGCGAGTAGGCACAGGATCTCGAACAGCATCGCCGCGCCGTGCAGCGCCGTGATCCCGCCAACGTCGAACGGTGGTGACACCTCCACCACGTCGCCTCCTACGAAATCCAGCCCTGTGAGCCCGCGGACCAGCCGTAGTGCCTCGAGCATGGTCAAGCCGCCGGGTTCCGGGGTTCCCGTGCCGGGCGCATAAACCGGGTCCAGGCTGTCCACGTCGAACGACAGATAGGTCGGCCCCGTGCCCACCACCCGGCGCGCCTCCTCCAGCGCCCAGCGCCAGCCGCGGTCCTGCATCTCCTCAATTGGCATGACCCGCATGCCCGACTCCTCGCTGAACCCCCACAGGCCGCCCGCGACGTTGCTGTGCCCGCGAATACCGATCTGGATCACACGCGCCGGGTCCAGCACGCCCTCCTCCACTGCGCGGCGGAATGGCGTGCCGTGGTGGTAGCGGGAGCCCATGTACTCGTCACCGGTGTCGGCGTGGGCATCGATGTGCACCATCCCTACCGGCCGGCCTGCTCCCACCGCGCGCAGGATGGGCAGCGTCATCGAGTGGTCGCCCCCCGCCGAGAGCGGCGTCACCCCCGCCGACACGACCCGGCGGTAGAATGCTTCGATCTCGCCCAACGCAGGTTCCAGCGCGAACGGCTGCTCGATCCAGCAATCCCCCAGGTCGCGCACGCGCAGATCGTCGAACGGCTGCACCCCGGTCGCCGTATTGATCCGGCGGCTGAGCGTGGACTGGTTGCGTACCTCCCGCGGGCCGTGCCTCGTGCCGGAGCGGTTGGTAACACCTCCGTCGAACGGGACGCCGATCACGCCGATGTCCACCTTGGACAGATCCTGCTCCGCCGGGGTGCGAAAGAAGGTAGGGATCCCGCTGAAGCGTGGCTGGGTCTGCGGGTCGGCGAGGTCGTGGTAGCGGACAGTCTGCTTGATCGGTTCCATGCCAGCGTCCTATCCGATAGGGCCAATCTCCTTGACCCGGTTGAGAAGAGATCGTCGAGCGCGCGCCGCCTCCCGGCCGAGCGCGATGAGGTCCGGGATCTGACCTGGGTGGCGAGCCAGCGACCGTATCAACGCAGCACTCGAGATATGGCCATTTTCATCCAGGGCCGTGAGGGCAGCCGGCGGCAGGTTTCGCTGGGCTGGATCGCAGACAGCGCGTAGCACGGCAAACGGCAACCCGTGCCGCGCGGCGACACAGGCAACGGCGCCGCTCTCCAGATCGGCGGCCACGGCCCCGGTCGCGATCCAGGCGCCGTGCTTCGAAGCGGCGGTAACGAGGATGGTTTCGGCGGCCAGCATCGATCCGGACGGCGTGCCGAACCGGGCCGTAAGTTCGCGGGCGGTTGGCCAGACCGTTTTATCCGGCGCGATCACGGCCTCTGCCAGCACGAGTTCACCGGCCGCAAGCCCCGGCGCCAGGCCGCCTGCAAGCCCAAAACTCAGCAACGCGTCCACATCCTGAGCGACGAGCCGCGCCGTGGCCGCGTTGGCTCCTTCGGCGCCGCCTCCGCCTGCTTCTACGTATGGACTCAATCCCCGGGCCAACTGGGCCTCAGCCGCCAAGCCCACGACGATCCCGAGCTTCACGGCTGACGGCAGGTGATCGGTGTGCGTGCTTCGCCCTCCCCTTCTCCCTCTCCCGTGCAGGACGGGGGAGGGAGAAGGGGAGGGGTTGGGCGTCGCGGTTCAGAAACCGAAGCGAACCCTGGGCGAATCGCTCTCCAGCAGGTTCTGGTACCGCGCGAGCGCCAGCAATGGGAAGAACAGCCGGTAACCGTGGTAACGCAGGTAGAACACGCGCGGGAACCCGACGGCCGTGTAAGCCGCCTCGTCCCACTCGCCATCAGCCTTTTGCGTGCGGTGGAGATAGTCGATGCCCTGCGCCACTGCCGGATGCGCCACTTCGCCCGCTGCCATCAGGCCGAGCAACGCCCAGGCCGTTTGGGACGGGGTCGCCGTCTTATACTCGCCGTGGGGTGCGTCGGCGTAGCTCTCTTCGTCTTCGCCCCAGCCGCCGTCCGATCGTTGCCGCGCCAGCAGCCAATCGGCGCCGCGCCGGATCGCCGGGTCGGTGTGCGGCAAACCGGCCGCGTTCAGCGCACACAACGCCGACCAGGTGCCATAGATGTAGTTCGTGCCCCACCGCCCGAACCAACTGCCATCCGGCTCCTGCTCCCGCCGTAGATAATCGAGAGCGCGGGCAAGGGCTGGCTCCTGCCGGCTGTGCCCGATCTGCGACAGGAAGGAGAGGCACCGTGCCGTCACGTCCACCGTCGGCGGATCGAGCAAGGCGCCATGGTCCGCGAACGGGATGTGGTTGAGGAACTGGTAATCGTTATCCGCGTCGAACGCCCCCCAACCGCCGTTCTTGCTCTGCATGCCCAGGATCCAGTCCCGCGCGAGCCCGATGGCCTCGTCATGTGCCGGGTCGCCGGCGCGGTGCAGCAGCATGGCCACGACCGCGGTGTCGTCCACGTCCGGGTAGTGGGCGTTCTCGTACTGGAAGGCCCAGCCGCCCGGCTTCACATCCGGCCGGCGCCATGCCCAGTCACCTCTCACCGCCGTGACCTGCCGCCCGGCCAACCACTCGCAAGCCGCCTCCACGGACGGTGAGCGTCCGCCCTCGGACTCGATCATCGCGTGGCCGGCAAGCCCCGTGTCCCAGATCGGCGACAGGCAGGGCTGGCAGTAGGTGCGGCCCTGCGGCTGCAGCACCAGCAGCTTGCGCACGGCCCGCCAGGCGGTCGCAGCCGGCGGGTGGTCGGGCGCAAAGCCCATCGCATCGAACATCATCACGCTGTTGGCCATCGCCGGGTAGATTGCGCCCAACCCGTCCTCGCCATTCAGCCGCTCGAGCACGAACGCCACGGCTTCGTCCATCGCGCGCTTGCGGGCCTTGGCCGGGAAATACGGCACGAGCGGACGCAGTACGGTGTCCAGCGTCTTGAACACGATGCCCCAGGCCGAGCGGTACGGGCCGCGGATCCAGTCCCGGACCTCATCCGGCGGCGTGCGGAACAGTTCGGCGATGGAGATTCCACGCGGATTGCGCGCCCGCGGTTGCAGCGCCATCAGCACCAACAACGGCACCATGACCGTCCGCGACCAATACGACACCTTCGACAGGTGGAAGAAGAACCACCGCGGCAGGTGCATGATCTCGACCGGCATCACCGGCGTTGCCCGCCACGGCACTTGCCCGAACAGCGCCAACTGGATCCGGGCGAACACGTTGACACGTTCCGCGCCGCCCATCGCGAGAATCCGCTGCCGGGCCCGGATCATGTAAGGCTGCTCGGGGTCATGGCCGGCCGCCTTGAGAGCGAAATAGGCCTTCACGCTGCCCGAGAGGTCGGCTCTCCCGCCGTGGAACAGCGGCCATCCACCGTCCTCGCCCTGGATGGCGAGCAGGTAGTCCGCCAGCCGGCCTTCGAGTTCCGGGTCGATCCGGTCGAGGTAATGCTCCAGCAGGATATACTCGGACGGAATCGTCGCGTCCGCTTCCAACTCGAATAGCCAGTGGCCATCGGCTGCCTGACGCGCACGGAGGGCGGACTGGGCGGCTTGGGTCGCAGTCTGAAGTGTTTGGGTTTCGGGGCGGCTCAGCGTTTCGCTCGGCATCATCCATCCAGGCTCATGCGGCACGCAGAACGGCGGCCGCTGCAGTTTGGCCGGACCTGATCGCCCCCTCGATCGTGGCGGGCAGGCCAGTGTTGGTCCAATCGCCTGCCAAAACGAGGTTTGCCAGGCCAACGCGCGTCCCGGGCCGCTTGCGGTGCTCCGCTGGGGTTGCGGCAAAGGTCGCACGCTTCTCCTTTACGACACGCCAGGGCGGTCGTGGTTGCCCAATGCACAGTGCCGCGCTCACTTCTGGCCACACTGTTGCACTAAGGTCACTGGCAGAGCGGTCGACCAGCCGGTTCGCAGCGCTTATCGTCACGGACACCACGCCGGGTTTGACGAACGCCCACTCCGCCGTGCCGCCAAGCAGCCCGATGAATCCGGCGGCTCCCGGTGACGCCTCACACCGGTAATGCAGGTTGACGATCGATTCGAACGCATCGGGCGCCGTGACGTCCGGCAGCAGCGTCTGGGTCACTGGCGCCGGCAGGGCGATGATGGCCGCATCGCCCGGGGCCAGTTCGATTGGTCCGGCACTGGTTGCAATCCGCTCCACCCGGCCGCCTTGCTGCACCACCGCGGTCACGCGGCAGCCGAAGGTCACGGACGCACCCGCCCGCTGCAGCGCCGCCAGCGCCGGGTCCACGAAGGTGGCGGACAAGCCATCGCGCGGATAAGCCGGCACGCAGGCCGCCCCGCCTTGCATCAGCGTCTCGCGCATCACCGCCGCCATCAGCCGGGCGCTGCCGGTAGCGGGCGCCGTGTTCAACGCGGCGATCACCAACGGCTCGATCAGGCGGTCGTTCAGCGCACCGGGCCGCATGCACTGGGCCACCGTCGTCTCCGGCCCGGCCCGCAGCAGCGCGAGCAACCCGAGATACTCCGCGAGCCTCGCGCCGGGCACCCGGCGGCCGCGCGCGAACACCCACCATGGCACCCGCCCGGCGTTCGGCCGCACCGTCCAACGTTCGCCGGACCGCACGTCGTAGAACGGGAACTGCGCGTCCACCGGTCCGCCCTGGGTGTCCTCGGACCCGACCCGGCGCAGGAACGCCGCGATGGTTCGGTTGCCGGACAGCCAGAGATGGTTGCCGTTGTCGATGCGGCAGCCGAGTTCCTTGTCGAAATACGTGCGGCAACGCCCGCCGGCGGCGGGGCTCGCCTCATACAGCGAAACCGGCCGGCCCGCATCCGCGGCCGCCAATGCCGCAGCCAGCCCGGCCATGCCGGCGCCGAACACGTGAACACGGCTCATTGCGTAACAGCGAGGAACATAACGGCGTGCAGGATCAAAGCATGTAGCGGGCTGCGATCCACAGCTTCTGCCATGCCGGCACCTTCGCCGGGGTGTCGAGATCGGTCCAGCCGCGCCGCTCCAGCCGGGCCAGGACCGCGGCGTACGTAGCGCCCATCAGCCGCGCGGGACGCATCGCCCGCCGGTCGCACCGCTCCATCGCATCATGCGCGAGCTGGAACCGTCGCCGCGCCTCGGCCAGCATGCGCTCGCAGACGACCGGGAGGCGTTGTGATGCCAAAGCTTGCGCCGGGTCGTGCGGCACGCCCGCCGCGTCCAGCCACTCCGACGGCAGGTACAACCGCCCGCGCGCAGCATCCTCCGCCAGGTCGCGCAGGATGTTGGTCAGTTGCAAGGCCCGGCCGAGCGAGTAGGCCACCCGGTCCGCCTCGTCCGAACTGTCGCCGAAGGCGCGTACCGAGAGCCGGCCGACCGCTGCCGCCACCCGGTCGCAATACAGGTCCAGCGTGGCCCAGTCCGGCGCCACGATCACCGTCTCCGCATCCATCTGCATGCCGTCGATCACGGCCTGGAAGTCCTGCTGCCGCAGCCCGAACCGGCGGACGGCGGCGACCAGCACACGGGTGACGGCGTCCTCGCCGCGGCCGGCGAACACGGAAGCGACCCGCTCCCGCCATTGGCCCAACCCTTCCCGCTTCGCCTCCATCGGCGCCGGCTCGTCCGCAACGTCATCCACCAGGCGGCAGAACGCGTAGATCGCATACATCGCCTGCCGGCGGTCCGGTGGCAGAATGCGCATGCCCCGGTAGAACGAAGTGCCCGCCCCCCGCACGATGTCCTCGACCGCTTGCAGGTCTCCGGGATCGGCCTCCAGCGCCATCACCACACCCGCGACAATGCGGCGAGCACGCTGCCGACGACGTCGCCCCGGTGCAGCTTCACCCGTATCGCCACCGGGTCCTCCCGGCGCAACCGGGTTGCCAGGCGGCGCGAAAGTCCCGAGATCACCGCCGTCTCCACCCGCAGCCGCCTGTCCCGCACCAGGCTGGGCAGGTCCGCCCCGGTCGCATTGAGCCGGTCGGTGTGGTCCAGCACCTGGTTCAGCACCGCCCGCAACCCGGCGCTGGCCTTGTCTGCGCGCAGGTCCTGGGTTCCCGCACCTGCAGCCGCCAGCATGGTCTGCGGCAGATAGCAGCGGTCGAGCTGGTCCAGGTCCTTCGATCCGTCCTGCAGATGGTTCACCACCTGCAACGCGGCGCACAGCGCGTCCGAGGCCAGGTAGGTCGCCGTGCTCTCGCCGTGCAGGTCCAGCACGTAGCGGCCGACCGGCATGGCGGAGTAGCGGCAGTAGTCCAGCAATTCCTGCCAGCTCTCGTAACGCAGTTTGGTCACGTCCTGCCGGAAGGCATGCAGCAGGTCGAGCGCGTGCTGCGGCGTCACCCCCGACTGCTTGAGGCTGTCGCGCAGGCGCAGCGCCGTCGCCGAGCCGCAGTCCGCGTCGCCGATCAGCACCGCGCCCATGGTATCCAGCCGCGCCAGCTTGTCCTCGGGCGCCAGCGACGGGCTGTCCGCGATGTCGTCGGCGTTGCGGGCGAAATCGTAGTAGGCGTGCACATGGGGGCGCAGTTCGGCCCGGATCAGAATAGAGCCGACCGGGAAGTTCTCGTCGCGCTTGCCCTTGCCGGAGGGGGCTTCGACCGTCGTGGCGCTTGCGCCCGCCTCAACCATGTCGGCGCTCAAACGCTCATCTCGCTCTCGGTCTCGACGTAGGCGCGGCGTTTCCACACCACGCCGCGCCCGCGATGGTGGTCCAGCGCCGAGCCGATCGTGGCCGCCATATAGAAGCTCGCGATCCCCGGCAGGGCCAGCGCCCAGAGCGGCGACTGCCGGAACCGGCGTAGTGTCGGCAGGTAGCTGGCCGCCGATGCCGCCCAGGTTACGGCGCCCACCCAGCGCACCCACCCGGCGCCGAACACCGTGGCGAGCGGCGGCAGCAGCCAGACCAGCGCCAAACCGGCGATCGTGCCCGCCAGCAGCCACGGCGAGAACCGCAACTGCACATAAGCCGTGCGCGCCACCATCCGCCAAACGTCCATCGCTGCCGGGTAGGGCCGGATCGAACGCGCCAGCCGGCTGTGGCCGAGCCAGATCGCTCCGCCGCGCTTGATCGCCGTCGCGAGCGCTACGTCATCGATCAGGGCACCCCGCACAGCCTCGATCCCGCCGATCCGCGCCAGGGCCGTCCGGCGGACCAGCACCGTGCCGCCCGCCGCAGCCGCCATCCGCCGCTTCGGGTCGTTCACCCACGCGAACGGGTAGAGCAACTGGAAGAAGAACACGAATGCCGGCACCAGCGCCCGCTCCGCCGCGCTGGCGCAGTTCAGCTCCACCATCTCGGACACCTGGTCCAGCCGGCCGGCTTCCAACTTGGCGACCAGCGTCGCAACATGGGCCGGGTCGTGCACGATGTCGGCGTCGCACAGGAACACCAGCGGCGCCTCGCCCGCGCGCACGCCTTGCGCCACGGCCCATAGCTTGCCGCTCCATCCAGCCGGCCTCGGCGCACCGTCCAGCACCAGCAGGCGTGGGTCGGCGACCGACCGGGCTATGACGCCGGTGCCGTCGCTGCTGCGGTCATCCACCAGGATGATGCGCAGCGCCCCCTCGTAGTCCTGCGCCAGGAGCGAGCGGAGGCAGCGTTCGATGCTCTGCGCCTCGTCCCGCGCCGGCACGACCACGTCCACCGCCGGCGTCACGTCCGGTCGGGCAGGTCCAAGGCTGGGACCTGCGGACCAGAACCGCCCGTGCGCCGACAACAGATAGAGCCACGCCGCGAACGACACCCAGACGAGCAGGCTCATGCCGCCTTCGTCCCGCGCTGCCCGCGGAACCAGGCCACGGCGTCGAACACCGCCTCACGCGCCGGACGGGGCGCATAGCCCAGTTCGGCCCGTGCCTTGGCGGAGGAGAAGAACATCTTCTTGCGCGCCATAGCGAGGATGTCCCGCGTCACGATCGGCTCGACCCCGGCCAGCCGCGCCAGCCCCTCGCTGGCCAGCGCCAAGGGATACAGCGCCCCGTGCGGCAGCTTCACGCGCGGCGGCTTGCGCCCGGCCGCTTCGGCGACGAGGCCCAGCAGTTGCGCCATCCCCATGTCCTCGCCACCCAGGATGTAGCACTGGCCCACCCGGCCCCGCTCCAACGCCAGCACGTGCCCGAGGGCCACGTCGTCCACATGGGCCACGTTCAACCCGGTATCGACATAGGCCGGCATGCGCCCGGCGGCGGTGTCGGCGATCATCTTGCCAGTGGGCGTGGGCTTGATGTCCCGCGGTCCCACAGGGGCGCTCGGGTTCACGATCACGATCGGCAGCCCGGCCTGCGCCAAGGCGAGCACCGCCTGCTCGGCCAGGTACTTAGACCGCTTGTAGGTGCCGATCACCTTTTCCAGCGCGTTCGGCGTCGTCTCATCGGCCGGCGTCCCGTCGCCGATCAGCCCGAGCGCCGCGACGCTGCTGCAATAGACCATGCGCTCGACGCCGGCAGCCTCCGCGGCCAGGAACAGCGCGCGCGAGCCCTCGACATTGGCACGGTTCATCTCGTCGGGGTCCGGCACCCAGAGCCGGTAATCCGCCGCGACGTGGACCACGTAGCGGCACCCGCCGACTGCGCGTTCGAGCGAGGCCGGGTCTCGCAGGTCCCCCTCGGCCAACTCGGCCGGCAACCCTGCGATGTTCGCGCGGTTGCCGCCGGGCCGCACCAGCAGGCGCAACGCGTGGCCCCGTCCGAGCAGAGCGCGGGCGACCGCCGAGCCGACGAAGCCGGTGGCGCCGGTGACGAGAGTGGGTCCGAGTTCAGGCACTCGGGAGGGCTACCCCAGCCGGACCGTCCGGTCCAGGGTCGCCCCCCACGCAATCGCCACCGAACCGCCTAGTAGTAGCCGTACGGATGCGGACGATAGTATCCGTAACGCGGCCCGCCCACCGGGACAAATATGCAGCCGGACAAAGCAGCCGCCACTAACAATGCGCCTGCAGTCTTCGCGCAACGATAAATCCATGGCCGTGTCATCGTGAAGCACTCCTGTTCGGAGTATCTTATGTAGCGCTGCAATGAAACGTTGCCGGCTCCTTCTGTTGAGAAGTGTAACTACCGACCGAGCAAGTATCCGGCGCTGACCGACAGCAGGCAGAGTGCTACGGAACTGGCCACGTAGGCACAGGCCCAGCCGTAATCCTCGCGTTGGAGCAGGTCCAAGGTCTGCAGGCTGAACGAGGAGAACGTCGTAAATCCCCCACACAGCCCCACCATCACGAACGCGCGAACGTCCGCCGAGACCGCGAGACGCCCGCCATCCGCCGTCAGCGCACCGAACCAGCCGATCACGAAACTACCGACCACGTTGATCAGCAACGTCCCCCAGGGCAGCCGCGGCCCGACCAACTGCACCATCAGGATCGAAAGCCACATCCGCGCCAGTCCGCCCAAAGCGCTGCCAGCAAGCACGTAGAGGGAAGCCGTCACCGCGCTGCTCGAAAATCGTCCATTGCGCCCAATTGGCCGCAAGCCGCAAACCTGTCCAGCCTCAAGACACGCCGGGCCGGAATGACGCCGGTTTTACGCGCGCAGCTCTTGGCGCGTCATACAATGGCATTAAGGTAGTCGTCACGAACTCGTAACGGGGATCATGGCCAAGCCAGTTGAAACAACCGTGACGGAGCGCGCCGAGCAGAACTGCCTCGCCGAGTTGCAACGATCGGGCCTGTTCGATGGCGGCTGGTTCGTCGCCCGCAACCCCGACCTGCAGGGCGGCAGTCACGCGGCACTCGTCCATTGGCACCGCTACGGTTGGCAGGAAGGCCGCTGGCCCAACCCGTATTTCGACCCGGACCATTACCGCGCCCGCAACCCCGGCTGCACCGGCGATCCGTTGCTGCATTACATCCAAGAAGGCGAGGCATCGGGCGCCCGTCCCGTGCTCCACTTCGATCCGGCTTGGTACCGTGGCCGCTACGGGATCCCACTCGGCGAGCTTTGCCTCGCCCACTTCCTGCGCCACCGCCACACCGGCCACGTCAGCCCCGTCCCCGAGTTCGACGCCGGGTTCTACCTGCGGGAGAACCCGGACGTGGCCGAAGCCGGGATGGACCCGGTCGAACACTACCTCGTCCGTGGCTTCAGCGAAGGCCGCACCCCCTGCCCCGGTTACGACCCGCGCCGCTGGAAGGGCGGCGCCCTGCACGCCAACCCCCTCCTCGGCCTGCTGCTCTGGCGCGAACAGGCGCGGCTGGACGGCGCCGCCCCCAACATCCCCGCGGAGATGCGCCGCACCACCCGCCCGAACCCCGCCTTCGAGGACGTGGCCGCCCTCCCCCCCGGACTGCAGCCCCGCGCCAAGCTGCTCGCCTACTACCTCCCGCAATACCACCCGACACCGGAGAACGACGCCTGGTGGGGGCGCGGCTTCACCGAGTGGACCAATCTCGCCCGCTCCCTCCCCCGCTTCGCCGGCCACTACCAACCCCGCATCCCGCGGGATCTCGGCCACTACGCGCTGGACCGGCCGGACACGCTGCGCCGCCAGATCCTGCTGGCGAAGGGCGCCGGCGTGCACGGCTTCGTCTTCTATTTCTACTGGTTCAACGGCCGCCGCCTGCTGGACGCGCCGATCGAGTCCCTGCTCGCCGACCCCGCGCTGGACATGCCGTTCTGCCTCATGTGGGCCAACGAGAACTGGACCCGGCGGTGGGACGGCTCGGACGATCAGGTCCTGATCAGCCAGGACTACCACACCCGGGACGAGCCCGCCCTGATCGCGGAGTTCGCCCGCCATTTCGCCGACCCGCGCTACATCCGCCTGGCCGGCCGCCCCGTGCTGATGGTCTACCGCGCCAGCCTCATCCCGGACACGGCGGCCACAATAGAGCGCTGGCGCCGGCTGTTCCGCAGCAGCTTCGGCGAGGATCCTGTCTTCGTCATGGCCCAGAGCTTCAACGACACCGATCCCCGCCCCTGCGGCATGGACGCCGCCATCGAGTTCCCGCCGCACAAGCTGACCAGCCGCGTCCCTCTCATCAATGAGACCCTCCACGTGCTGGACCCGGCGTTCGACGCCGAGGTGTACGACTATGCCGCCATCGCCCGCGCCTCCACCGCCGAACCCGCCCCCGCCTATCCCCTGATCAAAACCGCCGTCCCCGGTTGGGACAACGACCCCCGCCGCCAAGGCTCCGGCACCGTGCTGCACGGCGCTACGCCTGCGTTGTATCAGGCGTGGCTGGAGGATTTGATCCGCTACGCCCACCGCCACCCGGTAGAGGGCGAGGCGCTGGTCTGCATCAACGCCTGGAACGAGTGGGCGGAGGGCGCCACGCTCGAGCCGGACGTGCATTGGGGCGGCGCCTTCCTCAATGCCACCGCCCGCGCCGTCGCCGGCCTGCCCGCGCCGGGGGAGCGCACCAGCATCCTCCTGGTCGGCCATGATGGGCTGCGGCACGGCGCGCAAACCCTTCTGCTGAAGCTCGGCCGCGCGCTTCAAGCCCAGCATGGCGCGGCCGTCGCCTTCCTGCTGCTCGAAGGGGGGCCGCTGGAGGCGGAGTACCGTGCCGTCGCCCCCACCACGGTCGCCGGCAGCCCCGGGCAGTTGGCGATCCTGGCCCAGTCCGCCCGCGCGACCGGCTGCACCGCAGCCATCGTCAACAGCGCTGCCAGCGCTCGGGCGGTCCCTGCGCTGCACCGCCACGGCATCACGACCGTCCTGCTGGTGCACGAATTGCCGCGATTGCTGCGCGAGAAGGGCTTGGTCGCCCCGCTGCGCGCCGCCCTGGCCCTCGCCGACCACGTGGTGTTCCCCGCCGAACTCGTGCGTGACCGCTGCCTGGAAGCCGTGGCCGCCCCCGCCGGCCGGGTCGGCATCCTTCCCCAGGGCATCGAGCCCGCCCCCGAACTGGACGTAGCCGAGCGCGCCGCGATCCGAGCCACGCTGACCCTGCCGGCCGGCGCCATGCTCGCCCTCGGCATGGGCTACGCCGACCTGCGCAAGGGGTTCGATCTCTTCCTCCAGGCCTGGCGCGCCGCCCGCGCCACCGGCGAGCCCGTGCACTTCGCCTGGGCCGGCGGCATCGACCCGGCGACCCAGGCCTATCTCGGCACGGAAATCGCCATGGCCGAAGCCACAAGCAGCTTCCGCATGCTCGGCCACCGCGCCGACGCCCGCGCCTTGCTCGCCGCGGCCGACATCTTCCTGCTCACCTCCCGCGAAGACCCGCTTCCCTCCGTGGCGCTCGAGGCCCTTGCCGCCGGCACACCGGTGGTTGCGTTCGACGAGACCGGCGGCATCCCCGAACTCCTGGCCCGCACCGGCGGCGGCGCGAGCGTCCCGCTCGGCGACGCGGCCGCCATGGCCCGCATTGCCCTGCGGCTCGCTCGCGAGACCACGCCGGAACGCCGGGCCACCCTCGCACGCGACAGCCGCGCGGCCTTCCGCTTCGACGCCTACAGCGCCGCCCTCCTCGCCCTCGCCCAGCCCGGTTTGCTTTCCATCGCGGCCGCCGTGCCGAGCTGCGACTACGCCCGCTTCATGCCCGCCCGCCTGGCCTCGGTGTTCGCCCAATCCTACCCCGTCCACGAGGTCATCGTGCTGGACGACGCCTCCACCGACGACAGCGTGGCGGTGGCCGGGCGCGTCGCCGCCGAATGGGGCCGCACGATCCGCATCGTAACGAACGCCCAGCGCTCCGGCTCCGTGTTCGCCCAATGGCTGCGCGCCGCCGAGACCGCCACTGCCGAGTGGCTCTGGATTGCCGAAGCCGATGACGGCGCCGAGCCTGCCTTCCTCTCCGCCCTGGCCGCCGCCCTTGCACGTGCCCCCCGCGCCGCCTTCGCCTTCACCGACAGCCGCGCCATGGACGAGGACGGGGCCACCCTCTGGGCCGATCACAAGGCCTATTACGGCCCCGGCATCCTCGCCGCCGACGCCGTCTTCGAGGGCGCCGCCTTCCTCCGCAGCCACTTGGCCGAGCGTAACCTGATCCTCAACGCCAGTGCCGTGCTCTGGCGCCGCACCGACCTGCTCGCCGCCCTGCGCCGCTGCGGCGACGACCTGCAGCTTCTCCGCGTGGCCGGAGACTGGCGCGTCTATGCCGAGATGCTGGTGCACGAGGGCGCGCAGGTCGCCTATGTCGCGCGCCCGCTGAACCACCACCGCCGCCACGGCGCCAGCCAGACCGCGCGGCAGGGTGCGGCCGCCCATATCGCCGAGATCGCCCGGGTCCAAGCCACCGTCGCGCGCCTGCTCGGGCCGGCGCCCGGCCTGCAGCGGCGGCAGCGCGACTACCGCCGCAGCCTGCTGAAAACCCGGTCCGGCGGTGCAGAACGGGTGCCGTAACCGGCGGTGTGTTGCTACCACGCGCCCCGGATGGCACATTTGTTAGGCGGCCCGTCATTCTCGGGCCCTTGAACGAGACACGACATGCGCGTTTTATTGACCGGCGGATGCGGCTTCATCGGCTCCGCCGTTGTCCGGCACCTGCTCCGCCACCGCGATGCGACCATCGTGAACGTCGACAAGATGTCCTACGCGGCATCCGAGGACGCGCTCGAGGACGCCCGCACCAGCCGGCGCCACACGCTGGTCCGCGCAGACATCACGGACGCCGCCGCGATGGCCGAGGTGTTCGCCACGCATCAGCCGGACGCCGTGATGCACCTTGCGGCCGAGACCCACGTCGACCGCTCGATCGACGGCCCGGGCCCTTTCGTGCACACCAACGTCGTCGGCACCTTCGTCCTGTTGGAGGCTGCCCGAACCTACTGGTCCGGCCTCGCCCCGGCGCGCAAGGCCGCCTTCCGCTTCCACCATGTCTCCACCGACGAAGTGTTCGGCGCACTCGAGGCCGACGACCCGCCGTTCACCGAGACCACGCCGTACGACCCGCGCAGCCCGTACTCCGCCAGCAAGGCCGCCTCCGACCACCTGGTGCGTGCCTGGTGGCATACCTACGGGCTGCCCACCTTCGTCACCAACACCACCAACAACTACGGCCCGTGGCAATTCCCCGAGAAGCTGATCCCGCTGGTCACGCTCAATGCGATGCATGGCGAGAAGCTGCCAGTGTATGGCGACGGCTCCAACCAGCGCGACTGGCTGTTCGTGGACGACCATGCCGAGGCGCTCGTCCTCGCCCTCGAACGCGCCGAACCCGGCAGCACGCTGGCGATCGGCGCCCAGCAGCCGCGCAGCAACCTCCAGGTCGTCCGCAGCATCTGCGCCACCCTCGACGAGCTGCTGCCGGATCCGGCTGGCCCGCGCGAGCGGCTGATCCACTTCGTCAGCGACCGTCCCGGCCACGATTTCCGCTACGAGATCGACCCGTCCCACGCCCAGGCCACGCTGGACTGGCACGCGCCGCACGATTTCGACCGCGGGCTCAAGCGCACCGTCCAGTGGTACATCGACAACCGCGCCTGGTGGGAACGCATCCGCGCCAACCGCTACGCCGGCCAGCGGCTGGGCACGGTTGCCGCAGAGCCGGCACGATGAAGGGCATCCTCCTCGCCGGCGGCTCCGGCACGCGGCTGCACCCGATGACCCTGGCCGCCTCCAAGCAGCTCCTGCCGGTCTACGACAAGCCGATGGCGTACTACCCGCTCTCCGTGCTGATGCTGGCGGGGATCCGGGACATCCTGATCATCTCCACCCCGATCGACCTGCCGATGTTCCGTCGCCTGCTGGGGGACGGCGAGCATCTCGGCTGCCGTTTCACCTATGCCGAACAACCCTCGCCCGACGGCCTCGCGCAAGCGTTCCTGATCGGGGCCGAGTGGCTGGCGGGCGAGGCCTGCGCGCTGGTGCTCGGCGACAACATGATCTTCGGCGACCACCTGAGCCGGGTGTTCCAGGCCACCGCCGACCGGAGCCGCGGCGCCACCGTGTTCGCCTACCAGGTGCGGGACCCGGAGCGCTACGGCGTGGTGTCCTTCGACGCGGATGGCCGCGCCACCGGCATCGTCGAGAAACCCACGGCGCCATTGTCAAACTGGGCCGTGATCGGGCTGTACTTCTATGACGACCGGGTGACGGATTTCGCCCGCCAGATCAAACCGTCCCCCCGCGGCGAGCTGGAGATCACCGACCTCAACCGCATCTACCTCGAGGAAGGCACGCTCGCCGTCGAGCGCCTCGGCCGCGGCTGCGCCTGGCTGGACGCCGGCACCCCGGACAGCCTGCTGCAGGCGGCGACCTTCGTGCAGACCATCCAGGCCCGCCAAGGCATGCTGGTCGGCTGCCCGGAGGAGGTCGCCTTCCGCATGGGCTTCATCGACCGCGCGGCGTTGCGCACCCGCGCGCTGGCCCTGCGCAAGACCGAGCTCGGCCGTCTGCTGCTCGAAATCGCCGACGGAGTGCACGCATGAAGTTCGAACGCACCGCCATCCCCGAGGTGGTCCTGTTCACCCCCGCCCGCTTCGGCGATGCGCGCGGATTCTTCTCCGAGACCTGGACCGCCCGCGCCATGACCGACGCCGGCATCGACCTGCCGTTCGTGCAGGACAACCACAGCATGTCCCAGGCCCGCGGCGTGCTCCGCGGCCTGCACTGCCAGTTGGACCCGCACGCGCAAGGCAAGCTGGTGCGCTGCGTGAAGGGGTCGATCTGGGACGTGGCGATCGACGCCCGCCGAGGTTCGCGCACCTTCGGCCGCCATGTCGCCGCCGAGCTGAGTGCGGCCAACTGGCAGCAGCTCTGGATCCCGCCGGGGTTCCTGCACGGCTTCGTGACACTCGAGCCGGACAGCGAGGTCGTCTACAAAACCACCGGCTACTACGACAAGGCGTCCGAGCGCGGCATCATGTGGAACGACCCCGACCTCGCGATCCCCTGGCCGGTGACGGACGTGCAGCTCTCCGACAAGGACACGGTGCTGCCAAGCTGGGCCGACATGCCGGCCTGGTTCCGCGCGTGATCCTCGTCACTGGCGGCGGCGGGCAGGTCGCGACCGAGTTGGCCGCCCGCGGTACAGACCGGATCACCCGCGTCGGCCGCCCGGAGTTCGATTTCGACCAGCCGGACACGATCCTCGCGACGTTCGACCGCGTGCAGCCCAGCCTGGTGATCAACGCCGCCGCCTGGACAGCCGTGGACGCGGCCGAGAAGGAGGCCGACGCCGCCTACCGCGCCAACCGCGACGGCCCGGCCACCCTCGCCCGGCTGTGCGCGCGGGACGGCGTGCCCCTGATCCACATCTCCACCGACTACGTGTTCGACGGCGCCAAGCCCGAGCCGTACAGCGAGGCCGACCCGACGGGGCCCACCGGCGTCTATGGCGCGAGCAAGCTGGCCGGCGAGCAGGCGGTGCTGGACTCCGGAGCGCGCGCCGCGATCCTGCGCACGGCCTGGGTGTACAACGCCACCGGCAAGAACTTCGTCCGCACGATGCTGAACGTGGCGCAGAAGACCAACACGTTACGCGTGGTGTCCGACCAGCATGGCAACCCGACCCATGCCGCCGACCTGGCGGACGTGCTGCTCTCCGTCGCGGACCGTATGTCCGCCGGGTGGGACGATGGCTACGGCGGCGTATTCCATGCCGCCGGCACGGGCGGCACGACCTGGCACGCCTTTGCCCTCGCCATCTTCGCTCAAGCGGCCAAGCACGGGCGCCCGGAGCCGACGGTGAACGCGATCACCACCGCGGAGTACCCGACACCGGCCAAGCGCCCGGCCAACTCCCGCCTGGACTGCTCGAAGCTCGCCCGCGTGTTCGGGGTTCAACTTCCCGACTGGCAGCCAAGCCTTGCCCGGACGGTGGATACCATCGTCACCGCCTAGCGTCGTCGCTCCGATGTTGGGGCAAGGCGGGCGCTGCGCGTTGCGGTGGACGGCCCTGCGGGAGTTCATCCGGCTCGCTCCCGCCCGCGGTAAGGAGGCGGCTAGACGATCTTCGTCCTCACGGTGCCGACGCCCTCGACGGTGCCTTCCAGCACGTCCCCGCGTTGCACGGCGGCGACGCCGTCCGGTGTGCCGGTGAAAATCAGGTCGCCTGGTTCCAGACGGACGAGCTTGGACAAGTAGGCGATCACCTCCGGCACGCTCCAGATCAGCATAGCCAGATCCGACGTCTGCCGAACCTCCCCGTTGACCTTGAGTTCGATCTTGCCCTTGGCCGCATCCACGCCGGCGGCCGGGACCAACATGCCGATCGGGGCCGAGTGGTCGAACCCTTTGCCCATATCCCATGGCCGCCCGAGCTTCTTGGCTTCCCCCTGCAGGTCCCGCCGGGTCATGTCCAATCCGGCGCCATAGCCCCAGACATGCTGCAGCGCGTCTGCCTCGGCGATGTCAGCGCCGCCGGTGCCGATCGCGACGACCTGCTCCATTTCGTGGTGCAGGTCCGACGTCATCGTCGGATACGGCATGTCCGCGCCGAGCGTGACCAGCGAATCGGAAGGCTTGGTGAAGAAGAACGGCGCTTCGCGGTCGGGGTCGTGCCCCATCTCGCGGGCATGGGCGGCGTAGTTGCGGCCGACGCAGAAGATGCGGCGCACGGGAAACACGCCGCCGCCCGCGACGGGAACGGTGACCTGGATGGGCGCTGGGATGACGGTCTCGGCCATGTGGATCTACCCCGGTTGTATGGAGCCGATCCTACCCGCGCTACCCGCTATGCCAAACGGCGGTCAGTCGGCCGCGGCGCCGATCGCCCCCGCGGAAATCAGCGTCCGGGCCCGCACCGCATCGCCGAACGATGCAAGGATGGCGCGGGACACGGCGTCCGTCATCCAGTCATATTCCGGGTGCCACTGCACGCCCACCGCAAACCCCGGCGCTGTCGCCACCCGCACGGCCTCGACCGTTCCGTCCGGCGCGCGGCCCTCGACGACCAAGCCGGGCGCTAGCCGGTCGACGCCCTGGTTGTGCAGCGAGTTGATCGCGATCGTCGTCGCGCCCGCCACCCGGTGCAGCCAGCTTCCAGACACCACCGCCACCGCGTGCGCCTTGCCGGTACGCACCCGGCCGTTCGCTTGCATCGGGGTCGAGTGGTCCATCCGGCCCGGCACGTCCTGGATGCGCTGGTGGAGCGACCCACCGAGCGCTACGTTCAACTCCTGCATGCCGCGGCAGATCGCGAGCAGTGGAATGCCGTGCCGGATCGCATCACGAATCAGCGGCAACGTCACCTCGTCACGCGCCAGATCCTCGGGGGTGCCCTCGGCGTGAGGCGGACCGTCATACAAGCTCGGATGCACGTTGGAGCGGCTGCCGGTCAGGATGATGCCGTCCAACCGCGCCAGCAGTGTCGGTATATCGCACGCCGTCCGGCTTGCCGGAAGGAGCACCGGAACGGCGCCGACCACCTGCTCCGTCGCGCGGATATAGGTATCGGACGCGGCATGGTTCGGCATGCCGAACGTGCCAAACAGCTTCGTGCAGCAGGAGATACCGACGAGTGGCTTCATATTTGCATAATGGTCAACACTCGTGACCCGTTAAAGACAAATCGATCTTTCAATAGCCGTCATCGCGAATTGTTGCCGAAAAACTTCGGGTCTATGAACGTGAACATCGACTGATCGAACGTGCCGCCGAGTTGGACGTCGTACAGGCTGATCCGCGTCTCCTGCCGTTGCGCGTCCACCACCGTCCAGGACCGTAGCGTGAGCGGCGGGTCGGCGAAGATCAGCGTCAGCGTGCCGTCCGAAGGGCTGTCGGTGCGGTAGAGCGTGATCTGCAACTGCCCCGGGTAGCGCAGGATCCGGCTGACCGTGATGTCCCCCGACAGCTTGACGTTGTCGCGCAGCAACAGCCCGAGCGGCGTGCGGCCGAGCGGGATGTTGCTCGTCTGCTCGAGTGCCGAGTCGTTGAACACCAGCAATCCGTGCCCGGCAACCAGCAGGAACGGCGCTGGCGGATCATACTGGAACCGCATCCGGCCGGGCCGTTGCAGCCAAGCGTCGCCGCCGCTGACCGAGCCATTGGGGGCAATCTGCTGAAACCGCGCCTTCAGCGTGCGGATGGTATTCAGATAGGCCTCGACCCGGGCGATATCCGCCTGGTCCTGCGCCGTGAGCGGCACAGGTTGCGCGCGGGCAAGGACAGGGAGCAGGACGGAAGCGGCAAGCAGGGCGCGACGTTTCATGGGCCTTGATATGCTCCGCGCCGGGCTGCGGTTAAAGAGCGGGATCCCGTGGCGGACTGCCCGATCAAGCCGGTTCCACGAACCGGTCCAGCACCCGCTTGTCGCCCGCCTTGTCGAACGCCACGTCCAGCCGGTCGTCGCTGACGCTGCTGACGGTGCCGTAGCCGAACTTCTGGTGGAACACGCGCTGGCCCACAGCCAACTGGTCATCCCGCTTGGGCCGCGCCGGCTGCTCCCACACCTCGGTGATGCGGGGGCGGCGCGCCGTCAGCGGGAACTGCCCGCTGAACACGGTGGGCGCAGTCAGCCGCTGCTCCCGCGCCATCGCGTCCGAACCGACCCGCGCCACGTGCTCCTCCGGCAGCTCATCCAGGAAGCGCGACGGCATCGACGCCTGCCAGTTGCCATAGAGCTGCCGGTTGGCGACGTGGCTGATCACGGCCCGCCGCCGCGCCCGGGTGATGCCGACATAGGCGAGCCGCCGTTCCTCCTCGAGCCCCTTGTTGCCGTTCTCGTCCATCGAGCGCTGCGACGGGAACAGCCCCTCCTCCCAACCCGGCAGGAACACCGTGTCGAACTCGAGCCCCTTGGCGCCGTGCAGCGTCATCATCGAGAGCTTGTCCTCGCCGCCCTCCTGCTCGTTCTCCATCACCAGGCTCACGTGGTCGAGGAAGCCGGACAACGTCTCGAACTCCTTGAGCGCCTGCATCAGTTCCTTGAGGTTCTCCAGCCGGCCCGGCGCCTCCGGAGACTTGTCCAGCCGCCACATCTCCACATAGCCGCTCTCGTCCAGCATGACGGACACGGTGAGCAGGTGGCCCTCGCGCCCAAGCATCTCCCGCCATGCGGCGAACCCGTCCAGCAGCTTGCGCACCGATTGGCAGGCGCGGCCTTTCAGCGTGCCGTCCTTGGTGACGATATCGGCGGCGGCGTACAGCGGGATGTGCTGCGCGCGTGCGACCGCGTGCATGGCGCGCAATGCCACGTCCCCCACGCCGCGGCGCGGCAGGTTGATGATGCGCTCGAAACCCAGATCGTCGGCCGGCGACTGCAGCACCCGCATGTAGGCGACGGCGTCGCGGATCTCCTGCCGCTCGTAGAAGCGCAGGCCGCCCACCACGCGGTACGGCATGCCGAGGGTGAGCATCCGCTCCTCGAACGAGCGGGTCTGCGCGCTGGTGCGCACCAGGATCGCGATCTCGTTCAGCGCGTGGCCGTCGCGGCGCAGGGCCTCGGCCTTCTCGCCCACCATGCGCGCCTCCTCCTGGCTGTCCCACAGGCTGACCACGCTGACCGGGTCGCCGGAGCTGTCGTTGCGGCCGGAGCGCAGCGTCTTGCCGAGCCGGCCCTCGTTATGCGCGATCAGGCCGGAGGCGGCGCCCAGGATCGGGATCGTGGAGCGGTAGTTGCTCTCCAGCCGGACGATATGGGCGCCCGGGAAATCCTGTTCGAAGCGCAGGATGTTCTCCACCTCGGCGCCGCGCCACGAGTAGATCGACTGGTCGTCGTCGCCCACGCAGCAGATGTTCTTGTGCTCCTGCGCGAGCAGCCGCAGCCAGAGGTACTGGATGGTGTTGGTGTCCTGGTACTCGTCCACCAGGATGTAGCGGAACATGCGGTGATACTGGGCGAGCACCTCCGGATGCTGCCGCAGCATCTCCGTCACGTGCAGCAGCAGGTCACCGAAATCGGCCGCGTTCAGCGCCGCCAGCCGCGCCTGGTAGGCGGCGTAGAGCGCCTTGGCTTGCCCGCCGGCGAAATCCGTGTCCTCCGCCGCGGTGATGCGCGCGGGGGTGAGCCCGCGGTCCTTCCAGCGTTGCACCATCCCCATCAGCGCGTTCGGCGCCCAACGCTTCGGGTCGACCCGCCCGGCCTCCATCACCTGCTTCAGCAGGCGGAGCTGGTCGTCGGTGTCCAGAATGGTGAAGTTGGACTGCAGCCCCGCCAGGTGGGCGTGCCGCCGCAGCATCCGGGCGCACAGCGCGTGGAACGTGCCGAGCCACAGCCCCTCCGCCGGCTGGCCCAGGATGGCGCCGACCCGCTCGCGCATCTCCCGCGCCGCCTTGTTGGTGAAGGTCACGGCGAGGACCTGGTTGGGGAAGGCCCGCCGGGTGAGCAGGATGTGGGCGAAGCGCGTGGTCAGCACCCGCGTCTTGCCAGTGCCGGCGCCGGCCAGCACCAGGAGCGGTCCATCCACCGTCTCGACGGCGGCGCGTTGTTCTGGATTGAGCCGTGCAAGATAGTCGGTCATGTGCTGGATTTGGTGTCGCCCGGCGGTAGACGGAATAGGAGCCTGCTCCCCATCCTGTCGCCGGCCGTCCGCTCCCTACCCCGCTGCCACCCGCCGGACCGCCCGGCGGCGTGGCGCCGGCTGGCCCGTAAGGCTGCCGATCAGCTCCTCGTACTTGCGGAGGTAGTCGTCCATGTCGAGATTCTTCTCGGCCCAGCGGCGCGCCGCCACCCGCATCGCGGCGATCTTGGGGCCGCCCTCCAGAAGCTCCCCGATCCGGTCCGCCAGCGCACCCGGGTCGAAAAACGGCGTCAATACACCCGTCTTGCCCGACGTGATGAACTCCCGCACCGGCGCGGTGTCGCTACCCACGATGGCGCAGCCGGTCGCCATCGCCTCCCGCAGCGACCACGAGGCGACGAACGGGTAGGTAAGATAGACATGCGCGTCCGACCGCTTCAGCAAGGCAAGGTAGCTCTCGTAATCGATCTTGCCCGGGAAATGCACCCGGCTGGTGTCCAGCGTGCGGCCGACCTCCATCAGCATGTGCTCGCGCCACGTCCGGTTGGCGAGCTTGGAGCCGTAGCTGACCTCGTCGCCGCCCACCATCACCACGCGCGCGTTCTTGTGGGACCGCAACACCGCGGGCAAGGCGCGCATCACGACGTGGAACCCGCGATACGGCTCCAGATCCCGCGCGACATACGTCACGAGGCGTTCCTCGGCCGCGATGCGGATTCCGGCAATCACGGTGTCGGTGCGCTTCACCACAGGTCCCGGAGCGCATTTCTCCAGGTTCACGCCTTCGCGCAGCAAGTGGATGTTGGGCCGGGCCCATTCCGGATAGGTGTCGAGTTGGAACTGGGTCGGCGTCTGGCCGGTGCCCGGATTGGTCAATGCGATCAGGTTGACGGCGTTCTTTGCCCGGATCGTACTGATGGATGCCGGATCGACCCGGAACTCGGGATCGAACCCGACATCCAGCCCTTTGAGGCGGTAGTAGAACTCGTGGTACCCGAGCAACGGCACATCCGGCCACACGTCCGATAGGTTGAGCAGCTCGCCCCAGCCGTGATGACCGATGATGATGTCGGGATTGAACCCGAGCGCCTTGACCTGCTCGCCGGCCTTCGCCACCGCCTCCGCCCGCGCCATGGCATGCGCGAAGTCCCGCGCATCGTTATGGGTGGGCGCACCGGGCCGTGGCGAGGCCTTGTAGGTGACCCGGCGCACGCCTGGCATGGAGTTCTGGTTGGGCTCGCAGATGAAGACCACGTCGTGCTCATGCTGGGCGAGCAAGTGGCGCACGAGGTGCAGGAACTGGCCGGGAAAATTCTGGTGGACGAACAGATACTTCATTGGTTTGCAGGGTGGCTCTAGCTAGCCGCGGCGTCCCCGGGCTGGCTTTGCGGGCGCCGGATTCGTGGGGGCCGGATTCGTGGGCGCCGGTTTCGTGGACGCTGGGTTGGGTGCGTCTGCCGCACCACGGCTCGGCTTCGACGATGGCTGCCGGGGTTCGGCCGCTCGCCGTGCGGGTCCCGCCGGCTTACTGACGATCTCGGCGGGCGCCGCGCCCGCCGGCACGATGCTGATGCAGAACGCCTCGAGCGGCGCCAGGCTTTCCGCCTCGCATGCGTCGCCAGGACCCACCGGGCCGATCGCGGTACCGTCGGTGAACGTGGCGCTGATCGACAGGCTCAACGTCTCGGCCGGCTTGCCCCGCAGACGGGCACGAAGGCCCAGGATCGGCAGCGCCATGCCGCGGCTGCCGCAATACTGGCCACCTTCCGCCCAGGGCGACAACCAGCCGCGGCCCAGCACGGCCTGATACTCGATGTCGCTCAACGTTACCCCGGATTGACGCGGCGAGAGCGCAAACCCCTCGATCCACCGCGCGCTGCCGCGCTCGCCCATCCACTCGCCCAAGCGGCCAAGCGTGTCCCCGTTCACCTGCAGGTGGGCCGCGATCTCGGCGGTAGCAGGGTCGACATGGTCGGCCGCCGGCGCCGCAGCTTCCACGGCCGCCGGCGGCTTGATCACCTGCTGCAAGCGGGAAAGCGGCCCTTCGACGAGCTTGGTCACCTGCAGGCGCGGGGGTTCGTGGTCGGAGGCTCCGTCCTGGTAGATCGTCATCAACAACTGCGCCGGTCCCTGGGAGACCCGCACCAGGGCCGCTGCGTCCAGCTCTCCAAGCCAACCGTCCTCGAGGAAACCACTGATCGAGACCGCGCCCGGTTGCTGGCCGGGGGGTACCGACAGGCGCGTCCCGGGAAGCCCCGTCTTCGGGTCGGGAGGTGCGGCGCCCGGCGTGTTGTAAATGCAGTAGACGCCGGCATCGAGCTGCATCAGATGGGCGGACACCTTCAACTCGGAAACGAGTTGCGGTGCGGTCGAGGCGGCGTCGGACATTAGGGGCGCTCTTGGCTGGATGACGGTACAGGCGTCAAATGGCAGGATTCGGCGGCGATGGCGATGGTATTTGACGTACCGGCCGCGCAACGCCGGCCTGCCGGACGCCCGGCTCGCGCAGAAGCCAGTTGTTGAGTGCGGCCGCTTGCATGCCAAGCGGCAGGACCTCGCCCCAGCCCGTGCGGCGGACCCGTTCGGCCGGCGCGCCCAGATCGAACACGGCGGCCCGCAACCCGGCGCGCCAGGCTTGCCCGAGCGTGAAGCACCATGTCTCGGGCCAGACCGAAGGCAGCAGAGCGAGATCGGCGGATTGCGCGCGCACCAGGCTGACGGCGTCCGGCTCCAGATATTGGCCGGTGATGAACACGGGGCCTGCCGCGAGCAGACGCTCGTCGTCCGACGTGTATCCGACCACGGTGAAACGCAGGCCGAGCGAGCGCGCCGCCGCGTCCCGCACGCAGGCCAGCAGGACTTCGTAGCCTTTTTCCACCCCGATCCCGCCCAGTACGCAAACATGGCGGACCGGCCAGCGCGTTGGCGGCGGCGGCGGGATGGCCAGGTCGTCCTCCCACGGCGTCACCTCCAGCCGGCTTGCCGGGAAATGCCGCCGGATGCGAGACGCCACATCGGCCGCCGGCGCCACCACCCGGCGCGCTGCGGCGAACAGCGACGCTGACCGCGCGACAAGCGCCGCCGGGCCGATCTCCTCCTCGAGGCTGCTGCCATGGTCGGCGATGCAGGCCTCGCAGCCCGAAACGGGGGGCTCGCCGCAATAGGCGTGCTCCGGCACCAAGGCGATGCGCGCGCAAAAGCTGGCGTAGTCGTGCACGAACACCTCGTGCGGGACGCCGAGCCGGTCCCCGAGCTGCAGGATCTCGGGCGTGTGGCCGAGCGTGTGGTGCAGTTCGACCCATTTCACGCGGTCGGCGCGAAGCAGGTTCCGCAGCGCGCCCCACTCCGCGGGGAGGCGGAAGCGGAGGTTGGGGGTATCGCCGTCGCCGAGCACTGCCGCGTCCCCGTCCGGGCGGATCACCACGGGGCGGTTCCCGGCATCCTTCAGGGCCTGGGCGCGTTCGGCGACGACGCGGTCCACCCCGCCACCGCCGGCATGCGTCACCAGGGCGACTGCCGAGCGGCGGCTTCCCTCCCGCCAGCGCAGCGCGTCCATGCGGCGGCGGGCCGGGCCGAGCGGGTCTTGCCGGATCCAGTCCGCGATCAGCGCGCCGTAGCCTGGGTGCAGCCGTTCGAGTTGCGCGCCGTTGCGGGCCAGCAAATGCTGGCGCGCCGCGCCGAACGAGGCGCCGCCCTCATGCGCCACGAAGCAACCGGGGGCCGCCACGTGCCGCCACCCCCGGTGGCGCGCGCGCAGGCACCAGTCGTTCTCCTCGCCGTAGCCCTGCGCCCACAGATCCTCCCTCAGCAGGCCGACGGCATCGATGCAATCGCGCCGCATATACATGCAGAAACCGACTGCGACGGGGATCTCCACCGTCGCCGCCCCATTGGCGCGCAATGCCAGGGCGGCGAGCGGCACCGGGTCCACCATGGGATTGCCACCGTCCTTGTCCGGGTAGCTCAGGATCGTCGCGTCGTTGGACAAGGGGCAGGCAGCGCCGATACCGGGCGCGCTGTGGGCCGCATCCGCCAGGCGCTGCAGCCAGCCAGGCGGCACGACCGTGTCGCTGTTCAGAAGCACCACGTCACGGTCCCTGGCGGCACGCAGGCCGGTGTTCGCGGCACATGGGAAGCCGCGGTTCTGCGCCAAGCGGTGCAGCACGATGCTGCCGGACGCGGCCATTTCGTCCAGGGCGGCCCCGAGTTCGGCATCGCCGGCTCCGTCGTCCACGACGTGCAGGCGGCTGCCCGCGGGCAAGGTGGGGAGCACCGAGCGCAGGCAGGCCATTGCCGTAGCCAGACCGCGGTAGACCGGCACCACGACGTCCACCGGCGGGCGAGGCGGTTTCGCGGCGGGCGGAATGCCACGGTTATTCGCCCATACCGGGTTGAAGCTGTGTTCCATCCCAGCAGCCGTGCGGCGCTCCAGGCCCGGGTCGATCGGGCTGCCCCAAAGCTGACGCTGTGCCGGCGGCCGCCCGCACCACACCTGGACCGGGCCAGGCGGAATGCCCCCGGCCGGGAGGGTGAACCGGCGCAGCCGGGCGAGTGGCTGCCTGGCATCGCTATTGTCCTGCGGCGTGCGCGCGACCAGGCGCCGCGCGCTGCCGTCGGCGAACCGGAACTCGATCGCCGGGTCGCGATCGGGGTCGGCCGGGTGCCACGCCCACCCGGTCAGGCCGCCGTCATCCGCCGGGCCGATGAAACCATCCGCGGCGGCGAGCGCGCCAAGATCGATCGGACTACCGAGCAAGGGCTCGCCAGCACGTTCGACGCTCAGCAGCCGGCCGCCAGACGGGATGCGGCACGCCGTTCCGGTCCATCGCGCGGCAACGGGTCGGCCATCGAGCCGCAGGTCGGCGGGCTGGTCGGCGTGCAGCAAGCCTTGCGTGTCGGTCGTACACCACCCGGGGCGCATCGCGAACTGGGCGACGGCTGCGGCCAGTGGCACGATGCCGGGCGCCGCGGCGTGACGGGCAAGGGCGGCTTGCATGGCGTCCCCGGCCTCCGCCGCGTCCTGGAGGCGGAGTGCCGCGGCAGCCAGGCCCATCCATGCCTCGAGCAAGTCCCACCGTTCCGCAACGGGGCGGAAGAGCGTGCGCGCCGTTGCCGGGTCTCCCCCGTCCAGGCAGGCAAGGGCGAGGCTGAGGCCGATCATGTCGTCCTCCGGAGCGATCCGGCGCGCCCGCTCGAGCCATTGGCGCGCTTCAACCGGATCGGCCGACTCGCGCCCGCGCCGCCATGCGTCTGCCGCCAGGTCGGACCATAACTCGTTGCGCGTGCGGGGGGGCTTGGTTTCAGAGGCGCGCTGCCCAGACGGTTTCGGTCCCAAGCTCGGCGACTACCCTTGCACTGATGGCGATCTATGAGGTGAGGCACGCCAGCGCGCGAGGACCGGCCAGCGACGGCGGCGCGGGGTGGACCCTCACCCGGGGTTTTGCATGCCCGGCGAAACTGAGCGCTTCAGGCTTGTCCGGGCGATGGCAAGCACCTTCAGTCTGCCGCAGAAGCCGCCTGCACCCGGGATGCTTCGTAAGCCGTCAAGGCCGCGAGGTCGGCCTCGACTTCCTTGACACCTTGGCCCAGCGACTGCTCGAACCAGAAACGCGCCTGCTTGAGGTTCTGCTCTCCCGCAAGGTTACGCGCCAGGTAACGCCCCAGCATCATCTGCGCGAAGGCGTGGCCCCGCTCTGCTGCCATCTTGAACCATTTCTGGGCCACGACGCGATTGGGCTCGATGTCATGACCGCCGCCGTAGAGCGCGCCGGTGGCAAACATCGCGCCGACGTGCCCCTCGTCGGCGGCCTTGCTGAACAAGGCGAGCGCGGCGTCATGGTCACGGCTCCCGCCGCGGCCATTCACCATCATCTCCGCAAGGGCGACGCGCGCCTCGATCATCCCGCCATCGGCCGCACGCTTCATCCAGTTCCGGCCCTCGACCTCGTCCTGGTCCACGCCCCGGCCATCCGCCAGCATACGGCCATACCAATACTGCGCCGTGACGACGCCCTCGGCTGCCTTGCGCAGCCACTGTGCCGCACGGCGCTCGTCCCGCTCGATCCCGACACCCTCGGCGAGGCATACGCCAAAGTTGAATGCGGCAATCAGGTCACCGCTATCGGCCGCTTGCTCGAACCACTCCCGGGTCCGGATCCGGTCCGCGTTGTCGCCCGCGCCGCGGAGTAGAAGATTGGCCAGGTCCGATCGCGCCGCCGTATCGCCAGCCTCCGCGGCACGACGGAACCAACGGCCTGCTTCCTCCGTGTCGCGCGCGACGCCGGCGCCTGTGAGATGCAGCAGCGCCAGGGCGCGCGCCGCGGCGGCATGACCCTGCTCGGCCGCCCGGCTGAACCACATCGAGGCTTCGGCGTAGTTCGGCGGCAACTCACCGCCCTTGGCATACAGGTCGCCAACCAGAGCGGCGGCTTCCGCATCCCCGGCCAACGCCGCACGCCGAAGCCAGGTCTCGCCCGAAACGCGGTCCTGTCTGACGGACCGGCCCTCCATCAGGGCCAATCCATAACGGGCCTGCCCAGGACGGATGCCGGCCTCCGCCGACTGCCGGTAGAGCTGGACCGCCTTGGTCTGATCCCGCTCTACCCCGATTTCGAAATCGTACATCACGCCGAGCAGGTATTTCGCCATCGGCAGGCCACTCTCTGCCGCCTCGGCCATCAACTTGGCGGCTTCCTCGCGCGCCGGCTGTTCGGCTTCCCCGCGGACGAGCAACAAAGCGAGGCCGAGCTTGCCCTGTCCGCTGCCGCCAGCCGACGCTTCGCGGTAGAGCGCCTCGGCCGCCGGCAAATCCCGCATCTCCTCGGGGCCGGAGGTCAGGATGGTGGCCAGCACGGCCTTCCCTTCGGCCGAACCCGAATCCGACGCGAGACGGCCCCACTTGGCGGCCGAAGCGTAGTCCGGACCGGATGCATTCCCGACCGCATACAGTGTTGCGGAGCGCCCGCCTGCTGCGTTGCCCTGCACCAACCCATGCATGCACATCGCGGCCAGCCGGGCCTGAGCATCGGGATGCCCAGCAGTGGCAGCCCGCTCGAACCACACCGCCGCCTCGAGAGCCGACGGTGGGACGCCAGTCGCCTCCATATAGCAACGGCCGACACGGAATTGCGCTTCGCGATCGCCGGCCTTCGCAGCCCGGCCGAACTGCACGAATGCAGCCGCAGGATGGCCGGAGGCGAGCAAATGCTCCCCCCGGCGCAGACCGGACCCGATCGGCATCGACTGGAACCAGCGCGACACCCTGTTCATCCGACGCTCCCGGTCGCCGTCACGCTTAGGACTGCAAGGCTACCGTCGATCACGGCTCGCGCATTCCATCCATGGCAACCGGCAGCGCGCGGCTGAAGATGTAGGTCAGGATCGTCCGCTTACCGACCATGATGTCGGCCGTGATCGGCATACCCGGCACGAGGTGGAACCCGGTGGGCGTGTCATGCAGATCGACCTTGGTGATGGAGATCTTCGCCTTGTAGTACGCCTGACCCGGCTGTGGAGCGATCCCGCTATCGTTCACCTCCGAACTACCGTGGACCACTTGGCCTGAGGGAGCGCTCGTCGGCGTGAAGCTGTCCGGGCTGATGGCGCGGATGATGCCGTCGGCCGCGCCGTAGTGCACGAACGGAAGCGTGTCGAACTTGATCGTCACCTTGTCGCCCGGATGGACATAGCCGGCTTCGGACCCGAGCACGTTGGCCTCGACCTCGAGCGGCGCATCGATCGGAACGAGCTTGAGGAACTGGTCGCCGGATTGCAGCACGGATCCGACCGACACGGGCGCGCGATACAATACCGTCGAGTCTCGGTCAGCCCGCAGATCGACCAACCCGCTGCGCATGTTCGCCTTGGCGTAATCGCCGCTGGCCTGGTCCAGCAGGCGCTGTGCCGTGGTCAGGTCAGTGGCGTTCTGCGACTTCCAGTTCTGGTCGTCGCCCGACATCTCGGCGATCTTGGCCTGTAGGTCATTGGCCGCCGTCTTGGCCGTGTTCTGTGCCTCCTGCAGGTTGCGCTGCAGATCGAGCCGTATGTCCTGCGCCGAGAGCACGTTGAGCTGGCTGCCCCAGCCGAGCCTGGCGAGTTCCTGCCGCTTGCCCTCGACCGTTGAGGCCACCTTCAACCGGTCGGAGTAGAGCGATATGTCGCCCTCTGCCTTATCCAGCGCCGACTTCAGGCCGGAGATCTGCTGCCGGTAGTTCTCGACCTTGAACATGTGCTCGGCCTTCCGCTGCGCAAAGATTGCTTCTTGCACCTGGGAGGACGTGTCGTGCGTGGTGGGCCGGTACTCTACTCCTGCAGCTTCCGCCTGGCGCCGCTCCACCTCGGCGGTCAGGCTCGCGACGGACTGGCCTTGCGCGGTCCGATCCGAACCTGGGATCGTCGGGTCGAGGCGGGCGAGGAGTTGGCCCTTGTGGACGGTCTCGCCCTCCTGGACGTCGATCTCGCGGACGATCGAGGTTTCGAACGGCTGGACGACGAGCGTGTCCTGCGTCGCAACAAGCTTGGCGGTCGTCGTCACGACCTTGTCGATCGGCACCATTGCGGCCGCGATGGTGCAAGCGGCGAACATGCTGCACACCGTCCAGATCACGCCGCGTGCAGCAACTTGCGGGCGGGTTTCCATCAACGAGGCGGACGGCGAATAGAACTCCAGCAGGGCTGGCATCTGGGCCGACTGGCCGCGTGTCAGGCGAGTGCCGGTGGTGGTTGTAAGGCTCATAGGGTAGCGTCCTTCCTAAGCGCGGGGAGCGGCTGATCGGCGTCGATCGCGACCAGCCGCGGCGGCTAATTTCCTTGAGCGGAAACCGTGGCGAGCAACGCGGCCCGCGCGCCAACGGGATCCATGTGGCGGTTCTGCTGGGTCCATAGCGCACGGTAGATCGCGCAACGCTCGAGCAGGACGGCATGCGGCGCCACGTCAACAACCTGCCCCTTGTCCATGACCAGGATCTGGTCGCATTCGACGAGGGAGGCGAGACGGTGCGAGACGATGACCATCGTGCGCCCCCGGCCGATCCGCGTGAGGTTGGCGTTCACGAGCGCCTCGCTCTCGGGGTCGAGCGCACTGGTGGCCTCGTCGAGGATCAGGATCTTCGGATCGGTGATCAACGCGCGGGCGATAGCCAGGCGCTGCTTCTGGCCGCCGGAGATGTTGGAGGAACCCTCCTCGATCCAGGTGTCGTAACCCTGCGGCAAACGCTCGATGAACTCCTCGGCGCCGGCCAGCCGCGCTGCGCGCACCACGTCCTCGATCGTGAGCCCAGGGCGCCCGGCCGTGATGTTGTCGCGGACCGACCCGCGAAAGAGGAAGTTGTCCTGCAGCACCACGCCGAACGAGCGGCGGAGGTGGACGAGGTTGATCTCCCGCAACTCGGCCGAGTCGATCTTCAGGAAGCCGCTGTAATCGCGGTTGATGCCCTGCAGCAGCCGCGTCAGCGTGGACTTGCCGGAGCCGGACCGGCCGACCACGCCCAGCATGGTCCCGGCCGGCACTGCGAAGCTGACCCGGTCGAGCGCTGGCGTCTTGCCCGTGGGATAGGTGAACGTCAGCCCCTCGAACGAGATCGCGCCCTCGAACTGCGGCCGCAACCCGGCGCCGCTCTGCTGCTCCGGACGGTTGTTCAGGACCGAGCCCACTTCGCCGACAGCCGCGCGAACCTCGGTGAAGTCCTCCAGCAAGCGGGCGATGCCCACCAGCGGCGCGGTGACGCGGCTGCCCAGCATCATGAACGCGACCAGCGCACCGACGCCGATGTCGGAGGTCCCGGTCAACGCAAGGTAAGCGCCGACCATCAGCACGCCGCGGTTGATGAACGCCTCGATCGGCGTGATCAGCGTCGAAGGCCAGTTTGCCAGCCGGCCAACCGCCAAACGAAGCTCACCCGCGGTCGCCACCCGGCTGTCCCACTCGGCCTTGCGCTGCGGCTCGAGCGCGAGCGTCTTCAAGGTGCGGATGCCCTGCACGCTCTCCACGAGCACGCTGCTCTTTGCTGACTCTGCAGCCTGCACCCGGCCCATCAACTGGCCGATCGGCTTGAGGAAGATCATGATGATCACGGCGATCATGCCCGCGCCGGCAACGACCATCCACGCCAGCGTCGCCTGCATCCAGAACAGGAACGGAAGCAGGAACACCAGCGTCATCGAGTCGAGGAACGTGGTCATCAGCCGGCCGGTCACGAACTCACGCACGCGATAGACCTGGCTCAACCGGAACACGGTCTGGCCGGCCTGGTTACGCTCGAAATAGTCGATCGGCAGCGACAGCAAGCGGGCGAAGATATGCAGGTTCAGCCGCGTATCCACCCGCGTCGACACGACCTGGATCAGTTCGCGCCGGCCGTAGCCGAGCAATGTCTCGTAAACCGCTGCAATCGCCAGGATGAGCGACAGCAGGACGAGGGTGGACATGCTATGGTGGCCGACGACGCGGTCGATCACGGACATCACCAGCAGCGGCGGGATGATCGTCAGCATCGATAGCGTGAGCGAGGCGATGCCGATGTCGTTCATCAGCTTGCGCTGATGCAGCAACAGACGCATGACCCACATCAGCGTGAACGGCTTGTCCGTATCGGTCGTCGCGCGCGGCCGGCGGACGAGGATCGCCTCACCCGACCAGAGCTGCGACAGGCGCAGACGATCGACGGCGACCGCTTCCTGCCCGACCGAACGCGGATCGCGGATCCAGACGATGTTGCGCGCCACGTCCGACGCGACCAGCACGCCGGCCGACCCGTCGATGAACAGCAGCACCACCGGATTGACCGGGCCAGCGCCCGCCGCCTCGGTCAGGCGCAGCAACTGCGCCCAGGCCAACTTGCTCGCCTTGGCAACCAGCCCCTGGTCGCGCAGCCACGTCACGAGCGAGGCCGGCGACGGTACCGTGTCACCGGCGTCGATGTGGTAGTCGCTGCGGTCGAGATCGATGCCGTGATGCCGTGCCACGGCCGCAACCGCCAGAAGCCGCATCTCGGTCCCATCGAGCTCACTGAACGAGCCGTTGACAGTGCCAGGACTGATTTCCGGGTCGCGACGGCTGGCCTCGGGTGTGTCCACGTGTTTTAGTTCCTCGTGCAAAATTGCGGCACTGTGTGCGGCTTCTACGCCCGTTGAGACGATAAAGGGAAGTACTTCATCAAAAAACCGTGCGCGAGCGGCTTTCCAACTCGACTGCGCCACAGCAGGCTACAGAACATTACCTTGGAGGCCGGCCGGCATGGATATCCGCCCCGCAGTAACCGAAGACCTCGCCGACATTCAAGCTATCTACGCTTACCATGTGATGAATGGCACCGGCACGTTCGAGGAAGTGCCGCCTTCCTTCGAGGAGATGGCGCGCCGGTTCAACGAAGGCGTGCGGCGCGGCTGGGACTGGCTGGTCGCGACCGATGCCACGGGCGTGCTCGGCTACGCTTACTATGCCCAGATCAGGGACCGCACGGCCTACCGCTTCACCGCCGAGGACAGCATCTATGTGCGGGAGGACGTCCGCGGACAGGGCGTCGGCAAGGCCCTCGTGCTGCGCCTCCTCGCTGATGCCGAGCGCGCTGGGTTCCGCCAGATGATCGCGGTAATCGGCGACAGCGAGAACGTCGGGTCCGTGGGGATGCATGCCTCGCTGGGGTTCCACCATGTGGGCACGTTGCGCGCGGTCGGCCTCAAGTTCGGACGGTGGCTGGACACCGTCTACATGCAGCGGGCCCTCGGGCAGGGCGATGCAGACCTCCCTAGCTGATGCTGGGATGCAGGCTTAGTGCGCGTCGCCCCAACTATGGCCCTTGCCGGTTTCGACGACCAACGGAACGGACAGCACCGCCGCCCGCTGCATCACGTCCCGCGCCATTTCGGCCAGGGCGTCGGCTTCCTCCTCCGGCGCCTCGAACAACAACTCGTCGTGCACCTGCAGCAGCATGCGGCCTTTCAGCCCGGCCGCATCCAGCGCCGCCGGCAGCTTGATCATGGCGCGCTTGATGATGTCGGCCGCCCCTCCTTGCAGCGGTGCATTGCTGGCCTGCCGCTCGGCATAGCCGCGCTTGGCGGGGTTGCGGTCGGCAATGCCGGGCACCCAGCAACGGCGGCCGAACGGGGTCAGCACGAAGCCGCGGATGCGCGCTTCCTCCCGCGTGCGTTCCATGTACGCGCGGATGCCCGGGTAGCGCATGAAATACGCGTCGATATAGCTCTTCGCCTCGCCCGGCTCGATGCCGAGTTGGCGGCCGAGCCCGAAGGCGCTGATGCCATAGATGATGCCGAAATTGATCGCCTTGGCGCGGCGCCGGATCAACCCCGTCATCTCCGCCATCGGCACGCCGAACACCTCGCTCGCCGTGCGGCTGTGGATGTCCTGCCCGGTGGCGAACGCCTCGCTCAGTGCGGGTACGTCGGCCACATGGGCGAGCAGCCGCAGTTCGATCTGGGAGTAGTCGGCACTGACCAGCAAGTGGCCGGGTGCGGCGACGAAGGCCCGGCGGATGCGTCCGCCCTCCTCCGTTCGGATCGGGATGTTCTGCAGGTTGGGATCGTTGGAGGACAAGCGTCCGGTTGCCGCGGCGGCCATGGCGAACGTCGTGTGCACCCGGCCGGTGGCGCGGTTGATCTCGGTGACCAGCGCGTCGGCGTAGGTGGATTTCAGCTTGGCGAGCTGGCGCCATTCCAGGATGCGGCCCGGCAGTTCCGCCCCGCTCTCGGCGAGCTGCTGCAGGACGGCGGCATCCGTGCCCCAGGTGCCGCTGCCGGTGCGCCGGCCGCCGGGCAGCTTCATCTCGTCGAACAGGATCTCGCCCAGCATCTTCGGGCTGCCGAGGTTGAACGGCCGGCCCGCCAGCGCGTGGATATCGGTTTCTGCCGCGGCCATCCGCTCGCCGAAATCGGCGGACAGGCGGCGCAACTCCTCCTCGTCCACCATCACGCCGGCCCGCTCCATGTCGGCCAGCACGGGAACCAAGCGGCGTTCCACCTGCTCATACAGGGCGGTCGCCTTCGCGTCGGCCAGGCGGGGGCGGAGCAGGTGGCGTAGCCGCAGCACGCAATCCGCCAGTTCCGCGACATGGGCAGCGGCCCGGTCCACCGGCACCTGCGACAGCGGCAGGCGGGCCCGCCCGGCCCCCGTGGCCGAGTCCAGCGTGGTGACGGTGTGGCCGAGATGCAGGCGGGAGAGATCCTCCAGCGTGTGCGAATGGGCGCCCGCATCCTGCGCGTAGGACAGCAGCATGCCGTCATCCACCGCCACGGCCCGGGCGAACCCGGCGCGGTCCAGCGCCCACTGGCCGGCCTTCGCATCGTGGAACACCTTCAGGATGGCACGGTCGGTCAGGAAGGGGTCGAGTGCCGCCCGGGCCTCCTCCAGCGCAACCTGCTGGACGGAACGGTCCAGGTCCCCCTGGTGCCCGAGCGGGAGGTAGCTGGCCCTGCCCTGCCCCGTCGCCAATCCGATCCCGACCAGGCCGCCGATGTCCGAAACCGGGTGGATGGCGAACATGCCGCCCTGCCGCGCCGCCGCCAGCACGGCCGCCAGCGATGCCGGGTCGGCGAGCACGGCGTAGGGCCCGAACGGCTGCCGCACCTCCTCCGGGGCGGGGGGCGGCGTGTCCTCCCCCACCGGTCCGTCCAGGCCGAGCCGGGTCGCGGTGGAGCGGAACCCCATGCCGTGCAGCCACCCGGCGAGCGCCGCCCGGTCCAGATCGCGCACCCCGAGCGTCTCGAGCGCCTCCGGCATCGGCGCGTCGTCGCGCAGGATCACCAGTTGGCGGGACAGGCGCGCCTGGTCGGCATGGGTGATCAGCAACTCGCGGCGCTTGGACGCCTTCATCGCGGGGGCCGCGGCGAGCACGCCCTCGAGGTCCCCGAACTCGGACAGCAACTGGCAGGCGGTCTTGGGCCCGATACCGGGCACGCCGGGCACGTTGTCCACGCTGTCGCCCATCAGCGCCAGCAGGTCGGTCATCTTCTCCGGGCCGCAGCCGTATCTCTCGCGCACCTCGTCCGGACCGATTGCCTTCTGCTTGATCGGGTCCTGCATGATCACGCCGGGCCGGATCAACTGCATCAGGTCCTTGTCGGAGGACACGATCGTGACCCGCCCGCCCGCGTCCACCGCCGCCTTGGTGTATGCGGCGATCAGGTCGTCCGCCTCCCAGTCCGCCAGTTCGATCGCCGGCACGTTGAACGCCTGGGTGGCGTCCCGCACCAGGGCGAATTGCGGAATCAGTTCGGAGGGCGGCTCGGGGCGCTGCGCCTTGTAGGCGTCGTAGATCCGGTTGCGGAACGTGGCCCGCCCGGCGTCGAAGATCACGGCCAAATGGGTGCCGACATGGTCCTTCAGCAGCCGCGCCAGCATGTTGGTGAAGCCGAACACGGCATTCACGGGGGTGCCGTCCGGCCGGGTCATCGGCGGCAGGGCGTGGAAGGCGCGGAAGATGAAGCCCGAGCCGTCCACCAGCACCAGGTGCATGGCGCTGTCGGCTGCAGCCGTCTCGGCCACGCTCAGTGCTCGCCGTCCCCGGCGCCCGGGTTGAGCACGAAGACCCGCGAGCAATACGGGCAATAGGTCTGCTGGTGCACGATGCGCAGCCACACGCGGGGATGGCCCATCCCGGCGCTGCCGCCGTCGCAGGCGACCACGCGGTCGTCCACGTGGATGGTCTCGTGCTCGCCGGACGGCATGCCCGGGGGCGTCTGAGGCGTGTCGACGCCGAACGGCATGGGGAACCTCGACTGGAATGGAGTGCAGGGTGATGATAGCGGTAGCAGCCATGAGTTCAACCGTCCGCCTGCTCGCCGCCGCCCTCCTGCTTACGCTCGGCGCCTGTGCCGACCGTCTGCCGCCCTACGGCACGCCGGGCACCCCGCTCGTGCTGCACCCGGTGCCGGACGACGTGTTCACCATGGCGGACGGTGCGCGGCTGCCGGTGAGCGTGTGGCTGCCCCCGGCCGGCCAGGCGCCGGCGGCCGTGATCCTCGCCTTGCACGGCTTCAATGACAGCCGCGACCAGTGGAACCTGCCGGCGCCCGTGTTCGCCAACGCCGGGATTGCCGTCTACGCGCCCGACCAGCGCGGCTTCGGCGACACGGCAGCGCGCGAGACCTGGCCCGGCACGGCCGCCCTTGTGAACGACGCCGACACGATGGCCCGCACCCTGCGGCAGCGCTACCCGGCGACTCCGCTGTATGTGATGGGCGAGAGCATGGGCGGCGCCGTGGCACTCGATCTTGCAGCCCGCCCCAACGCGCCGCCGATCGCGGGCACGATCATGCTGTCCCCCGCCGTATGGGGCCGGGCGGAACAGGGGTTCGTGCTGGCGAGCGCGCTCTACGTGGCCAACGGCGTGGCGCCGGGCTACCGCATCACGGCCGGCGACGTCCCCGTCCGCGTGCACGCGAGCGACAACCGCGCCGCCCTGATCGCCCTCGCCCGCGACCCGCTGACGATCCGCAGCACGCAGGTCTCGGTGCTGAAGGGCTTGGTGGACCTGATGGATTCGGCCCAGGCCGCGGCGCCCGCCGTGCATGGCCGGACGTTCATTGCCTACGGCGGACACGACGAACTCGTGCCCGCAAGTGCCATGGCGGTCGCCTGGGCCCATTTGCCACCCGACACGCGCCGTGCAGTTTACCCCAACGGGTATCATTTGCTGATGCGGGACCTGGACCGGCAAGCGCCGATCAACGACGTGATTAACTGGATCCTGCACCCGGACGCGCTGCTTCCGTCCGGTGCGGACATCGCGGCGGCGGCTTGGGCGTCCCGCTACAATCCGGGGGGTGGCTTCGAATTCTAGTCTGCGCTATGCAGGTCCAGCGGGACCCGTAGCTCAGCTGGATAGAGCGTCGCCCTCCGAAGGCGAAGGTCGCACGT
>CAXTVQ010000049.1:31501-38024 GCA_964247705.1 uncultured Acetobacteraceae bacterium | reverse complement strand
GGACAACTGGCCGATGCCGGGCTGAGTGCGAAGGATATCGTGCGGACGGTCACGGGCGCACTGGCAAGGTAGGCCTTCACTCCCCCCCTTTGAGGGGAGGGGAGAAGAGTACGGCTACTCCTCGTCCTCGTCCAGGTAGAACTGGTCCGCATCCTCGTCGTAGCTGTAAAGCTCCGCGTAGCGCCCCCAGGTGATCACCGTCCGCATCGTATCCTCGGCGTAATCGGGGCTCATCTTGTCCTCCAGCTCGTCGCGGAACCGCACGGCCGAGGCGCGGTGGTTCCACCGTTCGTCCAGCACCTGGCGGATCTGCGCCACCAGCGGCACATGCGCCCGTAGCGAGGCCCCGAACAGCGCCTTGCGGGGGTCCGTGTCCGCGGCGACGAACTGGCGTCCCGTGTCGCTCACCACCAAATCGCCATCCGCCAGCGTGCCGAACCGCAACAACTGCAGCGCTTCGCCGATCGGCAGCAGCTCGTCCGCTTCGAGCTGCAGATCGTCCGCCAGCGCCGGCAGGTCCGCGCGGCCGTTGTACGGCGGAGCCACCAGTTGTTCGAGCAGGCCCGCCATGATGTTGGTGGACACGGGGTGCAGCGCCGTCGCCGTGGTGACCACCACCGGGGCGGAGCGGGCGGGGGCACGCCGGGTCATCAGCGCGTAGATGTCGTCCACCAACTGGCGGAACGCAGGGGCCAGCCGGTCGCGCGGGTGGGGGAACGGCACGGCCAGCTCGCTCGCCACCCGGCCCGGGTTGGAGCTGAACACCAGCACCCGGTCGCACATCAGCACCGCTTCCTCGATGTTGTGGGTGACCATCAGGACGGACTTGATGGGCAGCTTCTGCTCCATCCACAGATCGATCAGGTCGGTGCGCAGCGTCTCCGCCGTCAGCACGTCCAGCGCCGAGAACGGCTCGTCCATCAGCAGCAGGTCCGGGTGCACCACCAGCGCGCGGGCCAGCCCTACACGCTGGCGCATGCCGCCGGACAGTTCCTTGGGATAGGCGCTCTCGTAGCCGCCGAGTCCGATCAGGTCGATCGCCTCTTCCGCCCGCTTCTCGCGCTCCACCCGGGGCACGCTCTGTGCCTCCAGGCCGAGTTCCACGTTCTCCTGGACGGTGAGCCACGGGAACAGGGCGAAGGACTGGAACACCATCGCGACCCCTTCGGCCGGGCCGTTCAGCGCCGCACCCCGCCACTGCACCCGGCCCGCGGTGGGATGCAGCAGGCCGGAGACGATGCGCAGCAAGGTGGATTTGCCGGACCCGGAGCGGCCCAGCAGGCCCACGATCTCGCCGGAGCGCAACGTGAGGTCCACGTTGTCCAGCACCAGCAGATCGGCCGAACTGTCCTTGTGATAGGACTGCCGCACGCCGCGCACTTCGAGCAGGCTGGCCGTCGAAACGGTCGCCGGAATGGGTGTGTCCATGGCGCTGGGCCCTAGCTGAAGGTGAGTCGGCGTGCGGCGTAGGCGTACATCGGCCGCCACACGATGCGGTTGAACAGCAGCACGAACAGGCTCATCACGGCCACCCCCAGCACCACTTTCGGCGTGCCGTTGTCGTCTGCGCTGGCCTGCGCGATGTAGGCGCCGAGGCCATGCGCGCTGATGTGGTCGTTACCCCAGCTCGCCACCTCGGAGACGATGGCGGCATTCCAGGCGCCGCCGGAGGCCGTGATTGCCCCCGTCACATAGTACGAGAAGATCCCCGGCAGGATCACCCGGCGCCACCAAAGCCAGCCGCCGATGCGGAAGTTGGCCGACGCCTCCAGCAGGTCCCCCGGGAAGGCGGCGGCGCCGGCGATCACGTTGAACAGGATGTACCACTGCGCCCCCAGCACCATCAGCGGCGTCAGCCAGATGTCCGGGCTGAGGTTCCAGTGCACGATGGCGACCACGAAGATCGGGAAGAACAAATTGGCCGGGAACGCCGCCAGGAACTGCGCCACCGGTTGCGCCCGCCGCGCCCAGGTCGGGCGCAGGCCGAACCACACGCCGACCGGCACCCAGATCAGGGTGGCGATGACCATCAGCACGATCACCCGGATCATGGTGTAGACGCCCAGCAGCAAGGCCTCGCCCAGATCGCGCCATTGCAGCGTGCCCGACACGTAGGTCACGATCTGCCACAGCGCGAACGCCGCAGCGATGGCCAGCGCCGCTCCGAACACGGCGTCCGTCGCACGGGAGGGTGGGCGCGGGGCACTGACGGCGCGGGGGCGGGCGCGGGCCAGGCGCAATCCGGTGAAGGCGTTGAACACGGCGCTCAGCGCGTCCACCCCGGCGGCCAGCGCGCGGGTGCGGCGCAGCAGCTTCAGCACCCACGGGTCCTTCGCCACGGCCCCCGCCGTCATCTCGAAGCGGAACTTGGCCGACCAGGCGACCAGGGGGCGGAACAGCAACTGGTCATAGGCCAGGATCACCAGCAGCATCGTGCCGATGGCGTAGAACACGGCCACGATGTCCCGCTTCTCCAACGCCTCGGCCACGTAGGAGCCGATGCCCGGCAGCTTCCAGGTGTTGCTGCCGACCGTCACCGCCTCGCTGGCCACCACGAAGAACCAGCCGCCGGAGACCGACATCATCGTGTTCCACACCAGCCCCGGCATGGCGAACGGCACCTCCATGCGCCAGAACTTCTGCCACGGCGAGAGGCGGAAGGCGGTGGCGCACTCGGCCAGGTCCGCCGGCACCGTCTTCAGCGACTGGTACATGCTGAACGCCATGTTCCAGGCCTGGCTGGTGAAAATCGCGAAGATCGCCGCCAGCTCCACGCCCAGCACGCGGCCGGGGAACAGGCCCATGAAGAACACCACGGTGAACGTCAGGAAGCCGATGATCGGCACCGACTGCAGGATGTCCAGGATCGGTACCAGCACCAGTCCGGCCCGGCGGCTCTTTGCGGCCCACACGGCGTAGGTGAACGTGAAGATCAGCGAGCAGACCAGGGCCGCCGCCATCCGCAACGTGGTGCGCAGCGCGTACCCCGGCAGGTACGCCGGATCGAGACTGATGTCGGCGACCTGGCTGAGCGGAATGACCGTCTGGCGCGCGCCGCTGGCAAAGGCGAACAGCAGCCCGCCGATGCACAGAATGGCCGCTACATCGAAGATGTTGGGCAGGCGCCGGACCGAGGCGAAGGCCGGGAAGGTTGATCCGGACATGGTGCGATCCTCGGTAACGGCGTTGGAAAGCCCATAGCGGGCGGCCTCATGCGTGTCACGCCGTCCAGGTATTGCGGTTTCGTGACTACCCGGTGGAGCCGAACCCCCCGGTGCCGCGGGCGCTGCCGGCGGAGAACGCGTCCACCACGGTGAGAGCGGGGCGCAAGATAGGCACGAACAGCATCTGCGCGAACCGCTCGCCCGGCTGCAGCACGATCGGCGGCGTGCCGGGCGCATTGCGGTTCCAGGCGCTGACCAGGATGGGCCCCGTGTAGTCCGGATCGATCAGCCCGACCAGGTTGCCGAGCACGAGACCGCGGCGATGCCCCATTCCGGACCGCGGCAACACGAGCGCCGCCATCCCCGCGTCCGCCATGTGCACCGCGAACCCGGCGGGGATCAGTGCGGGCGCCGCACCGGCTTCGATGGCGAGCGGTGCATCCAGGCAGGCATGCAGATCGATCGCCGCCGCCATGGCACTTTGATATGTCGGCAGACCCCACTCATGCAGCCGGGGGTCGAGGACGACGAGTTCGATCAACCGCCCCCTCCCTCAAGGGGAGGGGGATAGCCGGAAAGCGTCTCCGCGATCCGCGCCGCCAACCGGGCCGCGACCTCCGTCTTCGGCAGCATCGGCCAATCCTCCGCCCCCGCGGCGGTCACGAGCCGCACCTGATTGCTTTCCCCCGCCATGATCCCCGTCGCGGGCGAAACGTCGTTGGCCAGGATCCAGTCGCAGCCCTTGCGCACCCGCTTGGCAGCCGCGTTCTCCGCCACATGCTCCGTTTCCGCCGCGAACCCCACCACCAACCGGGGACGCTGCGGCCCAGGGGCGGACAGCGTCGCCAGGATGTCCGGGTTCGGCTCCAGGTGCAGCGTCGGCGGCGCCGCCCCCGGCTGCTTCTTCAGCTTCTCGGGCGCAGCCTCCACGTGCCAATCGGCCACCGCCGCCGCGCACACCGCCACGTCCGCCGGCAGCGCCGCCTGGCAGGCCGCCAGCATCTCGGCCGCCGTCTCCACCCGGCGCACCGCTGCCCCCGTGGGCAGCGCCTGCGCCGTCGGCCCGCTCACCAGCGTCACCCGCGCCCCCAGCGCCAGCAGTGCCGCCGCGATCGCCGTGCCCTGGCGGCCGGAGGAGCGGTTGGCGATGTAGCGCACCGGGTCGATCGGCTCGTGCGTCGGACCGCTGGTCACCAGGACGTGCCGGCCGGCGAGCGGCTTGGGGCCGAAAGACGCTTCGATGGCGGCCAGGATCGCGGGCGGTTCGGCCAGCCGCCCCGGGCCGAACTCGTTGCAGGCCATCACGCCCTCGTCCGGCCCGATCACGCCCACGCCGCGGCTGCGCAGGGTCGCCACGTTGGCGACGGTCGCCGGGTGCAGCCACATGCGCACGTTCATCGCCGGGGCCACCAGCACCGGCTTGTCCGTCGCCAGCAGCACCGTCGTCGCCAGATCGTGCGCCCGGCCCGTCGCCATGCTCGACAGGATGTCCGCACTCGCCGGCGCCACCACCAGCAGGTCCGCGGCGCGCGACAGCTCGATGTGGCCCATCTCGCTCTCGTCGGTGAGCGACCACAGGTCGGTGTAGACCTTGGTTTCGGTCAGCGCCTGCAGGCTCAGCGCGGTCACGAACTGTGCCCCGCCCGCCGTGAGCACCGCCGTCACGCCATACCCGGCCTTGCGCAGCAGGCGCACCAATTCCAGCGACTTATATGCCGCGATCCCCCCGGCGACGATCAGCAGCACACGCTTCAAAGGCGCCGCCCCGTGTGGATGGCCGCGATCCCCCCCGTGAGGTTGCGGTGGCGCACCTGCTCCAACCCGGCCTCCCGCATCATCGCCTCCAGCGCCGCCTGGTCCGGGAACGTGCGGATGCTCTCGGCCAGGTAGCGGTAGCTCTCCGCATCCTTCGCGATCGCCTGCCCCAGCCGCGGCAGCACCTGGAACGACCACGCGTCATACACGGGGGCCAGCGCCGCCACCTGCACGCGGGAGAACTCCAGGCACGCGAAACGCCCGCCCGGCCGCAGCACCCGGCGTGCCTCGCGCAGCGCCGCCGGCTTGTCGGTCACGTTGCGCAGGCCGAACGCGATGCTGACCACGTCCACGCTGCGGTCCGGCAGCGGCAGCGCCTCCGCGTCCGCCACCAGGAACGTCACATCCCCCACCTGCCCGCGCCCGACGGCACGGTCCCGGCCAACGCCCAGCATGGCGGCGTTGATGTCCGACAGGATCGCCGGCCCGCCGCCTGCTGCGCGCCAGCCGAACGTGATGTCCCCCGTGCCCCCCGCCAGATCCAGCAAGGTGCGCCCGGCCGCCGGCTGCAGCGCCGCCACGAAATCGCGCTTCCACACCCGGTGCACGCCCAGTGACATGAGGTCGTTCATCAGGTCGTAGCGCGGCGCCACGCTGTCGAACACCGCCCGCACCATCGGCTTCTTGGCCTCGCGCGGGACGGTCCGGTAGCCGAAATCGGTGGTGTTGTCGGTCATGCGCCCTCTCTATAGCTTGCCCGGCACCCATGCCGGAACTCCCCGAAGTCGAAACGGTGATGCGCGGCCTTCGCGCACGGCTGGAAGGCCGGACGATCGTGCGCGCGCTGGTCCACCGCCCGGACCTGCGCTGGGTGCTTCCGCCCGGCCTCGCCGCACGGTTAACGGGCGCGCGGGTGGAGAGCTTCCGCCGCCGGGCCAAATACATCCTCATGCGGCTGGACGGCGGCGACAGCGTCCTGCTGCATCTGGGCATGTCCGGCCGCATGGTGCTGGGCCCGTTGCTGCCCAACAGCGTCACCCTGCACGAACACATCGTGCTCGAGACCGATGACGGCTGGCGCGTGGGCTTCGTCGACCCCCGCCGTTTCGGCTCCGTGGACCTGATCGCGACCGCGCGGGAGGAGGAGCACCGCCTGCTCGCCGGCCTGGGCCCGGAACCGCTGGCCGACGCGTTCTCCACCACCGTCCTTGCCCGCGCGCTGGCGGGTAAGCGCACCCCGGTGAAGGCGGCGCTGCTGGACCAGCGGCTGGTGGCCGGGCTCGGCAACATCTACGTCTGCGAGGCCTTGTTCCGCGCCCGCATCGCCCCCGACCGCCAGGCCGCCAGCATCCCGCGCGCCGGCGCCGCCCGCCTGGTGCGCGCCATCAAGGACACGCTGACCGAGGCGATCGCAGCCGGCGGATCGTCCTTGCGGGACTACGTGCAGCCGGACGGCGAACTCGGCTACTTCCAGCACGCCTGGAAGGTGTATGGCCGCGAAGGCCAACCCTGCGAGCGCTGTCCCGGCCCGCCCGCTTGCGCCGGCGTCGCACGGCTGGTGCAATCCGCGCGCTCCACGTTCCACTGCGCCCGCACGCAACGCT
>CAXTVQ010000049.1:20380-31401 GCA_964247705.1 uncultured Acetobacteraceae bacterium | reverse complement strand
GTGCGCCCAGGCGCAACGCTAACCCATTGCGCCGTTACGTAGTCTTACGTACGCTGAAAGCGATCCTTCCGCTTCGACGGCCCGTAAGATACACAACAAAAGTTAATCCAGGATGCAACCGGTGCCGGAAATGATTCTTGTTGAGACGCATGGCGCAGTCGGCCTGATCCGGCTCAATCGTCCGGCCGCGCTGAACGCACTCTGCGACCAGTTGGTTCAGGAAATCGGGACGCAGTTGCTCGACTTCGACGCAAACCCTGACGTGGGTGCGATCATCATCACCGGGTCCGAGAAGGCGTTCGCCGCCGGCGCCGACATCAAGGAGATGCAATCGCGCACCTACCCGGCGGTGCTGCTGGACGATTTCATCGCCCCCTGGGAGACGGTGCTGCGGGTGAAGAAGCCGGTCATCGCCGCGGTCGCCGGGTTCGCGCTGGGCGGCGGCTGCGAACTGGCCATGATGTGCGACATGATCGTCTGCGCCGACACGGCCAAGTTCGGTCAGCCGGAGATCAACCTCGGCGTCATGCCGGGGGCTGGCGGCACCCAGCGCTTCACCCGCGCCGTCGGCAAGTCCAAGGCGATGGACATGTGCCTGACCGGACGGATGATGGACGCAACGGAAGCCGAACGCTCCAACCTGGTCACCCGGGTGTTCCCCGCCGCGACGATGCTGGATGAGGCGATCAAGCTGGCGGCCAAGATCGCCGGCCAGTCCCGCACTGCTGCCATGCTCACCAAACGCGCGGTCAATGCAGCGTTCGAGACCACGCTCACCCAGGGTGTCGCCACCGAGCGCGGGCTGTTCCTCTCGCTGTTCGGCACGGCGGACCAGGTCGAGGGCATGGCGGCCTTCGTCGAGAAGCGCAAACCGGTCTTCCGCGGCTAACCCGAGGGCTCGAAGCGGTGCGGTCCTAACCGTCCGCCCGCGGCACCCAAGGGATCTGCGACACCTCGATCCCATCGTCGGCCAGCCGCTCCGCCTCCTCCGGCGTCGCCTCGCCGTAGATGCCGCGCTTGTCGCTCTCCCCGGCGTGGATCCGGCGCGCCTCGGCAGCGAACTCCGGACCGACATAGTCGCACTGCTTCTCAACCTCGGAGCGCAGCTTCTGCAGCATCGCGCGCATCGCATCCGGCAGCGCGCCCTCCGGCGGCCCCGGCGGCGCCACCGGAGCCGGCACGGGCGCGTCCACCTGCGCCGGCGGCCGGCGTCCCTTCCTGCCCAGCCCGTTCTTGTTCAGCGCCGGCGCCATCAGCGCGCGCTTGACGTCGGCGACCCCGCACACCGGGCACGTGGTCAGCCCCGCCGCACTCTGCTGCTCGAACGCGGCACTGTCGCGGAACCAGCCGTCGAAGGCATGGCCGCCGCCGCAGCGCAGTTGATAATGGATCATCAGGCTGCCAGCAGCGCGTCCAGCTTGCCCGCCCGATCCAGCGCCATCAGGTCGTCGCAGCCGCCGACATGCTGCTCGCCGACGAAGATCTGCGGTACCGTGGTCCGCCCGCCGGAGCGCTGCACCGCGTGGGCCCGCTCGGGCGAGCCGTGCGGCGCGTTGATCTCCTCGAACGCCACGCCCTTCTTGCTCAGGAGGTTCACGGCGCGCGAGCAGAACGGGCACCAGGGCTGAGTGTAGATCTCGATACGAGCCAAGACAGTCCATTCCTGCGAATTGTTGAACCAAGCAATGGCAATCCGGCGAGCCTAAGACAAGACGTCATCCGGCAACGACGCCCGCGCGCCCACCAACAGGTCGACCCGCGCAGCCCCCGCATCCAGCAGCGCACGCGTGCAGGCGCCGGCGGTCGCCCCCGTCGTCAACACGTCGTCGATCAGCACCACCCGGCGGCCTGCCACCTGCACCGTGCGGGACGGGCGGACCGCGAACGCGCCCCGGACCGTCTCCGCCCGCTCGGCCCGGCCCTTGTCCCCGAGCGACTCGGTGGCCCGGGTCCGCTGCAGCGCGTCCGGCACAACGGGGCGCTTGGCCACCCGGCTGACGGCGTAGGCCAGCAGGGCGGACTGGTTGTAGCGCCGGCTCAGCAGCCGCCCGCGATGCAACGGCACCGGCACCAGGATGTCGGCGCTCGCCAGCAGCGCGGCGCCGGCCCGGGCCATGTGGCGGGCGAGGGCCGGCGCAACGTCCACCCGGTCGGCATGCTTCAGCGGGAGGATGATCCGGCGGGCCTGGTCGTCATAGCGCAACGCCGCCCGCCCTCGGCTCCAAGGCGGCGGTTCCGCCGTGCACTGGCTGCATTGCCGCGCGAACCCGCCCTGCGCCGCCGTGCGGAACGGCTTGCCGCACCGGTCGCAGCACGGGTCGGTGACGAACCCGGTCGCACGGAAACACGTTGTGCACAGCCGGCCCGGCGCCTCCACGGCCGCATCGCAGGTCAGGCAGCGCGGCGGCAGCGCGAGATCCAACCCGGCGACGGAAATCCGGGCCAGCCAGCTTCGCCCGATCGCGACGGCGCGGGGGATGGTGTGCATAGCGAACAAGCTACGCGCGCGCATGACCAGCCGTCCACTTGGCACTGCCCGGTATGCGACGCACATGCCGTCGATGACCGAAGCCGTGTTCGACCGCCACGCCGTGCGCCTGCATCGGGACCGCGCCGCCACCCGCGTGGACCGTGTCGCCCCCATCCTCGCCGAGGTGGCGGACCGCCTGCTGGACCGGTTGGACGACATCTCCCGCCGGTTCACCCATGCCCTGGATCTGGGCGGGCGCGGCGTCGTGGCCCCCCTGCTGCGCGCCCGCGGGATCGAGACGGTGAGCTGTGAGCTGTCCCCCGCCATGGCCCGGCGGGACGGCGCCGTGGTGGGCGACCCGGAGTGGCTGCCGTTTGCGCCAGGGAGTTTCGACCTGGTCGTGGCCAACCTGTCGCTGCACCTGGTGAACGATCTGCCGGGCGCGCTGATCCAGCTTCGCACCGCATTGCGGCCGGATGGGTTGCTGTTGGCGAGCATGCCCGCCCTGGGCACCCTCGGCGAACTCCGCTCCGCCTTCGCCGACGCGGAGGCCGAGCTGACCGGCGGCGCCAGCCCCCGCGTCGCGCCGTTTGCCGGCCTTGCCGACTGCGCCGCCCTGCTGCAACGCGCCGGGTTCGCCCTGCCCGTGGCCGACGGCGACAGCCTCGTGCTGTCCTATGCCGACCCGCTCGGCCTGTTCCGCGACCTGCAGGCTGCCGGCGAGGCCAACGCCGTGGCGCTGCGCAACCGCGTTATCCCGCCGCGCGCGCTGTTCCCCGCTGCGCTCGCCCGCTTGCCCGTGGTGGACGGCCGCATGCAGGCGACCCTGCGCCTGGCGATGATGACGGGATGGGCGCCGAGCCCGTCACAGCCGAAACCGGCCGCCCGCGGCAGTGGGCAAACCAGCCTGGCGCGTGCACTGCAGCAAGACGAGGTTCCTCATACTTAACGGTATGAGTGATAGCGAGATGCGCGGTGTTTCATTCAACGGGGCGATGAACAGATAGGCGTCGTTGGACGAGACGGTATTCTCCGCTCTCGCCTTGCACCGGCCCGCCTGAACGACGGACCTCAAGATTGAGGGATTTTAGACTATGAACACCAAGATCATCATTGCCGTTACCGTCGCGGCTTTGAGCCTAGCCACGACCGCGTTTGCAGGCGAGGGCCAGACGCGCGACCAGCTCGTTTCGCCGACTCCGGCCTACGGCGCCTATGCTCCGAGCTATGGCGCTGGCGCCAGCCTTCCTGGCGTGCAGACCGGATCGGAGCAGTACCAGGGCTATACACCCGGTCAGCCGGTGATCGCGTTCAACAACGCGACCCTGCCCGAGAATGGCCAGAACGGCCCCGTGCAGACGGCCAACTCGCTGCCGCGCGGTTTCGAGGATGGCACGCCGACGTATATGGAGGCGCAGTCCGTCAATCGGTGGTTCGCGATGCAGGCTCAGCACCACTTCGCTCAGCGGTAGGCGACGGCCTGAGATACGGCCGATCCGTTCGGCCGGGATCACAAAAGGGGCCAGTCCGCACGGACTGGCCCCTTTTGCGTTTCATTGGGCGACATCGTTATAGAAAGTTGTTAATCCGACTACGATGTCCTATTGGTTCCGGTGACGTAAATTTGCTGGAACCGAAACATGTTAAGAAAATGCCTGCCCCTCGCCGCTGTGGCGATGCTGTCCGGTTGCGCCTCGATCGTCTCTGGCACCTCGCAGGAAATCACCATCACGTCTTCACCGCCGGGGGCCGATTGCGTGGTCAGCCGTCAGGGCATGATGCTGCAACAGGTCACCACGCCAGCCAGCCCGACTGTCCAGAGGAACAGACACGATCTATCTGTCGCCTGTTCCAAGTCCGGCTACGTCACGGCTACCCAGTTCAACAATTCCGGGGTGGAGCCATGGCTGTTCGGCAACATCTTCATCGGTGGCCTGGTCGGTCTGATGATTGATTTCTCGACGGGTGCGGAAAGCCGCTACGACAACGCGATGGCATTCAACCTGCCGCATGTGCCGCATCTCGCTCCAGTCGCCGCCGATCTACCGGGCTACAAACAGCCGGCTACCTAAGACCTCGGCTGACACCCCACCGGCTCGTCACCGTGATGACGGGCCGGGCCTGACGCGCGCCGTCGTTGGGCGCCCGGCATGGAACGTTCGAGCCGTCACCCGCCGGTCAGGCTCATCGTGCGCCCGACCGACGCCTCCGGCCGGCGCCGGTCGATGATGAAGTCGTGCCCACGCGGCTTGCGCTTGATCGCCTCGCGGATCGCCGTTTCCAGCTCCGCGTCGCTCGCCCCGCTCCGCAGGACTGCCCGCAGGTCGGCAGCGTCGTCCTGACCCAGGCACATGAACAGCGTCCCCGTGCAGGTCAGCCGGACGCGGTTGCAGCTCTCGCAGAAATTATGCGTCATCGGCGTGATGAAGCCGATCCGCTTGCCCGTCTCCGCCACATCGAAGTAGCGCGCCGGGCCACCCGTGCGATAGCCGGTCTCGTTCAACGTCCAGCGCCGGCGCAAACGCGCCCGCACGACCGAGAGCGGAAGGTACTGGTCCGCCCGGTTGGCCACGTCGCCCATCGGCATCGTCTCGATGAGCGTGAGGTCGACGCCCTCGCGCCCGCACCAGGCGAGCATGTCGTCGATCTCGTCCTCGTTCACGCCCTTCAACGCGACCGCGTTGATCTTGACCGCGAGACCCGCCGCCTTCGCCGCCCGGATCCCTGCCAAGGTCTGCTCGATCCGGCCCCGGCGCGTGATCCGGGTGAACGTCTCGGCATCCAGCGTGTCCAGGCTCACGTTCACCCGGCGCACGCCAGCGGTGTACAAATCGGGGGCCAGCTTGGTCAGTTGCGTCCCGTTGGTGGTCAGCGTCAGCTCCTCCAGCCCCTGGCCCAGATGGGCGCCGAGCGCCTGGAACAGCGTCATCACGTCCCGCCGCACCAATGGCTCGCCCCCGGTGATGCGCAACTTGCGCACGCCGAGCCGGATGAAGACGCCGCACAGCCGGCTCAATTCCTCGAGCGTCAGCACCTCGGCGCGCGGCAGGAACGTCATCTCCTCCGCCATGCAGTAGACGCAGCGTAGGTCGCAGCGGTCGGTTACGGACACACGGAGGTAGCTGATCGACCGGCCGAACGGATCGATCACGCTGGATGGCAGCGTCGGGGAGGCTTGCACGTCGGACATGACCATAGTGTCGGCGGGGTTGGCGCCGGGTTCAAGTCCGGCTGCCGAACCCGGCGCATCAGTCGCGGTCGCGTGGCGCCGCATCCACCACCTCGAGGCTGACCGTCCGGGCGTTGATCACGACTTTGCCGGCGTGCGGGAAGTTCACCGTGATGCGGTCTTCGATCGCGGATTGCACCTGGCCCACCCCCCAATCCGGCTGCTGCGGATGACGTACGCGTTGGCCAGGCTCGATGTGGCTATGGAACACGGGCATCCCGGTTGAACCGCTCCGGCTGCCGCCGGTTGCAAACTGCCCAGCCTCGACGGCGACCTGCCTGGACGGTCCCCGCCGCGATGGCAGACTGGTGCGTGGCAGACTGGTGCGTGGCAGACTGGCGCGTGGCAGACTGGTCTATGGTAGACTGGCCTATGCCGAACGACCACGACCGTATCTGCCTCGAGCTCGCGTCGGCGCTGTGCGCGCGGCTCTGCCACGACCTCGCCAACCCCCTCGGCACGCTCAGCGGAACCCTGGAACTGGCGCTGGAGGAGCCTGAGGAGGCCGCCGAAGCGCTTTCCATCGCGGGCGAAGCTGCGGCGGCCATGGTCGCGCGGCTGCAACTCCTGCGGGCGGCCTGGGCCGGCGATTGCGGACCGATGGGCCGCGCCGGCCTGGCCGAACTCGCAGCGGGGCTGCCGCCCCGTGTCAAGCCGGTGCTGGACGGGCTGGCCGATGTCACCTTCGACGGCCGCGTGGCGCGCGTTCTGCTCAACATGCTGCTGCTCGGGGCGGACGCGCTGCCGTTTGGCGGGCATGTGGCGCTGGCCGGTCGACCCGATGCCGGCATCGTGCTCACGGTGAGCGGTCCATCCGTGCGCTGGAATGCCGAACTGGCCAGCGTGTTGCTCGACCCGGCGGGCGGGCACGGCAGCACGCCACGTACCGTGCAGATGCCGCTGACGGCCAGGCTGGCGACCGCCGCCGGGCTGCGGTTGTCGTTCCTGCTGGCGCCCGGCGCGGGCAGCCAGGATCCGCAGAGCGCCCCGGCGCTCCTGCTCGCCCCGGTGTAACCCACTCTGCCTTAACCGGATCTTCGCTTCTATGCCGCACTCTACCCTCATCACGGGGGCGTGCGGATGGATGACCTGCTGAGCGAATTCCTGGCCGAGACGACGGAGGGGCTGACCGCGCTGGATGCCGCGCTGCTCAAGCTCGAACGGGCGCCGGGCGACAGCGCGACCCTGTCCGTGGTGTTCCGCATCGTCCACACGATCAAGGGCACGTGCGGCTTCCTCAACCTGCCCCGGCTCGAACGGGTTTCGCACGTGGCCGAGGATCTGCTCGGCGCCTTGCGGGACGGCCGGCGCCAGGTCACGCCGGAGCTGATCACCGCCGTGCTTGCCGCCGTGGACCGGATGCGGGTGATCGTGACCGGCATCGACGGTGACGGCGCCGAGCCGGCCGGCGAGGACGGACCGCTGATCGCCTTGCTTGCAGCCGCGCTCGCCATCCCCGTGGCGCCCGAGCCAGAACCGGACGCCGAGAAGCTGGCCGGACAAGCTGACGAAACTGGCGCCCTGGCGTCGCAGACCATCCGCGTCAACGTCGCCGCGATCGAGGGCTTGATGACCCTGGTCAGCGAGCTCGTGCTCACCCGCAACCAATTGCTGCAGGTTGCCCGCAACGGTGCGGACAGCCGTTTCAACGCGCCGCTGCAGCGTCTCTCCCACCTCACCTCGGACCTGCAGGAGGGGGTGATGAAAACGCGCATGCAGCCGATCCGCCATGCTTGGAGCACCTTCCCCCGCCTGGTGCGGGACCTCTCGGCCGAACTCGGCAAGCAGATCACGCTGGACCTGCGCGGGGAGGAAACCGAGCTGGACCGGCACGTGCTGGAGCTGATCCGTGGCCCGCTCACCCACATGGTCCGCAACTGCGCCGACCACGGGATCGAAGCGCCGTCAACCCGGCTCGCCGCCGGCAAGCCCAGCTACGGCACGATCACCCTGAACAGCTTCCACGAGGGTGGGACCATCGTCATCGAGGTGCGTGACGACGGCGCCGGGCTGCCGACCGGCCGCATCCGTGAGCGTGCCATCGCCAACAACCTGGTCGCCCCGGGCGAACTTGCCGGCTGGACGGACCGGCAGTTGAACCGCCTGGTGTTCCTGCCCGGCTTCACCACCGCCGCAACCGTCACGGCCGTATCCGGGCGCGGCGTCGGCATGGACGTCGTGCAGACCAACATCGAGCGGCTCGGCGGCACGGTGGACCTGCAGAGCACGCCGGGCGCCGGGACCGTGTTCACGGTGCGGATCCCGCTGACGCTGGCCATCATCTCGGCGCTCGTGGTCGATGCCGGCGGGCAGCGGTTCGCCCTGCCGCAGACCTGCGTGGCCGAACTGGTGCGCGTTGAACGGCGCGGCACGGAGCCGTCGGGCCATCTCGCGATCGAGCATGTGGACGACACGCCGATGCTGCGGCTGCGCGACAAGCTCCTGCCGCTGGTCTCCCTCGCCAAGCTGCTCAAGCTGACGCCGAAGCCGGACGATGCCGCGCCCTTGACCGTCGTCGTCGCCCAGCTCGGTGGATTGCTGGCCGGCTTGCTGGTGGACGAAGTGTTCGACACGGAGGAGATCGTCGTCAAACCCGCCTCGCGCCTGCTCCGCCACATCCATGTATTCAGCGGCAACACGATCCTTGGTGACGGTTCCGTCATCATGATCCTGGATCCGAGCGGCCTCTCCCACGCCATCGGCCAAGCGGTGACGCCGGGCCGCCAGATCGCGGCCGCTGCGGCTGGAACCGCCGTGGCGGAGCGGTCCGGGGATCGCGCGGCGATGCTGCTGGTGCGGCTCAGCCCGGGGGAAGGCCCGGTTGCCGTCCCGCTCGGCCTCATCGCCCGGATCGAGACGTTGACCCGCGAGGCGATCCAGCAAACCCCCGACCGCATCGTCACGCGCTACCGCGACCGGATCATGCCGCTCATCGAACCCGGCGACGTGCCGCCGGACGCCGATCCGGTGCCGGTGCTGGTGTTCTCGGACCGCGGCCGCTCGGTGGGCCTGGTTGTGGCGGAGATCCTGGACGTCGTGGAGGACACGCTGGCGATCGAACTGGCGTCCAACCGCCCGGGCCTGCTCGGGACGGCCCTCATCGCGGGCCAGGTCACCGACGTTCTGGACGCCGGGTTCTGGCTCAAGCAGGGGCGGGAAGACTGGTTCGACAACGACGACGCAAGCCATCCGAACCCGGGCAAGCGCCTGCTGGTCGTAGAGGACAGCGCCTTCTTCCGGCAGATGCTGGTTCCGGCGCTCGCGGCGTCCGGCTTCCAGGTGACGGCGGTGGACAGCGCGGCGAAGGCCTTGGCGATGCGCGATGGCGACGACCCGGCCGTGTTCGACGCCATCATCTCGGACGTCGAGATGCCCGGGATCGACGGCCTGCAGTTCGCCCGCCGCCTGCGGCAGGGCGGCTGCTGGTCCAACGTGCCGCTCGTCGCGCTGAGCGGGCTGTGCAGCCCGGCCGACAAGGACCGTGGCAGCAGCGCCGGGTTCGACGAGTATGTCGGCAAGTTCGACCGCGACGGCCTGCTCACCGCTTTGCAACGCTGCATCAGCCGCCAGCCGGCACGGTTGGCGGCATGACCGTCAACAGCCTGGCCGCCGTGGGTGGCAACAGCACGACGGACGGTGTTTTCGTGATGCTCAGCCTGGCCGGCCAACTTTGCGGCTTGCCGGTGCGATCGGTGCGCGACGTCCTCCGGCATCAGTCGATCACCCCGGTGGCGCTCTCCGCGCCCGAGGTCGCCGGCAACCTCAATTTGCGTGGCCATATCGTCACCGCGATCGATCTGCGGCGCCGCCTGCAACTGCCGCCGGCGCCGGACGGGGCAGGCCGCTACGCCGTCGTGACCGAGGAAGGCGGTGAGATGTACGCCCTTCTCGCCGACCAGATCTGCGACGTCGTAACCCCCGATCCCGCCCGGTTCGAGGCCGTTCCGCCGACCCTTCCGCCCAATTGGGCCCGGTATAGCGCCGGATTGTACCGACTGGAGACCGCCCTGATGATCGTACTCGACCTACCGCAGTTGCTCGCCTTGTCAGCCGACTTGCCATGACGCCGGCCGTGACACTGGCTGTGGCACTGGCCGAGAAACTGGCCATCCCCCCTGCGAAACCGACCTGCCTCGTCGTCGATGACAGCCGGCTCGTCCGCAAGGTCGCCCGCCGGATCCTGGAGGCCCATGGCTTCGGCGTGCAGGAGGCGGAGGACGGTGAGGAAGCGCTGCAACGCTGCCGCCTGGCCCTGCCCGGATGCGTGCTGCTGGACTGGAACATGCCGGTGATGAACGGGCTGACGTTCCTTCGCACGCTGCGGGCCGAATTCGGGGCGGGCGGACCGGTCGTGGTGTTTTGCACCACGCAGAACGAAGTCGCCCAGATGGCCGCGGCGATTGAGAGCGGCGCGCAGGAATACATCATGAAGCCGTTCGACGAAGCGATCCTGATGGGGAAATTCGCGCAGATTGGCCTGCTGTAACGGTCTTGGAGGCCCTCGCCCGCCTTGCCGAGTTGATCGCCGCCCGGTCCGGCATCGTGGTCGGCGCCGAGAAACAATACCTTCTCGAGTCACGGCTCGCACCGATCTTGCGGCGGGAGCGGCTGAGCTCGCTGCAGGCACTGGCCGACCGCGTCGGCAAAGGCGGCTGCGATGCGCTCGAGTGCGACATCACCGAGGCAGTGGCGACGCACGAAACGCTCTTCTTCCGCGACGCCAAACCGTTCGAGCATCTCCGCACCGTGGGCCTACCCGCCCTGTTGCGCGAGCGGCCGGACGGCGCGCGGCTGCGGATCTGGTCCGCCGCGGCCGCCACCGGGCAGGAAACCTACTCCATCGCCATGATGCTGGCCGAAGCTGGCGTGGCGCAGCGTTGCCGGGCGGAAATCCTGGGGACCGACCTTGCCCGGGCGCCGCTGGAACGCGCGCGGGCCGGGCTCTACACGCAGTACGAGGTGCAGCGCGGCCTCTCGGTTCACCGCCTCCTCGACCATTTCATCCAGCAAGGCAACGAGTGGCAGATCAACGAGGGGCTACGCGCGGCCTGCCGCTTCCGCCAATGGAACCTGCTCGACGATCCGGGGCCGCTCGGCCGGTTCGACGTCGTGTTCTGCCGCAACGTGCTGTTCTACTTCAGCCGGGAGGTCCGCGCCCAAGTGCTGGGGCTGATCCGCAGGCATATGGCCCCCGATGGCTTGCTCTACCTCGGCGCTGCCGAAACAGCGTCCGGTATCGACGACACGCTGGAGCGCGACGGCCCGGTCTACCGATTGGCTCGCCCAGCCGGCGCCCGCTCATCGGCCGCGCCCAGCGCTCAG
>CAXTVQ010000049.1:4107-20280 GCA_964247705.1 uncultured Acetobacteraceae bacterium | reverse complement strand
GTCGCGCCCAGCGCTCTGATACCAGTCGCGCCCAGCGCTCTAATATCAGTCGCGCCCAGCGCTCGGGCTTCGGCCACGCCCGCCACTCAGGTCATCGCGCCGCGTGCGGAGATCGGCCAAACGCACTCCACCCTGCCGTGCCGCACACCGACGTACCAGTCGTAGCGATCCACCGTCGGGTCACAATGGCCTGGCACCAGCATCAGCTTCTCCCCGAGGCCGGGCGTTGTGCCGGGTTCGCAGAGAAGCTTGCCGTGCTCGTCCGAGGCGCCAACGTAGCGCAGCCCCGGGTGCTGCCAGATCAGCGGCAATCCGCTGTCGACGGCCAGCGCCTTCAACCCGGCATCCACCACGGCCACGCCTGGCTGGGCCGTGCTCATCACCGTCGCCAGCACGAACAACGCCTGGGTGAAGCCCGGCGCGTCCGTGTTGCGCGCGTAATCAGCGTCCATGAAGCAATAGGACCCGCACTGCACCTCGTTGTAGACGCCGCTCGCCGCTTCCAGCGCATAGGTGCCGGTGCCGGCACCGCCGACCACGGCGCATGCCAGGCCCTGCTGCCGCAACTGCTCCACGGTCCGGCGCGACCGGTCGGCCGCCTCCGCGATCGCCGCCGCCCGGTCCTCCGGCGCGCGAATGTGCTGCGCGCTGCCCTGGTAGGCCTGCAGCCCCCGGAACTCGAGATGAGGGGAGCGGGCGATGCGCTGCGCCAGGGCGACCGCGCCGGGCCCAGCCTCCACCCCGCACCGGCCGGCGCCGACATCGATCTCCACCAGCACCGCCAGCCGCACACCGGCTGCCTCGGCCGCCATCTCCAGCGCATCCACCTGGCGTGGATCATCGGCGCAGACCGCGATGCGCGTGATCCGGGCCAGGGCCGCGAGCCGCGCCAGCTTGGCCGGGCCGACGACCTGGTTGGTGACGATGATGTCGCTGACGCCGCCCCATGCCAGCGCCTCCGCCTCGCCGACCTTCTGCACGCATTGGCCGACCGCGCCGCGCGCCATCTGCTGGTGCGCGATAACCGGCGATTTATGCGTCTTGGCATGAGCGCGCAGCCGCACCCCGGTGCCCGCCAGCGCCGCCGCCATCCGGTCGAGATTGGCCTCGAACGCCGTCAGGTCGACGACCAAGGCCGGCGTGTCGATCTCGTCCATCCGCATGCCGGGCTGGGCGGGCGGGATCTGCATCATGGCCTGATGGCGCTGACCATGCTGGAGATCGGGATCTGGAACGTGACCATGGCCTGTTCCTCGCCCGGGTTGCGCTTGGTGAGGCCGGCGTTGGAGGTATGCCCGAAGGACGCCACCAGCCGGGTGCCGTTGTCGAACACGTAGCCGCCCTCGAACGTCGAGCGGAACTCGACCACGGAGCCCAGGTCCTTGCCACGGCCATAGCTGAACGCGCCGGCGCCGAAATTGGGCGTGAGCACGAAATGCTTGCCGATCGGAATCTCCAGCACGATGCCGCCACCGCCCCAGATCGAGTCGCGGGTCGTGACCTCGAGCCCGGCCCAGGGCTTGATCTTGAAGTAGTCCTCGAAGAACGGCAGCAGCGACAGGCCGGACCGATACTCCAGCCGGACGTCCCCGGCGGCTCTGGTGGCCTGGTTCAGGAAGTCGGTGCCGCCGACGCCAAGGCTGACGAGGGCCGGGTCAGCCAGGGCCTCGGTCGCAACCAGGGCGGGCGTGGCCAGCGATGCCGCCAGCAAGCAGATGAAACCCAAACGACGCAACGGCGGCTCCATCGAGCAATTGTGGCAGCAACTTCGCTCATTGATGACAAGGGAGCAAGCTAAGGCCGCGACCGGTGTCCCGCGCGCTGGGACCGTGCGGCTTTGCCCTCCTCCGAGGCGCGCCACAGATACCAGGCGGCGGTGGACCGGAACGGCGCCCAGGCTCGCCCGATGTCCGCCAGCACCTGAGGCCGCGGCGGCGCCGCAAGCTGCTTCAGGTGCCGCCATCCGTCGCGCACGCCGAAATCGTCGACCGGCAGCACGTCCGGCCGGCCGAGGTTGAACATCAGCAGCATGTCCGCCGTCCACCGCCCCACGCCGCGGATGCCCACCAGCCGGGCGATGAGCGCCTCGTCGTCCAACGAAGCGGCCTCGTCCGCTGCCGGGATGGCGCCGTCCAGCGCGCGGGCGGCAATCTCGCGTATCGCCGCCGACTTGCCGTTGGATAGGCCGCAGCCGCGCAAGGCCGCCTCCTCCGTCCCGAGCACGCGGCCGGGCGGCGGGAACTCCAGGCCGGGGAACAACCCCATGAACCGGTTGAGGATCGCCTCGGCCGCGCGTGCGTGCAGTTGCTGATGGCAGATCGCGCGCACCAGGCCTTCGTACGGCTCGCGCGGCGTGACGGCCAGGCCGCAAGGCCCGACGCGCCCGATCAGTGTGGCCAGATCCGGGTCGGCCGATGCGAGGTGGTGGAGCGCCGGGCTCACGGGCCGCCGTGAGCAGGAACGTGATCAAAGGGCAATGGAACGCCCACATATCCGGCTTGCAAAGCCGGTCGACGAGGGAGAATATTCCCCTGTCCTGCAACATAGAGGGAGAGTCGGCGCCACCCGAGCCGGACGCGACGCCGATCGAAAAAAAGATGCGACAGGTTCATCGCTGGGTCGATACCGAGGACGATGAAGCAGGCGCCAACCGCCAGACCACCAGCCTCGCAGCGCTTGCTCTGACATTGCTGCTCGTCGTGGCCAGTTTCGCGTTGGTGCAGCAACTCCGCTACAAAGCGACGGTCGAGGACTGCCTGCTGTCCGGGCGGACCAACTGCGGCGTATCCATTCCGATCCAGTAGCAAGGGCGGACGAAGTCCCCCCTACGTGATGGTGATGACGCGGATGTCGCGCGGGCCTGACCGGGCAACCACGCTGACCGACAACTCCTCATGCAGCCGGCGCACCAGCACGCTGACGCGCGACCCGCCGAGCGTGACGTTGTTGAAGTAGAGCGAGGTCAGGAAGGGCGGCAGCACCGGGTAGTTGAAGTGCAGTGCGTGCGCGGCCGGGTCGAACGAGATGCCGAGGCAGGCCTGCACCAGTCCGGGGATACACGCCGTGGCCCAAGCCTGCGGCGCGCATGCGACCGGGTAGGATGTCGGCCCCTGCCCAGGGCGCCGGTGGAAGCCGCAGAACAGCTCCGGCAGCCGGCTCAGGTCCATCGCGTCGGCGGCGGCGCACATCGCCTCCAGCAGCCGCACCGCCTCCGCCCGCAGCCCCATGCGCGCCATACCGAGCGCGATCAGGGCGTTGTCGTGCGGCCAGACCGAGCCGTTGTGGTAGGACATCGGGTTGTAGCGCGCCTCATTGGAGGCCAGCGTGCGAATGCCCCACCCCGTGAAGAAAGTGGGATCCATCATGCCGGACGCCACGCGCCTTGCCCGCTCCAGCGAGACGATGCCCGTCATCAGCAACTGGCCCGCGTTCGAGGACCGGACCTCGCAGCGCCGCCCGGCCCCGTCCAGGGCGAGCGCATAGGTGCCGAGCCGCTCGCACCAGAATGCCGCCTCGAACGCCTGCCGCAACTGCTCGGCACGGTCGTCCAGCGCCGCCGCAACGCCGCCCTCATCCTCACCCAGCCGGCGTGCGATCGCAGCGCCGGCACGGAACGCCGCATAGGCATAGCCCTGCACCTCGCAGAGCGCGATGGCGCCCCGGGCCAGCGTGCCGTCCGCGTGCGAGATCGAGTCGTGGCTGTCCTTCCAGCCCTGATTGGCCAGCCCCTCCTCCGTGCTGCGCTCGTAGGTCACGAACTCGCCCGGCCCGGCATGGCGGATGATCCAGTCCAGCGCCAGCCGGATATTCGGCCACAGCCTGCGTAGCGTCGCGAGATCGCCCGTGCGGTCCAGGTAGGCGCCGGCCAGCATGACGAACAGCGGCGTGGCATCGACGCTGCCGTAGTAGCGGCGGAACGGCACCTCCCGCAGCGCTGCCATCTCGCCGCCGCGCACCTCGTGCAGGATCTTGCCCGGCTCGGCCTCGGAGGCGGCGTCGAACGCGGTCGCCTGTTCCTGGGCCAGGTAGCCGAGCACGCCGCGCGCCAGCTCCGGATCCAGCGTGAGGGTGAGCAAGGCCGTGATCAGGCCGTCGCGCCCGAAGGGGGTGCTGAACCAGGGGATGCCGGCATAGGGATAGGGCCCGGTCGGCTTCTCCGTCACCAGCATGCGCAGATCGCTGGCGGACTGCCGCAGGGCCTGCTGCACACCCTCGTGGCTGGTGGAGATCGACGCCGTTCGCGCGGCGCTATGCCTCAGGGTGCGGCGCGCCTGGACGTAGGCGGCGAGGAACGCCGCCCGCGGATCACGCGGCGCCTCCTCCGGACGGCAGCAGATGGTCAGGAAGATCGTCTCCTGTCCGAGCGGCTCGAGTTCCAGGTGGAACGCCGCCCGTCCCGGCGACAGCACCGTCGGCACCGGCGTGAAGCTGAGCGTGGTGGCGCGCTCCAGCCCGTCCAGGCCGCGATAGGTGAGTGCCACGGTGCTGTCCGTCTGGGCACCCGGCGACAGTGCGCCGCGCTTCTTCCGGCTCATGCCCCGCACTTCGAACAAATCGGCGAAGTCGGCCGCGAACCTCAGGTCGAGGCGGATCCGGTGGCGGGCGAAGGCGAAGTTGCGCACGGCAAACCGGCAGTGGCAGGCGCCGTCCCCCAGGAACAGCGAGCGCTGCACGTGGATCAGGCCCTGATCCTTCGCCGACTCGCCAAGGTCGCTGCTGGACGCATTGGACAGGTCCGAGGTCAACAGAACGTTGTCCGCGCCGAGCGTCGAACTCAGCAACAGCGGACGCAAGCCGCCGATCGTCAGGTCCAATTGCGAGAGGTGGCGCGTGTCCTGGTAGTACAGTCCGTCGATGCTGCCGGGTTCGACCAGAATGTCCCCGCCATGGTCGAATACGCCGAACATGTCGCCGTTCTTCAGCGTGCGGTAACGCCGCTCCTGCAGCGAGGAGGACGCCGAGACGGCATAGGCCTCGGACAGCTCGGGGGGCGCGTCGGCCGATGGCGGTGCGGCATTCAAAATTGTCATGGAGAGTGATACGCTCCTGGCTCGCTCGTCGTCAGCCGTTCATCCGATATTAGGGTGCTACGGGATTAGGGTGTTACGGGGCAGACAGGCTCCGTATGCAAAAAGAAACTGCCGCGACCCACCGCTTCGCCCTATGAAACCGTGGGCGGTCAGCAATTGCCGCTGGCAAGTCCACGTGGGGCCTAGCTTACGCCCTGGCATTGGAAGGCCGTGCGCGACCGGACGCTGACCACGCTACCCTACTTCGGCCGCCGCAACCAGCATCCTGGCAAGCGCCCGAAATAGCCAACACGCTGAACGGGAAACGACGCTGCGCTTGCACAACCAATATCACAAACGTTACGACAGTTGGCGACCGCCGCCGCCGGTTCGAAACGGGGCGACGTTGGCCGAAACTGACTCCCTGCTGGCGTAAAAACGCATTATGACCGCGACCACTGCCGAACGCTGTCGCCTGCTGAGTTTCAGCACCACCGCTCTCGACGCCGCAGCTGTCGTCCAGTGTCATTCGGCTGCGCCGCCGTGCGGTTCGAAGCCGGCCACGCATTGCATCCTGCCACGCCGCCGATACCGGACTGATCGCGCAACTCGATGAAACATCAGCCTATCTTCGGCACCCCAAGCGATGCGCTCAGCGCCCTGACCCCCACCGTCTTTCACGAGGCATGGTGGTTGCAGGCTGCGAGCCGCGGCACGATCCGAGAGGCCACCGTATCTTCGGGCGGGCGTGTCATCGGCCGGTTGCCGTATGTGCTGACCCGCAAGACCACCGGCCACCTCGCGGTCACTGCGCCCGAAATGACGCCGGAACTCGGTCCGGCCCTCCTGGCCGACCGGGTCGCCGACTCGGATACCCACGCAGTCAAGCGGTTCAACCTGACGACCGAACTGCTGGCGCAACTCCCGCGCGCGTCGCACACGTATTTCGAGCTTCATCGGCACGTGCTGGACACGATGGCGTTCCAAAGCGCAGGGTTCCATTGCCGGGTCCGCTTTGCCGTCGAGATTTCGGCACGGCCGCTGACGCTGCTCTGGCAGCAGATGCGTGACAAGACACGCAACGTGATCCGTCGCGCCGAGGAGAGGCTTTCCGTCGAGGAGACGCAGGACGTCGAGAAATTCGTCCGGTTCTATGACAAGAACATTCAGGAGCGGACGCGCGTCAACCAGCACAAGCGCGATGTTTTCACTGCGTTGGTGCAGCAAAGCCTGGCAAGGGCCGCAGGGCGCGTGCTTATGGCCCTCGATGAGGGTGGCTCGCCGCAGGCAGCCATATTCACCGTGTGGGACCGGCAGACCGAATACTATCTTTTGTCGACGCGAACGGCGGCATCCCCGAACGGCGCTGTCAGCCTGCTGCTCTGGACAGCCATACAGAATGCATCCGTGGCAGGCCGGCTATTCGACTTCATGGGCTTCCATACCGCGCCGATGATGAATTTCTTTACTGGCTTCGGAGGCAACCTAAAGCCGCGATACATGGTCGCGCGCAGCTCGATGAATTACAGCTTCGCGTATTCGGTCAAGGCCAACATCAAGAACAGCGCCCTTTCCGCGACATTGCGCCGCCTCATTCAGCCGCGCGACACCGAGCTTAGATAGCGTCCGCACGGCGATCAAACCCGCACCAATCCTCCCATGGGCGCGGCCGACGCGCTGTCCGGGAACACCGACGCCATGGCGCCCGCCGGAAGGCCGAGTTGCGCGATGAGCAGCCCCTTCGCGATCGAGCGCAGATCCGCCGTCGGCTGCAGGTCCCGCCCTTCCAGCAGGTTGCCCGGAGCGAGCCCCGGCCAGTTCGCCAGCACCCGGCCGCCCGCCACCCGGCCGCCTGCGACGAATGCGACGGTGCCGGTGCCGTGGTCCGTCCCGCCCGTGCCGTTGATGTGCGCCGTACGCCCGAACTCCGTGATCACCAGCACGGCGGTGCGCTGCCACACATCGCCCAGCCCCGTCTTCAACGCGGCCAGCCCCTGGTCCAATTGCTCGAGCGGGCCGTGCAGCCGCCGCATCTGGTCGGCATGCGTGTCCCAACCGCCCAGCTCGAGCGCCGCCACGCGTGGCCCGGCCGGCGCGGCGAGCAGCCGGGCTGCCATCTCCGCCAATGCCGGGAAGGCGAATGCCTTGGCGGGCTTGTCGGCCCCCGCCAGGGTCACGTCCGAGAAGCCACGGTCCCGCAGCCCCTCTGTGATGGCGGGCCCGGTGACCGGGTCGTGCGCGTTCAACGCGGCGATCCGGGCGTAGAGATCGGCATCCGGCGCTGAAAAGGATGGCGGCGCCCAGGAGCCGACCTCCGCCGGTCCGCGCATCAACAGCGGCATGGTCGTGCCCACGGCCAGCGCCGCTTCTGGTCCCGCAGGTTTGGCCATCTGCAGCACCGCGCGGTTGAGCCAGCCGCTGGTCATGCGCTGGTCTGCGCCGCTCTCCATGTAGTCCTGCGCCTCGAAGTGGCTGCGGCTGCGGTAGTGGCCGGCCACCGCGTGCACCGGCAGCAACTCGCCCGCCTGGTACATTGCCGCGGCCGCCGGCATCGCCGGGTGCAGGCCCCAGAAGCCGCCCAGATCGGCAATGCCGCCCGGCGTGCCGACCGCGCCCGGGATCAGCGCCGGGCGCAGCCCAGCCAGCGCCGGGTCGCCATACGGCACCACGGCCGCCATGCCGTCGAGCGCGCCCCGCATCAGCACGACGACGAAGCGCCGGTCCGTGGGGGCGGCGGCCAGCGCCATCGAAGCCCGGCCAAGGCTGAAAGCGGCGCCCAGGCCCAGCAGGGCGGAGCGGCGGGTGATGAAGGAGGGGTGCATCAGCGCCTCTGGAATTCAGGTGAAGTGAACAGCAGCGTCAGCCCGTCGCGGCGGGACCCGGCGCGTGCGATGGCGGTGGTCGTGGCCGGCGTCAGCAGCGGGCCAAGAGCCGCGTCCGCCACCGCCGCCGGGTCGAGTGCCGCCGCTTTCCCGCTGAAGCCGTAGCTCCAGTCCACCCGGCGCATCATCGCCTCCGGGCCGGCCCAATCCGACGCACGGTCGGGCCAGCCGATCGGGAACGGCGCTCCCAGCATCGGCTGACCGAGCCCGCGCATCACCGCCGCCGCGTCCGGCCGGTCCTCCGGCGGCAGGTCGGCCGCGCGCAGGGCCGCCAGCACGTAGTCCTGCGGGCTGCGCAGCTTGCCGAGCGGCTGCCAGGCGGCCGCCAGGGTGATCAGCGCCGCCGCTGCCTGGCCTAGATTGCCGCCGGTGTCGCGCAGCACGCCCTCGACCCGCCGCACGTCGTCCGGCGCCGGGTCGTCGGCCACGAAATGGCGGACCAGCTTGGTGGCGAGCTGGCGGTGGGTGGCCGGATGGGCGGCCAGGAACGCCAGGACCGCCTCGCCGCCCTCCTCGCCGCCGGGGAAGCTGCGGCCCATCACGGTTTGCTCACCCGGCTGGTGCATCGGCTGACGGAAGCGGAACCCGGCCGGCTCGTCCCGTCCGTTCGAGACCGACCAGCCGGTCAGGATCTTGGCGTAGTTCGTCACGTCCGCCTGCGTGTAGCCGGCGGCGGGGGTGACGGTGTGCAGCTCGAGGCTCTCGCGGGCGAGGTTCTCGTTCAGCCCCTTGCCGCGCTGCACGCCGGCCATGCTGTCCGGGCCGAAGGATTGCGCATTGTCCAGGTAGATCAGCATGGCCGGGTGGCGCATCACCGCCAGCAGCATGTCCTGGAACCGCCCCGTGACGTGCGGGCGGATCGCGTTGCGGATGTAGTCGCCGGCCGAGGCCGCGATGCCGGGCGCACGCAGGCTGACGTTGAAGTGGTTGGCCCAGAACCAGACCAGCCGCTCGCGGAACGGCGTGGGGGTGGCAAGCGCGTAGCCGACCCGCGCATCGATCTCGGCCTTGGCGAGCAGGCCCGCCTTGCGGGGGGTGCCCGGCGGGGGCCGCTCCTGCCGGTCCTGCCGCACGGCCGCGAACCCTTCTGCCAGCGACGGCCCGGGCGGCCCGGAGTCCGGCGCCGCGAGCTGGCTGCGCAACCAGGCCGCCGGGTCGGGCGGCAAGGGTTCGGAACCCCGGCGGCCGAGGCCGAAGCGGATGAGGGCTTGTGCGGCGTGGTTGTCCATGCCGGAAAGTTAGCCCGCCGAAGGTGACAACGGTGTAACCAAGGGCAACGATCCTGGCTGCCGTCCGCCCACGGCCGAGCAGCCTTCTCGATGGGCCCGGCTTGCAAAACCGCATTATTCGGCGCATCTGCAGCCCACATTGATCACCCGGCAGCAGCCGGAGCGTGGCAGGCGCGTGGGCAAGGGGCTCATGCCGCCCGTCACCGCATGGAGGATACCCCATGGCTACGCTCGACAAGATCCGCAACATCGGCATCACCGCGCATATCGACGCGGGCAAGACAACGACGACCGAGCGTATCTTGTACTACACCGGCGTGTCGCACCGCATCGGCGAAGTGCATGACGGCAACACGACCACCGACTACATGGAGCAGGAGCGTGAGCGCGGCATCACGATCACCTCCGCCGCGGTGACGTGCGAGTGGAAGGACCACCGCATCAACATCATCGACACGCCCGGCCACATCGACTTCAACATCGAGGTGAACCGCTCGCTCCGCGTGCTCGACGGCGCCATCTTCATCATCGAGGGCGTGGCCGGCGTGCAGCCGCAGTCGGAGACCAACTGGCGCCTCGCCGACCGCTACAACGTGCCGCGCATCATCTTCATCAACAAGCTGGACCGCACCGGCGCCGACTTCTACCGCGCGTTCGACACGCTGAAGGAGAAGCTCGACATCGTGGCGCTGCCGCTGCAGTTGCCGATCGGCGTCGAGGACCAGTTCATCGGCGTGGTGGACCTGGTGGAGATGAAGGCGATCGTATGGGAAGGCGGCGAGCTCGGCGCCAAGTTCCACGACGAGGAAATCCCGGCCGACATGCTGGAGAAGGCGAAGGAAGCCCGCCAGACCCTGCTCGACACGGCGCTCTCCGTGGATGACGCGGGCATGGAGGAGTATTTCGAGAACGGCGATGTCGCGGTCGCGACGCTGAAGCGCGCGCTCAAGACCGGCACGATCTCCGGCGCCTTCCGCCCCGTGCTGTGCGGCACCGCGTTCAAGAACAAGGGCGTGCAGCCGCTGCTCGATGCCGTGCTGGACTACCTGCCTTCGCCGATCGACGTGCCTGGCATCAAGGTGGCGGCCGAAGAGGGCGTGGAAGAGCGGATCGACGACGACCGCCGCGTGATTCCGGCCAACCCGACCGCGCCGTTTGCCGGCCTGGCATTCAAGATCATCAACGACAAATACGGCACGCTGACCTTCGTGCGCGTGTATGCCGGCACGCTCAAGCAGGGCGACATGGTGCAGAACACCACCAAGGACCATCGCGAGCGCATCGGCCGCATGTTCCAGATGCACGCCGACAAGCGCGCCGAGATCAAGGAAGTGCAGGCCGGCGACATCGCCGCCTTCGTGGGCCTGAAGGATACCGGCACCGGCGACACCCTGGCCGACGCCGCCGACCCGGTGGTGCTGGAGCGCATGGCGTTCCCGGTGCCGGTGATCGACATCTCGGTCGAACCGAAGACCAAGGACGGCGTCGAGAAGATGACGCTCGGCCTGCAGAAGCTTGCCGGCGAGGACCCGTCGCTGCGGCTGAAGACCGACCAGGAGAGCGGGCAGACGATCCTGTCCGGCATGGGAGAGCTGCACCTCGAGATCATCATCGACCGGCTGCGCCGCGAGTATGGCGTGGACGCGAACATCGGTGCGCCGCAGGTGGCGTACCGCGAGACGATCAGCATGCCGCATACCGAGACCTACACGCACAAGAAGCAGTCGGGCGGTTCCGGGCAGTACGCCGAGGTCAAGGTGCTGTTCGAGCCGCTGGAGCGGAACCAGGGCGTGGTGTTCGAGAACAAGACGGTCGGCGGCTCGGTGCCGAAGGAGTACATCCCCGCCGTCGAGAAGGGCATCCGGGTCCAGGCGGACACGGGCGTGATGGCCGGCTTCCCGACCGTGGACTTCAAGTACACCCTGGTCGACGGCAAGTACCACGACGTGGACTCGAGCGCGCTGGCGTTCGAGATCGCGGCCAAGGCGTGCTTCCGCGAGGGCATGAAGAAGGCCAAGCCGATCATCCTGGAGCCGATCATGGACGTGGAAGTGACCACGCCGCAGGATCACGTGGGTGACGTGGTCGGCGACCTGAACCGCCGCCGCGGCCAGATCCAGAGCCAGGATTCGGCCGGTTCGACGGTGACGGTGCGGGCCGGCGTGCCGCTGAAGGAGATGTTCGGCTACATCTCCGACCTGCGCTCCATGACGAAGGGCCGCGCGTCCTTCACCATGCAGTTCCACCACTACGACCCGGTGCCGCGCAACATCGCCGACGAGATCATGGCGAAGTCCGCCTAGGCGCTTGCCTGCTCCCTCTCCCGTTCTTCACGGGAGAGGGTCGGAGTGAAGGTGTCTACCGAGGATTGCACGGCTGTCTGGCGGGTAGGCGCATCAGTGACGGTGCAGACCCGAACTCGCCCTGACACACTTGAATGAGTTTTGGCTCCCCGTCTGGGCGGGGTAACCCGGGAAATCTTCCCCGCTTGGCTCCCCCTCCCCCTCCCAAAGGGGAGGGGGAGAGAGCTGCCTATTTTGCGGCTGGCGGCTCTGCGGGGGTGGCGCCGTTTGGCGCTGCCTCGGCCGGAGCGGGCCCCGTGGTGTCGTTCGTCTTCGCCGGCGCTGCCGCAGCGGCCGGTGTCGCACCACCCGGCAGCGGCTCAGGCGTCGCGGCATTCGTGCGCAGGTAGTCGATCACGTCCGCCCGCTCGTTCGGGTCCGGGATGCCGGCGAACGACATCTTCGTGCCAGGCGCGTAAGCCGACGGCTTGGTCAGCCATTTGTCCAGCTCCTCGTACGTCCAAGGCCCGGCATGGGCCTTGAGCGCCGAGGAATACTCATAGCCCACCATATGCGCGTGCGGGCCGCCCACGACGCCGTAGAGGTTGGGCCCGAGCCCGGCCTTGCCCCCCTGGTTGAAGCTGTGGCAGGCGATGCAGCCGAGCTTGAGCGTGTCCTTCTGCCCGGCCGCCGGATCGGCATGATCCAGCCGGTCCGCGATCGGCACGACGGCGGGCGCCGCGCCACCGGCCGGCGGAGCGGCGACGTTGTTCCCCGTGGCGCTGGCCGGGGTTGCCGGCGGCGCATTGGCCGGCACGGGCGGAAGCGGTTCCGGCGAATGCGACAGCGAGCGGAGATAGTCGATCAGGTCCGCCCGCTTCTTCGGGTCCGCCAGGCCGGCGTAGCTCATTTTGGTGCCGGGTGCGTAGGCACTGGGCTTTTTCAGCCACTCGTACAGCTCGTCATACGTCCAAGGACCCTGCTTGGACTTCAGTGCCGTCGAATACTCGTAGCCCACCATGTGGCCGTGCGGTGCACCGAGCACGCCGTAGAGGTTGGGGCCGACGCCGGCCTTGCCGCCTTCGTTGAAGCTGTGACAGGCGACGCAGCCCTGCGCCTTGGTCAGCGCCTCGCCCTGCTCCGGCGTGGCCGAAACCAGTTCGACGGCGACCGGCGGGTCCTGCGCCTCGGCAACCGCGGGCGCCGCGTTTTCCGTCGGCACATCGATCTTGATGGCGGCGGTCTGCAGGCGCTTCGGGTGGACGAGTTCGTCGCCCACCAGCCCCGCAACCATGAAGGTGATCCCGGCCACGAGCACTGCAGCGCAGGCTTTATTGACCTCCATCGAATCCATTGAGCGACTCCCGGCGACGTGTCGGTCCGTCGGACCAAACCCTAGGTTGGCGAGGGGCCACGGTTTGCAACAAAGCGTTTGCAACAAGCCGGCGCCCAACGACGTCGCTTTAGCATTGCAGGCTGCAGCCGGCTACCCGGCTGCAGCCTGTTTACGCACCTTCCCGGCCAGCTACTTGGCCGGCGGGGCCGCCGGGTCGGTCGGGGCCGGCACCGTGGTGGGCGAGGGTGGCGTCGGCGCCGGGTAGGCGGGCAGCCGGTCCGTCGGTTGGGCCTGCAGCGCAGGCGGCAGCGCCGTCGTGGCCGGGGAGACGATCGGCGGTGCGCCGGCCGCCGGGTCCGGCGCGCGGGCGGCGGCCGGGGTGGCCCGCACATACGGCGGCAGCGGTCCCTTCAGCTCGGGGAACGTGGTGACCATGCTCACGCCGTACAGCGGCTTGTAGACACCCTGGTGGCACGTGGCGCAGTTGATCTTGGCCACGTCGTCCTCGGGCCCGCGCCGGACCCGGGGGAACACATCCTGCAGGCTGCCCATGTACGCGTTGTTCAGGTCCCGCACCATCTTGATGCCGTGCCAGGCGACCACCCGCTGCGGCGTGCTCTGCGACCAATCGCCGAACGCCCGGCTGTTGTGGCAGTAGGTGCAGTTCACCCCGAGCGACTGCGAGAAGTGGATCATCAGCGCGTAGGTCCAATCCGTCTGCTTGATGGATTGGCGGTCCGTGCCCGGCAGCGCCACGATGGACTGCACGCGGATCTCGTTGTCGTTCTCGAGGTAGGGGGTGAACGGGTCATACGGCAGGGACGAGTCGCCCACCGACCCGGCGGCGATGTTCTTGCCGGTCCCGGTCGTGACCATCCCCTGGGCGTGCGCCGGGCCCGGGTCGTTGAACCAGATCTGCGACGGCACCGGGTTGCCGCGGTGGCAGGTGTAGCACGTCACCCCCGTCTGGGCGACGTGCGGCTGATAGTCCGCGTTGATGTGCTGCACCATCTGGATCATGCGCCGGGCGACGACCTTGGTGTAGATGCTGTCCTCGGCCATGTTGGCCGTGTTGTGGCAGTAGGCGCAGCCCTGCTTCGGCGAGACCCAGTTGGTCAGCGACACCATCAGCCGGGTGAACTGGCCGACGCTGAGGTTGCCCAGCACCTGTACGTTCTTGTACACCGCACCCGCCTTCGGGCCCACCGCCGGCAGCTCCGGCAGCGAGGCCGGCACCTTGTTCAGCGAGGCGAGCTGCACGAGCTCGACCGGGTCGTAGTTCTCCACCATGGCCGTGCCGCGGAAGCCGCGCTGCACCACCGTCACACCCGGCGTCTGGAACTTCGTGATGATCACGATGCCCAGCAGCACCGCCGCCGTGACGCCGATGAACAGCAGGCCGTAGCGGATGCCGCCGTTGATGGCCTTCTCCGAACTGTCCTGGTTCATTGCGCGGCCCCCTGCGTCAGCGCCGGGTCCTGCACGAGGCCCCACATCGGCGGATAGGGTGCTGCGATGTGGTGCTTCACCCCCCACAGGAACCAGTTGTCCACGACGGTGCCGGTCAGCAGGATGCCGATGCCGCCGCAGAGCGGGCACAACACGGCGAACCACCACGCCCAGCGATGGATGCTCTCCGCCGAGGCGCAGAAGCCCATCGTCCAGCGCCAGAACAGCGCGCCGCGCTCGAACGCGGTGCCGCGGTCGACGATCTGCTCCAGCTCGCGCTCACCGCCGTAGCGGCTGATGGCGAGCACGGTGGCGCCGTGCATGGCGAACAGCAGTGTCGCGCCATACAGGAAGACGATCGAGAGCATGTGGAACGGGTTGTAGAACAGGTTGCCGTAGCGCAGCGAGAACGAGGCCGTCCAGTCGAGGTGCGGGAAGATGCCGAACGGCACCGCCTCGGCCCAACTGCCCATCAGCAGCGGGCGGATGAAGCCCAGCACCAGATACAGCCAGATCGCGGCGGCGAACGCCCAGGCGACATGCGTGCCCATCCCCAGCACCCGCGCCCGGCGATAGACGCGCACCCACCACAGCAGGATGGAGGCGGTGAGGAACGCGCCGGCCACCAGCCACCAGCCGCCTTGCGCCAGCGGCGGGAAGCGCAGGCCGTAACCCGGCGCCGGCGGCTCGAGCGCCAGCCAGGGCAGCATGCGCACGAACTGCACCGGGTCCCAGTTCACCGAGGCCCACATGTTCAGCCCGATGATTTCGAACGCGACCGTGCCGCAGACGAGCGAGAGGATCCCCAGCGTGCCGAGATAGATCGGGCCCACCTGCGCATCGCCGAACTTGCCGAAGGTGTGGATGAAGAACGGCGTTCCGGAGCGCGTCGCCCTCGAGGAGGTCATCGGCACACCGGCATAGGCCGGTCCACGGACCTGCACCCGGGTGAAGAGGTTTTGATACTCAGCCATGGATAGGTTCCCCCCTTTCCAGTGTTCTTGGTCTTACTTCCAAATCGGCAGGTTCAGCCACCAGCCCCACCACTCCGGCCAGCCACGCGTCCAGAACGGCCCGCTGATGATGATGCAGACCGCGCTCCAGAACCCGGCGGACAGCGCCAGGAACAGGCCGAGCCGGTGGATGCCGAGCGTGCCGATGGACCAGCCGATCGTGTCGCGGAAGAAGGTGTTCTCGTGCTCGGCCGTCTTGACCAGCGTGCCCTTGGGCGGGTTCGCCGCCGACAGCACCAGCCCGCCGTGCATCGAGAGCGCCAGCACGGTGGTGAAGAAGAACGTCACCGCCAGCATGTGCGCCGGGTTGTAGTGGAAGTGCAGGTATTGGTAGCCCGTGTTGGACACCCAATCGAGGTGGCTCAGGATCCCGTAGGGGAAACCGAAGCCCCAGGCGCCCAGCAGCAGCGGGCGGATCACCACCAGGCTGATATAGGCGAACACGGCCACGCCATAGGCGAACGGCACGTGATAGCCCATGCCGAGCTTGCGCGTGATCTCCACCTGACGCAGCAGCCAGGAGCCGAACGCGCCGATCGCGCAGATAGTGATGATCTGCCACAGCCCGCCCTCCCGCAGCGGGGCGAAGCCCAGGCCGTAGCTGATGTCCGGTGGGGCGATGTTGATTTGCCATGGGTTCCAGGTCGGACCGATCGCGGCGCCATAGATGATCAGCAGCGTGCCCAGCACCGAGAAGAAGATGGTCGTCACGCCGAAGAAGCCGACGTAGAACGGACCCACCCAGAAATCGAACAGGTCGCCGCCGACCAGGGTGCCGCCCCGGACCCGGTATTTGGCTTCGAAACTCATCATCGCCATAGCTTGTGCCTCCCCAAGGCAAACCCCGGTGGCGGATGCGGGCGGAGCCGAAGCCCCGCCCTAAGCCCGTCACCGGAGATCAAACGTCTATCGCGGTGCCGCTTGCGGCCGTTATCGCGGTGCCGCCTGCGGCCGTTATCGCGGTGCCGCCTGC
>CAXTVQ010000049.1:0-4007 GCA_964247705.1 uncultured Acetobacteraceae bacterium | reverse complement strand
CTGCGGCCGTTATCGCGGTGCCGCCTGCAACCGTTATCGCGGTGCCGCTTGCGGCAACGGAGCCGTGCTCGCGACACCCGGACGGGTCGGGCCTTCGAGCCAATTGAACCGGCTCGTGCTGAGCAGGATGAAGTGGATCAGGATCGCCAGCACGAACAGGAACACCGAGAGCGAGACCAGCACGCGCCGCGGGTCGAACAGCATCCATACACGCCACATGACCTGCTCTCCCTATGCCAGAAGCGATTTGACGACGGTCAGGCCGTCTTGCAGCAGCATGCCGGACTGGTAGCCGTTCACGCTCGGCAGCCACGGGCGCCACTGCCAGACCAGGATATGGGCCACGATCGCGATGACCGTGAACGCGATGAAGCTGGTCACGAAGATCGAGTGGAACTCCCGGGCCTCGGCGTCGGTCAGTCCCGACGTGTTTCCGGTTTTGACGGGGTAGTCGGACATCAGGTCACCTCCAGGTGATGGGCTTGGTGCCGCGCCCATCCCGCGCGGCTGGGAACCACCTTGTCCGGCATGTCGGCAAGGTATGTCTGCATAGGGCTCACGCAGCCCGTCCCGACGCCATCTCGGCGAGCGAGCGTGCGACCCGCTCCGCCGTGACCCGGCCCTCCCGGGCCAGCCGTGCGTCCCGTTCAACCTGATCGCGCAGCCGCTTGGCCGCCGAGATGCGAACCAGGAAAGGCTCGGCCTCGACACGCTCGTCCAGCATCGCGACCGCTTCTGCGTCCCACGGACCGGTGTTCCAGTCCTGCTGGGCCGTCGGCGTGGCCTCCGCCCGGTCCATGTCCCGCGCGAGCGGCAGAATGTGGAACAGGGCGTCGAACAAGGCGTTGCAGTATTCCTGCACGAGATAGGTGGCGCCGGCGTAACCCATGAACGGCGTGCCGGTGGCGCGGCGGATGATGGCGCCCGGGAACGATGCCGGGATATAGGTGCAGCGCGACCCGAGTTCGGCCGCATACATCCGCTCGTTGTAGGAGCCATACAGCACCAGCGGCGCCTTGGTGCGTATCGCTTCCTTCACCGCCTGGTTGTCCGGCTTCACGCCGGCGCTGCGGTTGAACTGGAACGTGCAGGGCAAGCCTAACTCACCCTCGAAGAAACTGACCAGCCCGCGCGTGTACGTCTCGGTGGCGACCACGGCGAAGGAGGCGCTGGCAAAGAAATCCTGTGTCACGCTGCGCCACAGGTCCCACACCGGCTTGATCGTGGTGTGCTTCTCGCGCTCGATGAACGGCTCCGGGTCGAGCCCGGTCAGCTCGCCGAGCTTGCGCAGGAAGTTGGTGGTGGCGAACAGCCCGATCGGCGCCTGCAGATACGGCCGGTCCAGCTCCTCGCACAGCCCGCGGCCGAACTCGCGGTACATGCAGATGTTCACGTCCGCGTTCGGCAGCTTCGCCACGTCCTCGATATGCGAGCCGAGCGGGAACACCAGGTTGATCTCGCAGCCGACGCCCTCCACGAGGCGGCGGATCTCCGCCAGGTCCGACGGCATGTTGAACGTGCCGTAGATGGGCCCGATGATGTTGACCCGGGGGCGCTCGCCCTCCTTGCGCACGCGCGGCTTAGGCTTGACCTTCTTGGCGCCGAACTCGCTCCACAGCCAGAAGATCGCCCGGTCCGCCGCCTGCCACTGATCCTCGTCGATGGTGCGCGGGATGAAGCGCAGCAGGTTGCTGCCTTCGGGCGTGACACCGCCGCCGATCATCTCGGCGATGCTGCCGGTCACGACCACGGCCGGCATGTCCGGATCCTGCGTGGCCGCGGCCCGGCGCAGCGCGCCCTCGGTGCCGTGCATCGACAGCGAATCCTCGTTCAGCCCCGTCACCACCACCGGCAGCTCGTGCGGCGGCAGCGCGTCCGTGTAGTGCAGCACGGCGGTGACCGGCAGGTTCTCGCAGCCGACCGGGCCGTCGATCACCACGCGCAGGCCGCGGATCGCGGTGAAGGCGTAGACGGCACCCCAGTAGCCGCCCGCCCGGTCGTGGTCCATCACCAGCACGGCGCTAGGTCCCCACCGCTTCGGTGGCGCGCGCCTTGGCTTCCCGCTGCTTGCGGGCGCGCTCGCGGAATCCCTTCGGCTCGACCGGCTTGCCGGCGAACCCGTAGCCCGCGGCCTCTCCGGTGCCGACGCCCTCGAAGAACTCGACCATGCGCGCGAACCGGGGCGCGCCGCGGGTCTGCGCCGCCACGATCCCCGCCAGCGACCCGGCGCCCGCCGCGCCGAACAACGGCCGGGCGGAAACCATGTTGGTGAAATACAGCGCCGGGATGCCGAGCTCCTTGGCCTTCTGCACCAGCGGCGTGGTGCCGGCGGCGAGGTCCGGACGAACGTCGAGCATCGCCGCCATGTCCTGCTCCAGGCTGGCGCGGAACTGCACGTAGGTACCGCGCGCGTTCAGCCAAGCGAGGTCCGTCTCGGCCCATTCGGTGCGCGGGCAGGCGGTGCCGACATACGGCACCTCCGCCCCCGCCTCGATCAGCAGCCGGGCGACCAGCAGCTCGGAGCCTTCGTAGCCGGAGACGGTGATGCGGGCGTTGATGGGGTTCGCGTCCAGCGCCGCGCGGATCGCCGGCAGCGCGCGCGCCTTGGCCGCATCGATCGCGGCTTCACCGACGTTCGCAGCGCGGCCGACCGACTCGAGCCACGCGGCGGTGCCCTCGACACCCACGGGGCCGGAGCCCACCACGGGCCGCCCGGCGGCGCGGAACTCGCGGACCGAGGCCGTGTAGAACGGGTGCACCGCGGCGGCGACCGTGCAGTCCAGCGCCGAGTACAGGTCCCGCCACTCGCGCGCCGGCGTTTGCGGCGCCACCGCCAGGCCCATCGGCGCCAGCAGCGCGCCCACGCCCGGCGGGTCGGCGGGGAACAGCTCGCCGATCAGCGCCACGGTCGGCATGGTTTCCACCCGCGCCGGGCGGGCGACGGGGCCGGCCTCGGCCTCGGTGCGGGCATAGCGCAGCATGGCGCCGGCCAGCACGTCCTTGGCTTCGGCATGGGTCGGCACGCCGAACCCGGGGACGTCGATGCCGATGACGCGCACGCCGTCGATCTGCTTCGGCAGCCGGTCCAGCGGGACGCCGGACGCGGTCGGCACGCAGAGGTTGATCACCACCACGGCGTCGTAGTCGGCGGGCTTGGCGATCTCGTACACGGCGTCGCGAATGTCCTCGAACAACTGCCCGCGCACCAGCGTCTCGGAGTTGAACGGAACGTAGCCGACGGTGCGCCGCGCGCCGTAGAAGTGGGAGGTGAAGGTGAGGCCGTACACGCAGCACGCGGAGCCGGAGAGGATGGTCGCGGTGCGGCGCATGCGTAGGCCGACCCGAAGCGAGCCGAACGCCGGGCACATGGATTGCGGCTGGTCATGCGGGCCACGCGGGTAGTCGGCCGTGAGCTGGTCCATCACCGCGGACTTGCCGGCGGCCCGGGCGGCGGCATCCAGCGTCTCGCGCCCGCCGTGGCAGGCGGCGCCCTCGGCTGGTGCTGGCATGATGGACCCGTCCATCAAACGCCCTCGTACACGACTTCGAGCGAGGGCCGTGCCACCGCCGCGTTCGCCGCGCACATGTCGGCCATCGTCGCCGGCTGCAGCACGACGTTGCGGCCCACCACGTCGCCCTTGAACAAGCCGAGCAGCGCGTCGTGCGTCAGCGGCGTCGGGCGGACCGGGGGCGCTTCGGCGACCTCCTGCGCGAGCTTCTCGAACATCGGCGCCCACTCGCCGCCGGGGATGCCGACGATCTCGTAGTTGGCGCTCTTGCGGCGGATGTCCTCGTTGGCGGGGATCGCGGACAGCACGGGGATGCCGGCGGCGGCGGCGAAGGCTTGTGCCTCGCCGGTGCCGTCATCCTTGTTGATCACCATGCCGGCGACACCGACATTGCCGCCCATCTTGCGGAAGTAATCCACCGCGGAGCAGACGTTGTTCGCCACGTACAGCGACTGCAGGTCGTTCGAGCCGACCACGATCACCTTCTGGCACATGTCG
>CAXTVQ010000048.1:25127-38208 GCA_964247705.1 uncultured Acetobacteraceae bacterium | reverse complement strand
TGCCTCACCCATGCCCCGCCATCGCCGACCCCGGGTGGAAATGCGCGTACACCCGCCGCGCCGTCTCCCGGTTGATCCCCGCAACCGCCTCCAGATCGTTCAACCCCGCCTGCTTCACCCCGCGCGCCGAGCCGAAATGGTTCAGCAACGCCCGCTTGCGCGCCGTGCCCACCCCCTCGATCTCGTCCAGCTCGCTCGTTACCAGCGACTTGGACCGGCCAGCCCGGTGCGTCGTGATCGCGAACCGGTGCGCCTCGTCCCGCACGCGCTGCAGATAATACAGCACCGGGTCCCGCGGCGGCAGTTGGAACGGGTCTCGCCCATCCACGTGGAACCATTCGCGCCCGGCATCGCGGTCCGGCCCTTTCGCGATCCCCACCAGCTTCACGTCCTGCACGCCCAGATCGGCCAGGATCCCCCGCGCCGCCGAAAGCTGCCCCGCGCCGCCGTCGATCAGCACCAGGTCGGGCCAGTTGCTGCCATCCCCCTCCGCCTGCTCGCGCAACGCACGGCCGAAGCGCCGCTCCAGCACCTCCCGCATCATCGCGAAGTCGTCTCCCGGCATGATCGGCCCGCGGATGGAGAACTTGCGGTAGGCGTTCTTCAGCGGCCCCTCGGCGCCGAACACGACCATCACGCCGTAGGGGTTGGTGCCCATGATGTGGCTGTTGTCGTAGCACTCGATCCGCTCCGGCGCCGCACCCAGCTCGAACAGTTGCGCCACCCCCTCCAGCAGCCGCGCCTGCCCGGCGCCCTCCGCCAGCTTGCGTTCCAGCGCCTCGCGCGCGTTGGTCACCGCGTGGTCCACCACGGCGCGCTTCTCGCCCCGCTGCGGCATCGTAAGCTCCACCCGGCGGTGCGCCTTCAGCCCCAGCGCCTCTGCCATCAGCTCGCCCTGCGGCAGCTCGTGGCTGAGCAGCAGCAGGGGAGGGGGCGGCTTGTCGTCGTAGAATTGGGCGATGAACGCCTCCAGCACCTCGCCGGGTTCCTCGTGCTTGCCGTGAGTCGGGTAGAACGCACGGTTGCCGTTGTTGCGCCCGCCGCGCACGAAGAACACCTGCACGCAGGTCTGCCCGGCCGTCTGCCACGCGGCGATCACGTCGGCGTCTTCCAGGCTCGCCGGGTTCACCACGCCGGTGCCCTGCACATGGGTCAGCGCGCGGATGCGGTCGCGGGCAGCCGCAGCGCGCTCGAACTCCAGGTTCTGCGACGCCGTTTCCATCTCGGAGGCCAGCTCCGCCTGAACGTGGGCCGCCTTGCCCTGGAGGAACGCCTTGGCCTGCCCCACCAGCTTGGCGTAATCGTCCGGCCCGATCCGGCCCACGCACGGCGCGCTGCACCGCTTGATCTGATGCAGCAAACAGGGGCGCGAACGGTTGCGGAACACCGTATCAGCGCATGAGCGCAACAGGAACACGCGCTCCATCGCCACCACCGTCTGGTTCACCGCCCAGGCGGAGGCGAACGGCCCCCAGTAGCTGCGCCCCTTCACCTGGGTGCCGCGGAACTTGGCAATCTGCGGGAACGGGCTCTCCTCCGTCAGCATCAGCCACGGATAGGACTTGTCGTCCCGCAGCACGATGTTGAACCGCGGCTTCAGCCGTTTGATGAGATTGGCCTCGAGCAGCAGCGCGTCGGCCTCGGTATGGGTGGTGACGATCTCCATCGCCGCCGTCTGCGACACCATCAGCCGCAGCCGTTCCGGCAAGCGCGCGAATTGCGTGTAGCTGGTCACCCGCTTCTTGAGATGCCGCGCCTTGCCGACATACAGCGCGTCGCCCTTGACATCGAGCATCCGGTAGACGCCGGGGCTGGACGGCATGGTCAGCAGCGCGCGCTCGACCACGCCAACACCGATGACGACGTCACTCACCGATGGTCACCGAGCTGTCACGAGCCCGCGGGAGATGTCCACCACGTCTGTGGATAAGTCTGTGGGAGAGCAGGGTGTAGGTTGTGAAACCCCGTCGGGTTCCCACAGCCCGCTTGCATTCCTGACGACGGGAGCATTTTGACCAAGTCATTGATTTTTAACGAAACCGTCCGCAAACGTTGTAACCTAATCGGCACAAACCGCTAGGACATTGACTTCATTGCGAGTCAACTGCCCGGAGTGGACAAGTCGTGCGGCGGCGTTCTACTTCCACCCCCACCGAACCTGCGTCGGCGAACACGTCGAGCTTCTCGACCCGGATCCGGGCAAGCTGCACGCGTTCGTCCGCAAGGCACATTTCGGCCAGCCGTTCCGCCAATGTTTCGACCAACTGCACGTGTCCCGCGCCGACGATCTCACGCACGGAGCGAGCCACGCGTTCGTAGTCCACCACGCGGCTCAACTCATCCCGCCCGATCCCGGACCGTGATGGAGCAGGGCGTGACATGCCGACCGCCGACGCCACCGCCGGACCGTCCTCCGACACGCTGAGGTCCACGTTGATGCGAACCCGCTGAGGGGCCGCATGCTCGTGCGGGTAGATGCCGATCGAGGCCGGCAGGACCATGTCACGCAGGAACACGTGGCGCATGCCGTTGCCGGACAGGCGGGGTGGATCGATCATTCGGAGTGGATCACTCTTCTGGGCTCCCGTGCCCGGCGGGGCTCCACTGCAGGTGCTGGCCGCCGTCCAAGGCAATCATCTGGCCTGTCATCGAGCGCAGGGCAAGGATGGCGAGCACGGCCTGGCCGACTTCCTCCGGGCTCGTGCCATGGCCGAGCGGGGTCGAGGCGCATTGCCGGGCGAACTGCTCCTGGCTCTGCCGGGGGCTGGGCAGCGCAGGGCCAGGGCCGACCGCATTGACCCGGATGCGCGGCGCCAGCGCCAACGCCATGGTCTGGGTCAGCGCCCAAAGCCCGGCCTTGGACAGGGTGTAGGAAACGAAGTGCGGCGTCAGCGACCAGACACGCTGGTCCAGCATGTTGATCACATTGCCAGCCGCACCCGGCGGCAACGCAGCGGCGAACGCCTGCGTCAGCACGAACGGCGCGCGCAGGTTCGGCTCCAGATGGGCATCCCAACTCAGACGGCCGGCGCTGTCCCACTCGTCGCGTTCGAATACGCTGGCGTTGTTGACCAGGACCGACAACGGACCGATGGCGGCGATGGAAGCCGCCACCAGGCCAGCCGTTTGCTCCTCCCGGCCAAGATCGGCGGTGATGACGGCGGCATGGCCGCCAGCCGCCTCGATCTCGGCCGCAAGCCCATCGGCCGCGGCCCGGCTGCGATGGCAGTGGATGGCGACCGGATAGCCGGCCGACGCAAGAGCCAAGGCGATTGCCCGCCCCAAGCGCTGCGCACCGCCGGTGACAAGGGCTCCAAGGGGGTGTGCCATGGCCGGGGCTTTATCCCGAAGCGGCTGCCCGGTAAACGGGCGCACACCTATCCGGAACAAACACCTGTGAAGCGTCTAACCATCCTGCTGGGCGTGCTGGCCACGGCATGCACCACCGCGACCGACCTTCCCTATACCCCGTCCGCCGCGCCCTTCGTGCAAGCCGCTCCCGCCGTCACCAGCGTCGCGGTCACCGATGTGCGGGAGGAGAAGGACCCCACGTATATCGGCGCCATACGGGGCGGGTAAGGCAATCCGTTGAAGACCATCGTGACCAGGCAACCCATCGCCGACGAGGTCAACACCGCCTTCCTGGCTGCCCTCGATGCGCGGCACCTGCTTGCCACCGGCGCGCCCTACACGCTGACGGTGCACGTCACCAAGCTCAGCGCCAACCAGTACGTGAAGCGGAGCGCCCACGCAGCGTTCGACGTGACCCTGCGCGACGCATCCGGGCGCCAGATCTATGCGGACACCGTGGATATCGAGCGCGCCAACGGCAGCTTCTTCGACAACGGCATCTTCGCCTCGTCCACCGACCTGCATGCCATCATGGTGCAGACGATGTCCGAGGCGATCGACAAGCCGGGCTTCCTCGCCGCCATCAAACCCGGCGGTACGGCATCCGGCGCGTAGCCCTACTCCGCCGTGCTGTGCTGCTTGCCGCCGGTGCCCTCGCAGATCTGCTTGATGCTCTGCAGGGACGCGCGCAACCCGTCCGTCATCGCCGCACTCGGCCCGCCCTGGTTCTTGTCCATCGAGTCCTTGATCCCCTCGCTGGGCGTGAACTTCAGCGAGCACTCGACTTCGGACTTGCTGCCGTCGCCCGTGACGGACATGCGGCCCGAATAATCGTTCTCGCCGTCCGAACCCCAGGTCATGGTGCGGGCGGCCTCGTCCACCTTGAACCAGCCGTCGGAGTGGTAGGGATGGCCATTGGCCTCGCCATCCACTTCGACGCGCTCTCCGGTCTGCGGATGCGCGTGGTGGACGGTCGGAAGGTATTTCGGCAGGTTCTCGATGTCGGAGACGAACGTGAACACCGCATCGGCCGGGGCTGCGACGTCTATGCGGTCGGAATATTCGGCCATAGTTTTCCTCCTGTTGGCGTGGGACGAACGCCCCGGAGAAGGGGCAAGTTGCTGGAGGCTTCCTGAATGAACCTGATCGACCTGAACGGCCGCGTGGCGGTGGTGACGGGCGGCGCGCGCGGCATCGGGCTCGCCATCGCGCAACGGGCCGCCGCGTCCGGCGCGCGTGTGGCGCTGTGGGACATGGATGGCGCACGGGTCGCCCAGGCCGCCTCCGCCATCCCCGGGTCCACGGCCCACACGCTGGACCTGACGGACGAGGTCTCGGTCGGCGCCGCCACCGCCGCGACGCTCACCGCGCATGGCCGCATCGACATCCTGGTGAACAACGCCGGCATCACCGGCGGCAACGCCCCCACCTGGGAGCTGCCGCCGGCCGAGTGGCGCCGGGTGGTGGACATCAACCTGATCGCGCCGTTCCTGGTGTGCCGGGCGGTGCTGCCGGGGATGGTGGCGCAGGGCTACGGCCGGGTGGTGAACATCGCCAGCGTCGCCGGCAAGGAGGGCAACCCGAACGCCTCGCACTACAGCGCGTCCAAGGCCGGGCTGATCGCCCTCACCAAGTCGCTGGGCAAGGAACTGGCGGGCAAGGGCGTCATGGTGAACGCCGTCACCCCGGCCGCCGCCAGGACGGAGCTGTTCGAACAGATGACCGAGGCGCAGATCGCCTACATGCTCGGCAAGATCCCGATGGGCCGCTTCGTCCAGGTGGAGGAGATCGCGGCGCTGGCGGCGTGGCTGATGAGCGAGGACTGTTCCTTCTCGACCGGCGGCGTTTTCGACATCACCGGCGGCCGCTCGACGTATTGAGCGTGCGGCAAGTCAAACATCCTCCACCGTGAACCGCACCTGACGGCTCAGCGTGTCCCCCGGCTGCAGCACGCGCAACCCGTGGTCGGGCACCGTATCCATGCGGTTGACCGCATCCGTCATGTTGCTGGCCGGCTCCACCGCGAAATACGGCTTGCCGTCCGGCGTGTAGACGACGACGTGCCGGAAGATGTCGTCGGCGGCGATGGCGAGGCGGATGCCGTGCTCCGGCCGGGTGACGACGGCGCGCCCGGCCCAGGCGGCGTAGCAATTGTCGAGCGGCGGCCCCTCGATCACGTGGCCGGGGTGGAAGCCCCAATGCCCCTCGACCGGCAACCGCGCGTCCGGCAGCGAGTCCTCGCCCGTGTGCCACACGGAGGCCGCCTGGAACGCGATCTGCGTCTGCGGCGTGCGCGGCTGGTACGGATGCAGCCCGAGCCCGACCGGCTGCGCGCGGTGGTCCGTGTTGGTGAGCGTGATGGTCACCGCGAGCCCGTTCGGCTGCAGCACGTAGCGCAGCCGGGCGCTGTAGCGGTACGGCCAGTGGCAGCCGTTGCCGGTGACGGTCGGGTCGTGCGCCGGGTCATGGTCCAGGATCAGCTCGGCCTCGGCGGCGGACTGGCTGGCGACACTCCAGGCGCGTTGCCACGCGTTGCCGTGGATGGTGTGGGGGTGGTCGCCGAAATTCATGTCGAGCTGGAAGCTCTCGCCGCCGAAACTGAAACGCCCCCAGGCGATGCGGTTGGAGAACGGGATCAGCGGGAAGCAGGACAGCACCCGCGAGTTCGACCCATGCAACGCCTCCTCCGGGGTCTCGCGGAGGATGGGCGTGCCGCGCCGGGTCCAACCGCCGATGGAGCCGCCGATCTCCGGGCAGAGCAGCAGCTTGGCGTCGTTGGCAACGAGTTCGATCATGGGCGGATCCTCCTTGATGGAGCAGCCTAGCACGCGCGCCGCGCTTGCCGAGCCCGCTCTGCTGGCGGCCCGGCGGGCCATGCTGGCTGAACCCGGCATGGCGGTGCTGCGCGCCTTCGTGGCCGGGCTGCGGGCGGCGCACGGCCCCGTCCCCGACTTCGACCCGGCGGATGGCGGAGTGCAGGCACGAGTTCTCCTGCTCCTGGAAACGCCGGGCCCGGCAATCTGGCGCACCGGGTTCGTCTCGATGGACAACCCGACCGGCACCTCGGCCAATCTGCGCCGCTTCCTGACGGCGGCCGGGCTGGATCGGCACCATCTCGCCATCTGGAACACCGTGCCCTGGGTGATCCACACCGGCGGGCCGAACCGCGCGCCGAAACCGGCGGAGATCCGCGCCGGGCTGGCCGCGCTGCCGGGCTTGCTGCCGCTGCTGCCGCAGTTGCGTTGCGCCGTGCTGGCCGGGCGGGTGGCAGGCCTCGCGGAGCCCGTGCTGCAAGCGGCCGCGCTGCCGGTGGTCCGCATCCCGCATCCGAGCCCGACCTACGTCTGCACCAGCCCGGATATCCCGAGGCGCATCACGGCCGGTTTCGGCCAGGCCCGGGACGCATTGACGCGACACGCCGCTCCGGCAAGCAATGCGGGGTGACCGCACCGGCCCCTCTCCTCACCGTTCGCGGCCTGGCCCGCAGCTTCTACGGCGTCCAGGCGCTCGGCGGGCTCGACCTGGACGTGGCCGCCGGCACCATCACCGCGCTGATCGGCCCGAACGGCGCCGGCAAGACCACCGCCTTCCAGTGCATCAGCGGCGTCGTGCGGCCCGGCAGCGGCAGCGTCCGCTTCGCCGGCCAGGACGTGACCGGCTGGCGGCCCGACCGCATCACCCGCGCCGGCCTCACCCGCACCTTCCAGATCGCCCGCGGCATCCCCCGGCTGAGCGTGCTGGAGAACCTGCTGCTCTACGCCCAGCACCTCCCCGGCCAGCGCCTGCTGCCGGCCCTGTTCGGCGCCGGCCGCAACGCCGAGGCCGCCGCACTGGACCGCGCGTGGGAGGTGTGCCGCCGTCTCAACCTGCTGCGCGTCGCCAACAACCCGGCGGGCGCCCTGTCCGGCGGCCAGAAGAAGCTGCTCGAGATCGGCCGCGCCCTGATGGCCGCCCCCCGCCTGATCCTGCTGGACGAACCCATCGCCGGCGTGAACCCGACGCTCGCCGAGGAGATCGCCGACCGCATCCGCGCGCTGCGCGACGAAGGCGTGACCTTCCTGGTGATCGAGCACCACATGGACCTGATCGCCCGCCTGTGTGACCCCGTCATCGTCATGGCCGAGGGCCGCCGCCTCACCGAAGGCAGCTTCGCCGCCGTGCAGGACGACCCGGCGGTGCAGGAAGCCTACATGGGGCGCCGCCGATGGGCCTCCTGATGCACGCAGAGGGTGTGGTCTGCGGCTACGGCGCCGCCGACGAGATCCTGAAGGGCGCCACCTTGCAGGTCAGCGCCGGCGAGCTGGTCGCCATCGTCGGCCCCAACGGCGCCGGCAAATCCACGCTGCTGAAGGCGGTGGCCGGGCTGCTGATGCTCAAGGCCGGCAGCATCACGCTGGACGGCGCCGCCGTGCACACCCTGCCGTCGCGCGAACGCTCCCGACGCGGCATCGCCTTCGTGCCGCAGGAGAGCAACATCTTCCCGAGCATGACGGTGCGCGAGAACCTCGAGATGGGCGGCTTCGTCGAGCGCCGCAGCGTCCCCGCCCGCACCCACGCCATGCTCAAGCGCTTCCCCATGCTGGCCGGCAAGCGCCGGCAGCAGGCCCGCACCCTCTCCGGCGGCCAGCGCCAGGTGCTGGCGATGGCCATGGCGCTGATGGTGCAGCCCCGCCTGCTGCTGCTGGACGAACCCTCCGCCGGCCTGTCCCCCAAGGCCGCGGACGCCCTGTTCGACGACATCGCCACGATCCACCAAGACGGCACGGCGATCGTGATGGTGGAGCAGAACGCCTATGAAGCGCTCGGCATCGCCGACACCGGCGTGGTGCTGGTCGACGGCCGCACCGCCCGCACCGGCCCCGCCCAAGCCCTGGCCAACGACCCGGAGGTGCGCCGCCTGTTCCTAGGCGGCTAGCCTCCTCCTCCCCTCGTGGGAGGGGGCCGGGGGAGGGGCAGCACGCACAAGACCTGAGCGCTGTCCATTCACCAGAAGACCGCTCAGGCTTTTCCGTCCGCCCCCAACCACTCTACCATCCGCCACCACCCCGGGAGCCCGCCCCATGCAGCCCACCCGCCGCGCCGTCCTCGCCGGCAGCCTCGCCGCCCCGTTCGTCTCCCGCCTCGCCCGCGCCCAGGACGCAACGATCCCGCTCGGCGCCATCACCCCGCAGACCGGCGCCGGCGGCCCCTACGGCCCGCCCATGGCCAAGGTGATCCGAGCCGTGACCGACGAGATCAACGGCGCCGGCGGCGTGCTGGGCAAGACGTTCGCCCTGTCCAGCGAAGACGACGAGACCAACCCCGACGCCGGCGTGCGCGCCGCCCGAAAGCTGATCGACGTGAACAAGGTCACCGCCGTCATCGGCACCTGGGCCAGCGCGGTCACCACGGCGGTCGCCCCCCTGTGCTGGGACAGCCACACCATGCTGTTCACCACCTCGGGGGCCGACTCGATCACCAAGCTGCCGCATAACGGCTTCATCATCCGCACCCAGCCCAACACGCTGCTGCAGGCCAAGCGCGCGTCCGAGTTCCTGCTGCAGCAGGGCGGCAAGCGCATGTTCGCGCTCTCCGCCCAGACTCCGTTCGCGGTGGACGGCTACAACGCCATGGCCGCCGGGTTGCAGGCGGGCGGGGCGCAGGCGCTGGGCGACGTCATCTACGACGCCAGCAAGTCCTCGTTCCGCTCGGAGGTGGACCAGGCGCTGCGGACCAAGCCCGACTCGGTCTACCTCAACAGCTACACGCCGGACCTGATCGTGCTGCTGCGCGAACTGTACCGCGCCGGGTTCGACGGCAAGAAGCTCACTCTCGGCTACGCCGCCAACGCCAAGCTGCTGGACGCGCTGCCCGCGGACGTGACGGAGGGTCTGCTGAGCTACGCGCCCTCGCCCGACCTGGACAGCCCGGCCTACGCCGCGGTGAAGGCCATCCTCGGCGCGGAGCCGGACCCGTATTCCTGCCAGGTCTACGACCACGTGAACCTGGTGGCGCTGGCCATCGCCAAGGCGGGCGTCGCGAGCGGGCAGGGGGTCCACGACGCGGTCCGCCTGGTCAGCCAGGGCGACGGCCAGACAGTGTCGAGTGCCGTCGAAGGCCTCAAGCTGCTCGCCGCCGGCAAGGACGTGAACTACGACGGCGCGTCCGGCCCGTGCGACTTCCTGCCCTCCGGCGACATCGCCGACTGCAAGTTCCGCTTCGAAGTGGCCGAGAAAGGCAAGTACCGGCTGCTGTCCATCTCTTGATCGCGGATCTGACGCAGCTCCTGGTGAACGGCCTGATGGCCGGCGCCGTGCTGGCCGTGCCCGCGATCGGCTTCACCGCGATCTACGCCGTGCTGCGCTTCCCGAACTTCGCGGTCGGCGGGCTGGCCACGGTGGGCGCGTATGCCGGTTGGCTGGCCAACACGGCGTTGCACTTGCCGGCCCTGGCCGCCCTGCTCGTCGCCTTCCTGGTCGCCGGCCTTGCGGGCGTGCTGCTGGACGACACGCTGCTGCGCCCGCTCCGCCCCGCCGGCGCGCTGGCGGCCGCCATCGCCTCGGTCGCGCTGAACATCGTGATCGAGAACGCGGTGCGCTTCTGCTTCGGCAACGATTTGCGCGGCTACGACCTGCCCGTCTTCCGCGACTGGCGGTTCGGCGATCTCTCCCTCGGCCCGCAGCAGGCGGCCAACGCCGGGTGCGCGCTGGCGGTGATGGCGGCGCTGTTCGTGTTCCTGGGCTTCACCACCACCGGCAAGACCATGCGCGCCGTCGCCGACAACCCGGCGCTCGCCGCCCTCAAGGGCATCGACGCACGGCTGGTGGCCCGGCTGGCCACGTTCCTCGGCATGGGCCTGGCCGGCTTCGGCGGCATGCTGATCGGGCTCGACACCTCGATCAACCCGCTGACCGGCTTCAACGTCATGCTCTCGGTGTTCGCCGCCGCCGTGGTGGGCGGGCTGGGCAGCATCCCGGGCGCCGTCGCCGGCGCATTCGTCATCGGCATCGGCGAGGAGATGTCGGTCGCGATCCTGCCGCCTTCCTACCGCTCCGCCATCGGCTTCGCCGCCATCGTCGTCGTGCTATCGCTGCGCCCGCGCGGGCTGCTGGGCGAGCGGGCCTATTAGAGGTGCTGAACTACCTCCTCGCCTTGCTCACCTTCGCCGGGTTCTACGCCCTGATGGCGCTGGGCCTGAACGTGATCTGGGGCCTCGCCGGGATGGTGAACCTCGGCCTCGCCGGCTTCTACCTGGTGGGCGCCTATGCCTCCGCGCTGCTCACCGTCCGCCTGCACTGGCCGATCGCCGCGGCCTGGCTGGCGGCGACCGCGGCATCCGCCCTGCTCGGCACGGCGGTCGCCGGCATCACCGCCCGGCTGCGCGGCGATTATCTGGCCATCGTCACCCTGGGTTTCGCAGAGGTCCTGCGCCTGCTTGCCGCGAACGAGATCTGGCTCACCGGCGGCACCGACGGCATCAGCGCCATCCCCGGCCCCGGCCGCGGCGTGCTGACCGGCCTCGGATTCAACGCCCTGTTCGCCGCCATCACCTGGACCCTGGTCTTGCTGCTCGGCCTGGCCCTAGCCCGCCTGTCCGGCGCCCCCTGGGGCCGCGTGCTGCGCGCCATCCGGGAGGACGAAACCGTCGCCGCCGTCGCCGGCAAGCGCACGCTCGCGTTCAAGCTGCAGGCCTTCGCCGTCGGCTCCGGCGTGCTCGGCCTCGCCGGCGCGCTGTATGCCCAGTTCAACGCCTACGTGGCGCCGGACGCGTTCCAACCGCTGATCACGATCTACGTCGTCCTGGCCCTCACCATCGGCGGCACCGGCAGCATGGCGGGCGCCGTGCTCGGCTCGGTGCTGGTGGTGGCCTTGATGGAGGGCACCCGCTTCCTGGCCGCCATCCTGCCCGTCCTGAGCCCGGTGCAGGTCGCCTCCGTCCGCGAGGGTGCCATCGGCGCCGCGCTCATCCTGGCGCTGCACCTGCGCCCCCAGGGGCTGCTCCCCGAACGCCTGCGCACCCACCCCGAGGAGACACCATGACCGACTTCGCCGCCATCGTCGCCGCCCACGCGGACACCGACCAACCCGCCGCCACCTTTCGCGCGCTGGACCAGGCCCTCGCCGCGGCGCCCGGCCACATCCTGTTCACCATCCTGGTGCACCACCCGGCGCTGCGCCAATCCGAGCGCTTCTACACCAACATGCCCGCCGAATACCCGGTCGGCGGCCGCAAGCCGGTCACCGACTCCGCCTGGATGCAGACCATCATCGGCCGCGGCGAACCCTATATCGGCCGCACGCGGGACGACATCCGCGAGGTGTTCTACGACTACGAACTGATCTGGTCGCTCGGCTGCGAGAGCGTGCTGAACATGCCGGTGCGCTGGCGCGGGCAGACCATGGGCACCCTCAACCTGCTGCACCGCGCCGGCTTCTACGACGAGTCGCACATCCAAGCGGTGCGGTTGGCGGCGCATCTGGCATTGCCGGCGCTGCTGATGATCGCGAGGACGTAGCGGGCTCGCCCGTCGGTATCGCCAGAAAGACGACCGCGTGGAGGCGCAAACCTCTGTCCCCTGGCGAGACTCGGAGCAGACCCCCATACTTTCCCCATGGAGCTTCTTCAGAAACTAGAGATCCTGGCCGACGCCGCGAAATACGACGCGTCCTGCGCCTCCAGCGGCACGGAAAAGCGTAGTTCCGCCGGCGAAAAGGACGGCGTGGGCTCGACCGAAGGCATGGGCATCTGCCACGCCTACGCACCGGACGGCCGCTGCATCTCCCTGCTGAAGATCCTGCTGACCAATTCCTGCGTCTACGACTGTCTGTACTGCATCAACCGCCGCTCCTCCAACGTGCGCCGCGCCCGCTTCACCGTGGAGGAGGTCGTCACCCTCACCCTCGGCTTCTACCGCCGCAACTGCATCGAGGGGCTGTTCCTCTCCTCCGGCATCATCAGCAACCCCGACTACACCATGGAGCAGGTCGTCCGCGTCGCCCGCACCCTGCGCGAGGAGCACGGCTTCCGCGGCTACATCCACCTGAAAACCATCCCCGACGCCGACCCGGCCCTGTTGCTCGAGGCCGGCAAATACGCCGACCGCCTGTCCATCAACGTGGAACTCCCCACCGAAGGCAGCCTCGCCGCCCTCGCCCCCGAGAAGGACCTGCCCGGCATCCGCCGCTCCATGGGCCGCATGCGCCTGCGCATCGACGAGGCCAAGGCCGACCGCCGCGGCCCGCGCTTCGCCCCCGCCGGTCAGAGCACGCAGGTGATCATCGGCGCCGACGCCAGTTCGGACCGCGACATCCTGGCCATGAGCACCAACCTCTACGGCGCATATGGCCTGCGCCGGGTCTACTACAGTGCGTTCAGCCCGATCCCGGACGCCTCCGCCAGCCTGCCGCCCGACCATGCGCCGCTGGTGCGCGAGCACCGGCTGTATCAGGCCGATTGGCTCATGCGGTACTACGGCTTCGCAGCACCCGAACTCGAGACGGACACGGCCGGCAATCTCGATCTCTCGGTCGACCCCAAGCTCTCCTGGGCGCTCGCCCACCGCGAACAGTTCCCGGTCGACGTCAACACGGCCCCGAAGGAGATGCTGCTCCGTATCCCCGGCATCGGCCTGAAATCGGTGACCGCCATCCTCACCGCCCGCCGCCACCGCAAGCTGCGCATGGACGACCTCGCCCGCCTCCGCCTGCCGCTGGCCAAGATCACCCCGTTCGTCACCGCCGCCGGCCATGA
>CAXTVQ010000048.1:17801-25027 GCA_964247705.1 uncultured Acetobacteraceae bacterium | reverse complement strand
CGTGACCCACAGCATCGTCCTCGCCCACGAAGTCGACTGGGGCGGCTGGCGCGACGCCGCACGCCGCCTGATCCTCGACGGCGTCCCACCCGAAGCAATCGTCTGGTCCGTCCGCGAACCGGACGACCTGTTCGGCGCCGCCGCGGACGCGCCCCCGCCGCCCGCGCCCACCGGCACCTTCAACGTCCCCCGCGCCCTGGTCGAGCTGGCGCAAACCGTCATCCAATCCAGCGAGCCCGCCCGCTTCACCCTGCTCTACACCCTGCTGGCCCGCGCCCATGCCGGCGAGCGCCACCTGCTGGAACAGGTCACCGACCCCGAGGTGCAGCGCGCCCAACGCCTCGCCCAATCCGTCCGCCGCGACACCCACAAGATGCGCGCCTTCGTCCGCTTCCGCGAAGTCGCCGAACCGGAGGGCACCCGCTACGTCGCCTGGTTCGAGCCCGACCACTTCATCGTGGAGGCCAACGCGCCGTTCTTCGTGCGCCGGTTCGCGACCATGGTGTGGTCCATCCTCACCCCCTACCGCAGCGCCCACTGGAACGGCGAGGAAACCAGCTTCACCCCCGGCGCCAACCGCGCGGACGTGCCGGACGACGACAAGCTCGAAGCGTATTGGCGCGCCTACTACAGCAGCATCTTCAATCCGGCCCGGCTCAAGATCGGCGCCATGAAATCCGAGATGCCGCGCAAATACTGGCGCAACCTGCCCGAGGCGGCGGCGATCCCGGAGCTGATCCGCGGCGCCGCCGGCCGCGTGGCCGACATGGTGGACACCCCCGTGATCTCCCCAGCAAGACCCGCCCGCGTTCCCGCATCCCCCGCCGAGCCGCCCACGCTCGACCACCTGCCGGACACCCCGCTCCGGCAAGCCGCCAAGGAGGCCGCCGCCTGCCGCGCCTGCCCGCTCTGGGAGCCGGCGACACAGACCGTGTTCGGCGAGGGGCCGGCCGACGCCCGCCTGATGTTCGTGGGCGAGCAACCCGGCGACCAGGAAGACCTCGCCGGCCGCCCGTTCGTGGGCCCCGCCGGACAGATGTTCAACGCGGCGCTGGCCGAAGCCGGGATCGAACGCGGCACCGCCTACGTCACCAATGCGGTGAAACACTTCAAGTTCGAACCCCGCGGCAAGCGGCGCATCCACTCCAAACCGGATGCGGGGGACATCGCCGCGTGCAAATTCTGGCTGGACCTGGAGCGTCGGGAAGTGCGGCCCGCGATCACCGTGCTGCTGGGCGCCACGGCCGCCCGCGCGGTGCTCGGACGCGCGGTGACGATCAGCCGCGAGCGCAGCCGGCCGATTCCGCTCGATGGTAATACTCAAGCATTGGTGACCGTACACCCCTCGTATTTACTGCGGCTGCCAGACGAGGAGAGCAAGCGGCGCGAGTACGCTGCATTCGTTCAGGATCTCCGGCAGGCAAAATCGTTGCTGGAAGCGAGCTGACCAAAAGGCACCCGGACGCCGCCGAAAAGCGCCGAAACTTCCCGCGCGCCAGGCGGTTCTTTGCGCCTATCCAGTCGCGAGGCCGCCTTGGACAGCATCACCAAGCCCACCGCCGAGACCTCGTCCGCTTTAGCGTTTGACCTTGCCACCCGCGCCGTCACCTCTCCCCACGGACTGCTGTTCGTGGACGCCACCGGAGACCGGCTGGACGAACTGGCCGCTGCAGCCGCCGGGTTCGAGCCGGGCCTGACCGTGCTGACGTTTCCAGCCTGGGACAGCCTGCCCTATGACCGGTCGCCGCCCTCCGCCGCCATCGTGGGCCGCCGCGTCGCGACGCTCGCCCGCCTCGCCGCCGAACCCGGCGCCCCATGCCTCGTGCTCACCTCCGCCCGCGCCGTGCTGAGCCGCGTGCCGCCACCGGAACGATGGATGGGCGAGACGATCACGCTGCATCCCGGCGACGCGGTGCAGCCGGACGAACTCGCCCAGCGCCTGCACGCCTTCGGCTACACCGACGACGAACACGTGGACGAGGCGGGGCACGTCGCGATCCGCAGCCACGTAATCGACCTGTTCCCCGGCGACTCCACCGCGCCGCACCGCCTTCCGGTCAACCACGGCCGGATCGAGGCGATCCACCGCATCGATCCCGGCAGCCAGCGCTCGGAAGGAGACGGCGAGGCCGAGCTGGTCATCCGTCCCGTCATCGAAACGACCCTGGACGAGGCGAAAGCGGCCACCCTGGTCAGTTTGCGAGCCTACATGCCGGATGCCGCGGTGCTTATGCACGACGACGTGGAGGCGCGCTGGGAGGACCTGCGGGAGCAAGTCGCCGACGCCCATGCCGCGCTCGCCCGAGCCCGCCGGTGCGGCACGGTGGCGGGCGGCCCCGATTACCTGCCGCCGCCGTGCCAATTGCTGGCCGAACCCGGCGATCTCTCCGCCCTGCTCGGCGACGCCGTGCAGGAGCCGTTTCTCGGTTACGCCACTGCCACCCCCGCGCTGCACCGCCCGGCCGCGATCGCCGCCGCCATCCGCCAGGCGCTCGGCGTCGGCCGTGTCATCGTAGCGGCGGGCGACGGCGCCAGCCGGCTCTATACGGCGCTGACCCGGCGGCACGACGTGGCGATCCGCCTCGCAACCGGCTGGCAGGACGCGCTGGACGGCCCGGCCGGCACCGCCGCCATCGTGGGCGTCCCACTCGCCAGCGGCTTCGTCCGCGAGGCAATCCACGTGCTGGCCGTTCCCAGCGCGCCGCCGCGGATCCACGGCGACCACCGCCTCACGCTGGAGGAGCCGCCGCGCTTCGGAGACATCGTGGTTCATCGCGGCCACGGCGTCTGCCGCCTGCACGGCCTGGCCACGGTGGGGGAGGAGGAGCGGGTCGCGCTCGAGTTCGCGGGCGAGACCGAGCTGCTGGTGCCTGTGTCCGAATTGAACCAGATCTGGCGCTACGGCAGCGAAGCCGGCGCCATCGCGCTGGACCGCGTGGACGGCGAGAGCTGGCGGCACCGCGAGGCCGGGATCGCGGCGGAGATCACCGCCACGGCAAGCGAACTGGCCGCCCAGGCCGCTGCCCGCGCCAAGCTGAAAGCGCCGGAGATCCGGCCGCCCGCTGCACCATTCGCCCGCTTCCTCCGCCGCTTCCCCTATCCGCTCTCCCCGGACCAGGCCGACGCCATCGATGCGGTGCTGGCCGACCTCGCCGCCGGCCGGCCGATGGACCGCCTGGTCTGCGGCGACGTTGGCTTCGGCAAGACCGAGGTGGCGCTACGGGCCGCCGCCGCCGCCGCCCTTGCCGGCTACCAGGTGGCCATCGTCGCCCCCACCACCGTGCTTGCCCGCCAGCATTTCGAAACGTTCCGCAAGCGCTTCGCCGGGTTGGGCGTGCGCGTGGAGAAGCTCCTGCGCGGCGCCACCACGGCGGAAGGCCGCACGGTGCGGGACGGGCTGGCCGATGGCAGCATCGCCGTCGTGGTCGGCACCCAGGCCATCGCCGCCGAAGCGGTTCAATTCAAGAACCTCGCCCTCGTTGTGATCGACGAGGAGCAGCGCTTCGGCGACGTGCAGAAGAAGCGGCTCTCCACCCTGCGCAATCCCGAGGGCGGCGTGCACACGCTGGTCATGACCGCGACGCCGATCCCGCGCACGCTGCAGACGGCCATGGTCGGGCTGCGCCAGATCAGCGTCATCGCCACCGCCCCCGTCCGCCGCCAGGCCACCCGCACCTTCGTCCTGCCGTGGGACCCGGTGATCGTGCGCGAGGCCCTGATGCGCGAGCACGCGCGCGGCGGCCAGAGCTTCGCCGTCTGCCCCCGCATCGAGGACACCGAGCCGCTCGCCGCCCGCCTGGCCGAACTGGTGCCGGAACTCTCCGTGGTGACCGCCCACGGCCGCCTCAAGCCGCAAGCGCTGGAGCAGATCGTGGCCGAGTTCGCCGCCGGCCAGCATGACGTTCTGCTGGCCACCAACATCATCGAAGCCGGGCTCGACATCCCGCGCGCCAACACGATCCTGGTGACCCGCCCGGACCGCTTCGGCCTGTCCCAATTGCACCAGATGCGCGGCCGGGTGGGGCGGGGCACCCGGCGCAGCTTCGCCTACCTGCTGACGGAAGCCGGCAAGACCCTCCCCGCCCCGACCCAGCGCCGCCTGCACACGCTGGAGGCGCAGGAGCAACTGGGCGCGGGTATCACGATCAGCCTGGCCGACATGGACGCCCGCGGCGCCGGCGACCTGTTCGGCGAGCAGCAAGCCGGCCACGTCCACGCGATCGGGACCGAACTCTACCAGCACCTGCTCGCCGCCGAACTGGCCGTCCAGCGTGGCGAACCCCGACCCGCGCCGCCGCCCATCCTGCATACCGAGATCGCGGCGCGCATCCCGGAGGACATCGTATCCGAGCCGGGCCTGCGCCTCGAGCTGTACCGGCGGCTCGCGCGGCTGCCGACCCCCGAAGCCGTGACCGATCTCGCCGAGGAGATGGAGGACCGCTTCGGCGAGTTGCCCGATTGCGTGCACCTGCTGTTGGACCAGGCCCGGCTGCGCGCATGGTGCACGGCGCACCGCGTCACCCGGCTGGACGCAGGCCCGCAAGCCGTCGCCTTCACGGCCGAGGATGCAGAAAGCCTGGCCCGCCGTCTCGACTCCGCCAAGGCCAAGGAGGGCCGAGTGATCGTAAGCCTGGCGATCCCGAACCCAGCCAAACGCCTGCGACATCTCTGCGCAAACATCCTCTCGTAGGGTGGGGTGCGCTTTGGCGCCCCACCTCTCGCATCCGTAGGTCGGTCCTTATTGCGCAAGCACCCGGTCCGCGATCTCCCGGCCCGCCTGCATGACGATCTTCGCCACCAGCGCCTTGTCCGCGAACTCCCACCGCGCCCGGCTCATCACGGCCACGATGCTGCCGGGCAGCAGGATCGTCGGATGCGCCAACGTCACACCCACTCCGACATTCTGCGGATCGAGTTCGCCCTCGGACACCGCGAAGCCGCGCTGCCGCATCGCCGCCATGCCCGCGCGAAAGCTCGGCCAGTCCTCCCCGAGCCCGGCTTCGGCCGCCGCCGCCGAATGGCGCATGAAGATTCTCTGCAACGGGGCAGGCGGAAGATTGGCCAGGATGATCTTTGACCCGGCGCCGCGGAACAACGGCATCGGCCGCCCCCGGCTGAAGCTGACCGTGGTCGGATCCGTCCCCCGCTCATGGTGCACGGCGATGATGCGGTCGCCGAACATCTCCGTCAGCAGCACGTCGCAGCCCGTGCGGTCCCGCAACTGCCGCAGCACCGGCAGTCCCGCCAGCAGCAGCGGATCGTGCTCGCGGATGGTGTAGTCGAGTTCGATGATCCGCGGGCCGAGCGTGAAGCTGCCGGAAAACCGGGCCAGCAACCCGGAGGCGCACAGGTCGGCGGCGTAGCGGTAGGCGGTCGCAGTACTGACGCCCAGCGCCGCCGCGATCTGGTCCGCTGACACCAGGGGTTGCTCCGGCGTGAACAGGTCCAGCAACCGCAGCATACGCCCGGAACTGGATAGCCGGCGCCCTGCCACCGGACCCTGCGCGGCGTCTACTCCCGGCTGATCACGGCATCGAGCCACGGGCAATCCGCGATCGGCGCGCGCACGCCCCTGCGCGCCGCATCCATCCGCAACGCCCGCATCCGCGCCCGGCCCTCGGGCGGCAGATGCAGCCGCTCATGGCCCCAGAAACTCGGCCCGTCGAACGTCTCGTGCGGCACCCAGGTCTGCGGGTCGATGGTCCGCCCACCCCAACCGTACTCGACGAAAAAGCCGGACGGCGTGTGGGCGTAGAACGACGTCATGTGGTCGTTGGTGTGCCGGCCCAGCGTGTAGGCGATCCGGTTGTCCTCGGCCTGCGCGATATCGTAGCCCTGGCCTACGTCGTCCAGGCTGCCCAGTTCGACCATGAAATGGTGGAAACCCGCCTTGCCGGACCCGACCATGGCGAAACTGTGGTGCCGCCCGTTGATGTGGAAGAAATACAGCTTGTACGGCGTCAGCCCATAATCCGAGACGCGGAAGCCCAGCACGTCGCGGTAGAACGGCAGCAACGGCTCCACGTCCACCACGTTCAGCACCACGTGGCCCATGCCGAACGGCCCCGTGCGAAACCCGGAGATCGGCCGGCCCGGCGTGAACGGCGCGTCCGCGGCGGCCGCACCATGGAAGGCTTCCAGCCGGTTGCCCGCCGGGTCATGGAACACGATCAACCCGGTGACGTGCCGCTCATCCGCCAAGGAAGCGCTGCCCCAGGTCACGTCCACCCCATGATCCGCCAGCCGTCCGGCCAACGCGTCCAACGCGCTGGCGTCGGCCACTTCCCACCCCAGGAACCCGAGCCCGTCACCCTCCTCGCCGGTCACCACCAGGCGTTGCTTGCGGTCATCCATGCGGAACGCGCGCATGCCGCCACCCCGGTCCACCTGCTGCATGCCGAGCAGCCCCGTTGCGAACCCGCTCCAATCCTCGAGCTTGGTGGAGCGCACGCCGACATAACCGAGCGACTGCAGCGTCATTTGCCGGATCTCCCTCACGGGTTGCTTTTGCATCATGTGAGAAAACGCCGCGCGTGAAACAAGCCCGCGCAACTACTTCTTGAACTGAATGTCCGGCCGCAGCGGAAACAGCTTCTCGAGCGTGGGCGCCCGCGTGGCCAGGCTGTATTTATCCGCCAGCAAGCCGCGCACCCGGTCGTAATCGTCGAACGCCAGCGTCAGGGAGAGCTTTGCCATCTGCACCCCATACGAAGCGGCCGGACCGGTGTCGATACGCCCGCTTTCGCGCCATGCGAGAAATTTGCAGACAAGGCCGCACCGCTCGCTGTGGTGACGTCAACGGCGGGGGCGACAGATCCCACCCGACGGACCCGGGCGCCCGCCGCCCGGTCCCGCGGGCGGCGGCGGCTCCCTCCCGAAAGGGGAGCAGCAGGGTGCAAACCGATCCGCGTCTTGTCAGTTTTGCGCCGCACTCGATGCCCGGCCGGTGTCGCCGTTCCAATGGCGCGTGGTGGGCGTGGCGCTGTGCCTGTTCGGCGTGAGTTCCGCCGGCTCCAGCTCCACCGGGCTGGGCTGGGCGCTCGGCGTCGGGCGCATCGGCTCGGTCGCCGGCCCCGTGCTGGCGGGCGTGCTGATCGGCTACGGCGTGCCGGGCGGGACGCTGTTCCGCCTCTGCATGATCCCGGCGATCGCCTCCGCCGCCGCGCTGTTCTTCGTCCGCGGCCCCGCCGACGAGCCGCGCGGCGGCGAACGCGCCGGCGCCCTGA
>CAXTVQ010000048.1:0-17701 GCA_964247705.1 uncultured Acetobacteraceae bacterium | reverse complement strand
ATGCAAGCCGCCCACGAGTAGCAAGGACGACGCGATGCATACCGAAACCGACGGCGCCGACATCCTGGACGTCAGCCGGGTAGGCCCCCGGCAAATCCTGATGCTCGCAATAGGCGCCCTGGTGCTCATCTCGGACGGCTTCGACGCCCAGGTGCTGAGCGTGGCCGGACCAGACCTGTCCGCCGCCTGGCGCCTGCCGCGCGGCGCGCTCGCCCCCGTGTTCGCCGCCAACCTGGCCGGGCTGATGGTCGGCGCGCTGCTCATCACCCCGCTCACCGACCTGTTCAGCCGCAAGCGCGTGATCGCCGGCTGCATCGTGGCGTTCGGCCTGCTGTCGCTGCTGACGGTCTGGACAAGCTCCCTGGCCGAACTCGAGGCGCTGCGCTTCATCACCGGGCTGGCGCTCGGCGCCGCCATGCCGAGCGTCATCGCCGCCGCCTCCGAATACGTGCCCAAGCGCCGCCGCACCAGCATCGTGGTCGGCCTGAGCTGCTCCTTCTCCCTCGGTTCGGCGGTGAGCGGGATCGTGGCCAGCCTGTCGGTGGCGCACTTCGGCTGGGCGGGCCTGTTCGTGATCGGCGGCATCTTTCCGCTGCTGGTCCTGCCGCTGCTGCTGGCCGGCTTCCCCGAATCCCCGACCTTCCTCGTCTCCCGCGGCCGGCTGGCCAAGCTGGAGGCGTTGCTGCGGCGCATGGGCCCGGGTCTGCACTACCGGCCGGGCTCCGGCCTGCGCCCCGGCAAGCAGCGTTTCCCGGTGGCGGCGCTGTTCCAGGGCGGCCGCGCGCCGGTGACGCTCTGCATATGGCTGACCTATTTCTGCTCCGGCGCCACGCTGTATTTCCTGGTGAACTGGTTGCCGATCCTGCTCACCAGCGCCGGGTTCGGCGCCGGCGTCGCGACGCTGTCCACCACCGCCTATCAGGTGGGCGGCATCACCGGCGGCTTCGTGGTCGGCGCGTTCGTGGACCGGTTCGGTGCGGTCGCGTTGTCGCTGTGGCTGTTCGCCGCCTTTGCGGGCGTGGCCGGCGTGGGCGCCCTGGCGGGCTCCGTGCCCACGATCCTGCTCGCCTCGGCAGGCGCCGGGCTGCTGGTGGTGGGCGGCCAGAACGCGCTCAATGCGTTCACCGGCGGCAAGCTGTATCCGAGCGCCATCCGCGCCACCGGGCTCGGCTGGGCATTGTCGGTGCTGCGGCTGGGCGGCGTGCTCGCCGGGTCGCTCGCCGCCGGGTTCGTGGTCGGGCTGGACCTCGGGCCGCGCAACACCTTCCTCATCATCGGCGCGCCGGAGTTGCTGTGCGGCCTCGGCATGCTGCTGATCCACCTGCGCCGGACACCGCTGCCCGCGTCCAATCCCGTCGGAGAGACCGCGTGACCAACCCCCATGTCCTGATTGCCGGCGCCGGCATCGGCGGCCTGACCCTGGCCCTCGCGCTGCTGCGCCGGGGCGCCGACGTGGACGTCTATGAGCAAGCGTCCGAACTGCGCGCCATCGGCGCCGGCGTGCAGGTCGGGCCGAACGGCTCCCGCGTGCTGCTCGACCTGGGGCTCGCGGACGTGCTGCACCCGGTGGTGTGCGAGGCGAGCGGCAAGGAGGTGCGGCTCTGGGACAGCGGCCGCACGTGGAAGCTGTTCGACCTCGGCCGCGACTGCATCGAACGCTTCGGCGCGCCCTATTGGATGGTGCACCGCGCCGACCTCCACGCCGTGCTGCTGGAAGCGGTGGAGCGGGCGAAACCCGGCTGCATCCACCTTGGCGCACAAGCAGCCGGTTTCCGCCAGGGCGACGGACGCGTGGTGCTGCAACTCCAGGATGGCGCCCAAGCCGAAGGCGATGCGCTGGTCGGCGCCGACGGCGTGCACTCCGCCATCCGCGCCGCCATGGGCATCACCGACCGCCCGCATTTCACCGGCATCATGGCCTGGCGCGGCCTGGCCGCCGCGGAGGCGCTGCCGGAGGAGATGCGCCGGCCGGTCGGCACCAACTGGGTCGGGCCCGGCCGCCACGTCATCACCTACCCGTTGCGCGGCGGCGCGCTGTACAACTTCGTCGGTATCGTGGAAGGCCGCGACTGGCCCATCGAATCCTGGAACGAACCCGGCGAGCGCGCCGACTGCCTGGCCGATTTCGCCGGCTGGCACCCCCACGTGCAGGCCATGATCGAAGCGCTGGACGTCCCCTACAAATGGGCGCTGCTCGGCCGCGACCCGATGCAGTGCTGGACCCAGGGCTCGGTCTGCCTGATGGGCGACGCCTCCCACCCGACGCTGCCGTTCCTGGCCCAGGGCGCCAACATGGCCATCGAGGACGCCATGGTGCTCGCCCGTTGCCTCACCGCCGGCGAAAACCTTCCGGCCGCGTTGCATCGCTTCGAACAGGCAAGGGTCGAGCGGACCGCCGCCATCGTCCGCGGCTCCAGCGAGATGGCCAAGCGCTTCCACAATCCGATCCTGGGCGACCCCGTGCAAGCCGCCGCCTACGTCACCCGCGAGTGGGAGCCCGAGCGCGTAAAGACACGCTACGACTGGCTCTACGACTACGACGCCCGCTCCGTCCCCCTGGGAACCCTCCCGTAGGGTGGGTTGCGCTTCGGCAACCCACCACCTTCCCGCGCCTCAGCTCTTCTGGATATTATAAAATACCGGGAAACTGTTCAGCATCCCCGTAAGGGTCCGCTTATACGCGAACGGCTGGTTGTAAGCCCCGAGCGGCACGTAGGGCACGTCCTGAAACGCCTGAAGCTGCAGGTCCCGCGTGATCCGCTTCTGCTCCTCCACGGTGGTCGCGTCGAGGAACTGGTTGCGCAGCTCCTCCAGCCGCGCCGACTCCGGCCAGCCGAACGTGCCCGCCCGGCCAATCCCGCGCACGTAGGATTGCGTCGCCGGCGTCACCGCGATGATGCCCGGGATGTTGTTGCACCAAACGCTCCAGCCGCCCTTGTCCAACCCCTCCTTGTTGTTCAGCCGCGGCGCCACCGAACCCCAATCGGACGCCTGGTAATCGAGGTTGATCCCCACCCGGCGGAACATGTCGGCCGCGATCTCGCTGAACGCATTCAGCGACGGCAGGTCGGTCGGCACCACGAACACGACCCGCTCGCCCTTGTATCCGGCGGCCTGCAAATTCGCCTTCACCTTGTCGAAATTGGGCGCGCCATCCATCACCTCGAGCCCCGCCTCGGTCGAGAACGGACCGCCCGGCACGAAGAACCCGCAGCGGTCGTTCCACAGGCTGCGGTCGTCGCCCATCACCGCCGTCATGTAGTCGGACTGCTTGATGCCGGGGAAGAACGCCCGCCGGATCGCCGGGTTGTCGAACGGCGGCTGCAGATGGTTGAAGCGGATCATGCTCATGAACCCGCCATGCTCCTTCGCCTCCACCAACAGGGACTTGTCGTTGCGCAGCAACGGCAGCAGGTCCGCCGTCGGCTGCTCCCACCAATCCACCTCGCCGCGCTGCAACGCCGCCGCAGCCGTGCTGGCGTCGGGGATGGTGTGCCACTCCACCCGGTCGACATACACCCGCTTCGGCCCGGCGGCGAAGGAGGGCGTACCGTCCGGACGCGGCACGTAGCCGGTGAACTTCTCGTACACGGCAAGCGAGCCGCTCATCCGCTCCGCCGCCATGAAGCGGAATGGGCCGCTGCCCACCATCTCCGTCACCTGCTGGTTGGCCGGCGTCCGCGCCAGCCGCTCGGGCATCACCGGGCAATAGGACGAAGGCTTCGCCAGAGCCGTGGACAGCAGCGGGAACGGCTTCTTCAGGCGAAACCTAATCACCCGGTCCGACGGCGCGGACAGCTCGTCGGTGACGCCCATCACGTTCTGCCCGAACGGATCGTTCTTCGCCCAGCGCGTGATGCTGGCAATGGCGTCCCGCGCCAGCACGGGCGTGCCGTCATGGAAGGTCATCCCGTCGCGCAGCGTCATCGTCCAGGTGCGGCCGTCATCCTCGATCACGTGGCCCGCCACCATCTGCGGCTGCGGCTGGAGGTTGTCGTCCAGCCCATACAACTGATCGAACACCAGGAACCCGTGGTTGCGGGTAACCAGCGCCGTGTTGAACACGGGGTCGAGCAAGGCAAGGTCCGACTGCGGCACGAACCGCACCGTGACCTTGTTCTGCGCGGCCGCGAGGTTGGGCATCGCCAGCGAGGCCGCGGCCGTAGCCAATAGAGTCCGGCGCTTCATGGACAAACTCCTAATTCTTCTTCCTCTCCCGTGCGGTACGGAGAGGCAGAAGGGCAGGGGAGGATCAAGCGAGCACGGGGCGGCGGCCCGCCCACGGACGCGCCTGCTCGAACGCATACGACGCCTGCAGCACGCCCAGATCGTCGAACCGCGGCGCCACGATCTGCAACCCCACCGGCAGCCCCGCCGCATTGAACCCGCACGGAATACTCACCGCCGGGTTCCCCGCCCAATTGAACGGATAGCTGAACTGTGCCCAGGCCAACCCGTCCCAAGGATGCTGCGGCCAATGCGCCGGCTGCAGCTTGTCCGCCGGGAACGCCACCGTGCTGACCGCGGGCGTGAGCAGGAAGTCGTACTCCGTGAAGAACATGTGGATCTGCTGGCAGTAAGCGAACCGCCGCTCCCGCATCGCCATGAAGTCCGAGACCTTCACGTCCTTCGCCGTCTTGATCATCGCGACGAACGCCGGATCGAGCTTGTCTTCCCACTCAGGCAGCACCCTCAGCCGCGCCGAGAACACCGTCGGCCAGAAGAAGTCGAACAACTCCGGCCCAACCGGGCCCCATTTAGGCGTAACTTCTTCCACCACCGCGCCCATGTCGGTGAACGCGCCCACCGCCTGCTCCACCAGCGCCGCCACGTCCGGGTCCACCCGCGCATGGCCGAGGTCCGGGCTGTAGGCGATACGCTTGCCACGCAAATCGGCGCCAAGCTGGGACGCATAATCCATCGGCGGCGCCTCCAGCGACAGGTAGTCCCACGGATGCGGGCCCGCCATCGCCTCCAGCATCAGCGCGCTGTCCGTCACCGTGCGGGTGATCGGCCCGAGATGCGTCGCCGCATCGTTGTTGGACATCGGCCAGCACGGCACCCGGCCATGCGTCGCCTTGATCCCGAACACGCCGCACATATGCGCCGGGATGCGGATCGACCCGGCGCCGTCACCCCCCTGATGCAGCGGCCCATACCCCGCCGCCGCTCCCGCCGCGGCGCCCGAGGAGGACCCGCCCGCGCTCAGCCCATGCCCCCAAGGGTTGTGCGTGATCCCCGTCAGCGGGCTCTGGCTCACCCCTTTCCAACCGAATTCGGGCGCGGTGGACTTGCCGAGCATGATGCACCCTGCGTCGTGCAGGCGCGCGACGCAGGGTGTGTCCACGTCCGGCACGTGCCCCTCGAACATGCGGCTGCCCATCTGCGTCGGCACGCCCTTGGTCTGCTGCAGATCCTTGATGGTGACCGGCACGCCTTCCAGCTTGCGCGCCGTGCCCGCCGCATACGCCGCCTCCGCCTGCCTCGCCGTCGCCATCGCCGTATCCGCGGTCAGCAGCACCATCGCGTTCAGCGCCGGCTCCTGCCGCTCGATATGGCGCAACACCGCCGCGGTCACCTCCACCGGCGAGAGCGACCGGTCCCGGTAATGCGTGGTCAACTCGGCGGCGGAAAGGTAGCCGATCTCGGCGTCCGTCATCGCAGGGTACTCCTAATTAGCCCGGTCCACGCCCCAGAACACGGGGATGCTCGACTCGACGAGCCCGGTCAGCCGCCGGTTATACGCCGCCGGCTCGGTGAACTGCCCCCACATGACGGACGGCACGCTGTCGTATTCGGCCTCCTGGATCTCGGCCGCGACCCGCCGCTGATCGTCCAGCGTGGCCGCCTTGGCGAACTCCGGCAACAGCTTGGTCACGCGCGGATCGCAGCTCCATCCGGCGTAATCCTGGCAGTTGTTGACCACGTAGAAATGCGTCAGCGGCGATCCCTGGTCGAAGCCCGAGGAATACACCGGGAAGATGCTCCACCCCTCCTTCTTGGCGCGGCGCACCAGCACGGTCCCCCAATCCATCGTCTGCATGTCCACGGTGAACCCGGCCTGCTTCAGGCTGTCTGCCAGCACGTTGCCGGCGGCCGACGTCACCCCGTTATCGCCCGCCACCAGGATCACCACCGGCTCGCCCTTGTAGCCCGTCTGCTTCAACGCCGCCTTCGCGTCCGCAATCGAGTAATGCGCGGCGCTGCTTCCGGCGTCCGTGCTCAGCGGCGTGTTGCACATCCAGAACGACGGGCAGGATTTCACGAAGTCGCCGTCCGGAATGCCCACCGCCTCCTGCACCGCGTCCTGGTCCACCAGCTTCCACAGCACGCGCCGCACCGCCGGGTCGCTGAACGGCCCGCTGGCGGCGTTGACGCGGTAATTGCCCTGGAACATCTGCAGGCCGCCGAAGCCGATCAGCTTCAGCTTGGCGTCACCCTTCAAACGGTCGATCCAATCGAACGGCGCGTATTGCAGGTAGTCGATCTCCCCCGCCAGCAACGCCTGCGCCTGCGTGGACGCATCGGGGATCACCTTCAGCACCAGGCGGTCGATGTTGACCTTCTTGCCACCCGCCAGGAAGTCCGCCGGCTCGTCGCGCGGCACGTAGTTGGGGTTGTGGTCCAGCACCATGCTGTCCCCCGGCCGCCACAAATCGGCGCGGAAGATGAATGGCCCGGACCCGTCCATCTCGGTGATCTTCTGGTCCCCCGGCGTCTGCGCCAGCCGCGCCGGGATCATGAACGGCACGATGGAACTGGGCTTGCCCAGCGCGTCCAGCATCAGCGGGAACGGCTCCTTCAGGTGGATGCTGAAGCTCTTCTCGCCCGTCACCGTCATCGTGTCGGTCGCCGCCAGCAGCAGCCGGCCCATGCCGTCCCGCGGCTCCCACCGCTTGAGCGAGGCGATGCAGTCGGCCGGCGTCACCGGCCCGCCATCATGCCATTTCAGCCCGTCGCGCAACGTGAATGTCCACGTCAGCTTGTCGTCGGAGACGGTGTAGCCCTGCACCATCTGCGGATGGATCTTGTATTGCGAATCCGCCGAGAACAGCGTGTCGAACACGAGGTAGTCGAAGGTGCGCGTGATGTAGGCGGTGGTGAAATGCGGGTCCAAGGTCACGACCTCGGATTCCAGCACGGCGGTCACGGTCTTCTGCGCACGCGCCGGCGCCGCACTCAGCGCGACCGCCAAAGTGAGCGAAGCGGCCGTCCACAGGGCGCGCCGATATGTTGCCAAGCCGTCGAACATCCTGACCTCCATGCCGGGCCCGCGTTGAGTGATCCAACTTAACAAGCCTATGCTGCACCCGCGCAACCTGTTTCCCGCGCGCCGCCCGCCTTGAGGACAATGCTTTGGAGGCCAACGATGCCGGCTGATCCCGACCTGCTGTTCATGCCCGCAACGCAGGCCGCGGCCCTGATCCGCAAGCGTTCGCTGTCCCCCGTCGAATACATGCAAGCCGTGCTGTCCCACGCCGAAGCCCAGCAACCCCGCTGCAACCCGTTCGCCACGCTGTGCGCCGGCGAGGCGATGGAAGGCGCGCGCGCGGCGGAACAGGCGGTGATGGATGGCGGCCCGCTCGGCCCGTTGCACGGCCTGCCGGTCACGGTGAAGGATCTGTTCGCGACATCCGGCATCCGCACCGCCTACGGTTCCGCGATGCACCTGGGCAACGTGCCGCAGCAGGATGACGTGCTGGTCGCCCGGCTCAAGGCGGCCGGCGCCGTGCTCGTCGGCAAGACCACCACGCCCGAGTTCGGCAACAAGGGCATCACCGACAGCCCGAGCTTCGGCACCACCCGCAACCCTTGGGACCTGTCGCGCACCTCCGGCGGCTCCAGCGGCGGCGCCGGCGTGGCGGCCGCCCTCGGCATCGGACCGCTGCATCTCGGCTCGGACGGCGCCGGCTCCGTGCGAATCCCGGCGGCGTGCTGCGGCGTGGTGGGGCTGAAGCCCACTACCGGCGCGGTGCCGTTCCAGGACTCCAAGGAGATCTTCGGCAACAACGTCTCCGCCGGCCCGATGACGCGCACGGTGGCGGACGCCGCCCTGATGCTGGCCACCCTGCGCGGCCCCGATCCGGTCGATCCCTGGGGGCTGAACCCGCCGCCCGATACCATCCCCACGGCGCTGACCGGCCCCTCCCTGCACGGTGTGCGCGTCGGCGTCATCCGCCTCGCCACGAACCCGCAGCTCGATCCGGACATGGAGGCGAGCATGCGCCGCTCTGCCGCCGCCCTGGCCGCCCGCGGCGCCGACATCGAGGACGTGACCGACGCGATCGACTGGAACGAATACCCCGGCCGCATCGTCTACGTCGCCAATTTCTACGCCGCCCTGTCCGACAAGCTGGCCGAGTGGGGCGAGCGCATGGACCCGACGCTGCGCACCTTCATCGACCGCGGCAGCAAATTCACCCTGTTGGATTACCGCCAGGCGCAGATGGGCCGCACCCGGCTGTACCACGCGGTGCAGCGTCTGTTCGAACGCTACGACTTCCTCATCACCCCGGCGCTCAGCCGCACCGCCTTGCCCGCCGATTTTGACGTCGCGTGGGACGACGTGATCGTGAACGGCCAGAAATGCGGCATCACCCGGCAGGGTTGGACCTCCTACGCCTACCCGTTCAACCTCACCGGCCACCCGGCCGCCGTGATCCCCTCCGGCTGGGATGCGGACGGCCTGCCCACCAGCACCCAGATCGTCGGCCCCTGGTGGTCGGACGCCGCCGTGCTGCGGCTGTGCGCGCTGCTCGAGGAGGACTGCCCCTGGGCCGACCGCCGGCCGGATTTCGCCTGAGCATGCGCTCGCTCGCCCGCGCCACGCCGTCCCTGGCCGATCTGGCCCGGATTTTTTCTGCCGATTCCAACGCGCCGGTCACCGTCGCCGAGCAAGCCCTCGCCCGCATCGACGTCCTGGAGCCGGACCTGAACGCGTTCCAGCTCGTCGACCGCGAGGGCGCCCTGGCCATGGCGCGCGCGTCGGCGGAGCGGTGGCGGGACGGCCGCCCGCTCGGCCCGCTGGACGGCGTGCCCGTCACCATCAAGGACAACACCGACCAGGCCGGCTTGCCCACCCGCCACGGCTCGCTGACCACCCTCGGCACGCCCGCCGCCGCCGACGCCTCCGTCGTGGCCCGTTTGCGCGAGGCCGGCGCCGTGCTGCTCGGCAAGACCACGTTGCCGGAGTTCGGCTGGAAGGGCATCACGGACAGCCGCCTCCGGGGTGCCGCGACGCGCAACCCGCACGTTCCCACCCACTCCTCCGGCGGGTCGAGCGGTGGTGCCGCGGCAGCGCTGGCGGCGGGGGTGGGCACGCTCGCGTTCGGCAATGACGGCGGCGGCTCCATCCGCATCCCCGCCAGCTTCTGCGGCCTGTATGGCATCAAGCCGACCACGGGCCGCGTGCCGCACCACCCGATGGAGGGCCTGTTCGCCACCCTGGTCGCCGGCGGTCCGCTGGCGCAACGCGTGGCCGACGCCGCGGCGATGCTGGCGGTGATCGCCGCCCCGGACGACCGCGACTGGTACGCGCTCCCCCCGCCCACGCCGGGTTGGCTGGACGGCCTGGCCCCACGCCTGGCCAACCTGCGCATTGCCTACGCCCCGCAACTGGGCGGCGTGGCGGCAGACCCGGCGGTGCAGGACCTGATCGAGCACGCCGTCGAGCGCGTGCGCCAGGCCGGCACGACCGTGACCGGTGTTGGCGCCGTGATCGACCCGCTCGAACCGGTTTTCGGCCAGTTCTGGATCGCCGGCTTCGCCCAGCGGCTGCGCGGCATCCCGCCCGGACAGTGGACCCTGTTGGACCCACGCTACCGTGCCCTCGCCGAGGAAGGCCTATCCGTCCCCGCATCCGCCATCCTCGCGGCCGAAATCGCCCGCGCCCGCCTCGCCAGCCGCCTGGCCGCGCTCTACCGCGACCACGACCTGCTGCTCACCCCCACCACGCCGGACCCGGCGCCCCCCGCCGGCACGGACTATCACGGCCCCGGCTACAGCCGCTGGCGTGCGATCGGCTACACGCTGCCGTTCAACCTGACGGGCCAGCCGGCGGCGACGCTGCCCTGCGGCTTCACCCCGGCCGGGCTGCCGGTCGGGCTGCAACTGGTCGCCCCCCGCTACGCCGAGCGCCTGCTGCTGGAGGCGTCGCTCGGCGTCGAGGCGGCGCTCACATCCTTCCCCCGATAAGGACGACCCTCATGTCGCAGGCACTGCTGAACTCCCTCGACAGCTCGCTGCGCACGCGCGCGGCGCAGGTCATCCCCGGCGGCCTGTGGGGCCATCTCGACGCCGCCAAGCTGCCGGACGGCTACCCGCAATACTACGCCCGCGCCGAAGGCTGCCACCTGCACGACGTGGACGGGCGCGTGTTCGTCGACCTGATGTGCTCCTGGGGTCCCATCATCCTCGGCCACCGGCACCCGGCGGTGGAAACGGCGGTCCGCGAGCAAGCCGCGCTCGGCGACTGCATGAACGGCCCCGCCCCCGTGCTGGTGGACCTGGCCGAACTGCTGGTGAGCCTGGTGCCGCATGCCGACTGGTGCCTGTTCGGCAAGAACGGCACCGACGCCACCACCACCTGCGTCACCGTCGCCCGCGCCGGAACCGGGCGCCGCAAGGTGCTGCTTGCCCGCGGCGCCTACCACGGCGCCGTCCCCTGGTGCTCCCCCAGCGTCGCCGGCGTCACGGCGGAGGACCGCGCGCACCTGCTCTATTTCACCTACAACGACATCGCCAGCCTCGAGCAGGCGGTGGAGGAAGCCGGCGCCGACCTGGCCGCGGTCATGGTCTCCGCCTTCCGCCACGACATGGGCCTGGCACAGGAGCTTCCTACGCCCGAATTCGCCCGCCGGGTCCGCGACCTGTGCGACGAGACGGGCGCCGCGATGATTCTGGACGACGTGCGCGCCGGCTTCCGCCTGCATCTCGGCGGCTCGTGGGAGACGCTGGGCATCCAGCCGGACCTCGCCGCCTGGAGCAAGGCGATCGCCAACGGCCACGCCCTCGCCGCGGTCACCGGCCGCGAGCGGTTCCGCGAGCCCGCCGCCAGCGTGTTCACCACTGGCTCGTTCTGGTGCGGCTCCGTCCCGATGGCGGCCGCCGTCGCCACCCTCACCGAGCTGCGCCGCCTGGACGGCCCGGCCGCCATGGCCCGCATGGGCCAACGCCTGCGCGACGGCCTGGAGGAACGCGCCCGCCACCACGGCGTCGCCATCCGCCAGACCGGCCCGGTGCAGATGCCGAGCCTGCTGTTCGAGGACGACCCGGACTGGAAGCGCGGCTACGCCTTCTGCGCCGAAGCGCTGCGCCACGGCGCTTACCTGCATCCTAAGCACAATATGTTCCTGTCCTGCGCCCACCAGGCCGCCGACATCGACCGGGTGCTGGACGCGGCGGACGCCGGGTTCCGCCACGTGGCCCGCTGAGGCGACGACCATGAACACCGCAACCCCGCGCGTGCTGTCCGGCCCCGAGGTCCGCGCCCTGTCGGCCCGGTCGGACCTATGGGGCACGGCCCAGGTCGGCCTGCACGTGGCGATGATCGCGGCCGCTGGCTGGCTGGTGGCGGTCGCGCCGGCCTGGGCGCTTGTTCCGGCTGTGCTGCTGCTCGGCCTGGCGCAGGCGGCCTTGTTCGCCCCCGTGCACGAAACCATGCACCTTACCGCTTTCCGCAACCGCCGTGCCAATGCGGTGGTCGGCTGGCTCGCCGCCTGCCCGTCGCTGCTCAACTGGCACTTCTACACCGCGTTCCACCTGGCCCACCACCGCTTCACCCAGGATCCGGAGCGCGATCCCGAGCTAAGCCCGCGCCCGCCGGCCACCGTGGGCGGTTACCTGCGCCGCGTGCTGGCCGTGAACTACTGGCTCGCGCGCACGAAGGTCATCGCCGATTGCTGGCGGGCAGATCTGTCCGGCTACCCCTACGTACCGGCAGCCTCGGCGGCCCGCATCATCGCAAGCGTGCGGTGGATGACCGTGTTCGTGGCCGCGATGGCCATCGGCTCCGGCCTGCTGTTCGGCTGGCGGGTGCCGCTGCTGTTCTGGATCGCGCCGCAACTGACCGGCCAGGTGTTCCTGCGGCTGTATTTGCTGACGGAGCACACCGGCTGCGAAGAGACGGCCAACGGCTTGCGGAACACCCGCACCACCCTCACCAATGCCGCCGTGCGGTTGCTGATGTGGAACATGAGCTACCATGCCGAGCACCATCTCTATCCCTCCATCCCCTTCCACCGCTTGCCCGCCGCGCACCGTGCCGTGCGCAGCCGGCTCGGCGTGCTGCAGGACGGTTATGCGCGCTGGCATGCCGGCTTCCTCCGCGCGGTTGTCAGCCGGGGGACATCCGGCGCCCCCTTGCCGTAGGCCACGGCTTCTCCAGCATGACGACACCGTCAAGCCCGAGCATGACGGACATCTGTATGGCCTGGTATGAAACCGACCAAAGACTGTCCCTCAGTCAGAACTCCATCAGATTGTCCCTGAAGTGCTTGTGCGCATACGCCTTGCGCGTCACCCCCCGGCGCTGCAGTTCCGGAACCAGCCCGTCGCAGATCTCCATGACGTAGCGCCGGTCGAAATAGGTGTTGAACAACAGGAACCCGTCGCCGCCGACCTCCTCCATGATGTCCTGCATCATGCCCGCCACGTGATCCGCCGTGCCGGTGAAATCAATGCCCATCTTGGTCGATTGCGCCAAGGCAAGCTCCCGCGGCGTCTTGCCGAGCCATTTCTGGAGGGAGGATTGGTGCCCATTGGTGGTGAGGTCCGCGGGTAGCGGCTCGTCCAGGTCGAATTGCGCGAAGTCGATGTTGGTCAGCCGGGACATGGACGACAGCGCCAGGTCGAGATGCGCCGCCGAATCGGCACGCTGCAGCCGCCGCCGGTCCTGCGCCGCCTCCATCGACAGGTCCACGACCGGGTAGGTGAGGAACAGCACCTTGATCGTGTCCGGATCGCGCCCGGCCTCGACCGCGTTGCGGCGGACGGTCTCGCGGTACGCCTTCATCCCCGCCACGCTTCCGGCGTCGGTGATGATCGTATCCGCCCAGCGCGCGGCAAACACCTGCCCCCGCGGCGACCCGCCGGCCTGGCAGATCGGCGGCCGGCCTTGCGGCGAGCGCGGCGCGTTCAGCGGCCCGCGGCACTTGAAGTATGTGCCGCTGTGGTTCACCGCCCGCACCTTGCTGCCATCGGCGAACATCGGCGCCTCACGGTCCAGCACCACGGCATCCTCGTCCCAGGCATCCCACAGCTTGGTCACCAGGTCGGCGAACTCGTCCGCCCGGTCGTAGCGCTCGTCGTGCGGATACTGCCCTTCGTTGCCGTAGTTCTGCGCCGCGCCGTCGTTGCTGCTGGTGACGCAGTTCCAGCCCACCCGGCCGTCCGTCGTGTGGTCGAGCGAGTTGACCAGCCGCGCCAGCAGGAACGGCGGATACTCGGAGGTGGACAGCGTCGGCACCAGGCCAAGATGCTTCGTCGCTTGCGCCAGATACGGGACGAGCACCGCCGGGTCGAGCTTGGGCGAGCTGGCGGCGTATTTCAGGTAGGTGTCGTGACTGCCTTTGTAGGAGTAAGGCACCATCGAGGAGTCCTCGATGATCATGTAGTCGAAGCACGCCCGGTCCATGCCGCGCGCCAGGTCCAGGAACAGGTCCGGCATCATCCAGCGCTTCACGTCGCTATCGCTGCCGGGCCAGGGGCCGCGCCAGGTTTTCGGGCCGTAGCCTTGCGACAGGAACCAGGCCAGGTGGAAGTGATCTCTCGCCATTGTCGGCCCTCCGGCTGTGCTACGGCATGGGATGCAAGGCAGGTACCAGATCCCGTTCTAAGCCTGATACGTCTCGGCAATCCGCAGCACGGCATCGACCAGCGCGTCCACATCCCCCGCCGTCGTGCGGTGGTTGACGATCGCCGCCCGTATCGCCAGCGTCCCGCCCACCATCGTCGTGGACGGCGCGGCGATCCCGCTCTCCTGCAGGTCGGCAACGATCTCCCGGTTGACCCGGTCCGCATCCGCGCCGGCGAGAACCCGGAAGCAAACGATGTTCAGAGCCACCGGCGCCAGCAGCTCGAGCTTCGGCTCCGCCCTGACCCGCGCCGCCAGGTGCCGCGCCACCGCACAGGTGTCGTCCACCACCCGGCCCAGCCGGTCGGCGCCGTACGTCTTCAGCGTCATCCACACCTTCAACGCCCGGAACCCGCGCGACAAATCCGGGCCCAGGTCGCAGGGCCACGGATGCCCGGCCGCCAGCCCCCGCTCCTCGCGCCGGAGATAGTCCACGGTTTGCGCGAACGTCTCCCGCTGCAGCGCCCCGTCCCGCACCAGCACGCACCCGGCGTCGTACGGCACCTGCGCCCATTTGTGGAAGTCGAACGCCACGCTGTCCGCCCGCTCGATACCCGCCAGCATCGGGCGATACCGGGGCGACAGCGCCGCCACCGCCCCGAACGCGCCGTCCACGTGGAACCAGAGCGCTTCCGCACAGGAGAAATCAGCCAGCCCGGCGAGGTCGTCCACCGCGCCGACATCCACCGTCCCCGCGGTGCCGATCACCAGGAAGGGTTGCAACCCGGCAGCCCGGTCCTGCGCCACCGCTGCCCCAAGCTGTCCCAGGTCGATCCGGTGCTCCCCGTCGCACCCAATCAGGCGGAGCGCATCCGTCCCGAGCCCGGCCATGTCCATGGCGCGCGCGATGCAGCCGTGCGCCGTCCGCGCCGCGTACGCCACGAGCCGCCTCCCGCCGACCCCGGCGCTGCGCACCGCCGGGCCCGCCGCGGCCCGCCGGGCGATCAGCACCGCGATCAGGTTCGCCGCCGAGGTGCCCGTGACCAGCAGGCCGGACGTCTCGCCCGGCATGCCCAGCATCTCCGCCGCCCACCGTATCACCTGCCGCTCGACCTCGATCGGGGCATGGTCGCGCCCGCCCAAATTGGCGTTCAGCCCGCCGGCGATCATCTCCGCCAGCATGCCCACCGGGTTGCCGCCGCCATGCACCCAACCCATGAACCGGGGATGCGTGTTCCCGGTCACGTAGGGCACGATCAACTCCTGCACGGCGCCATACACCGCCTCCGCGCTGGCCGGCGTCCGGGGCAGGGGGGACCGCAACGCCTCCCGCACGCCCTCCGGCATCTTGCGCCACACCGGGCGCTCCCGGACGGACTCCATGCCGTCGAACAGATCGTCCAGCATACGGTGGCCAAGCGCGCGCAGCGCGGTCCAGTCCTCCGGGTCGAGGGTGTCGTCGTTCATCGGAGCTGCTCCCAAACGCGCCTCGGCTGGTATGGCCGCGCCGCCCTATCCAGGGCAACGGCATTCAAATCGTTTGCTATTGCGCGCCTAATTGGACGGGTTTTCTTCTTCCCGATGGTGGTGACGGAGCAGATGGTTTCTTTTCGCCGGCCGGCCCGCCGCACGGTTTGACTTCACCGGCCAACCTTCCAAACTCTGCTGACCGGCGTAGCTGACCGCTGTTGGAGATTGGTGATGGATGGGATGGTGCTGGCCCAGAACGACATGGGCGACGATCTCATCGCAGCCCTGGCGGAGCGTGCCGACGCCGTCGACCGGGAAGGCCGCTTCCCGCACGAGAGCCTCGAACTGCTCCACGCGGAAGGCCTGCTCAACCTCACGGCCCGCCGCGCCGATGGCGGCCAGGACGCCGGCCTCGTGCGCTGCACCGGCCTCGTGCGCCGGGCAGGGCAGGGCTGCGCGTCCACGGCGCTGATCTTCGCCATGCAGCTCATCCACCTCCGCGGGGTCGCGCAGTCCGATTGGGCGGAACCGGTGCGCGCCACCATCGGCCGCAGCGCCGGGCTCTATGGCGCCCTGATCAACGCGCTGCGCGTGGAGCCCGCTTTGGGCACCCCCGCCCGTGGCGGCTTGCCGGACACCATCGCGCGCCGCACCACTGACGGCTGGTCCATCACCGGCCGCAAGATCTTCAGCACCGGCGCCCCCGGCCTGAGCTGGATGCTGGTGTTCGCCCGCACCGACGAGGAGACGCCCCGTTCCGGCCTGTTCGTCGTCCCCGCCCGCAGCCCCGGCATCTCCATCGAGCCCACCTGGGACCAGCTCGGCCTGCGCGGCTCCGGCAGCGACGACGTGGTGTTCCAAGACGTCCGCATTCCCGCCGCCCACGCCGTGGACCTGCGCGAACCCTCCGGCTGGGCCCGCCGCGACCCGGCGGGGGCTGCCTGGAGCACGCTGATGGTCGGCGCGCTCTACACCGGCGTCGCCGAGGCGGCGCGGAACTGGCTGGTGAGCTTCCTGCGCAACCGGGCGCCCGCCAACCTCGGCGCTCCGCTCGCCACCCTGCCGCGCATGCAGGAGGCGGTGGGAAAGATCGATGCGTTGCTGCTCACCAACCGCCGCCTGATCGCCGCGGCGGCTGCCGACACCGACGCCGGCTCGCCGCCCACCATGGCGGAAAGCGGCTTGCTGAAGACGGTCGCGGCCGAGAACGCCATCGCCGCCGTGCAATCCGCCATCGAACTGACCGGCAACCCCGGCCTGTCCCGCGCCAACCCGCTGGAGCGCCACCTGCGCGACGTGCTGTGCGCCCGCGTGCACACGCCGCAGCCGGACTCCGCCTACACCGCCGCCGGCCGCGCGGCCCTCGGCCAATAGGAGACCCAGGATGAACCTCGAATTCATCGGCATGATCCAGCCCCGCGAGCAGTCGGAGACCCACCCGGCGAGCGGTCCGGCGATCGATCCCGGCTACCTCGTCGCCTCCGCCCAGGCGCACGAGGCCCATGCCGCAAACGGCGGCGGCTTCGACCGCGTGCTGATCGGCTGGTACAGCAACGGGCCGGACGGCCTGCAGATCGCAACCCACGCCGCCGCGCACACCAAGCAGGTGGGTTTCCTCGTCGCGCACCGCCCCGGCTTCCAGGCGCCGACCAACGCTGCGCGCGCCTTCGCCACACTCGACCAGCTCAGCGGTGGCCGGGCGGCCATCCACGTGATCTCGGGCGGCGACGATGTGGACCAGGCGCGTGACGGCGACTGGCTCGGCAAGGACGACCGCTACGCCCGCACCGACGAATACGTGGACGTGCTGAAGCGGGTCTGGACCGCGGACGCGCCCGTCGACCACGACGGCGCCTACTACCGCATCAAGGGCGCCTCTCCCGACGTGCGGACGGTGCAGCGCCCGCGCATCCCGATCTATTTCGGCGGCGCGTCCGAGGCCGCCATCCGCGTCGCCGGCAAGCACGCCGACGTCTACGCGCTGTGGGGCGAGACCCGCGCCCAGGTCGCCGAGATCACCACCCGCGTCCGGGCCGAGGCCGCCGAACATGGCCGCCAGGTCGGCTTCAGCCTCTCCTTCCGCCCGATCCTGGGCGCCACGGAGGAGGAGGCCTGGGCCAAGGCGGAGGCCATCCTCGCCCACATCCAACGCGTGCGGGGCGAGGCGCCGCTCGGCCCATCGACCGCGACGCCGGCCAACGCCGGGTCTCAGCGGCTGCTCGCGGCGGCGGCGCTGGGCGACCGGCCGGAAGGACGCCTGTACACGGCGATCGCCCGCGTCACCGGCGCCCGCGGCAACACCACGGCCCTGGTCGGCACGCCGCAACAGGTGGCCGAGGCGTTCCTCGACTACCACGCGCTCGGCGTCACCACCTTCCTGATCCGCGGCTTCGACCCGCTGGAGGACGCGCTCGAATACGGCCGCACCCTGCTGCCGCT
>CAXTVQ010000047.1:6521-38425 GCA_964247705.1 uncultured Acetobacteraceae bacterium | reverse complement strand
CCGGCCCGCGGTGGAGTTGCTGCATGGTCCCCGACAGCGGCGGCGAGCCGACCGTTGACGACTTGCCGAACATCCTCGCACCCAACCTCCGCCGCTTCGAGCCGAGCGGGTGGCACGAGCTCGTGGCCGTCGCCCATTGGCTGGTCGCGGCGCTGAGGCCGCGGGTACTCGTCGAACTGGGAACCCACGGCGGCGTCTCGTTCAGCGCGTTCTGCGGCGCGGTGCAGCGCCTGGGCCTGACCACCAGGGCCTTCGCCATCGACCGGTGGACGGGTGACTCGCACGCGGGCGGGAGAGGGCAGGGCGGGCGGAGAAGAACTGTTCTTCGTGAGGCACCTAGCGGGCGGTCGGTCCTGGCTGGGAGCGCGTCGGCGGCGAGGGGTGGTGAACTCCGCCAGCGTCAGTCCTGGTCCAGATCGTCCTGCGATCCCGCCAGGTCCGCCATCAGGGGACCAAGGTCCCGCGCCGTGTGGGCGAGACGCACGATCTCTGGCGGCGTCTGGCGAGGATCATAGACCAAAATGTAGGGAAAGGACACAACCGACCAGATGCGATAGTGCGGCCCCAACAGCTCCGGCGCGAACCGCCCTGCCATTGGCCGGTTGCCCAGCAGCTTTGCCGCATCGACGATCGCCCGCCGGAATCTGGCTGCAGCAGCCGGATTATCCTTCGAGATCCAGCGCACCGCGGCTGCCGCCTCGCGGCGAGCTTGCGGTACGATCACCGCCGGCAAGCTCACCTTTGGTTGCGCTCGGCCTCGGCGATTATTTCGTCAAGCTCGGCGGCGACTTCGTCGATCGTGAAGACGCCATCCCGCCGCGCCTCTTCCTGGGCCGCCTCGAGAGACGCGATGAAGTCTGCGCGCGCGGTCTCCCGGCGCCGCAACAGGTCCACGCCCGTCCGGACGATCTCGTCGACGTCGCGGAAGCGGCCCGAAGCCACAGCTTCGGCCGCGAACTGCTCGAGATCGGGTGGCAGGGTCAGACCATCCATGTGTGGAATATAGGGCAAAGGCGGGCCGCCGGGAAGAATTTCGCAGTCTCGGCCTCTCCGGGGCGTCGGCGTCATGGATGACGACGCGCTGTCCGGGGAAATCCTACCCCCGAGCGCCCCAGTGGATGGAGACGAACTGCACGTCCGCCCGATGGTAGAAAATGCCCTGCGTTCCGTTGCCGTGGTGCACGTCCACGTCCAGCACGCTCACCCGCGCGAACCGGCGGCGCAGGTGTTCGGCGGCGACGGCGGCGTTGTTGACGTAGCAGAATCCGCCAGCGAGGTCCGTATAGGCGTGGTGTCCGGGTGGCCGGCAGAGCGCGTAGGCTTCCGTCGCTCCGGCCAGGATGGACTCGGCCGCTTCGACCGCGCAATCCGCGGACGATTGGATGGAGCGCCAGGTGTGTTGGCCGACCGGCACCGAGTTACCCGACAGGTAGTACCCGAGCTGGCCGTCGACCCCTTCGGGCGCGTTCCCATGTGCCGCATCGCATAGCATTGCGCCACGGCCATCGGCCCTGCCGGTCCACCACGGCCTTGCCAGCGTTCGTGTGCCGTTTGGAGGAATTCGATGTAGCCCGCGTCGTGCACTGCAAGGAGCGGGGTCAGGCCGAAGCTTCGCGGCGCCGATACGCCATGACCAGCATCCTGCAGCGCGGCGAGAAGTTCGGTCGCGCGCTGCGGCGACTCACGTGCAGGAACGAAGATGCCGCGGGAGACATACTGTTCTGGATCATGAAGCATGTTGTCTTCGGCATAAATGGCGAGCAACAGGCGGTTCCTCCCGATGACTATGCGCGTGGTGAGACTTCACCCCCTGCCGTGAACTCTGGCAAGCTCTGCGCCGTGCCGCCGGGTGAGGCCCGTCGCTCTTTCGGAAAGCGTCGCTTCTAGTCCGTGGCCGGCTTCCATACGATCGCACGGATGTCCAATTTCTCGGGTATGATCCGCAGCGCGGTGAACAGATCGGCAATCCCCTGCTGCCGGGCGATGATGGCGTCGTTCATCGGCTGCACGGCATAAACGCCTCGCTGCGCCGCTACGCGTTGCGCGGCCAGGGTTACGCCTGTCACCGCGGCCAGCGTTTGGGCCAACTCCTCGGGGTGCGCTGCCGCCCAAACGGCCACTTCGTTGATAGCCGCCAACAGGGCCAACACCATCTTTGGCTGGCGCTCCACGAAGCCACGGCCGGCCATGAAGAATGAATTGCTGGGTGCGGCGCCTTCGCCGGTCGTCAGCACCCGCGTCGTCGGTTCCATCTGGGCGATGGCATAGAACGGATCCCAAATGGCCCAGGCGTCGAGTGCTCCAGCGCGGAACGCGGCCGCGGCGTCGGGCGGCTGGAGATAGACGGGTTGAACGTCCGACGGCTTCATCCCGGCAGCGACCAAAATGTCCACCACCATGGCGTGGGCGCTGGACCCCTTGGTAAAAGCAAGCTTGCGGCCGCGAAGGTCAGCGACAGTGCGGATCGTGCTGTCCTTGGGCACCAGGATCGCCTCGTTCACCCCGCTGATCGGCTGGCCGCCGACATACAGCAGGTCCGAGCCGGCGGCCTGGGCGAAGATCGGCGGCGTGTCGCCGACGGCGCCGAAGTCGACCGCACCAGCCGCCAAGGCCTCCAGCATGGGGGGGCCGGAGTTGAATTCGACCCACTCGGCTGCAATGCCCAGCGGCTTGAGCTTGTCCTGCTTGCGCACCAGAACGAGGGCGCCGTTTTTTTGGTACCCGATCCTGACTGGCACCGCTGCAGCCCGGCCAAGTCGCGGCAGCAACAGGCCACCCGCAGCAAGCGTGAGTGATCGCCTCGTAACGCCTGGCAGCATGGGAGGTCCTTCGATAACGTGCCGAGCATGCAAAACAAAGCTTCCATCAGCAACAGTATCGCTTACTTAAGGTACGGCTCTCTAGAAGATGGTGAAGTAGGAGATATTTGAACTCCTCAGATCGGTTGTCGAGATGTGTGCGTTCTATGGTATCTATCCGTGCGGTCTGGCGTGAACTTGCCGAGGCGCTTGGTCTACCACCCGCCGGGTAGCCGTTCTAACGCCATTCGCACAGCTTGGTCCCGCCTCCGGCAACCCGGGGCGGTCCAGGCAGCCGGTGACGATCCACTTGTGCGAGGACTAGTCAGTCGTCTGCGGCGGGACTGGCGACTTTTCACCCGAGTTAAAGCCTTGCTCAGGCGCTGAAGCAGTCTGGGCGTTGGCCTTTTCTTTAGCCTTTGCTTCTTTCTTAGCCTGCTTGGCTCGATCACGCTCTCTGCGTTCGAAGTCGTAGTTTGTCTTACCGGCCATGCTGGACAGGTCCTAAGAGTGGGTTGCAGCTAGTCCATGCACGCGACAGCGCCAGCCGTCAAAGATCGCCTGTTCCCGCGTGGTCCGTCGCAGGCGTGCCGGACCAAAAACTGACAGTATCTGAAGCTCTTATCGCCTCCTCACCTACGCTATGTCTGCCGTGGCCGTGCTTCGACTTGCACCTGCGCCGCGGCAACCGCTCCATCGCGGAGCACGCGGCGCATGATCTTGCCCGTCGGAGTCTTCGGCAGGTCGGCCACGATCTCGACCAGGCGCGGGTATTTGTATGCCGCCATCCGCTCCCGGCAAAAACCGATCAACTCGGCCGGTTCAACCGCGTGTTGCGGCTTGAGGCTGACGACGGCCTTCACCGTCTCGCCGCGATAGGCATCCGGCACGCCGATCACCGCCGCTTCACGGACCGCCGGGTGCATGTAGAGCACGTCCTCCACGTCCCGGGGCCAGACCTTGTAGCCGGATGCGCTGATCATGTCCTTCTTGCGGTCGATCAGGAATACCCAGCCCTCGGCGTCAACGAACCCGACATCGCCGCTGCGCAAGCCGGCCGGCGTCAGGGCTGCCTGTGTCTCCTCGGGCTTGTTCCAGTAGCCGGAGGTCAGGCTCGGCGACGCCAAGATCAATTCGCCGATCTCCCCCGCCGACAGCGCCGCGTCGTCCTCGCCCAGGACGGTGATGGTGAGGCCCGGCATTGCCTTGCCGATCGACAGCGCCTGGCTCGCCGCGTCCACCCGGGATGCTTCGCCGGGCGGGGTGATGGTCACCGCCGCGTTTGTTTCCGTCATGCCATACCCGTTGCGGATCGGCTTGCCGAATTGCCTCTCGAACTGCACGACGACACCTGCCGGCACCGGCGCTCCGCCAGAGTAGACGAGACGCATCGGGTCGAAGCGTCCGGGTGCGGCGTCCGGATGGTTCATCATGGCGACGTAGGCGGTGATGGCGCCGATGCCGAAGGCCGGGCGGTGCTCGGTGATGCTGTCCAACATCACGCCCGGCTCGAACCGGTAGGAGAGGATCAGCGGCGCGGCCAGGACGAAGGCGCTCAGCACCTGGCAAACAAGGCCCGTGATGTGGAACAGCGGCGCCAGGCCGAGAACGGCCTCGCCCTGCATGAGGCCGAGAATGCTGCACATGGTGGTGGCGGAGTGCATGGCGGCGGCGTGGGTGCTGATCGACCCCTTGGGCAGCCCCGTGGTGCCGGAGGTGTAGACGATGAAGGCGAGGTCTTCCGGCGTGGTCGCCAGGATGGGGACGCTGCCGCCGCCAGCCAGGACCCGGTCAAGGTGACAAGGCCCGGGCCGCGCGGCCTCACCGGCGGCGAACAGCCGCGGATCGTTCCTCGACTGGAAGTCCTGCGCGGACGTGGTCACGATCAGTGCCGGCTTCCCAGGCAGGCCCTCGACCACGTCGTGGAACAGAGTGTCCTGGCAGAGCATGGCGCTGGGGGTGCAGTCGGCCAGCAGCATCGTCAACTCGCGCTGCCGGTTCATCGGGTTGACCGGCACGGGCACCGCCCCCGCCTTCCACCCGGCCAACAGGCCGATGACGAAACCCGGCATGTTCTGGAGATACAGCGCCAGCCGATCCCCGGCTTGCACCCCGCCGGCGAGCAGCTTTGCCGCCAGGGCGTCGCTGGCGTGGTCCAATGCGCGGTAGCTGAGACGGCCGTCGAAATACTGGATCGCGGCGCCATCTGGCCGAGACTGGACGGCGGCACGGAAAGCATCCAGGGCGTTAGATGGCAGCATTGCGTGAAGCCTCCCGTTGTACCGCCTGGTTAGCCCGACCCGCCAGCGACGACGACCCCATGATAGGGACCGCCCTGCGTAGCGCCACCTCCTTCAGCGATCCGCGGCATGAGGCATGCAAGGACTCCGTTGCGAACGTCGCGCCCCGGTGGCCGCACCACGCCGGGTCGTGGTTTTTCACCGGGCGGACACACGATCGGGGGACTGCATCATGATTACGATAGCTCGACGCACGTTGCTCGCCGGCGCCGCTGGTGGGTTCGTCCTCAATCTCGCCGATGCGCGCATCGCCCTCGCGGCGGGTAGCACGCTGGCGATGATCCAGATCAACGAACAGGCGCTGTTCTTCAAGCAGATGCAGGACGGCGCCGAGGCCGCGGCAAAGCAGGCCGGCGTGACGCTGACCGTGTTCAATGCCAACGACAGGCCGACCGAGCAGAACAATGCCATCGAGAGTTACATCCAGCAGAAGATCGCCGGGATCCTGGTCGATGCGATCGACGTCAACGGCCTGATGCCGGCGGTCAAGGAAGCCGCTGCGGCAGGCATCCCGGTCGTTGCCGTCGATGCCATCCTGCCGGCCGACGGGCCGCAAAAGGCCCAGATCGGCGTGGACAACACGAAGGCCGGTCAACTCCTGGCCGACGCCTTCCTGCCCTACGTGCAGGCCAGCATGGGCGGCAAGGCGCGCGTGGGCGTCGTGGGCGCGCTGAACTCGTTTATCCAGAACCAGCGGCAGAAGGCGTTCGTCGATGCCATCAGCACCAAGCCTGGGATCAGTATCGCGGGCGTCGTGGATGGGCGCAACATCCAGGACAACGCGTTGGCTGCGGCCGAGACGCTGATGACCGGCAACCCGGACCTGACCGCGATCTACGCCACGGGCGAGCCCGCGTTGCTGGGCGCCATCGCCGCGGTGGAGAGCCAGGGGAAGCAGGATCAGGTCAAGCTGTTCGGCTGGGATCTCACGGCGCAGGCGATCACGGGCATGGACGCCGGCTACGTCATCGCCGTCGTGCAGCAGGATCCGGCCGGCATGGGTTCCGCCGGCATCGATGCCCTGGTGAAGCTGTCGAAGGGTGGAAGCGTCGACAAGACGATCGCCGTTCCGGTGACGATCGTCACCAAGGCCAATGTCGACCCGTATCGCACGGTGTTCAAGTAAACCCGGTGCAGGCCGGCACCCAGCAGAGGTCGGCCGGCGCGTCCGGGGACGTGCCCGCCAGTGCGGCGGCGTTGATGTCCTTGCGCGGCATCGGCAAGCGCTTCGGTTCGCAAACCGTGCTGCACGGCGTTGATCTCGACCTGTTCGGCGGCGAGTGCCTCGGACTGGTCGGGGACAACGGAGCGGGCAAGTCCACGCTGAGCAAGATCGTCTCCGGCGCCTACCTGCCGGATGAGGGCACGATCGCCCTGGCGGGCCTGCCGGTCCGTCTCTCGGGCCCCGCCGATGCCCGGGCGCGCGGGATCGAGATGGTCTATCAGGAACTCAGCCTGTGCGACACGATCGACGTCGCCGGCAACCTGTTCCTCGGACGGGAGATCGCCCCCCGCGGCTTCCTGGCCAAGCGCGCCATGCGGACCGAGGCGCAGGCTATGCTGGACACGTTGGGCATCCGCATCCCCAACCTGCGCGCCAAGGTCGCGCGCCTCTCGGGCGGCCAGCGCCAGTCCATCGCCATCGCCCGCGCCGTCTCGTTCTCGCCGCGCGTGCTGCTGCTCGACGAACCCACCTCCGCGCTCGCCGTCGCCGAGGTGGAGGCGGTGCTGGCGCTGATCCGCCGGGTCAAAGCGCAGGGTATGGCTGTGCTGCTGATCACGCACCGGCTGCAGGATCTGTTCCGCGTCTGCGACCGCATCGTGTTCATGTACGAAGGGCGGAAGGTCGCCGAACGGCTGATCGGGGAGACCGACTTGGACGAGATCGTGCGCTTGATCGTCGGCGGCGCGCAGGCATGAGTGGTGCGCGCGCCACCGGGATTTGGCACAATTTGGTGCTGGAGCAGGCGCAGGTGCTGTCCATCGCGGCGTTCTTCGCGCTGTGCATCGTGGCGTTCGCCGCCCTGTCGCCGTACTTCCTGCTGACGGGCAACATCCTCAATCTGCTGCGCCAGTCGGCCCCCCTGCTGATCGTGGCGATCGGCATGACCTTCGTCATCACCACGGGAGCGATCGACCTGTCGGTCGGCAGCACCGTGGCCCTGACCAACGCGCTCGCCGCCCTTTGGCTGGCGGCTGGCTGGCCGTGGCCGCTGGTGGTGGTGGCGATCTTGGCCCTAGGCGGTTTGATCGGGGCGGCGCAGGGCTGGTTCATCGCCTACCAGTCGGTGCCGTCGTTCATCGTGACGCTGGCCGGGTTGTCGATCCTGCGCGGCGTGGCGCTGTTCTTGACGGAGGGCTACTCCATCCCGATCGCCGACATCCCGGGCTTCCTGGCGATCGGCCGCGGCTGGATCGCCGGGCTGCCGCTCCCGGCCATCCTCGCCATTCTGGTGGCCGTCGCCGGGCAGGTGACGCTGGAACAGACGCGCTATGGCCGGCAGGTGACAGCGGTCGGCAGCAACCCGGAAGCGGCGCGTCGCGTCGGCATCCCAGCGCGGCTGGTAGGCGCGTCCACGTTCGTGCTCACCGGACTGACCGCCGCCTTGGCCGGCCTGATCATCGCCGGGCGGCTCGGTTCCGGCTCCTCCAACGCGGCGGAGGGCTTCGAACTCGACGTGATCGCCGCTGTCGTATTGGGCGGCACCTCGCTGTTCGGCGGCAGCGGCACCATCGTCGGCACCGTGCTCGGCGCGCTGACCATCGCGGTGATCGGCAACGGGCTGATCCTGGTGCACACCTCGCCGTTCCTGGTGCAGATCGTCACCGGCGCGATCATCCTGGCCGCGATCTGGCTCAACACGCGGGTGTTTGCCCGTCTCGGACAACGGGGACCCCGCCATGGTTGAACTCTCGCCCGCCCATGTCGGCTCGGGCCAGGTCATGACCGTGACCGGCCCGGTGCCGGCTGCATCCCTGGGTGTCACGTTGATCCACGAGCATCTGCTGAACGATTGCCGCTGCTGGTGGAACAAGCCGAAGGAGCCCTCGCGCAGCCGGCTGGCCTGCGAACCGGTGCACCCCGGCATCCTGGGCGAACTCCGCATGGACCCGTTCGTCAACGTCAGCAACTGCACGCTCGACGATGAGCATCTCGCGGCCGCCGAACTGCTGCCCGCCAAGCACGAGGGCGCCGTCACCGTCGTGGATCCCACCTGCCAGGGTATCGGCCGCGACCCGCTGGCGCTGCGCCGGATCGCCGAGGCGAGCGGGCTGAATGTCGTCATGGGCGGCGGCTTCTATCTGCAGGCGTCGCACCCGGCGCATGTGCGCGAGCTTTCGGTTGGCGGGATCGCCGACGAGATCGTCGCCGAGGCGCTCCACGGGGTGGGCGATAGCGGCGTGCGCATCGGGCTGATCGGCGAGATCGGCGTCTCCTCCGACTTCACGCCCGCAGAACGCAAATCGTTGCGCGGGGCAGCGCAGGCGCAGGCGCGTACCGGGCTGCCGTTGATGATCCACCTGCCGGGTTGGTTCCGGCTGGGCCACGAGGTGCTGGACATCGTGGCAGCCGAAGGCGCCGACCTGCATCATACCGTGCTGTGCCATATGAACCCGTCCGGCGCCGATACCCCGTATCAGGCGTCGCTTGCCGAACGCGGGGCGTTCCTGGGCTACGACATGATCGGCATGGATTTCTTCTACGCAGACCAAGGCGTGCAATGCCCGTCCGACGAGGACAACGCCCGCGCCGTCGTCGGGCTGATCGCGCGCGGACATCTGAACCGCATCCTCCTGTCGCAGGACGTGTTCCTGAAGATGATGCTGACGCGGTATGGCGGCTTCGGCTACGCCTATCTGCTACGCCACTTTCTGCCACGCTTGCGCCGCCATGGCGTGGCTGAGGCGGACCTGACCAGCCTCATGGTCGGCAACCCGCGCCGCGTGTTCGACGCGGCCGCACCGTAGCTGTGTCCCGGGACGGCATGGCGTACGAAGACTCACCCAGGAGAGAGCTGATGCGCCCCTGCGACCAGCTACGTGCCGCGGCCATCGTATCCTGGGAGGCGATGCAGACTCACCGGTTCGTGCAAGATATCGAGGCCGACCGGCTTCCGCCCGGCGTGTTCGCCCGCTATCTGGGCTACGAGCGCGCGTTCGTAGAGACCGCCATCCTGATCTTCGGCCAGGCGCTGCTGCGTGCCCCCGGCCTGGCGTCGCGCCGCCGGCTCTGCAGCATCCTGCAGGGGCTGGCCGGCCCGCAATTGGCGTATTTCGACCGTAGCCTTGCGGCCCTGGGCTTGCCGCAGCAGTCCAGCACTCTGCCGTCCGCCGTCGCGTCCTTTTGTGACGGCACCCGCGCCATCGCGGAAACCGGCTCGTACAGCACCATCCTCGCCATGATGCTCGCGGCAGAGTGGACCTATGCGACCTGGTGCGTGCGCGCCAACGCCAAGCCGGCGAGCGATCCGCTCATCGCTGATTGGGTGCGCCTGCACACTGAGGCGGATTTCCTGGATCAAGTGGCTTGGCTGCAGGGCGAAGTGGATGCGGCTCTCGCCACCGACCCGTCCAGCGTGTCCGTGGCCACGCGGACGTTCGCGACCATGCTGGCGCTGGAAACCGACTTCCACAGCGCCGCCTACGAGGACGCCTCCAGTGACCGGGGCGGTGCATCTGCTGCTTAAAGCGGGTCGCACAGGTATAGGAACCGCGTGGATCCTGCCGTGCGAGCAACACTACGATCATTCAGCCGGCCGCGTTGGCCGCCACTGCAAGGAACAGCCTTTGTCGAAAATCGAAATCCTGCTGGTTGGTGAGAGCTGGGTCAGTGCTGCAACGCACTACAAGGGTTTTGACCAATTCAGCAGCGTCACCTTCCATCGCGGGGCCGAACCCCTCGTGGAAGCCCTGCGCGACAGCCCGTTCAACCTCACCTACATGACCGCCCACGAGGCGGCCGAGGGTTTTCCGTTCACCATGGCGGAGCTCGGGCGCTACCGCGCCGTCATCTTGTCCGACATCGGTGCGAACACGCTGCTGCTGCCGCAAGCGGTCTGGATGCACGGCCGCACCGCCCCGAACCGGCTCAAGCTGATCCGCGACTGGACGTCAGCCGGGGGCGGGCTGGTGATGATCGGCGGCTATCTGACGTTCCAGGGCATCGACGGACGCGGCCGTTGGCACCGCACGGCGGTAGAGGATGCGCTGCCTGTAGTGATGCAGCCCTTCGACGACCGGATCGAGGCGCCGGAAGGGTTCAAGCCGGACGTGATGGGGCCGTCCACCCATCCCGTGCTGCGCGGTCTCGGCACCGACTGGCCCGTGCTGCTGGGGGCCAACGAGGTCAAGCTGCGCGAGCGGCAGGACGTGGAGTTGCTGGCACGGCTGCCTGCGGAGCAGGGCGGCCATCCACTTCTGGTCACCGGGCGGCATGGCGCCGGGCGCACCCTGGCCTGGACGTCCGACATCGGTCCGCACTGGTTGCCGGAAAGCTTCGTGCAATGGCCGGGTTACAGCACCCTGTGGCGCAATGTGCTCGGTTGGGTGACGGGCGCCGCTTGATGGCCGGGTCCGCGCGGTCCGGGCCGTGGCGGCCTGCCGTGCTCGCCTGACCCCGGCGACCCGGCAGGAGCAGATGTTCCGGATTGGCACCCAACTTGCTCAGGCCCTGGTCAACGACACGCTCGACCGCTGACCGGCCGAGCGACATGGAGCCCGCCGTGATCGATGCCAGCCTGACTGTTTCCGCCAATGCGCCCGCACCCGCCGCCACCCCGCACGCGGCCCGCCAGCCAGGCTTCTTCGATGACTTATTGTCGGAGCTCAACCCCCTGCAGTATGTGCCCGTGATCGGCACAATCTACCGGGCGGTGACGGGCGACACGATCCCGGAATCGGCGCGCTTTGCCGGCTCGCTCGTCGTGAGCGGGTTGCTCGGTGGGCCGGTCGGAATCGGGATCAACGTTGGCACCACGATGGTGGAGCATCTACTCGGCATCGATCAGGAGGAGGTGGGCAACGAGATCCTCGCCAAACTCGGCATCGGTCCCGGAGCGAAGGCGGCAAGCGTCGCCGCGGCTGGCGGATCGCCAAGCCCTGCAGGGATGGGTCCGGCCGCCCCGACATCCCCGGCTTCCGCGCCGGCTGCGTCCAACCTCGCAGTTGCCGCGGCGAGTGACGGGTGGTCTCCGGCTCAACTCGCCGCTTACGGCGTCGGCAAAACCCCGCTCGGTGTGTTGACCCGTGGCCGCGAACGGGGTGCGGACGTGTTGAACGGCCTGGAGCTGGCGCGGATAGCAGCCTCGACGCCGACTTGAAGGTTGCTCCCGCCTGGCGCGGTTGATCCTTCCGCTAGGCGCCTTCTCACCTCGCCGGCCGCGCGACAGCGGGCGTGATGGCCGGTCACCGGGTTGCGGATGCGGCGGTCGCGGTATTACGTGGCACAGCCAGGAACCGCACTATCCGCGCAGCCGCGCGTGGTGAACGATAAAATCGGGAGCACAAGGATGGACATCAGCCGCCGCGAACTCGCGATGCTTGCCGGCGGTGCCGCCGCGCTCGCGGGCCTGCCAGGGCGCGCGGCCGCCGCCGCCGCGGACGATCCGGGTCTACCCTGGTACCGGGTGATCAAACGTATCGGGCAGACGAACTTTAACGAGCGCGATCCTGAGTTCGGCGATGTCGAGGCCTGGGCGGACTATTGGGCGGCAGCCAAGGTGCAGGCAGTGGCGCTCTCAGTGTCCGGCCCCGTCGCCTTCTACCCGACCAACGTGCCCTTCTTCCACGTCAGCAGCTACCTCAAGGGTCGTGACCTCTTCGGCGAATGCCTGACCGCAGCGAAACAGCGCGGCATCCGTGTGTTCGGACGCATGAGTCCCGATATCCAATACACCGATCCCGAGTTGCTTGCCGCGCACCCTTTGTGGTTTCGCCGCGACCAGGCGGGCAAGCTGCAATCGCCCGCGCCCGACATCGCCTTTACCTGCCAGTTCAGCGGACAGTACACGGACCAGCAGCCGGCGATCCTGCGCGAACTCGTTGCCCGCTACGACATCGACGGCGTGTATATGAACGGCTGGCCGACGATGCAGGTCTGCTATTGCGAGAACTGCCGTAAGATCGGCGACCCCCACAGCGAGGACTACAAGACCGCGTTGATGGATGGCGCCACGCGGCTGACCGATCTGTATCGCGGCATCCTGGTCGGGAAGAAACCGGACAATTTCTATAGCTGCAATGTCGCCGGCGGCATGGAAGACTCCGGTCTCGATCAATGGGAGCTGACGCGCAACGCCAACTGGTACACGTCGGACAATCAGTCGCGCTCGCTGATGGACGAGCCGGTGTGGCAGGATGCGCAGCAGGTGAAGTACGCGCACGCGATGATGGGTGACCGGCCGGTGGCTGCGGTGACCGCCAGCTATACGCGCTCCGGCCCGACGATGTGGCGTCAGGTGAGCGACACCAGCGCCGAGCCGCTCACCCGCATGGCGCAGACCGCGGCGGCCGGCGGAGTTGTATGGTATCATCATCTCGGCCTCGAGCAGGGCTTCAAGGAAGATCGCCGCTGGCAACAGCCCGGCATCGATTTTCTGAGTTGGCATGCCGCGAACGACGCGCATTTCCACAACGTCCGCTCGCTCGCCAACGTGGCGCTCGTGCTGCCGACCAATACGATGAGCCATCGCAGGGAGGAGAAGGGCAAAAGCACCGACTACCTGCAGGGGTTCTACTCGGCCCTGATCGATGCCCGGATCCCGGTCGATCTCATCCACGAGAATGACCTGACGCCACAGCGGCTCGAGCCATACCGCCTGCTCATCCTGCCCAACTTCGCGTTGATGGGCGACAAGCAGGCCGAGGCGCTCACCGCCTACGCCGAACGCGGCGGCTGCTTGCTCGCCACCTACCAGACGGGGCTGTTCACCGAGACTGGGGCGGCGCGCGCCGACTTCGCACTCGGTGCGCTGTTCGGCATTTCGAGAACGGGCGAGGTGCGCGGCGAGGTCGAGACGGTGCTGGGCGCCTTCGCGCCGATACATCTGCAGTCGATCCGCAAGGCTGGTCCGGTGACGGAGGGGTTCGACGGCACGACCTGGATCGCCGGGCCATCCTGGACGGTGCCGGTCCGGGCGACGGCGGGCGATGTGCCGCTCACGTTCATCGATCCCTACCCTGTCTACCCGCCCGAAGCCGTGTACCAGCGCGTGCCGCCGGGCGATCGCCCTGCCGTGGTGCTTCGCCAGAGTGGCGATGCGAGGCTGGCCTATTTCGCGGGCGACATGGATGCGACCTACTGGCGGCTGGACGATCCGGATATCGGGCGTTTGCTCATCAACACGATCCGTTGGCAGTTGAACGGCGACGTTCCGGTCAGCGTCGAGGGTGACGGGTTGATGGAGGTGATCGGCTGGCAGACGCAGCCGGGCTACGCAATTCACCTGCTGAACTACAACGGGCCGAACGCCTTCCGCGGCCATATGCGCAAGCTCGTTCCCCTGGGGCCGCAGACCGTGCGCGTGATGCTGCCCGACGCCAGGCCGGTCCGCGCCGTGCACCTGTTGCGGGCCGGCGGGACGGCCGCCTTCAAGCAGACCGAGCGGACGATCGAGGTTGTGGTGCCGAGCGTCGGCTTACACGAGGTCGTGGCGCTCGAGGTGTGATGCACACCGCCTGCTGCTTAGCCTGAACCACAGGAGCGTACGACCTGACCGAGCAGGTTGCAGGCACAGCTCCCGCTCCGGGGCTGCTGGGTAACGCGTTCGCCGTCCTCGGCGCCACGCCGCGCACGCCGGTTGCCGAGTTGTTCGAGCGAGCGGACACGCCAGCCGCAATGGCGGCGGCCCGTGCGCTATCGGTGCCGCGCAGCCGTTTGGCGGCGGAAGCCTCGTTCCTGCCCGGCGCGTCGGATGGTGCGCCCGACATCCTGGCGGCGTTGCGCGCCGGCCGCCGGGTCGACCCGGCCGGGTTGCCTCCCCTGGCTGCAGCCAACCTGCGAGCGCATCTTTGCCTGACCGGGCTGGCGAGCGAAGACGACGTTCTCGGATTGGCCCACGCCATGCCGGCGGGCGTTGACGAGGCGCTGGTGGCGCCGATCGACGCTGATCGCGCCATCGCCGGGATACCGCCCTGCCAGCCTGCGGCGTTGGCGGCGGAGATCGAGGCCCTCACCGAAGCGCACGCCGCTGCCCTGGTCACCGCTTGCCTAGCTGGCGCCAACCCGGCCGGCCGCTTGGTCGAACTGGTAAGAACCGGCCCTCCCCGGCCTTCCCCGATCCTGCGCAGGGCCGCCGCCGCCTGGACACGCCGTAGTGCCGCCACTCTGGCCGGTCTGCAGGCCGAGGCAAACGCGGCCGTATCGGCTTGGCAGGCCCGCCCGGACGCAGGCTCCATGGAGGCGCTCGAGGGGGCTGTCCGAAGCTGGGCCGCATTGAGCCGCCCGCAGCGTCTGATGGATGCCCGTGCCGCACTCGACCATCCGCCAACGATGCGTGCCCTCGCACCCTGGCGGGCGGCCATCCAGCACGTCGCACAATCCGGGCAGCACACGGCGGCGCTCCCGGCCGCCCGGCTGCTGGCGGTGCTGTTCGATAATCTTCCGGGCGAGGCCGCCTCCCTGCAGCGGGATGCGCGCAGCATCGCCGCGGCGTGCGAGGCACAGTCGCTCGCTCCCCATTTGACGCGACTGAACGAGGTGGTGACGAGGCTGTCCACCGACCCGGCCCCGCTCCGGGCGGGATTGGCCACCCGCCCGTTCGGTCCGACAGCGCGGAAGGATGCCGGCGCGCTCTGGGCCGCGTTCGACGCCGCGGCATCGGCCAGCCTGGTGTCCGAGGCGGCCTGGGACGCGGTGGCGCCGCTCGCCCGCCTGCTGGACGTGCCGAACCGTGCCGGGGGTGCGGCAGCCGCTTCGGCCCTGTTCGCCGGTCTGATCGGCCGGGCCGAAACGGACGGCCGCATCGACCTCGCGGACCGGCTCCGCGCCCTGTCGCGCACGCATCAGGCGGCTGCCGCCTTGCAGGTCTATGCCCGCCGGACCCGCAAGCGGTGGCTGCCGTGGTGGCTGGCGCCGTTGCGGCGCCGGGGCGTGCGGATCGCGATCGATCGCGCGCTGCTGGTGGTGGACGACCCGGCGCAGCGCCGCAAGCTGGAAACCCACCGCGCCACCATGCGCCGCCGCGGCCGGCTGACGTGGCTGATTGCCGGCGTGGTCGTGGCCATCAGTGGACTGGGGACCGGCATCGCCGAGCTGGACGCTGACTACGCGGCGACCGCGCCCTACCGCCAGCACGCGCCCATCTCGCTGGCCAGGCCGAGCCTGCCGGTTCCGATCGCGCCCGCGCCGACCCCGGCCTTCCCACCGCCGCTCCCATCGCCATTGCGGGTATTGGCCTTTCCGGCCCGCCCGGGGGAGCAAACGCCGGACCCGGCAACACGCACACTCACCCGCGCGGAACTGCGCTGGTGCGTCGACAACGGCGCACGCCTGTCCGCGGCCTCGAGTGCGGCCGGTCCCGACGACCAGATCGGGCTGAGCGCGTTGGAAGCTCAGCTCGCCCAGCGCTGTGACGGCAAGACCGCGCGCCGGCTGGACGAAGACGCCGTGCGGGCGGATGTTCGGGCCAACCGGGACCGCTTGCGGGACGAAGGAGAAGCCATGCTGGAAGCCCCGCCGCGGTGAGCGCCGACGCGACCGTGCCGCGCGCCACGCTGCTGCTGCTGGCTGCCGAGTGGTGGAAGGCTAACCGCCGCCTGCTTCGGCTGGCGGCGGAAGCGGCGCCGGGCCGGCTGGACCGCGAGCGGGCGCAGGCTGCGTACGCGGCCCGGCGGATCGAGGCCGCGCTGGCAGCGTCCGGGTTGCGGCTGGCGGACCATACCGGGCAGCCCTACTCGCCGGGCCTGCCGGCCGAACCGGTCAATCCGGAGGACTTCGAAACCGAGGAAGGGCTGGAAGTGGCGGATACGATCGAGCCGACGGTGCTGGAGCACGGCCGCATCCTGCAGCGCGGCAAGGTGGTGTTGCGCCGGGCCGGCGGGGGCTGAGCCGTGCAACTCGGGATCGACCTCGGCACGTCCAACAGCTCGGTAGCCGGTTATCGCAACGGGTGGCCGCATCTGTACCGCACGCCGGAGGGCACGGAAGTGATGCCCTCCGTCATCCACATCGACCGGCGCGGCAACCGCACGGTGGGGGTGCGGGCCTACGACCAGGCGATCCTGTCGCCCGAGAACGTGGCCCAGGGCTTCAAGCGCATGATGGGCACCGCGACCCCGCTGCGCTTCGCCGCCTCCGGGCAGGAGATGTCGCCGGAAGCGTGCAGCGCCGAGCTGTTGCGCACCCTGGTCGGCTACGCCCTGGTGGAAGCCGGCGAGGCGGCGGTGGACGGGGCCGTGGTCACCATCCCTGCCGCGTTCAACCAGTTGCAGAGCGAGGCGACGCTGGCGGCGGCGAGCGAGGCCGGGTTGGAGCGGGTGGCATTGCTGCAGGAGCCGGTGGCGGCGGCGATGGCCGCGATGGCCGCATCCAGCGAGCGCAGCGGCCAGTTCCTGATCTACGACCTGGGCGGCGGCACGTTCGACCTGGCGTTGGTGCAGGCCGCTGCCGGCACCGTGAACGTGGTGGCGCATGAGGGCGTCAACATGCTCGGCGGGCGGGATATCGACCGTCTGATCCTGCAGGACGTGGTGCATCCCTGGCTGCGGCAGACTTTCCAGCTTCCGGACGGGTTCGCCACCGACCGGCGCTACGACCGGCTGGCCCGGGTGGCGCGGCTGGCGGCGGAGCGGGCCAAGGTGGAATTGTCGAGCCGGACCGAGACGTCGGTCAGCGCGTCGGACGATCTGGTCCGGCTGGAGGACGAGCGGGGGGAGCCGATCTACCTGGACGCGCCGCTGACCCGCGCGCGGCTGGAGGCGATGATCGAGCCGATCGTCGCCCGCACCGCCGAACTGTCGCGCGCGATCGTGCAGGATGCAGGCTACGGCTTGAGCGATATCAGCCGGGTGGTGCTGATCGGCGGGCCGACCAAGATGCCGCTGCTGCGGGCGCGGATCGCCGCGGCGCTGGGCGTGCCGATCGAGGACCCTGGCCGGGTGGACCCGATGACCGCGGTGGCCGTGGGTGCCGCGATCTACAGCGACAGCCGCGACTGGTCCGGGCCGGTGAGCGCCGCCAAGCCACGGCGCGCCGCGGCGGAAGCGTCCGGCGGTGCGATCGCGATCGGGTATGACTACGACGCGCGCACCGCCGGCGCGTCCGCCAAGCTGCGCGTCACCCGCCGCGCCGGGCCGGACGGCATCCAGGTGCAGGTGGAGAGCGCGCTGGGCTGGAGCAGCGGGCGTATTGGGCTTGACCGCCCGGCCGAGCTGCAATTGCCGCTGTCCGACATGGGCGCGAACCAGTTCCGCGCCGTGGTGTTCGACCCGGCGGGCCGCCCCGTGCCCAGTGCCGGGCAGGAATGGACGATCGAGCGTGCTCCGGCGGCGAGCGCCGGGATCCCGGCCTCGCAGACCATCGGCGTGAAGGTGCAGGACGACGCCGGGCGCAACACGATCGCGCCGCTGGTGCCCAAAGGCGCGCTGTTGCCGCAGACCGGCACGGCGCGCTTCCGTGCCGCCCAGTTGCTCCGCGCCGGGGGTGGCGGCGTGCTCAAGCTGGAGCTGTTCCAGGTCAGCGACCCCGCCGTGCTGGACCCGGCGCTGAACCTGGGCATCGGCGAGTTCCGCATCCGTGGCGCCGACCTGCCCGAGGGCCTCTCCGTCCGCCGCGGCACCGAGCTCGTGGTGCACTGGGCGATGAACGAGGGGCAGACTATCAAGGCCGAGGTGGAGATCCCCGACCTCGGCCAGAGCTTCGACGAGGCGAATTTCTACGACTGGCAGACTGGGCTGCACTCGTTCGAGGGCGAGGATGGCGCGAAGCTGGCCTCCGTCACCCTCGATCGGGCGGAGGAGGAGCTGGACGAGGCGGCAAGCGTGCTGCCGCTCGCCGCCCGCACCACCATTCCGGCGTTGCGCGCCCGGCTGGACGCGGCACGCCGGGCGACCGAGGGGACGGCGGAACCGGATGCGCGGCGGGGGGCGGCGGAGGAAGCGCGGCTGGTGCGCCAGGCGGTCGCCACGCTGTGCAGCCGTCCGGAGGTGCGCGCGGCATTGCTGCGGCGGGAGCTGAACTCCCAGTTGCGCTTCTTCGACCGCGACATCCGCCCCGCGGCTCCCCCCGCCGCGGCGGCCCGGGCGGATCAGCTCGCCAGCAGCGTGCGGGCAGAGCTGGACGGCGGCACCCCCGACGGCTTCATCGTGGCCGATAGCCTGATCCGCGAGATCAACGGGCTGTACTGGGGGGAGGGGCTGCGCATGCCCGGTTTCTGCGCGATGTATTGGCGCTGGATCCGCGTCGAGCGCCACCTGATGCGCGACAAGGAGCGTTTCGACACCGTGCTCGAGGCGGGCGACCGGCAGTTGGCGGCGGGAGACATGGAGGGATTGCGGGACAGCTTGCGGGCCATGTGGAGCAACAAGATCGCGTCTGCCCGGCGCCAGGACGTATCCGCTCCCGCGGACGTGCTGCGGGAGTGATGAGCGCGTTTCCCTGGCTGCCGATCGGCACCGCTTTGCCAGGCGGCGTGCTGTCCGGCCGCCGGCTGGAGGACGGACCGGGCTGGCAGCTTTGCGCTGGCGGGCAGGGCGGCACGGTGCTGCTGCTGCGACCTGACGCTGGGCCGGCTTGGTGGGCGGGGGAGATCGACCGGCTGGCAGAGTTGGCGGGGCCGCTCACCGCGGTGGACGATGTCCTGTGCCTCGCCTGCCCCCGTGATGCGCGCCCGTATACCGTCAGCGGACTGGCGTTGCGTAACCCGCCGGTCGATAAGGCCGACGCCCTTGCCCTGGTGCGCGCGGTGCTCGCGATGGCGGTGCGGCAACCCGGCGCTGGCTGGTCCTCCGCCTTGTTCCTGCCCGGCCCTGGCCTGGCGCTTGCCACAGCCGAGACCGCACCCGGCGAGGACCGGCGCGCCATCATGCTCGCCGCCTTGTCGGGCGGGATCGGCAAAGACGCGGAGTCGCCCGCCCGGCTGGTGCAGCTTAACGCGCGCTTGGATCTCGCCACCGCACGGGCCGCGCTCGAGCTGCTGGAGGTGGTGCCCGCACCGGTGGCATCCGCTGCGGCTGCACCCGAAGGGTTCGTATTGGCAGGTCAGCCGGCGCTGGAAGCGTTGCTGAGGGAGCAGGTGCTGGACGTGCTGCACCGGCCGGCGGAGTACGCCCGTCTTGGCGTGGCATGGCCGGGCGGCGTGCTGTTGGCCGGGCCGCCCGGCTGCGGAAAAAGCTTCGCCGCGGCCCGCCTGGCCGCCTTCCTAGGCTGGAAGATGCACGAGATCTCGGTCGCCGGCGTCGGCAGCATGTGGCTGCACGAGACACCGCGGCAGCTTGCCCGCGTTTTCGCACAGGCAGCCAGCGCAGCGCCCGGCATCATTCTGCTGGAGGAGCTGGACGCGCTCGGCCGCAAGCGGGAGGGCGGGCACGGCCCGGGGGTGGAGGAGGTTAACACCTTGCTGCGGGAGGTGGAGACGTCCGCGCGCCGCCGGCTGCTGGTGGTCGGCACCACCAACCAGCTCGACGCGATCGACCGTGCGCTGCTGCGGCGTGGCCGGTTCGACCTGGTGTTCACCATGGACTATCCCGATGCAGCAGGGGCGGCGGCAATGCTGCAGGCCCTGCTGAACGAGCGGCCGCACGCGCCGGGTATGGATGTGGCGGCGATCGGGCGGCGCCTGGCGCGGCGTCCGGCCAGCGATCTTGCCTGGGTGGTGGACCAAGCAGCGCGGCTGGCAGTGCGCGCCGGACGGGATGCGATCGACGAACTGCTGCTGGCCCGTGCCGTCACCGAACTGGCCCCGGCCCGGGGCGATCCGGCTCGGGGCCAATAGGCCGCCATGGCCCGCGTGTTCAGCGCGCTGCCGGCCCGGGCCTTGCGCGCCCGGCCGCCAGGCGCTCGCGCCACGACCGCCTGGAGCCTGGTGGGCCTTGTCATGTTCGGCACCATGCTCGGCGTTTTGCTGGTGTTCGTGCCGCCGGACCTGGTGACGGATTGGCAGGTGCGCGGCACGGCACTCGCCTTGCGGGACGGGACGGTGCCGGACAGCGACTGCTCCGACCGTGACCTGATCGAGATCTGTGACATGACGGTAGCCGCCCCGGTCGGCGCGGCCGTGATGCAGCGCCGGGTGCACTACGTGTTCCTATCGTCGCAGGACGGTCCGATCACCGTCCAGGTCGTGGCCGACCCGGCGCACCCTGGCTGGCTCACCACAGATTTCGGTCTGGACGTGTTCTGGGACCGGGTGGCGAGCCTGGTCGGCGCTACCGCCCTCCTCGGCGGGTTCGTGGGGGGTGGTGGCTGGGCGGCGTTGCGCAGCTATCGTCGCGCGCAGACGTGGCGGAGGTTTGACTCGGTTCCGGTGCCGCTCCGCTTGGTGGCCCGGCAACAGCTTTACAAAGGCGAGATCTGGACCGTGCGCAGCGAGGACGGCCAGACTGCGCGCTGGCCCGTGCCGCGCCGGTCGGCGCCGTTTGCGTTGGGCTCGGCAAGCGAGATCCTTGGACTGCAGCAGGTGGCCAGCAGTGCGATCATGCCGCTGGACGACAAACTACGCTGGGTGGACCTGTCGTCCGCCGAACGCGCGGCCGCCCTTGGCACGGCCCGGGAATAACGCTGGCCGCTGATTCCCGGCGTTAAGGACGCCCTTGTTCACCGGCCCACTTCGCCGCGAGGACAGCGACCCAAAAACCGCCGACGACCGAGCGGGCCTGAAATCCCATCTTGCGCCCGCTATCGACGAAATACAGATCGGACAACGGCACCCGGCTGGGCGTCTCGTTGGCGTAACGTAGGATCTGTTCCGACCACTCCCTTACCAGGGATGTGTCCTGCGTCAGACAAGCGGCCCAGAGCATCCATTCCGGTTTGGTGACTGTGCTGCGGCCGTCCAGGGGCACACCGTACAGGTCTGTCTTCGTCCGGTAAAACGACTGCTCCCGTTCGAGCTCGGCTGCGGGGAACAGGTCGAGGCCGAGCAGCCGGTTCCAGACCAGGTTGTATTTCAAGCTCCAGCTACCCGGCTGGTTGAAGGCCAGGCGCGTGCCTCCGCCGTCCCGCGCGTCCTGCAGCCAACTGGCGGCGAACGCCTCGGCCGTCTTGCGGTAGCTGTCTGCCTCGTCGGCGTGTCCTAAGGCAGCCGCGAGTTGCGCGCAGCAGGCGATGCCCATGATCGCCTTCGCGCCGAGATTGACGTTATGGCCCAGCACGCCGGAGAAATCGTCCGTGCAGAGCTGTTCGCCGGGGTTCGGACCGGACGCGACGAGGTAGTCCGCCCACTGCCGCAACAGGGCCCAATGCGCCGCGGCGAACCCGGCGTGCCCCTCCGCCCGCGCCAGCGCCGCCGCGAGGATCAGCATGTTGCCGGCCTCCTCCACCGGCATTTGCGTCTCGACAATATTCTCGTTTGGGCCACGCTTGGCGACGAAATCGCGGTAGGTCTGCCCGTTGGCGATCGGGTAGGTTCCGAGGTCGTGCGCTGGGAACACGTGCGGCCAATCCGGCGACGCGCAATAGGCGGCGACCGGCTCCAGCATCGCCCGCAGCAGCGCGGGGTTGTAGAGCAGGAACAACGGCGCCGATGGATAGGTCACGTCCACTGTCGCGATACAGCCGTTGGAGAAGTTCTCCTTGGAGAAGAACAGCGGCGCACCGTCCGGTCCGGCCACCAACTTGTGCGCCGCGACTGCTTGGCGCCAGGTCAATGCGAGCAGATCCGCGTGGGCCGGGCCACCGGAAGCTGCAGCGTCCGACCACATCGCCCTGTCGAACGCGGCGCAACGCTCCTTCACCGGCGCAGCTTCCGCCATGGCCGCGGTCAGCATTGCCAAGGCCGTTGCCGCCGGATCGCGCCGCCACCAGGGCCGCAAGCGCTGGTGCATCAGTTCGATCGACCACTCGTCGTCATACGCCACCAGGATGTCGCGGTCCGTGCCATCCAGCAGCAGCGCCAGCGTCACGGCCGCGACCGGGTCGGAGTTGTAGGCGACCTTGCGGGGCTGCGCCGACCGGATAACGCCCGCGCTCAACGCGCCGGTGCGGGCGAAGGTGTCGCGGCAGTGGTCAATATCGCCGACGACTACGCTGCCTTGCCCGTTGGCGATGGCGAGGAATGACGTGCCCCACTCGATCCGCCGGTGGTCGCCGGCTTCCGCGAGCACGCGCTGGTGCTCGGACCGGAACGACGCTCCGTGCAGCGCATCCGTCTGCCACGTATCCCAATACACCCGCTCATGCGGATGATTGACGGCCCACTCCCCCGTCATGTCCACGTAGGCGAGAACCTCGTGGGGACGGGAATCGAGCGCATGGCACGCGAGCGACAGGTAGGTGACGGGGCGCGATAACAGGTCCAGGTCGTCCGGCAGCAACGCCGTGGTGAACGTCACCGTCAGCTCGACCGCGCCGCACCGGAACGACGCGACGGTGCGGGTGGCGTGCACCTCGAGCGCAACCTGTTCCGCGGCCCTGGACAAATACTCGGGCCCGCCGAGGAAACGGAACGCCTCGCCATCCACGCGCACGACGCCGTAGAGCGTCATCTGGGTGCCGGTCCAGTGCCGCGGCCAATCGTCGGTCAGGCGGTCGGCGAAGCACCAGACGCTGGTGTGCGGGTCGATGGTGACCAGCGGGATGGCGGGCGGGCGGCGCAGTCTTTCCTGCATGATGCTGTTCCTAAGTTAGCACGGAGCGCTGCCCCGTTCCCCGGAAGGGGACGGTCGTCCCCTTCACCCCTGGTCAATCTGTCAACGCTTGGCGGGATAGTGCCAGCAGCCTTCGCATGGCGCGGGCCGCGCCGTCCGGCCGGCCGCGTGCGATCGCGCGCGCGACGTCTTGGTGCAGGGACAGTTCGGCCTCGCTCATCCGCCGGCGGCGTTGGCTTTGGCGGAATGCAAGCTCCAGCGCCGTCCGGATCGCGTTGCCGAGGGTTACGAAGAACGGGTTGCCGGTCGCGGCAAAAATCGCCAGGTGGAATGCGACGTCGGCTTCAACCTGGCTGGCCAGGTCACCCGACTCCGCCGCAATGGCATCGAACAGGGCCAAGATCTGCTGCCGCTCCGAGCCATCTGCTTGCCCGGCGGCGATGCGGCACGCCTCCGGCTCCATGCAGCCGCGCACCGCATAAAGCTGGTCGGCCAGCTCCGCATCCAAGCCGTCCGCTGCCCGCCAGGACAGCACGTCCCGGTCCAGTTGGTTCCAGCGTGCGGTGGGCAGCACCCGCATGCCGGTCCGTGGTCCACCGTCGAGCAGGCCCTTGCCGTGGAGCCGCTTCACCGCCTCGCGCACCGTCGTCCGGCTCATACCCAACTCGCCGCACAGCACGGCCTCTGTCGGCAACTGCTCGCCGGGCCGGAACTGGCCGGACACGATCCTGCGGCCGATCTGTTCCGTGGCCCGGTCGCCCCGCCGGCCCGCGCCCGCCTGTGAACTCATGTCTCGATCCGCCGACATTGGCATCCTTGACAGCACGTGTTTCACGACCTTAGCGTTCAATCATAATACAATTCCCGGATCCAAGAAAAAGGGAGGGAAGACTTGGGAGGTTTGAGTCTTCGCCGCGTTGCCAAGCGGTATGGCAGCACCGAGGTGATGCGGGACCTGTCGCTGCAAATCGACGAGGGCGAGTTCGCGGTGTTCCTCGGCCCGTCCGGCTGCGGCAAGTCCACTCTCCTGCGCATGGTAGCAGGGCTCGAAACGCTGACGGAAGGCGAGATCCACCTCGGCAGCCGTCGTATCGACGCGTTGCCGCCGGGCGAGCGCGGGGTCGCCATGGTGTTCCAGAACTACGCTCTCTACCCGCACATGACCGTGCGCGAGAACATGGCGTTCGGGCTGCGCAACGTGGGCACCGCACCCGGCGCGATTGCGGCCAAGATCGCGGAGGCCGCCCGCATGCTGGAAGTCGAGCATCTGCTCGAGCGCAAGCCGGCCGCCCTGTCCGGCGGGCAACGCCAGCGCGTGGCGATCGGCCGCGCCATCGTGAAGCAGCCGGAGCTGTTCCTGTTCGACGAGCCGCTCTCGAACCTGGACGCGGCGCTGCGGTCCCGCACCCGGGTCGAGCTTGCCCGGCTGCATCAATCCATGCGCTCCACCATCGTGTTCGTGACCCACGACCAGATGGAGGCGATGACGCTGGCGACGCAGATCGTGGTGCTGAACGCCGGCCGCATCGAGCAGATCGGCACGCCCGCCGAGATCTATGGCCGCCCGCGCACCCGTTTCGTCGCCGGGTTCATCGGCTCGCCATCGATGAACTTCCTGCCGGTGGCCAGTGTGGAGGAAGAAGGCGGGTGCGCGGTGGCGCTGCTGGGCAACGGCAGCCGGGTCGTGACCGGCATCCCGGCCGGCCGCTTGCCGCACGGCCCGCTCACCATTGGCATCCGGGCCGAGGACGTGCAGGCCGGCGAGGGCACGCCGGCGACGGTGGACGTGGTGGAGCGGCTGGGCGACCGGACGCTGGTCTACGCGCGCGGTGCCGATGGCCAGGTGCTGGTATACGACGAGCCCGGCCACGCACCGGTCCGCGTGGGCGACGCGGTGCGGGTGCGCATCGATGGCGCCGCCGTGCATCTGTTCGACGCCGAAGGCCGCGCCTATCACTCCGAAACGCGCGTGCTGCAATGAGCGTCGCCGTCGGCGCCATCGACGAGTCGGAGCCGCCGCCAGCCGGCGCGATCACTGCGCCGGCAGGGATCGGCCGTTCCTCGCTCGGCAACCTGCTGTTCGTGCTTCCATATATTCTTTTGCTTTTGGTGTTGCTGGCACTTCCGGTCGGGCTCGGCCTGTGGCTGAGCTTCCAGGACTACGACATGCTGGGCGGCTTCAACGGCTTCGTCGGGCTCGAGAACTACACCAACCTGCTAACCGATTCGTCGTTCCTGCGCACCGTGCTGAACACGGCGCTGTTCGTGGCGATGACGACGCCGGTGTTCGTGTGCCTGGGCCTGTTCCTGGCCCTGATGCTGAACAGCCGGCGGGTGGTGAGCACGGCGGCGCGCTCCGTGTTCTTCGGTTCCTCGGTGCTGTCCGTGACGGTTGTGACGCTGATCTGGCGGCTCGTCTACATGCCCGGCCATGGCTTGCTGGCGGACGTGCTTGCGCCGCTCGGCCTGCAATCGCCCGACATCGTGGCCAATCCCTGGCTGGCGTTGCCGGGCGTTGCGGTGGTGACGGTGTGGTGGATCATCGGCCTGCCGATGACGCTGTTCCTGGCGGCGCTGCAGCAGATACCGCCTGAGATCTACGAGGCGGCGGCGCTGGACAATGCGGGCCGCGCACGGACGTTGTGGTCCATCACCCTGCCGCAGATCCGGCGCACCATGCTGCTGGTGGCCTTGATCGAGATCATCCTGCAGTTCCAGATCTTCGGCCAGGTCATGCTGATCACCGGTGGCGGGCCCGACAACCGCTCGCGCCCGATCGTGCAGTTCATCTACGAGACCGGGTTCCGCGACTGGCAGCTCGGGTTCGCCTCTGCGGCGTCCGAGGTGCTGTTCGCGTTGATGCTGCTGGCCGCTTTCGCGCAGATGTGGGCGAACAAGCGTGGGGAGCGTCCGTGACAGCGTTCTCCGCCCGCCGCCGCGGTTTGGCCGACTGCCTATTGTGGACGTTGGTGGCGGTGTTGCTGGTGGTTTGGATCGCGCCGATCGTCTGGGTGGTGGCGCTGTCGTTCAAGCCGAACGACGAGCTGATGCGCAGCACCGGCAACATCCTGTCGCCGCCGTTCACGCTGCGCAACTATGGGGATATCGTGTCTTCCTCGGGCGTGTTCGGCTGGATGTTGAACTCGGCGATCGTGGCGGTCGGGCAGACGGTGCTGACGCTGCTGGTGGCCTCCGCCGCGGGCTATGGGTTCGCGCGCACCAACTTCCCCGGCCGGACTATCCTGTTCGGGCTGACGCTCGCGGCGTTCGCGGTGCCGGAGCAGGCGATCATCGTGCCGCTGCATACGCTGTTCGCCTTTGCCGGCGCGCACAACACATATGCCGCGCTGATCGCGCCGCGGCTGGCCTTCCCGTTCGGCGTGCTGCTGATGACACAGTATTTCCGCAACATCGCACCGGAAATCGAGGAGGCGGCGCTGCTCGACAACGCGTCCCGCTTCAAGGTGTTCTGGCGCATCATGCTGCCCTTGTCGGTGCCCGCGCAGGCAACGCTCGGCATCTACACCTTCCTGCACGCCTGGAACGACTATTTCTGGCCGCTGGTCTCGGCGACCAAACCGGAGATGTACACCCTCACCGTGGGGCTTGCCTCCATGCAGACCAACTTCGCGCAAACCGAAGGGCTGGGCTTCCTGATGGCGCAGGCGGTGTTCGCCGGCCTGCCGGTGATCACGCTGTATCTTCTGTTCCAGCGCTACGTGGTGAACGCCGCGGCCGGCGGAAGTGAAGTGCAGTGACGCGGGACCAACCACAACAACGACGGGGGACGACGATGGTGAGGAAACACACGCGCAGGATGGCCTGGAGCGCCCTGCTGGGCCTGACGGCCTCGGTCGCCGGGTTCGCCGCGCCGGTTCGGGCGCAGGAGAAAACCGAGATCACCTTCGCCCGCTTCTTCGGCGCGTGCGAAAGCGATTACGGCACCTCGCAGGACGTGGCGCATGCGCGCGGCGAGTGCGGCGTGATGACGACGCTGGTGAACCTGTTCAATGCGACCAACAAGGACAACATCGTCGTCAAGCCCCAGATCATCGAGTGGGGGCCGTACTACCAGCAGCTCACCGCGCGTCTTGCGGCACACGACATTCCTACCATCGCGGTCATGCACGCCGCACAAATCGGTGATTTCGTGCGCGCCAAGGTCGTGCAGCCGATCGGCGACGACCTCAAGGCGGCCGGCATCGACCCGGCGGGCTTCACCCCCAACGCCCGCGATGCGGTGACGATGGGCGACCAGATCTACGCCATGCCGTGGGACACGCATTCCTGGCTCTGGCACATCAACGTCAACCTGTTCAAGCAAGCCGGGCTGGTGGACGACAAGGGCGAGCCGATCATTCCGAAGACGGTTGAGGAAATGGTGGCGCAGGCCAAGACGATCCGCGAGAAGACAGGCAAGCCCTACATCGTGGTCGCCACCACCGCGTCCGGCGACGAGGCGAACGGCGCCCGCGGTTACTATTGCTGGCTGTATGACCAGGACGGCACCCTGTTCCCGCACGGCTACGACAAGGCCGATTTCAGCACGCCCGCCTCGCGCACGGCGTTCGAAACCTGGGCCAAGCTGATTGCAACCGGGTCGATCACCAAAGGGCTGGACAGCGGCGGCGCACTCAGCAGCTTCATCAATGGCGGCGGCGCGGTGTTCATGAGCGGGACATGGCGGATCGACACGCTGCTCGAGGCTTCAGAGAAAGCGAACTCGCCGCTTGCGAACGGCTACACGGTCCGCGTGTTCCCGACGTTGTTCCAGGACCAGCACGTCTGGACCGACAACCACACCTGGGTGCTGCCGCGCGGCGGCTCCAACGAGAAGCAGCGCAAGGCGGCGCTGGTGTTCCTGAAATTCATGTGGGACCACAACTACGATTGGGCGCGCGGTGGCGGCCACCTGCCTGCCCGGCAATCGGTGATGGCGGACTACGCCAAGCTGCCGTTGCGGCAGTATGTGGTGGACATCCCTCAGTTCGGCCGCGCCGCGCCGCATGACGTCCGCCGGCAGTTCGGCTTCCAGAACCTGATCGGCAACGAGGTCGCGGCGATGATCAACACCGACAAGAGCGTGGATGCGGCAATCGCCTCTGCGCAGGACCGGAGCGACCAGCTCCTGCGCGGACGTTGAGGGAGGACGCGGCATGAGGCAGGCACATATCCTCGCCGACAAGGATTTCACGGTCGGCGCCACCGATCCGCGGCTGTTCGGCGGCTTCATCGAGCATCTCGGCCGCTGCGTATACGGCGGCATCTACGAGCCCGGCCACCCGACCGCGGACGAGAAGGGCTTCCGCCAGGACGTGATGGCGCTGGTGCACGAGCTCGCACCGACCATCATGCGCTACCCCGGCGGCAACTTCGTATCCGGCTACAACTGGGAGGACGGCGTGGGCCCGGCCGAGCAGCGGCCGCGGCGGCTGGACTACGCCTGGCTGTCCACCGAGCCCAACACGTTCGGGACCAACGAGTTCATCGATTGGTGCCGGATGGCGAAGATCGAGCCGATGTTGGCGGTAAACCTCGGCACCCGCGGGCCGGACGAGGCCGGGCGCTACATCGAATACTGCAACCATCCCGGCGGCACTCACTTGTCCGATCTTCGCCGCCAGCACGGCTGGGAGCAGCCGCACAACGTGAAGTTCTGGTGCCTGGGCAACGAGATGGATGGGCCGTGGCAGACCGGGTCCAAGACCGCCGACGAATACGGCCGGATCGCGGTGGAAACGGCGAAGGTGATGCGCTGGGTCGATCCCTCGGTCGAGCTCGCAGCCTGCGGATCGTCCGGGCGCAACATGAGCACCTTCGGCTACTGGGAAGACAAGGTGCTGCAGCACAGCTTCAAGGAGGTGGAGTGGATCTCGCTGCACACCTACCTTAACAACTACGCTGACGACACGGCCGCCTTCCTCGCCAGCCCGGACCTGATGGACAGCTTCATCGAGGAGGTCGTCGCCATCGCCGACGCCGTGGCCGCGCGGCACAAATCCGACAAGCGGATCATGCTGAGCTTCGACGAGTGGAACGTCTGGTATCGCACGCGGCGGCGCACGCATAACCGCACCCTGCCGGGTTGGCCGGAGGCGCCGCCGATCCTGGAGGAGATCTACAACATGCAGGACGCGCTCGCCTTCGGGGGCGCCTGCATCTCCCTGCTGAACCATGCCGACCGGGTGCGCTGCGCGTGCCTGGCGCAACTGGTCAACGTGATCGCGCCGATCATGACCGAGACCGGCGGCAGCGCCTGGCGGCAGACGATCTTCTGGCCGTTCGCGCAGATGAGCAACCACGGCCGCGGCAACGTGCTGCGCCCCCGCGTGACGTGCGACACCTATGGGACCGCGTATTATGACCCGCGCGGCGCCAACGATCCGCCGATCCCGCTACCCGCGGTGCCCTACCTCAAGACGTCATGCGTTCACACGGCGGACGGCGTTACCGTGTTCCTGCTGAACCGCGATCTGGAGCAGCCGATACAGTTGACGGCGGAGCTGCGCGGCTTCGACGGGCTGAGCCTGGCCGACGCGCAGACGTTGCAGGACGCCGACCTGCTGGCGGTGAACACCGCGGCGGAACCCGACCGCATCCGGCCGCGCCGGCTGGACGGGGTCTCGGTGGTGCAGGCGGCGAACGGCAGCGCACGGATCGGCGCCGAACTGCCGCCGGCGTCGTGGACCGTGGTCCGGCTCGCTGCGTCATGAGCGGCGGCAAGAAGGCGTTGCGCAGCCAGGCCTGGTTCGGCCGGCAGGACAAGATGGGATTCTACTACCGGTCGTTCCTCAAGAACCGCGGCTTCCCGCAGGACCAGTTCGAGAACCGGCCGGTGATCGGCATCTGCAACACCTGGTCCGAGCTAAACCCCTGCAACGCGCATTTCCGCACCATTGCCGAGCACGTCCGCTACGGGGTGCTGGATGCCGGGGGGTTCCCGCTGGAGTTCCCGGTGTCCTCCTTGGGCGAGGTGACGATGCGGCCGACGGCCATGCTGTTCCGCAACCTGGCCGCGATGGACGTGGAGGAGGCGATCCGCGCCCATCCGCTGGACGGCGTCGTGCTGCTGATGGGCTGCGACAAGACCACGCCGGCCCTGCTGATGGGTGCGGCGAGTGCCGATCTGCCGACGATCGGCGTATCCGGCGGGCCGCAGTTGCGCGGCGTGTACCGCGGCCAGCCGATCGGCTCCGGCACCAACATCATCTCCATGAGCGAGCAGTTGCGGGCAGGGGAGATCACCCTGCAGGAGTTCCACGAGGCGGAAGCCGGCATGAACCGCAGCTCCGGCCACTGCATGACGATGGGCACGGCGTCCACGATGGCCAGCATGGTGGAAGCGCTCGGCGTCGGGCTGCCGGAGAACGCCGCGATCCCCGCGGTGGACGCCAGGCGCAACGAGTTGGCCCGGATGGCGGGGCGCCGGATCGTGGAGATGGTGCACGAGGACCTGGTGCTATCCAGGATCCTCACCCGCGAGGCGTTCGAGAACGCCATCCGCACGCTGGGTGCGATCGGCGGGTCTACCAACGCCGTGGTGCACCTGCTGGCGATCGCGCGCCGGGTCGGGGTGGAACTGACGCTCGACGATTTTGACCGGATCGGCCGCGGGCTGCACTGCCTGGTGGACCTGATGCCCTCCGGCAAGTATCTGATGGAAGACTTCTATTACGCGGGCGGCCTCCCGGTCGTGCTGCGCCGCCTCGGCGAGCAAGGCTTGCTGCATAAGGACGCGCCTACGGTCAACGGCCGCACGATCTGGCAGAACGTGGAAGCGGCGCGTTGCTGGAACGACGGCGTGATCACCCCGTTCGCCGAACCGTTCAAGGCAGAGTCCGGCATGGCGATCCTGCGCGGCAACATCGCCCCCGACGGGGCGGTGATCAAGCCGTCCGCCGCCTCGCCGGAGCTGATGCAGCACACCGGCCGCGCCGTCGTGTTCGACAGCGTGGAAGCGATGCACGCGGCGGTGGAAGACGACGCGCTGGAGATCGACGCCCAGTGCATCATGGTGCTGCAGAACTGCGGGCCGAAGGGCTACCCCGGCATGGCGGAGGTGGGCAACATGCCGATTCCGCACAAGCTGCTGCGGGAGGGCGTGCGCGACATGATCCGCATCTCGGACGCGCGCATGTCCGGCACCGCTTATGGCACGGTGGTGCTGCACGTGGCGCCGGAGGCGGCGGCGGGCGGCCCGCTGGCGCTGGTGCGGACCGGCGACATGATCACGCTGGACGTCCATGCGCGCTCGCTGCACCTGCACGTGGACGATGCGGAGCTGGCGGTCCGCCGGGCCGCCTGGGTGCCGCCGCCGGCCCATGCTGACCGCGGCTACGTGAAGATGTATGTGGACCACGTGCTGCAGGCGAACGAGGGTGTCGATCTCGACTTCCTGGTGGGCCGCAGCGGCTCGCCGGTTCCGCGCGACAACCACTGAAGGAGGCCCCGCCTTGCCCCACGCACGCCATCAAGGCGTCTACCCGGTCGTGCCCACGACGTTCACCGAGACGGGAGCGCTGGACCTCGACAGCCAGAAGCGCTGCGTGGACTTCATGATCGACGCCGGGTCGAACGGCCTGTGCATCCTGGCCAATTTCTCCGAACAGTTCGTGCTGTCGGACGAGGAGCGCGAGGTGCTGACGGACGCGATCCTGCGCCATGTCGGCGGACGGGTGCCGGTGATCGTGACCACCACGCATTTCTCCACCGCCGTGTGCGCCGCCCGCAGCCGCCGCGCGCAGGATGCCGGGGCGGCGATGGTGATGATCATGCCGCCGTATCATGGCGCCACGGTCCGGGTGGGCGAGGCGCAGATCGCCGGGTTCTACCGGGCGGTGTCGGACGCGATCGACATCCCGATCATGATCCAGGACGCGCCGGTCGCCGGAACGCCGCTATCCGCCCGCTTCCTGGCGCAGCTTGCCCGGGAGGTGGAACATGTCGCCTGGTTCAAGATCGAGACGCCCGGCGCCGCCGCCAAGTTGCGGGAGCTGATTGAATTGGGCGGCCCAGCGGTCGAAGGCCCGTGGGACGGCGAGGAAGCCATCACCCTGCTGGCCGA
>CAXTVQ010000047.1:0-6421 GCA_964247705.1 uncultured Acetobacteraceae bacterium | reverse complement strand
CGGCGGTGAACGCGGTCGCCCTGTGCACGCCGCCGCAGGTCCGCCGCGGGCAGGCGGAGGCCGCTTTGAGAGCCGGCAAGCATGTGCTGCTGGAGAAGCCGCCGGGTGCGACGGTGAGCGAACTCGGCCCGCTGGGGACGCTGGCGCGCGAGCAGCAGCGGACCGTGTTCGCCACCTGGCACTCCCGCTTCGCTCCCGGCGTGGAACCGGCGCGGCGGTTGCTCGCGGACCAAATTATCCGCTCGGTCCACGTCGCCTGGAAAGAGGACGTACGGGTCTGGCACCCGGGTCAGGCATGGATCTGGGAGCCGGGCGGGCTCGGCGTGTTCGACCCGGGGATCAACGCGCTGTCCATCATCACCCGCATCCTGCCGCGCCCGCTGTTCGTCACCGGCGCCGAGCTTCGGTTTCCACAGAACCGGGCGACCCCCGTCGCGGCGCAACTGCACCTGAGCGACACCACCGGTATGCCGGTCGCCATGGAGCTGGACTGGCTGCAAACGGGGCTGCAGAGCTGGGACATCCGCATCGAGACGGACGAGGGGACCATCACCCTGGAGCAGGGCGGCAAGCGCCTGATCCAGGGTGGGCGGGTCCTGGTGGACGAGGCGCCTGCCGAATACCAGGGCATCTACCGCCGTTTCGTCGAACTCGCGGCGACCGGGGCGACGGATCTCGACGTTTCCCCGCTGGCTCTGGTGGCGGATGCCTTCCTGCTCGGGGAGCGCCGGATTGCCGCACCCTTCCACGATTGATCAGGCTCCGCCGGTAGCGGTTCGGTATCCTTAGCTGGTTTGAGTAGAGGTCAGCACGCTGGGAATGCCGCTCTTCACCTCGTTGATGTTGATCTGAACGATGGACTGGCCATTCCCGGGCGAGAAGCGGTAGGTCTGCAGCAGGCCCTTGTACTCGAAATCCCGCAACGTATCGCGCACCTTCGTGCCGTCGATGCTGCCCGCTTTCTGCATGGCGGCGATTGCCAGCATGAGGTTGTCGTAGGCGGTGACCTCGTAAGGCAGCGCCGGGTGGCCAGTTACCTTCTGCAACTCCGCCCCGAATGCGGCGAGCTCCGGCGTTTGGCTCGTGGTTGGGCCGGTGGAGAGATAGATCCCTTCCACGGTGCGGCCCGCCGTTTTCATGAACGTTGGCGAGGACCAGATTACGCCCAGTCCCATCACGGCTGGCTTGATCTGCAACTCGCGGTATTGCTTCATCAGGGACAGTCCGTCCTCGATGTAGCAGGCGACGAGCACCGCGTCCGGTCCGGCGGCGCGGATTTTGGTCAGCAGGCCGTAGAAGTCCATGCTACCGACCTCGAAATACTCGTCGGCGACGACGGTGGCTCCTAGCTCCTTCGCGCGGTCCTTGATCTGGCCGGAGGCGGTGCGGCCCCAATCGTCGTTGCGGCCCAGGAAGGCGAGCTTCTGCGCTGCCTTGGTCTTGACCAGGAATTCCACCGCCGGGCCGACGTTCATGACGGAGGAGAGCGTGGTGCGGAAACTGTAGCTGTAGTCCGGGCTGGTCACCGGCTGGGCGGCGGAGACGAAGGTGATGGCCGGCACGCGGTTGCGCTCGGTGATCGGCAGGATGGCAAGCGTGCCGCTGCTGTTCGGCGGGGTGAACAGCAGCGAAACCTTCTCGTCGTTGATCAACCGTTCTGCACCGGCGACGCCGCGCTCGGTCTTGGACTCGTCATCCACGTTGGTCAGCTCGACGCGGTAGGTATCGGCGCCGATCTGGACGCCCCCGGCGTCGTTCAGCTTCTTGACCCCGTAGTTGAGCCCCGTGATCGACTCCTTGCCGATCGAGGCGCTGGGACCGGTCTGGGTACAGAGCGCTCCCAGCTTGAGGACCTTGCTTGGCGCCTGGGCCAGGACTCGGGCGCTCGGCAGGAGCAGGCTGCCGCCAATGGTGGCAAGGGTGGCGCGTCGGCTGAGCATGGTGGTTCCCCTCTGTGCGGCCCGTCGCGGGGCCGTTCTGTTGTCAGTGCGTCCGGGCTGTTCCGCCCAGGTAGGCGTCCTGGACGGCGGCGTCGCCCAGCAGTTCGGCCCCGGTGCCGCTGCGGGCGATGACGCCGTTGGCGATGACGTAGGCCCGGTCCGCCAGGCGCAGCGCCATGCGGGCGTTCTGTTCCACCAGCAAGATCGTGCTGCCGCCCTGGTTGAGCCCGCGGATGATGCCGCCGAGTTGCTGCACGATGGCAGGCGCCAGTCCCAGGGACGGCTCGTCCAACAGCAGCAGGCGCGGGCGGCTCATCAGCGCGCGGCCGATAGCGACCATCTGCTGCTGCCCGCCGCTCAGCCGGCCGGCCGGGCTGCGGAGGCGCTCACGCAGGATGGGGAACAGGTCCAGCACCCGCTCGAGGTCCTGCCGCACGCCCTTCCTGTCCCGCCGGTAGTAGGCGCCCAGATCCAGGTTGTCGGCGATGGACATGTCGGCGAAGACGTGACGCCCCTCGGGCACCATCACCAGGCCGCGGGTGATCATGGTGGAGGAGGGCAGACCCAGCACCGGCTTGCCATCCAGGGTGATGGCGCCGCGGCGGCTGCGCACGACCCCGCTGAGCGTGCGCAACAGGGTGGATTTCCCGGCACCGTTGGCGCCGATGACGGTGACGATCTCGCCCGCATCCACCCGCAGCGACACCCCGCGCAACGCCGCGACCGGGCCGTAGGACACGTGCAGGTCCGACACCTCAAGCATCGGCGTCCGTTCCCAGGTAAGCCTCGATAACGCGGTGATCGCGCCGTACCGAGTCCGGCGTGCCCTCCACCAGCTTGCGGCCGCCGACCAGCACGACGATGCGGTCGCAGATGCTCATGACGGCCTGCATGTCGTGCTCGACCAGCAGCACGGTCACGCCCGTGTCGCGGATGCGGCGCACCATGTTCGCGGCGTCCATGGTTTCCCGCGGGTTCATGCCTGCGAACGGTTCGTCCATCAGCAGCAAGCGCGGGCCGCCGGCCAAAGCCAGCCCGATGCCGAGCAGGCTCTGCCTCGCGTAGGGCAGGGACCCGGCCAGCACGTCCGCATGGGGGGTGAGGCCCGCGAATTCCATGATGGAAGCCACCTGGCGCTCCACCTCCGCCCGCACCCCAGCCCGGCGACGCGTGAGGAACGGCACTTGCAGGTTTTCAGCGACGGTGAGCTTCGGGAACGTGCGCGTGCCCTGGAAGGTGCGGCTCAGCCCGGCCTTCGCCACCTGGTCCGGCCGCAACCCGGTCAGACATTGCCCCGCAAGCTCCACCCGGCCCGCGCTGGGCGGGAAAAGGCCGGAGATCAGGTTGAACGTGGTCGTCTTGCCCGCGCCGTTCGGGCCGATCAGTCCGCGGATCTCGCCTTGCGACACGGTGAAGCTCACGTCCTCAACGGCCTGAACGCCGTTGAACCGCTTGCTCAGGCCCGTCACGGTCAGCAGCGGGGCATCAGCCGGCACGCTCTACCTCCACCTCGGCAGGGCCTATGGCCGGCCGGCGGCCAGCGCCTCCCCAGGGTAAGGTCACGAGCCCGAGCAGCCCGCCAGGCAGGTACAGCGTCACCGCGATCAGCAGGCCGCCCATCAAGATGGGACGTACATCCCGCAGGAAGCCCAGAGCCTCCGGCACGTAGGTCAGGAACACCGCACCCAGCAGCGGCCCGGCCAGGGTTCCGGCGCCCCCCACCACGACCATTACGATCATGTCCACGGAGGCGAACACGGTGAACTGCCCGGGCGACAGCACGGAGAGGAAGGGCCCGATCAGCAGGCCACCCAGCCCGGCGACGAAGGCGCTGATCGCCAGCGCGGCGACCTTGCTGCGCATCACCGGCGCGCCTGCAAACTCGGCCAATACCTCATCCTCGCGCATGGCCACCAGCACCCGCCCGAGCCGCGAGCGGACCAGGAACAGCAGGCCGAACATGGCGGCGGCGACGGTGGCAAGCACCAGGTAGTAGAAGCCAAGCCGGGTGCCGAAATGGAGGAACAGGATCGGCTCCGGCGCGCGGATGCCGCGGATGCCGACCATCCCGCCCGTCACGTCCTGCCAGTTGGCGATGACCAGGCGCACGACCTCGCCGAAACCCAGCATGACCAGCACGAAGTAGGGGCCGCGCAACCGCAGCACGATCAGGCCGACCAGTACCGCTACAGCGACGACGGCGGCGAGCGTCACAGGGGCGGCAAGCCAGAAGCTGAAGCCGAGTTGGGCGCGCAGCACGGTCGAGCCATAGGCCGCCAGCGCCACGAAGGCTGCCTGCCCGAGATTGATCAGGCCCACATAGCCGAGCAGCAGGCCCATGGAGAGTGCGAAGATGCCCCAGAGCAGGCTTTGGGTCAGCAGGAAGACCTGGAACTCGCCGACGAACGGCGGAAGCGCCACAAGCAGGACGAGAACGACGAGCCCGGCCGCCACCTTCATGCCAAGCGCCCGCCGAACAGGCCGCGGGGCCAGACCAGCAGCATGGCCACCATGATCAGGAAGGTGAACACGTCCTTGAACGCGAAGCTGATGTAGGCGCCGGCGAACGTTTCGACGAGCCCGATCAGCAATCCGCCGACGATGGCGCCCGGCACGCTCCCGAGCCCGCCGAAGATGACGATGACGAAACTCTTCAGCAACGGCAGCTCGCCCATGGAGGTATCCACGGCATACAGCGAGCCCAGCAGGCCGCCGGCCGCGCAGGCCAGCGCACCGGACACGGCAAAGGCGAAACTAACGATGCGGTCCACGTTCAGGCCGATGGCTTCCGCACCGTAACGGTTCTGCGCCACGGCGCGCAGGGCCTTGCCGATTCGTAGCCGGTAGAGCGTGACGTAGAGCGCGGCCACCAGCACCAGCATGGCGCCGACAACGACCAAGCGTTGCACGGTGATCACCACGTCGCCCAGGATCAAGACGCCATCGATGCCCATGTCGAGCTGCTGCGGGTCGGTGCCCCAGATCAGGATGGCGCCTTGATGCAGGATATACAGCAGGCCGGTGGTGACCAGCAGCACCTCCAGTTCCGTCCGCCGCAGCGCCCGACGGACAAACAGGAGGTAGAGCAGCACGCTGAACGCCGCCATGATCAGCATGGCGATGGCCAGGCTCGGAAAGAAGCCGAGGTCGGACACCTGGAGCACGACCAACGTGGCGAACGCGCCGAGCATCAGCAGCTCGCCATAGGCGAAGTTCACCACCCGCGCCGCGCCGAAGATCAGGGTAAATCCCAGTGCGGCGAGCGCATAGATGCTGCCGAGCACCAACCCATTGGCAAGCTGTTGACCGATCACGGCGGCGCCTGTTCCGGCTTTGGCGGTGGCAAGGTCGGCTTCTCCCAGAACCCGAGTTTTTTTTGGGTTTAACCCAGGCCGGCTGCCGTTACAACATCGGTGAGTCCGCGATCCAATCGCTACTCTGCTGCGGTTTGCGACCGGTTGGTCCTGGGCGGCCGGCGCGCGGGTTTTGCCGCCAGGGGCGGCAGCACGGCGGACAGCAGCCGGTCCAGCATGGCGCTTACGCCGCGCATGATGTCCCGCGGCTTGCGATAGAGCAGCCACGTGATCACCATCTGGTTGTGGCTGCCGATCAGGATGGATGCCGTCTCGTAAGGGTTCGGCTCCGGAGGCCATTCGCCCTCGGCTGCTCCCTGCCGCAACAAGCGGACCACGAAGCGGGCGTAGTCGTCCAGCAATTGCCGGGCTGGCGAGTCGCCTATCAGCACGCTGGGCCAGATTTCGAGATAGAGCGTGCGGGCCCAGTCCGGGTTACGCCGGGCGAAGTCGGCCGATAGCCACAGGAACAGGCGCAGCCTATCCCGTGCCGTCGCGGCGTCCCGGGCACGCTCGGCGTATTCCAGGAAGAACCGGGCGAGCTGCACGACCGGAACGGCGTAGGCGATGTCCTCCTTGCTCGGATAATACTCGTATAACGACGACAAGGGCATCCCCGCCTCCGCCGCTACGTCTGCGATCCGGGCGCGGCCGATGCCCTCCCGGGAGAACACGCGCAACGCCGCCTGGAGGATGTCGTTCTCCCGCCGCCGGCTGCGGCCTTGCCGGCGCTCCGGTACCTTGTCACGCCAAAGCGCCGCCAGGACGTCCATCTCGTCCGCCCAGCCATCCGCTGCAGGACCAACCTTATTCGCCGCTGTCGTACTCACCGCGCCTATTCCTATCTTCCCCGATCGCGGCTGTCGCAAACGAGCGCTGCACGGCAGATGGGGATGGCGCTCAATCCGGCATCTGGTCCGGGCAGGCGAACCACTCCGAGGGCAGGGAGCCCGGGATCCGGGTGTCGTGCGCCGGCACCACGATGTCCACATGCTCCATCACGCGGCGCATGGAGCCGATGTAGGTGCGCTCGCTCTCGCTGCGGATGCTGCCGGGTCGGAAGGTGTCGGCCAGGAAACGCTGCGGCGTGCGGGTGGCGCGCGGGTCGGCCGGGAACCAGCAGCCGTA
>CAXTVQ010000046.1:0-38603 GCA_964247705.1 uncultured Acetobacteraceae bacterium | reverse complement strand
ACCTTCAAAGCGTTCCCCACGATAAAGTCCCGCCGAGGCTCGACCACATCGCCCATCAACGTGGAAAACACCTCGGCCGCGTCCTCCACATCGCCCACGCGCACTTGCAGCAGCGTGCGGACCGCCGGATCGAGCGTCGTCTTCCACAACTGCTCCGGGTTCATCTCGCCCAGCCCCTTGAACCGCTGGATCGTCAGACCCTTCCGGCCCTGCTGCAGCACGCGGTCGAACGCGCTTGCCGGGCCGGCAACGTTCACCGTGTCGCGGTCCAGCTTGAGCGTGGCCGGCTGGGCGAACTTGGCGAGCAGCGCTTCCCGCCGCTCATACAGCCACCGCGCCTCCACACTCCGCAAAGACCCGGCGTCGATCCGGTGCCAATCCGCAACACCGCGCACCGTGCGCCGCATCGTCAGGCCGCGCTCGTCCGCGTCCACCACCCAGCCGCGCTCGTTCTGCGCCGAGATCCCGGCCAGCCGGTCCGCCAGCACCGCGCGCTCGCCCACCGTCCCCGCATAGTCAGCGGTCAACGCTCCGGCGATGGCCGCCTGCTCCAGCAAATTCGTCGGCACCGTAGAACTGAGCTTGCGCAAATTCAGCCAAGCCTCCCGCAGGAACTTGGCCTCCGCACCCAGTTCCGCGCCCTGGAACGTCTCGCCGTTGGCATAGGTCAGCACTGCCTCGGACAGCGCCTTGTCCAGCAGGTAGTCCTCCAGCGCGCCTTCGTCCTTGATATACCGCTCGTCCTTGCCGCGGGTCGCCTTGAACAGCGGCGGCTGCGCGATGTACAGGTATCCCCGCTCGATCAACTCCGGCATCTGCCGGAAGAAGAACGTCAGCAGCAGCGTGCGGATATGGCTGCCGTCCACGTCGGCGTCCGTCATGATGACGATGCGGTGGTAGCGCAGCTTGCTGATGTCGAAGCCGCCCTGCTCCGGCTCGCCGCGCCCGATCCCGGTGCCCAGCGCCGTGATCAACGTGCCGATCTCGGCCGAGCCCAGCATCCGGTCGAACCGAGCCCGCTCCACGTTCAGGATCTTGCCCTTCAGCGGCAGGATCGCCTGGTGCTTGCGGTCCCGCCCCTGCTTGGCCGAGCCGCCGGCGCTGTCACCCTCGACGATGAACACCTCGGCGTGCGCCGGATCCCGTTCCTGGCAGTCCGCCAGCTTGCCCGGCAGCGTGCTCACGTCCAGCACGCCCTTGCGCCGGGTCAGCTCGCGCGCCTTGCGGGCGGCCTCGCGCGCGCTGGCCGCATCCATCACCTTCTGCACGATCGCCTTGGCTTCGCGCGGATGCGTCTCGAACCAATGGCTGATCGCATCCGCCGCCGCCGCCTGCACCACCGGCTGCACCTCGGAGCTCACCAGCTTGTCCTTGGTCTGGCTGCTGAACTTCGGGTCCGGCACCTTCACCGACAGCACCGCCGTCATGCCCTCCCGCATGTCCTCGCCGACCAGTGTCAGTTCCTTCTTGCCCATGCTCTCGGCGTATTTGGTCACCACCCGGGTCAGCGCCTGGCGGAACCCGGCGAGGTGGCTGCCGCCGTCGCGCTGCGGGATGTTGTTGGTGAAGCACAGCATCGTCTCGTGGAAGCTGTCGTTCCACTCGAGCGCGAACTCCACCCGGATGCCCACCTGGCTTTCGAGCGTGGTGACGCTGATCGGCTCCGGCAGCACGGGCGTCTTGGAGCGGTCCAGGTAGCGGACGAACTCCACCAGCCCGCCCTCGTAGTGGAAATTCGTCTCCTGCGCCGGCGCGTGCCGTTCGTCGCACAGGCGGATGCGCAGCCCCGAGTTCAGGAACGCCAGTTCGCGCAGCCGCTTCTCCAGGATCGCGTATTCGAATTCGGTCTTGGTGAAGGTGGACGGCGCCGCCTTGAACGTGACCTCGGTGCCGTGCACCTCGTCGCTGGGCCCGACCACCTCGAGCGGCGCCACCGCGTCACCGCCCTTGAAGCGGATGATGTGCTCGAGCCCGTTGCGCCAGATCCGAACGTGCATCCAGTCGGACAGCGCGTTCACCACGGCGGCCCCCACGCCATGCAGGCCGCCCGACACCTTATAGCTGTTCTGGTTGAACTTGCCGCCCGCATGCAGCCGGGTCAGCACCACTTCGGCGGCCGAAACGCCCTCCTCGTGGTGGATGTCGGTCGGGATGCCGCGCCCGTCGTCCCGCACGGTCACGGACCCGTCGGCGTTGAGCGTCAGCGAGCACATCGTAGCGTAGCCGGCCTGCGCCTCGTCCACCGCGTTGTCGATGATCTCGAACGCCATGTGGTGCAGGCCGGAACCGTCATCGGTGTCGCCGATATACATGCCGGGCCGTTTGCGCACCGCGTCCAGCCCACGCAGGACGGAGATCGAGTCTGCGTCATAGGCGCCATTGCTCGGGGTAGATTCTGGGTTCGGCGCGGCGGGATCGGACATGCCGTCAGGAGACTCCGGGAGGTGCTTGGTAGGCTCAGGAATATAGGCGCTTGCAGGGCATTTAGCGACCCCCGGCGGGTGGGAAGCTGGGGTCCGGCACCACGGCGTCCCCGCCGGTGCGCCAGGCCTCCGCCAGGCCGTGCAAGGGGCTGAAAATCTCGGGGTCGGTACCGGTCAAAACAACGCTGCCAGCCCCTGTGGCGAGCGCGTCCAGCAAGTCCCGGCGGCGGTCGGCGTCCAAGTGGACGGCCGGTTCGTCGAGCAGCAGCACGGGGGGTTGGCCGCGCGAGGCGGTGATCAGCGCCGCGTGGCCGAGGATGGTGCCGAGCAGCAGCGCCTTCTGCTGCCCGGTGCTGGCAAGGCCGGCTGGCAATCCCGTAGCGGCGTCGGCCAAGGTGAGGTCCGCCCGGTGCGCCCCCAGCGAGGCAGACCCGGCAGCCGCGTCCCCAACCCGGGCGTCATGCAGCGCCGCCCGCAGCCAATCCTCGGCGGCCAGAGCGGGACCGCCGTCCAGCCGGTCCGCGACCCGGTCCACCAAGCCGAGGCGGGCCGCCGGAAAGCGCCCGGCCGCTCCCTGCTCCAGCGCCGCGTTGAGCTGGGCGGTCAGCGCCCGGCGGGCAGCGGCGGCGGCCACGGCGTGGCGAGCCATGCTGTCCTCGAGCCCGGCCAGCCATGCCGGGTCGGCGCCGCCCTGGGCAAGCAGGCGGTTGCGGCTGGACATGGCCGTGTCGTGCGCCGCGACCTCACGCGCGTGGCCGGGTTCCAGCGCCCACACCAGCCGGTCCAGGAACCGCCGCCGGCCGGACGCACCCTCGCCGAACAGGCGGTCCATCTGCGGCGTGAGCCAAACCGCCGCCAACCGGGCGGCGATGGCGGCTTGCGACCGGGGCGCCTCGCCATCGAGGCGGAACACCCGGCGGTCCGGCGGCCCATCCGGCGCGGACCCGGTGCCGAGCGCCAGCCCGTCGGCAAACTGCGCCGCCACGCCCCAGGCGCGAGGGCCGCCCATGGACGGGCCACCTTGCCGCGGCAGGTCGGCCAGCCGCGCGTTGCGCAGCCCGCGGCCCGGCACCAGCAGCGAGATCGCCTCCAGCAAGTTGGTCTTGCCGGTCCCGTTCGGCCCCGTGATGACGTGCAGCCGTGACGCCAGGCGCCAGGTCAGCGCCGGGTAGTTGCGGAACTCGGTCAAGGTAAGGCGGGTGAGGATCAAGATGAGGGCTCGTCGGGAGCGGCGGCCCCGGTTCGTCACGAGGGAGGTTGACCATGCATAGCACGGGGAAGGCTCGCCGGGTCCAACCCATCCGCCGCGGCCCCACGAAGCACCCGCACATCGCCCGCCGCCAGCCCCAGCCCCAGCCCCAGTCCCAGCCCTGAATGAAACTCCCGCCCTTCGAACCCGCTGTTCCCAGCACAGCAAGGAGCCCACGATGCCCGGCACCCACGTAGCCACACTGAGCGATCTCCCGCCCGGCATGACCGCCGTCGAGGCCGACGGCACGAAACTGCTCCTCGTCCGCGAGGGCGATACGGTGCGGGCGTTCGAAGGAACCTGCCCGCATGCCAAGGCGCCGCTCGAGAAGGGCGTGCTGTGCAACGGGCGCATCATCTGTCCCTGGCACATGGGAGCGTTCGATGCCGAAACGGGCGCGCTGCTCGAGCCGGTGGCGATGCGCAGCCTGCACCGCTACGGCGTGACGCTCGATGGCGACGACGTGCTGGTGGACACGACGCCGATCCCGGCGCCGGAGTTTAGGCAGCGGGACGATCGGCGGCGCTTCGTCATCGTCGGCACGGGCGCGGCGGCGGCGATGGCGGCGGTCACCCTGCGCGACCACGGGTTTGCCGGGCGCATCCAGATGGTCGGACCCGATGCGGCCGAGCCGCTCGACCGCACCCAACTCAGCAAGATGGCGCTGTCCTCCGCGGAGTTCGACCGATCCACGCTCCCGCTGCTGGGTGGCGCGCAGGCCGGGCCGGTGACGATCGAGCGCACGAACGCGTCCGTCCAGGCGATCGACCCGGCGGCGCGCACGCTCACGCTCTCCACCGGCGCCACCATCCAGTATGACGCGGCGCTGCTCGCCACCGGGGCCATGCCGAAGCCGCCGGCGTTTCCGGGCGGCGGGACGGTGCTCACGCTGCGCAACCTCGGCGATGTGGACCGGATCCTTGCCGCCGTGCGGCCGGGGGCGAAGGCGGTCGTGATCGGCACCAGCTTCATCGCCATGGAGGCCGCCTCGGCACTGGCCGACCGGGAGATGGAGGTCACCGTGATCGGGCGGGACGCGCTGCCGTTCGCGTCCTTGTTCGGGGACCGGGTGGGGGCGGCGATCCGCGCGCTGCACGAGGGCAACGGGGTGGCATTCCGCTTGGGCGCCACGGTCGAGCGGGTCGAGCCGGGGATGGTCCGGCTCGCCTCGGGTGAGGACCTGGCGGCGGATCTGGTGCTTGCCGGGTTGGGCGTCGCCCCGGTGCTGGACTACGCGGACGGCCTGCCGCGCGCGAAGGATGGCGGGTTGGTGGCGGATGCGTCGCTGCGGGTCGCTGACGGGCTGTGGGCTGCGGGGGACATCGCCTCGCCCGAGGGTTGGCCGCGCATCGAGCATTGGCGGCTGGCGCAGCAGCATGGCCGGATCGCGGCGCTCGGCATGCTCGGCCAGGATGCCGCGTATCAGGGCGTGCCGTTCTTCTGGAGCGCGCAGGGCGGCAAGCGGCTGCAGTCGCTCGGGCACGCCGCCGGGTGGGACGACGTGGCGTTCGACGGGGACGTGGAGGGGTTCGATTTCGTCGCCTGGTATCTCAAGGAAGGCACCGTGCAAGCCGCTTTGGTGTGCGCGCGTGACCGGGTTGCATCAGTGCTTTCGGAAGTGATGCGCACCCGCTTGACCCTGGCGGAGGCTCGACGCCTTATCGCCTGAGGCGCCTACGCTTCGGACGGGCGTAGAGGATCGAGGGCTACGCGTATGATTTCCAGGGCTCTCGCGCTGCCTATGGTTGCAGCGTTGGCGCTATCCGGTTGCGGCTCCGTGCTGACCAGCGGCACCCAGGAGGTGGCGGGCATTGCCGGGGCCGGCATCGCCAGTTCACTGACGAAGAGTGCGACCGCCGCCACCGCGATCGGGTTGGGCGTGGCGGCGGGGGCGAATGCCGGGCTGCAATACGAAGAACGCCGGGTACACCGCTTCGAGCAGGACCGGATCGCCGAGGCGGCCGGCGCGCTTGGTCCGGGCGGCGTCGGCCCTTGGAGCGTCGTGCACGATGTTCCGATCGAGGAGGACGAGCACGGCCAGGTCGCCGTGGTCCGCACCGTCGGCAACCCGGCGATCGAGTGCAAGGAGATCGTGTTCTCCGTGGACACGACCGAGGACCACCAGCCGCGCCGGGCCTTCTACACGGCCACGGTTTGCCATGACGGCCCGCAATGGAAATGGGCTTCCGCCGAGCCCGCCACGGAGCGTTGGGGCTCGCTGCAGTGAGGCTGGCGGCCCGGGTGGCGGCCCTGGTGCTGGTGGCGGCCCTGGGCGGCTGCAGCTCGGTCAGCGGGATCGTGGGCGTGGTGGCCGGCGCGGCCGCCGGCGGCGCGTCCGCCAACCCGGCGGTGGGGTTCGCCGTGGGCGTGGGCACGGCCGCGGTGTCCGACTACGCGATCAAGCGCGTCACCCGCTCATGGCACGAGGGCGAGCAGGATGCGATCGCGCAGGCCGCGGGAAGCGTGGCGCCGGGCGGCAACGCGCCTTGGCGGGTGGTGCATTCCCTGCCGCTCGGCAACGAGCACGGGACGCTGGAGGTCGTGCGCGCCATTTCCAACCCGCTTGCCGCCTGCAAGCAGGTGCTGTTCTCCGTGGAGGCGAAGGACGAACCGACGGGGTGGTACTCGGTCGATATCTGCCAGCAGCGGGACGGGTGGAAATGGGCCAGTGCCGAGCCGGCGGTCGAGCGTTGGGGGTACTTGCAGTAGCGCACCCGCGGTCGTGGGCGTTGCTTGCCCGGCTGTCTAAGACGTCCATGGGCACTCTTTCAGCACCGTTATCATGGCCGGACTCGGTTCAGCCGTGCGAGGCGTGGCGGAGGTGATCCGGTTGCGGCGGCGGAGGCGGTCGATACGTGTTAGGTTAGTGCGTTGATGTCGTTTTAGCGGCGTCTCCTACCGCGTGCGTGACGGCTCTCACCCCGACTTCCTCCCCTGAAGGACGGAAGAGGGCGCAGGCAGCATCGATTGGGTTCAACAGGCGCGCTTCGGAGGGGGACGCACGATGGCGAAGCAGCGGGCGGACCAGCTTCTCGTGGACCGGGGGCTTGTTGAGTCGCGGGCGCGGGGGCAGGCGTTGATCCTGGCAGGCAAGGTCTTTTCGGGAGACCGCCGGGTGGAGAAGGCCGGGCAGCCGCTGGGCGCCGAGGCGCCGCTCGAGGTCAAGGGGCAGGACCATCCGTGGGTATCGCGCGGTGGGCTCAAGCTCGATCATGCGCTCGACCATTTTGCATTGTCGCCGGACCAGCGGGTTTGCGTGGATGTGGGGGCCTCGACGGGGGGGTTCACCGACGTGCTGCTGGCGCGGGGGGCGGCGCGGGTGCACGCCGTCGATGTCGGGCATGGGCAACTCGCTTGGAAACTGCGCAGCGATCCGCGCGTGATCGTGCATGAGCGCACCAACGCGCGCCACCTCACGTTGCCGGAGGCCGTGCGCGTGCTCGTCTGCGATGCCAGCTTCATCGGCCTGCGCACCATCCTGCCGGCGCCGCTCGGCTGTTGCGCGCCCGGGGCCTGGGCGGTGGCATTGATCAAGCCGCAATTCGAGGCGGGACCGGGCCAGGTCGGCAAGAACGGAGTGGTGCGCGACGCGGCCGTGCACGAGGCGGTGTGCGCCACGATCCGCGATTGGTGGGCCGCCCTGCCCGGCTGGACCGTGCTTGGGATCGAGCCAAGCCCGATCACCGGGCCCGAGGGCAACCGCGAGTTCCTGATTGCGGCAAGCCTTGCCGCGTGACCGCCTGCCGATGAAAGCATGGCTGCCTGCGATCCCCTTGTTCCTGGTGTTCGCCGCCCTGTTCTGGCAACCGCCCTTCGTCATGCAGGCGGAGGCGTGGGTCGCCTACCGGGTGACCGGCACCCTGCCGCCGCCCATCGTGATCGGGCGCAACGGGCGGCTTTTCCTCGGCAACCATGAGGGCAGCCCGCCCCGCTCGCTCATTGCCGACGTCTGCGGCGGCACCGTGGCCGAACCCGCGACCCGGCATGCGGCCGCTACGATCCGTCCCGTGCTGGATGCCGGCCGCGCCACGGATTTGCCGTTCCGTTTCCTGATCATCCCCACGGCTCCGCGCATCTACCCGGAGGATGTTCCGGCCGATATCCCATGTTCGGACTTCGCCGCCGACCGGCTGGTGGCCGAGCTGGACGCGCCGGACGTGATCTACCCGGTGGCGGAGATGCAGGCCCTCAAGCAGCGCTTCGAGGTGCTGCCCAAGCGGCATTTCCACTGGGCCGGCGAAGGGCCGCTGCGCGTGGCGGAGGTCGTGGGCGAGCGGATGGACCTGGCGCGCGAACTCTCGCTTGGTTTGAAGCCGGACAACCGCTCCTCGGACCTGAACGGCTTCGACCCGGGCGTGGGATTGCATGACCGCATCGGCACGCCCGATCTGCGCCGCGCGGGGGTGGCGCAATGCGGCGGCGCCCGGTGCAGCCCGGCGCTGCCCGACGCGATCGTGGCGTTCACGCATCCCGGGCCCGGCCGCCTGCTGTTGCTGGCGGACAGCTTCGGCGACGAGATCGGCGGCGACTTCGCCGAGTTTGCCGGGACGGTGTGGCTGGTGCGGATGAACGTGGCGTTGGTGGACCCGGAGCCCCCGATCGCCGCGGCCATCAAAGGCTTCCATCCGGATGAGGTGATCGTGGCGTATCACGACGCCGGCGCCCTGGCGCTGGACGCGGCTTCGCAGACCAGCCTTGCAATCGCGGCGCGGCTGCTGGGCGATGTGGGCTTGCCAGCGCGGCAAGGCACCCCGTAGGTTGCCCGTGCAATGTGCCCGATCCGCGCCCCTTTCGCCGCGATCCGTCAGCAGACACCGTCTGCGGCGCTCATTCTCCTTCGACTTCTCCGCCCCTGAGCGTTCCGCCGGGCTGACCAGGGCCGGCATCGCTCAGGGGGACCTGAGATGCCCGCCTGCACCCCACGCCGATCCGGAGCGCCTGCCATGACGATCACTCACCCGAGTTTCGGGACCCTCGACGACAACCGCGTCATCATTTTCGACACCACGCTGCGGGACGGCGAGCAGTCGCCCGGCTTCTCGATGAACCTGCACGAGAAGCTGCGGATGGCCGAGGCGCTGGCCGAACTCGGGGTGGACGTGATCGAGGCCGGGTTCCCGATCGCCTCGCCGGGTGATTTCGAGAGCGTGAAACTGATTGCCGAGCAGGTGCGCGGGCCGGTGATCGCCGGGCTGGCGCGGACCGGGCGGGCGGACATCCTGCGTGCGGCGGAGGCGGTGCGGGGCGCCGAGCGGCCGCGCATCCACGTGTTCCTGTCCACCAGCCCGCTGCACATGAAGTACAAGCTGCGGATGGAGCCGGAGGCGGTGCTGCAGCTCGCCATCGACAGCGTGACCTTGGCGCGGCAGCACGCGGACGACGTGGAATGGTCCGCCGAGGATGGCAGCCGCACGGAGCCCGAGTTCCTCTGCCGCTGCGTGGAGGCGGCGATCAAGGCGGGGGCGACCACGATCAACGTCCCGGACACGGTCGGCTACGCGTTGCCGGAGGACATGCACCGTATCTTCACCATGCTGCGCGAGCGGGTGCCGGGTGCGGACGGGGTGGTGTTGTCCACGCACAACCACAACGACCTGGGCCTGGCGGTGGCCAACACGATCGCGGCGTTGCGTGCGGGCGTGCGCCAGGTGGAGTGCACGATCAACGGCATCGGCGAGCGGGCGGGCAATGCGGCGCTCGAGGAGGTGGCGATGGCCATCCGCACCCGGCAGGACGCGGTGCCGTACCGGACGGGGATCGAGACGCCGCGGATCCTGCGGGTGTCCAAGATGCTGGCCACGATCACCGGCTTCGACGTGCAGCCGAACAAGGCGATCGTCGGCCGCAACGCCTTCGCGCACGAGAGCGGCATCCACCAGGACGGCGTGCTGAAGAACGCGGCGACGTACGAGATCATGACGCCGGAAAGCGTTGGCTGGACCAAGTCGAGCCTGGTGATGGGCAAGCACTCCGGCCGCGCGGCGTTCCGCGACAAGCTGAAGGCGCTGGGCTACGGCGAGGTGGGGGAGAACCGCCTGAACGAGGCGTTCCGGCGGTTCAAGGATCTCGCCGACCGCAAGAAGGTGGTTTACGACGAGGATCTGGTTGCGCTGGTGGATGACGAGGTGGTGCGCGACCACGCCCGGCTGCGGTTCGTATCGCTGGCGGTGCAGGCCGGGTCTCACGGGCCGGCAAAAGCGGAGCTTGCGCTGGAGGTGGACGGCGTGGCCCAGACAGCGACGGCCGCAGGGCTGGGGCCGGTGGATGCCACGTTCAACGCGCTGCGCGAGATCTTCCCGCATGAGGGAACGCTCGTACTGTACTCGGTGGGCGCGGTGACGGAGGGCTCGGACGCGCAGGCACGGACCACGGTGCGGCTGGAGGAAGGCGGCAAGATGGTGGACGGCCAGGGTGCCGACACGGATACGATCGTGTCGGCGGCGCGGGCCTATGTCCACGCGCTGAACAAGCTGGTGGTGAAGCGGGTGCGGACGGAGCCGGAACAGCTTTCGGCTTAGGCGCCCTTTTAGCTTTATCGACTTGGTATGTCGGCCCGATCAGAGAGGACAGCGAGGATGACGAAGGCCCTCGCTGTCAATGGCGGCTCAGGATGCGGCTGGTCCATGATCCGAGAGTAAGTTCAACGATGGCCCAACAGAAGGGGCACGCGCCTACGCTTTCGTTTCAAGCTGCTGCCAGAAGTTCGAAGGCTTTCGAGACCGTCGCGGCCCGGACTGCCGTGCGGTCGCCAGGGAACACGTGCCGATCCGTCCCGGCACCGGCGCGCGTGGCCCAGCCGAACCATACGGTGCCGACCGGCTTCTCCGCACTGCCGCCGCCCGGGCCGGCGACACCGGTGACTGCCACGACGGCGTCCGCTTCGGAGCGGGCGAGGGCTCCGGCCGCCATTGCGGCTGCGACCGGGCCGCTAACCGCACCGTGGGCTTCGATCAGGGCCGGGTCTACGCCGAGCATCGCCGCCTTGGCCGCGTTCGAGTACGTGACGAAACCGCGGTCCACCACGTCGGACGAGCCAGGCACGTGGGTCAGGGCCGCCGCGATAAGACCACCGGTGCAGCTTTCCGCCGTGGCCACGCGCCAACCGCGGGCGCGGAAGCGGTCCAGCAGGTCGGCCGCCTGGGCCAGGATGGCGTCGTCCAGCATCGGTCCGCTCCTATTGCGCTAGCCACTGCAGCACCGCGACCAGCATCGCCGCGGCGGCACCGGCTGCCAAGTCGTCGCCCATGACGCCGACCCGCCCGGGCAGCCGGTCCAACCAGCCGATCGGGCCCGGCTTGGTGATGTCGAACAGCCGGAACAGCCCGAACGCCGCCAGCATGCCGAGTGGCCAAGGGCGCGACAGCGGCAGCATCGCCAGCCACATGCCGGCTACCTCGTCGATCACGACCCAGCCCGGGTCTGCCTCGCCGCCAGCGCGGGGGATCGCCCACAGGCCGGCGATCACCGCCAGCGCCGTGGCTGCGATCAGCACGCGCTGGCCGTCGAGCGACAGGATCGCCGCTCCCGCCACCAGTGCCAGGGCCGATCCCCAGGTCCCCGGTGCGCGCGGCAGGTATCCGGCGCCGACGACGCTGGCAACCAGGCGGGGAAAATTCATCCGTTCCAGCGCGCCAGCGGGTGCGGCAGGACCGTGCCGGTGAGGGCGCGATAGACCACGACGTTCTCCACCACGCGCTGGACGTAGTTGCGGGTCTCGTTGAAGGGGATCAGCTCGATCCAGTCCACCATATCGATGCCACCAGCCGCCGGGTCGCCGTTGGTGGCAAGCCAGTCGGCCACCCGGCCCGGCCCCGCGTTGTAGCCGGCCACGGCGTAGGGCATGGCGCCGCCGAACTGGTCCAGCAGCGCGCCGAGATAGGCGGTGCCGAGGCGCATGTTGTAGGCCGGGTCGGTGGACAGCGCGGGGATGTTCACCGGGCCGTCGCCCAACCGGTGCGCCACCGCCTGGGCCGTGGCGGGCATCAACTGCATCAGGCCGCGGGCGCCGACCGGGCTCAGCGCCTCGGTGTTGAAGTTGCTCTCCTGGCGGATCAGGCCGAGCGCCAGAGCGGGTTCCACGGGGCCGGCGGGCGGGTCGACGGCGAGCGGCCAACCGGCTTCCGTCAGCATCACGCCCTCGCGGCCGGCGCGGCGGGCGATCGCCACGGCCAGGTCCGGGAGGCCGAAGCCGTCGGCCAGGCGGGCGGCCAGGGTACGGTCGGTGCCGTCTGCGGCCAGGTCGTCCAGGCGCAGGATGAAGGCGCGGGCGCGGCGGGGCTCGCCCCATGCGACCAGCAAGGCGGCGGCGCGGGCGTTCTCGGACCCTGCGAAGTCCAGGGCGCGGGCGGCGGTCCAGTTCGGATCGCGGGCGGCGCGGATACGGGCGGCGAGCGATGCGTCATCCTCGCCCAGGGCGCGGGCGGCGAGTTGGCCGTAGAACGTGGTGGGCCAGGCGGCGGCCTGGGCATAGGCGGCCTTGGCGCCTGCCGGGTCGTGCCGCGCGTCGGCGGTGCGGCCGAGCCAGTAATACGCGCGGCCCTGGGTGATGGCGGCATGGCTGAGGGCGGCAAGCGCACGAAAATGGCGGGCGGCGGCATCCGTGTCGTTAAGCCGGCGCAACGCGATGAACCCGGCCAGGAACTCGGCATCGATTGCCTCCGCCGGCGCCAGGCCGGCGGCGCCGTTCACGAGCCCGTACGCGCCCGCCCCGTCCGCACTGTGCAGGCGGCGGCGGGCGAGCAGGTTGCGCTCCTCCCAGAAGGCGGGGCGGTGCTCCGGCGCGGTGGCATGCTCGGCGTCGGCGCCCATCGCCAGCCAGAGTTTCTGCGCGTCGTCATCCTGGCCGGCGCGGCGCAGCCACTTGGCTAGCTCCAGCATCAACGCCGGGTCGATGGTGGCGCCGCCGGGCAGTGCCGTGACCAGGGCGCGGGCGGACGGGTCGTCGCGCTTCAGCGCCAACCGGGCCTCGGCGGTGGTGCGCTGCGTTGGGTCCAGCCGCGCGATCTGGCGGAAAGCGGGCCCGCCGACGGCGCCGTTGTCGGTCCAGGCCAACCGGTCGAACCGCTGCCACTGGTCGGCGGCGGTCAGGCTCTTGCCCCATTGGCGGATGAAGGCGAGCTCGCCGCCCGGGTCGGTGATGCCCCGGGTCCAGGCTTGGCGTGCGGCCTCCACGGCGTCGGGGGCGCGGCCGGTGTTGGCGTCCGCGGTGGCGCAGCGGAGCATGGAGGCGATCTCGCGCACCGGCTGGTGGGCGCAGATGTCGAGCACGGTGCGGTCGTCGGGCTCGATAGCCATCGCCTCGGACAGGCGGCGGGCGAGCACGGCCTGGTTCGGCCACGCGGGATTGGCCGCCATGAACCCGGCGATCTCCGCCGCGTGGGCCGCACCCGGCGTCAGCAGGCGGAAGTACAGCACCAGCTTGCGCGCAACCGGGTCCGGCCAGGCGGCGGCCAGGGTGTCCGCATCGGCCCAACGGCTATCGCGCAAGGCGGCGCCGATCTCGTCCGCCCGCGCCGGCGAAAGGGTGGAGGACAGCACGAGCAGCAGAACGGCGCATACGCGGATCACGGCCGGACTTATGCACCATAACCACCGTGCTTGCAGCAGCTTCGGGCGGTGCCTAGGTTCGGGTCCCCCAACCCGGATACCCTGCGCCATGTTCACCGGCTCGCTCGTCGCCCTCGCCACCCCCATGCACGCCGACGGCCGCGTGGACGAACCCGCCCTTGCCAGCTTCGTGGAATGGCAGGTGGCCCAGGGCACGCAAGGGCTGGTCCCCGTCGGCACCACGGGGGAAAGCCCGACGTTGAGCCATGCCGAGCACCGACGGGTGGTGGAGATCACCATCGAGGCCGCGGCCGGGCGCGTGCCGGTGATCGCGGGCGCCGGCTCCAACAGCACGTCGGAGGCGATCGAACTGGCGCGGCACGCCAAGGAGGCGGGGGCGGACGGCGTGCTGGTGGTGACGCCTTACTACAACAAGCCGACGCAGGAAGGGCTCTACCTCCACTTCAAAGCGATCGCAGACGCGGTGGACATCCCCGTCATCATCTACAACATCCCGCCGCGCTCGGTGGTGGACATGAGTGTCGAGACGATGGCGCGGCTGGCCCGCCACCGGAACATCGTGGGCGTGAAGGACGCGACGGCCAGCCTGGTGCGCCCGCTGCATACGACGGCGGCGTGCGGGGACGCCTTCGTGCAGCTTTCGGGCGAGGACCATACCGCACTCGCCTTCCTGGCCTCGGGCGGCCAGGGCTGCATCAGCGTCACTGCGAACATCGCCCCGGCGCAGTGCAGCGCCATGCACGCGGCCTGGTCCGAGGGCCGCGTGGCCGAGGCGATGGCGATACAGCGCCGGCTGTTGCCGGTGCATGACGCGATGTTCGCCGAGTCCAACCCCGGGCCGGTCAAGTATGCCCAAAGCCTGCTCGGCTACGGCACGGGCCATTGCCGCCTGCCGCTGGCGCCGGTCGCGGAGGCCACGAAAGGCCGCGTGCGCACGGCGATGACGGACGCCGGGCTGCTCAACTAGCACCATGCCCGCCGAAAAGAAGAAGAGCGGCCTGATCAGCCACGGGCTGGCCGCGCAGAACCGCAAGGCCCGCTACGACTACACGATCAAGCAGACGGTCGAGGCCGGCATCGTCCTGAAGGGCCCCGAGGTCAAAAGCCTGCGCCACGGCCGCGCGACCATCACGGAGGCCTGGGCGGGTGAGCGGGACGGAGAGATGTGGCTGTTCAACTGCTACATCCCGGAATACCAGGGTGGCGTGCTGTCCAAGTTCGAGCCCCGGGCGCCGCGCAAGCTGCTGGTCAAGAAGAAGCAGATGGATGGGTTGTTGGGGGCGATCAGCAAGGACGGGTTCTCGCTGGTGCCGCTCGACATCCATTTCAACGAGCGCGGGATGGCGAAGGTGCTGCTGGGACTCGGCCAGGGCAAGCAGAAAGCGGACAAGCGGCAAGCGGTGGCCGCAAAGGATTGGGCCCGGGACAAGGCCAGGTTGATGCGCAACCGCGGATAGTTCGGGAAATCGCACCGCCACCTGGCGGTTGTGGAAGCGGGAAGGTCAAAAGGAAGTGACATCGGCGTAACGAAGTGCCAAGCATCCTCGCTAGGTAACGGTATCGTGAGTTCATGTCCTCCAACTCTGCCCTCTACGTCTCGCTCACACCGGAGTTGGCGGCCTATGTACGCGACCGGGTCGGTTCGGGCCGCTATGGCGATGTGAACGAGGTCGTGCGTGACGCCCTGCGTCTGCAGCAGCAGACTCCGGACACACAGACGGCGGCCAATCACAGCTTCCTGTTGCGCCTCACCGACCGGTTGAACCCGATCCGCAACCCACGCCGCGTGATGGCGGAGGCGGCTTTCCTCCTGGGATCCCATCTCGAGGCCGATCGCACGGGTTACGCCGAGATCGACGCGGACGGGCAGCACTTCAGCGTCGCCGAGGATTGGGTCGCGGGGGACATGCCGAGCCTGGCGGGGCATTACCGGTTGCGGGATTTCGGCCCCCGGCTGGTCGCCACGCTGCGCAAGGGCGTCACGGTGCGCTTCGCTGACGCCGCCACGGACCCGCTGGTGCAGGAGACGGAGGGGGTCGCGGCCACCTTCGCCGCCGTGCACAACCGGGCGGCGGTGTCGGTGCCCCTGGTCAAGGACGGCGTGCTGCATGCCGTGCTGTATGTTCACCAGCGCGAAACGAGGAACTGGACGGACGCCGACGAGGCGCTGATCCGCGAGGTGGCCGAGCGGACCTGGGCCGCCGTGGAGCGGGCCCGGGCGGAGTCGGCGCTGAGGGACAGCGAGGCGCGGTTCCGGGCGATCTTCGATGCCAGCATCCAGTTCATGGGCCTGCTCTCGCCTGACGGCATCATACTCGAGGCCAACCGTGCCGCGTTGGAGTTCGGCGGGTTGACCCCGGACGCCATCGTCGGCCGGCCGCTCTGGGACCTGGATTGGTGGACGAAGGCGCCCGACCCGGATGCTCCGGCGCAGTTGCGCAACGCCATCGCCCAAGCCGCCGCCGGCCTGGCCGTTCGCTACGACGCCGAGGTGCGCGCCGGGGACGGCCGGGTTGCCACGGTCGATTTCAGCGTCCGCCCGGTCCGCGACGGCGTCGGCAGCATCGCTTTCCTGATGCCCGAGGGCCGCGACATCACGGAGGGCAAGCAGGCGGTGGTCCGGCTGGCGGAAAGCGAGGAACGGTTCCGCACGCTCGCCGACGCGATGCCGCAGATGGTCTGGGTCAGCGACGCGGACGGCAACACCATCTACTCCAATGCGCGCATGGTCGAGTTCACCGGGCTTCTGCGAGGGATCAAGGGCCCTGACTGGACCGACATCGTGCATCCGGACGATCGTGCAGCCTCGCTGGAGCTGCGGCGGCAAACGCTGATCACCGGCAAGCCGTTCGAGCGCGAGCACCGGCTGCAGCGTTTCGACGGCGTCTACCGGTGGATGCTGGCGCGCGCGCTTCCAGTGTGGGATTCGGCCGGCCGCATCAAAACCTGGTATGGCACCAGCACCGACATCACCGAAATCGTCGAGGCCCGACAGGTGCTGGCGCAGTCGCACGACGAGCTGGAACACCTCGTCGCGGAGCGCACCCGCGCCCTGCAGGATGCTGCCCACGAGCTGGCCGCCGAGATGACCCGGCGCGAGGAGATGCAGAGTACGGTGCTGCAGGCCCAGAAGCTCGAAGCGCTCGGGCAACTGACGAGCGGGGTCGCGCACGACTTCAACAACGTGCTGGCGGCGATCACGGCGAGCTACGGGCTGATCCGGCGCCGCGCCCCGACGCCCGAGGTCATAGAGGTCGTCGAGCACGGCGAGAGGGCGGTCGAGCGGGCGACCAAGCTCATCGGCCAGTTGCTGACGTTCGTCAGGCGGGAGCGACTGACGCCCAAATTGCTTCAGATCGGCAAGCTGCTCATCGGCGCCGAAGACCTGATCGGGCATGCGGTCGGCGACGGCGTAAAGTGCTCGTTCGAGGTCGCGGCCAACCTGCACCCGGTGCTGGCCGATCCCTACCAGCTCGAAGTGGCGTTGCTGAACCTGGCGGTGAACGCGCGTGACGCGATGGGTGGACGCGGGACCATGACGATCGGCGCCAGCAACATCTCCGCCGGCGACCGGCCGGCGGCGCTGGCCCCCGGCGACTACGTGGCGGTTGCCGTGCGGGACACCGGCAAGGGCATGCCGCCCGAGATCGTGGCCCGCGCCACGGAGGCGTTCTTCACCACCAAGCCGGCGGGCGAAGGCACCGGGCTCGGCCTGGCCATGGTGCAGGGCGTCGCGTCGCGGTCCGGCGGCTGCCTCCACATCGACAGCCGGCCAGGCATCGGCACCGTTGTGGAGATCATCCTGCCGCGCGCGCCGATCGAGGCCCTGGTGGCCGGCGAGCAGCAAACGGGGACGCCGGACCCGACGCTGCACGGTGACGCCACGCTTCTGCTGGTCGATGACGACGAACAGTTCCGCCCGGTGACCGCCGCCTTCCTGCGCGAGTTGGGCTACACCGTGCTCGAAGCGGACAATGCGGAAACCGCAACCGCCCTGGTGCACACCTTGCCGCGGCTCGACCTCGTGATGACGGACCACGAGATGCCGGGCGCGAGCGGCCTGATGATGGTGACCCGGCTGCGCAGGGACTGGCCGGGGCTGCCGGTGCAGTTCCTCACCGGCAAGGCGCCCGGCGCCGAGCTGGCGGGCGAGGCGGTGCTGCAGAAGCCGTTCAGCTTCACCGCCCTGGGCAATGCCGTGCTCGAACGGCTCGGCCGCTGGACGCCGCAGGGCAGCCAGACCGACCGCCTGCTCAAGCGCCTGCGCGCGCCGGCATTGCGGCAGCTTTACCTCACGTGGCAAGCGTCGAAGGCCGACGGGGTGCTGCTGCCGCCGCTGAGGCGCATCGAGCCGCTGCCGTTCGGGCTGGGCCCGCACGCCTACACCGTGGCCGTGGAGGGCGGTGCGCCGCCGACCTTCCGCTACGTCTCGGTCGGGCACGCGCTGAACATGCGGCTGGGCCGGCCGTTGCAGGGATCGGTCGTCGAGGATGCGCCGGCGGAGGACGAGGAGATCCTGGGCGAACTGCAGGCCTGTTACCGACGGTGCGCGCGCAATCTCGGACCGGTTTTCCAATCGGCGCGGTTCAACTTCGGCGACGGCTCGCCGCTGCAGTTCGAGCGGCTGGTGCTGCCGATGTCGGAGAACGGCCAGACGGTCACCCACCTGGTAGGAATCGTGCTGTTCAGCGAACCCGGCGTCCAGGCGGCGGGCGGACAAAAAGCGGACTTGTAGATGGCAGACAGCCCGAAAGGAGACGACATGGCACCAGGACAGATCGACATCGACCAGCCGGACCTTGGCCCGGCGATCGAGCAAATGACGGAGGCGGACATCAACCTGCTGCCGTTCGGGGTCATCCGGCTCGATCCGGCCGGCACGGTGGTGTTCTACAGCGAGTTCGAACGGGGCCAGACCGGCTTGCGCAAGGAGGCGATCAGCCGCTCGTTCTTCGTCGAAATCGCGCCCTGCCTGGACACGCCGAAGTTCCGCGGCAGGATCGAGCAAGCGTTGGCGCAGGGCCGCCTCGACATCGCGTTCGATTACACCTCCGACCTGCCCAGCGGCGAGACGGACGTGGACCAGCACATGCGAGTCGTCTCGGCGAGCGCAGGCGGCTGCTGGATTGCGCATCGGCGGGACGATTAGGCTTCGAAACCATGCGCGCATCGTTATCCGAAGCGGCCGTGCTGCGCGTCGTCGCATCCCTGGTCGCCGCCGAACGGGCCCAGGCGGGGAGCGGGCGGGCCTGGGATGCGGCGGGCTGGACGGCGGATACGTCACTCGGTGAGGATGGCCTGGCGCTGGACAGCCTCGAGTTGCTCGCGGCGTCCGAGGTGGTCGGCCGGTTCTTCCGCCTGCACGAGAGCGGCGACGAGACCCGGTTGCTGGCCGAAGCCACCCTGGGCGGCTGGTCGCGGCTGGTCGTGGAGTCGTTCGCCCTGGGTGCTGTCGACGGGTTCACCTTCGCCACGTCCGGCACCACGGGCCTGCCCAAGCTGTGCCGGCAGACGATGGCCATGCTTCATGGCGAGGCCGCGGCCTGGAGCCGGTATTTCACCGGGCGGACCCGCGTGGTGGCGACCGTTCCGCCGCACCACATCTACGGCTTCCTGTTCACGGTGCTGCTGCCCGATATCGCCGGGCTGCCCGTCCTGGACGCACGCATGCTGCCGTCGGACGCGCTCCGGTCTGTGCTGAGACCCGGCGACCTGCTGATCGGGCATCCGACGAGCCTTACGGCGCTGGAACGCACCCAAGGCGAATTGCCCGGCATGCTGCGCGTGGTCAGCGCCACCTCCGGGCTCAGCGCCGCTTCGCACCGGGCGTTGCTGGGGCAAGGGGCGGCCGAAGTGACCGACGTGTACGGCAGCACGGAGACCGCGGGCATCGCGCTCCGTACCGATCCCGATGCTCCGTTCGTGCTGCTGCCCCGCTGGCAGCGTGGTTCGGACGACACGCTGACCGAGGTTGCGACCGGTGCGAGCCACGCATTGCCGGACCGGGTGGAGTGGGAAGGGGAGCGAAGCCTACGCCCCGCGGCACGGCACGACGGCGCGGTGCAGGTTGCCGGCGTCAACGTGTTCCCGGACCGCATCGCCGAAACCTTGCGCGGCCACGCGATGGTGGCTGACTGCCGCGTGTTCCTGGACACCACGCTGCCGGAACCACGGCTGCGTGCGCTGCTGGTGCCGGCGCCGGGCTGCGACCCCGGCGAGACGATCGCCGATTGCGACCGTTGGTGCCGCCGCCGGTTCAGCGCGCCCGAGCGGCCGGTCGGTTTCGAAGTGAGCACCCCGCTTCCATCCGAAGGTTAGCTCCTCTTCTCCCCCTTCCCTCGAGGGGAGGTGGACAAGCAAACGCGACCCGTCACGCCGTGGCCAACTCCCTTGCCTGCCCCGCCGCTCCCAGCACCGCCGGCGCCAGCGGCGGGCGGCCGAGGATCATGTCGGCGGCCTTCTCGGCCATCATCATCACCACGCCGTTGATGTTGCCGCCGACCAGGTCCGGCATCACGGAGGCGTCCACCACGCGCAACCCTTCCACGCCGCGAACGCGCAACGCCCCGTCCACCACGCGCGCCGGGTCGGAGGGCGGGCCCATGCGGCAGGTGCCGGCCGGGTGGTGCACGGTAACGGCGGTGCGGCGCATGAACGCGTCGAGCTCGTCGGCCGTCTGGATCGACGGGCCGGGAAGGACCTCGCCGCCATCGTGCGGCGCCATGTCGGGCTGCGCGAGGATCTGGCGCAGTAGGCGGACGCCGTCCAGCAGGGTCGCGCGGTCATTGCCGGTGGAGAGGAAATTGGGCGTGATCCGGGGCGGCGCTGCCGGATCCGCGGAGGCGAGGGTGACGGCGCCGCGGCTCTCCGGGCGCAGCAGGGCGACGCGGCAGCCGTAACCGTCGGCGACCGGATTGCGCACGTAGGGCCGGGCCGGAAAGGGTGCCGCCAGGAACAGGAACTGCACGTCCGGCACATCCTTCGCCGGATGGGTCGGGAGGAAGGCGGTGACGCCGATCGGCACGTCGCCGGCGAACCCGCCTGCGCCGAGGTAGGACCGGGCCATGGCGCCGGCCAGGCGGTCGTAGCGCATTGCCCGCTCGAAGGTGCTGGTATCGCGGCGGCGATGGGTGACGAGGACGGAGAGGTGGTCCTGGAAGTTGCGGCCGACGCCCGGGGCCGCGACGGCGACGGGGATGGCGTGGGCGGCAAGCTGCGCGGGGTCACCGATGCCGGAGAGCATGAGCAGCTTGGGCGTGTCGATCGTGCCGGCGCAGAGGATCACCTCGCGCGCGCTCGCAGTGACATGCTGGCCGCCGCGGGAAAACTCGACGCCGGTCGCGCGGGTGCCCTCAAGCGTCACGCGCGCCACCTGGGCCTGCACGATCACCTTGAGCGCATTGCGGCGCAGCGCGGGGCGGAGATAGGCGGTGGCGGAACTCCAGCGGCGGCCGCGGTGGATCGTTTGCTGGATACGGGCGAAGCCGGTCTGCTCGGCGCCGTTGTAGTCGGCGGGCGCCGGGAACCCGGCGCGGCGGCCGGCCTGGATGAAACTGTCCAGGATCGGGTCGGCGTAGCGCGTGCGCTGAACCCGCAGCGGGCCGGAGTCGCCGCGATAGGCGTCGGCGCCGCCTTCGTAGTTTTCAGACCGGCGGAAATACGGCAGCACGCTGCGGTAGTCCCAACCGGGCAGGCCCGCGGCGGCCCAGCGGTCGTAGTCCGAGGCGTGGCCGCGGACATAGGCCATGACGTTGATCGAGGAGGAGCCGCCGATCACCTTGCCCCGGGCGCACTCGATGCCGCGCCCGCCGAGCGCCGGGTCCGGCTCCATGAAGTAGTTCCAGTCGTGCCGGCGTTCGGGGAAGATCTTGCCGATGCCGAGTGGCACGTGGATCAAAGGGTCGCGGTCCCACAACCCGGCCTCGAGCAGCAGCACGGTTTGCCCAGCTTCGGTCAGGCGGGCGGCCAGCACGCAGCCGGCCGACCCGGCGCCGACGATGATCGTGTCGTAGCTGCCGGCGGACGGCATTCAGGCCACCGTCTGCAGTTCGGCCACCCGGGCACGGCGGTCGCTGCGGATCCAAAGCTGGAGCAGGCCCACGGCCACCGCGCCAATCACGCCGGCGAGGCCGATCCACAGCATGATCTGGCTCGCGTCCAACCCGGCGCCCAGCATGGCGCCGGCGATCAGCGGCCCGGCGACCTGGCCCAGGCGGCCGCTCGCCATGCCAAGACCCACGCCGCTGGAGCGGATCGCAGTCGGGTAGATCAGGGCGGCGAGCGCGATGACGCCGCCGGTGGCGAAACCGATGAACAGGCCTTGGAGCCCGATGAAACTGGCGGCCAGCGCCACGGAGGCGGCGCCGTAGCCGAGGCCCACCGTCGCCAAGCCACCGAGCAGGAACGCGGGGACGAGGATCTGCACGACGCCGAACCGCTCCACCAGCTTGCCGGCGGAGCCCTGGCCGATGCACGCGCCGAGCCCTTGGAACGCGACCACGAAGGCGGTGGCGGCGGGCGAGATCCCGTTCATCCGCAGCAGCGACGGCGTCCAGAGCACGCCGACCGTGAGTACGCCGAACCCCATGAAGAACGGCACCCACAGCAGCACCGTGCCGAGCGCGCGGCCCTGGGCGAACACCTGGCGGATCGGGAGGCCGGGGAGGCGGTCGTCGTCGGCGACGAGGGTGGCGCCCTCCGCCGGTTCGGGGACGCCCATGCGGCGCAGGATGCGGTGGGCGGCGGCCAGGCCGTTCGGGCGCACGATCAGCAGCTTGAGCGAGTCTGGCAGCTTGGCGGCGAGCACGACCGCCAGGAGCAGCGGCAGGGTGCCGCCGAGCCAGAAGATCGCACGCCAGCCGAACTCCGTGATCAGCAGGGAGTTGGTGAACGCCCCGATCATGGCCCCGAGCGGGAAGCCGGCCCACATCAGGGTCACGATGGACGCCCGGCTGCGGGCCGGCGCATACTCGGACGTGAGCGCGATGAAGCAGGGCGTGGCGCCGCCGAGCCCGATCCCGGCCAGGAAGCGGAAGGCGACCAGGGCGCCGACGGTGGGGGCCAACGCCGTTGCCAGGGTGAACACGCCGATGATGCAGGTGGCGAGCACGAGCAGCGGCTTGCGCCCGACCCGGTCCGCCACCGCGCCGAAGCCGATCGCACCCAGGGTGGCGCCGAACAGCGCGGCGGAGAAGATCGGACCGAATTGCGCCATCTGCAGGCCGAGCCCCTTGGCGATGAAGGGCGCGGCGACCCCGATGGACTGCGTGTCCATGCCGTCCAGCAGGTTGATCAACGCGCACAGCACGACGACGAGGACCTGCAGCGCACCCATCGGCCGGTCGTCGATCAGCCGGGTCACGTTGATGACCGACTTGGTTGCCATGGCCGTTCCCCTGCGTTTTGACGCAAGGTTAGGTAGCTTGGGGGTATACGGTCAATGCGGCAGCCAGCTACGCCTGGCCACCCGACCAGTTCACCACCAACTCCTCCCGGAAGGCGAAGCGCTTGAGGTGCTCCGTCACCACGACGGACATGCGTTCGAGGTTTTCGCCCTCCAGCGTCAGCACCAGGCGCTCGGGTTCGGCGGCGAAACGGCAGAGCGCGCCGTTCAGGTGCACCGTGCCCTGGTCCGCGTCGAATGCCACCTCGAACCGGTGGCTCCAATGCCTGCAGAGCTGCTGCAGGTAGCGGCTGCCGCTCTCGGTCGGCACCTCGGCCCGGAGTGTCGCCATCAGCTCCGCTCCACCGCGAGGGCGGCGGCGTCCAGTGCTTCGGCCACGCTGCGGAGCTGCGCTTCGGTCAGCGGGCCGTTTTCCAGGCGAAGGCGCAACGCGAGCTTGAGGTTCTCCATCGCGCGGACGATCTGCGGCTGGCCGGCGCTGGTCCGGGTGGCGCCGACGTCGCGCATGCGGGCGAGGGCTGCGTCCACTGCCGCCTGGTTGGCGGCCAACGCCGCCTGGCCTTCCGGCGTGATGGTGTAGTGCTTCTTGCCGCCGGCCTCGGCGACGGTGGCGTGGCCCAGCTCCTCCAGCAGAGTGAGCGTGGGATAGATCACGCCGGGGCTCGGGCTGTATCCGCCGCCCAGACGGTCCTCGATCTCCTTGATGATCTCGTAGCCGTAGCGCGGACGCTCGGCGATCAGCGCCAGGACGACCAGGCGCAGCTCGCCATGGTCGAACATGCGCCCGCCGCGCCGCCCGCCTTGATGGTGGCCGAGCCCAGCCTCGCCGTGCCGCCCGAAGCCGTGGCGGCCATCGCCGCGGGCGAAGCGTTCGCCGCGCTGTTCGTGCCCATGGCGGTGCCGGTGGTGGCCATGTTCGTGTTCATGATGCATGTCGTTGTTCCTCTATTTCGACATCATCAAGATATATCTTAGATGCGTCGAGAGCAAGAGCTTTCTCGCCACCATGGACCCCCTGCCCCGGCTGCGGTTATCTTTGGCCAAGGTCAAACCGGGTCAGTCACGCCAATGGACGCCTCCTTCCCCGCCCCGCGGGCGCGGCATCGGCTGAGCGCGCCCTTCGTTTGGGCTTACCAGACGCTCGCGTTCTACGTCGTGCTGACGATCTTCGGGATCGTGTTCCTGGGCTGGAACCTGCCGGCCACGGCGCTGTATTGGGTTCTGCCACGGGATCGGTCGGTGCGGGTCGGCCAATACGTGATCATGCGCGCCTTCCGCAGCTTGCTCGGGCTGATGCGGCTGGCGGGCCTGGCACAGTTCGACCTCGCTGCGATCGACGGGCTTCGCGGGGAACCCCGCCTGGTGATCACGCCCAACCACCCGACGCTGCTCGACGCGCTGCTGGTCACCTCGCGGCTGCCCCGGGTCGTGTGCATCACCAAGGCATCCCTGTGGGACAACCCGGCGCTTGGGGCGGGAGCACGGCTGGCCGGCTATATCCGCAACGACGCCGCTCTTCCCATGGTCCGCCGGGCAGCGGAGGCGGTGCAGGCCGGCAGCCAATTGCTGATCTTCCCGGAGGGCACCCGCACGCGCACGCCGCCGGTGGGCGGGTTCAAGGCCGGGTTCGCGCTGATGGCGCGCGAGGCGGGGGCGCCGGTGCAGACGGTGATCCTGCATGCCTCGTCGCCCTACATCAGCAAGGGCTGGCCGCTGTGGCGCCGGCCGCACTTCCCCCTGGTGTACCGCGCCCGGCTTGGCAAGCGGTTCGTCGTCGAGGGATCGGCCAACCGGTTTTCGCGCGCGCTCGAGGCGTATTTCCGGGCGGAACTGACCAGTCCGTGAGGCATGCCGTGCTGATGCCGTCCTACAACACGGGGCCCGTGCTGGCGCGCACGGTGCGGGACACCGTGGCGGCCTGGCCGGATGTGTTCGTGGTGCTGGACGGCAGCACGGACGGGGCGGAGCAGGACGTGGCGGCGGCGCCCGGCCTGCGCCTGCTGCGGCTCGCGCAGAACCGCGGCAAGGGTGCGGCGATCCTGCACGGGCTGCGCGCGGCGGCGGCCGAGGGGTTCACCCATGCCATCACGATGGACGCGGACGGGCAGCACCCGGCCGCGATGATTGCGACCTTCGCCGCCGTTTCCCGCGCCCGGCCCGAAGCGATGATCCTGGGCGTGCCCCAGTTCGGCCCGGACGCCCCGGCGCTGCGGGTCGGCGGGCGGCGCATCTCCAACGGCTGGGTGACGCTTGAAACGCTGTGGGCCGGCATCGGCGACTCGCTGTTCGGTTTCCGCGTCTACCCGATCGCCCCCCTGCTGCGCATCATGGAGCGGCAGCGCTGGATGCGGCGCTACGACTTCGACGCGGAGGCGGCAGTGCGGCTGTGCTGGGCCGGCGTGCCCGCCGTGAACCTCCCTGCCCCGGTGCGCTATCTCACGCCCGAGGAAGGCGGGGTGACGCATTTCCGGTATGGCCGCGACAACGTGCTGCTCACCTGGATGCACACCCGGCTGATGCTGGGCTTCCTCATGCGGCTGCCGCTGCTGGCATGGCGCCGGGCCCGGCCACCGGCGTCGCTCGAGGTAGCGGAACGGGGGTGACGCCGGTCTCCCGCAGCCGGGCCAGCAGGAGCGGAAGCACGTCCAGCACCACGGGCGTCCCCGTGGCGGAGCGGGCGCAATTGCCGTCATGCAGCAGCAGAACGTCACCTGGCGAGACGTGGCGGGCCAGGCGCGACAGCACCACCGCGGGAGTGCGGCAGCGCGTGTCGTAGCCGCGCCGGGTCCAGCTCACCAACCGCAGCCGGGCGCGGTGCAGCACCGGGTCCAGCAAAGGGCTGCGGATTCCCATGGGTGCGCGAAACCAACGCGGCGCCATGCCGGAGATGTCGGAAAGGGCTGACTGCGCGTTCGCCACCTCCCGCCGCAGCGCGGGGCCGGCGAGGCAAGCGAAGTGGTGCGGATGTGTGTCGGAATGGTTCTCCACACTATGGCCTTCCGCAACGATCCGGCGCAGCAGATGCGGATGGCGGCGGGCACGCTCGCCGATGCAGAAGAAGCTGGCGGTCGCTCCTGCGGCGCCAAGCAGGTCGAGCACGCGCGGTGTCGCCACCGAGTCCGGACCGTCGTCGAAGGTGAGGGCGACCGTGACGCCGGGTTCGGGCAGGCGATGCAGGACGGGGCCCAGCAACTGGCTGCGGGGCATCAAGCCGGCCGCCGCGAGTGCGAGGTGATTGCCCGCGACCGTGGCAAGAGCGGCCGGCCACCACGCCGGGTTCAGGGCGAGGACCGTCGCCGCCGTGCCATGCAGCCCGGCCGACACACGCACGGCAAACGGCGCTTGCCACGCCTTATGACCCGGCAGCACGGCTTCGTGAAAATGTGCGAAACGTTTCCATAGGCGAAATATGGCTGTAGTTGCGAAAGCGCCAGCGGCGGATGGCGTATTCCGCGGTAAACATCACCACGACGGACGGCCCGTCCAGCACGTTGACGAACAAGGACCAGACCCGGTGCGGCGCCAAAGCCAGCAGTACGGCAGACGTAACGATTTGGAGCGCGAAGAAAACGCACCATGCCTTCGTCACAGTCCGGGTGTAGGCCAGCATCTCGGGCGTGAGCGAGCCGCGCACCCTGGTGGCGAGCCCTGTGACGAGATCGGTGCGCCCGGGCTGCAAGCTGCGGCCGAACAGGAGCAGGAGCGAGCCGTAGATGAAGGCGTGCGACAACCCGGACGCAGCGATCAACCCGCTCACCCCAGCCCATCCCGGGCGGGCCAGGCGCACGGCCAGCAGCAGGACCAGGCTGGCGAGCGCTGCAACGCCGGCGGCCAAGCGCCGGCCCCGCAGCCGGCGCACCGCCAACGTGCCGAGCAACAAGACCTCGGCGATGGCCAGCAGCGTCGCCCAGGCCGCAAGCCGTCCCGTGGCCAAGGCGACATGGGTGGCGAGTGGCGCGGCGAACACGGCGACCCAACCAAGCGACAACACTGTCTTCACAAAGCGTCGCCACACTGCGCCAGCCATGTTACAGCCCGACTTCACCGGAAGGTTTGCCCGCTCGCGTTCCACAGCTTAGTTCTTAACGCAGGAAACGATTGTGAAAACCCTGACCGAGATCACGCCCGGCGCCACCGATGCCACACGAACGGTCGAGATACCCGCTTTCGAGGGCGAGGTCGCGCGGTTGATCGTGACGTGCCTGCATCTGGAAATCGGCGCCGACGAGATCGACCCGGAGGCGCCGCTGTTCGGCGACGGTCTCGGCCTCGATTCCATCGATGCGTTGGAGCTGGCGTTGGCGATCTCGCGCGAATACGGGCTGGAGCTGAAGTCGGACGACGAGCACAACCGCGCCGTCTTCAGCAGCCTGCGCGCGCTCAGCGCCCATATCGGCGCGCACCGCACGAAGTGAGCAGGGTCGCCCTCACCGACCGGCCGGCCGGCGCCGTGCTGTTCCGCCTGCCGGGACGGGACGTGACGGCGGGGGCGTTCGTGGCCGATGCGCTCCGGTTGGCGGACGCGCTGCCGGCGGCGACCCACACGGTCAATCTATGTGCCGGGCGCTACGCTTTCGCCGTGGGGTTCGCGGCGGCGCTGCTGCGGGGGCAGCCGAGCCTGCTGACCAGCGACCGCTCGCCCCGTCGGCTGGCGGAGCTGGCCGAACATGCGCCAGGGGCGGTTGCGGTGACCGACGCGAACGCCGGGTCACCGAACGCGGCGCCTTGGCCGGCCGTGCTCGTGCCGCCGCCGGGAAACGGTGTGGCAGCCAGCCCCACGATCGCCGCCGGCCAGCTTGCCGCACTGGTGTTCACCTCTGGCAGCACGGGCGCTCCGGTGGCCCACGCCAAGAACTGGGGGGCGCTGGCCGCGCGCAGCCGGGATGCCGGGCAGGCATTCGGGTTCCTCCCGGACGAGCTGCCCACGGTCGTCGGCACCGTTCCGCCTCAGCACATGTATGGGTTCGAGACCACGGTGCTGCTGCCACTGCATGCCGCCGCCTCCGCCTGGTGCGGACCCGCCTTCTACCCCGCCGATATCCGGGCGGCGCTGCAGGCCGTGCCGACAGGCCGGGTGCTGGTGACGACCCCGCTCCAACTGCGCACGCTGCTCACAGACGGGACCGACCTGCCGGGCCTGCTGCGCATCATCTCGGCCACCGCCCCGCTCGACCCGGCGATGGCGGACGCTGCGGAGCGGCAATGGCGCTGCGAGGTCAGCGAGATCTTCGGAGCCACCGAGGTCGGCTCCATCGCCAGCCGGCGCACTACGGCGGGCCCGGACTGGACGCCCTATCCCTCGGTTCGCCTATCCCAGGCTGGCGGCGGGATGCGGGTCTGGGCCGACGGCTTGGCCGAGACGGTGCTGGACGACGACGTGGAGCTGTCGCCCTCCGGCCGCTTCCGGCTGCTCGGGCGGCGCAGCGACGTGGTGAAGCTAGGTGGCCGGCGTGCGTCGCTGGCCGGGCTGAACCGGGAGTTGGCGGCGGTGCACGGCGTGCAGGACGGCGTATTCGTTCCACCCGAAGCCGACGACCACCGGGCGCAGGCGCGGATGACGGCGCTGGTGGTGGCGCCGGATGCAACACCGCAAGCGATCCTGGCGGCCCTGCGGGACCGGATCGACCCCGTGTTCCTGCCGCGCCGGATCGTCCATGTGGACCAACTGCCGCGCAACGAACTGGGCAAGCTCACGGTCGGCGCCCTGCGCGCGCTGGCCGACGCACCGCGCCCGTGACGAGCCTGTCCCCGATCGGCCGGTTCACCATCGGTGCGGACCACCCAGCCCTCCCCGGCCATTTCCCCGGCCGGCCGGTCGTGCCCGGGGTGGTGCTGCTGGACGAAGTGCTCGCCTGTCTGCCGCCGGATGCGCGCCTGGTTACGGTGAAGTTCACCGCCCCGGTCGGCCCGCAGACGGAGGTGGAGGTGCAGTCCGGCTCCGACGCGGCCGGGCGGATCGCCTTCGCCTGTTTCGCCGGCGGCCGGCCGATCCTGCACGGGACGGCCGCGGCGTGACCGCCTGGAGCCGCGCGCCCGAGCGGGGAGCCGGCTGGCTGGTGCGGCTGATGCTGTGGCTGCTGCGCCATGCCGGATGGTTCGCAACCGGGATCGTGCTGCCCGGGATCAGCGTGTGGTTCTTCCTGTTCTCGCCCAAGGCGCGCGCCGCCTCGCGCGAGTATCTGCAGCTCGCCCTGGGCCGCCGGGTGCGGGCGCGGGACGTGCTGCGCCACATCCATGTCTTCGCCTGCGCCATCCTGGACCGCACCCTCCTGCTCACCCGCCCGAGCGGCTCCGTGACCATGCACGTCGACGGGCTGGAACACGTGGAGGCCGCAGTCGAGGCAGGGCACGGCTGCATCCTGCTCGGCGCCCATCTCGGCAGCTTCGCCGTGCTGCGCGGGTTGGCGGAGCGCTGCCCGGTGCCGGTGCGCATGCTGATGTACCGCGAGAACGCCGGCGCCTTCACCCGCACCATGGAGGCGCTGGACCCGGCCTTGGCACGGGACGTGATCGCCATCGGAGACGTCGCCTCCATGCTGCGGGTGCACGACGCAGTGGCGGCCGGTGCGATCGTAGGCGTGCTGGCGGACCGTTCACCGGACGGCACGAAACAGGTCACGGTGCCGTTCTTCGGCCGCCCGGCCCCGTTCCCGACCGGGCCGTTCGTACTCGCTTCCAGCCTCGGGGCGCCGGTGCTGCTGTTCAGCGCCGTTCGCACCGGCCACCGCCGCTACACCGTCACGTTCGAGCCGTTCGCCCAGCGTGTGACGTTGCGGCGCACCAGCCGGCAGGCGGACCTCGTGGCCGTGGTGTCGCGTTACGCGCGCTGGCTGGAGGGCGCCTGCCGCGCCCATCCATTCAACTGGTTCAACTTCTACCCCTTTTGGGAGCCTCCGCATGAGACACCCGAAGCCCGGCCGATGCTGGCCGCTCGTCGCCCTGCTGGCCGCCCCGTGCTGGGCGCAGGCGGCCGCGCTGCCGCTGGATGAGGTGATGGCGCATCTGGCGCAGTTGCCGGAGCGGCGCGCCAGCTTCGTCGAGGACAAGACCTTCGTGGCGCTGAACAGGCCGCTGCACGGGGAAGGCACGCTGGAGTTCCGCCGGCCCGCGCATCTGGAGATGACCACCACCTCGCCGCAGCCGGAGAGCTTCGTGGTGGACGGCGACCAGATCGTGATCAACGCCGGCAACGACGCCCCCCGCGTGCTCGAGTTGAATAACCAGCCGGGCCTGCGGGCGCTGATCGACACCATCCGCGGCACGCTCTCGGGCAACCTGCCCTTGCTGCGGCAGAGCTTCGACGTCTCCGGCACCGGCACCCTGGCCGATTGGCAGATCACGCTGGTGCCGCGGGACGCGGCGCTGGCCAAGATGATCAAGGCCGTGGAACTGCACGGCGCCGGCGACCTGCGCACGATCGAGACAGTTTCGCCGAACGGCGACACGGACACGCTGACCGTCACCCCACAAGCGTGAGGACCGTTTCTTCCCCCTCCCTCAAGGGAAGGGGGAGTCGTTGAACCGTCTTCCCCTCCTGATCGCGGTCCTCATCGCCGCTGGCATCACCGCGCTCGCCTTCCGCATCGTGGACGTGCGCACGGATATGGCCGCCTTCCTGCCCGCCGGGCGCACCGAGGCCAGCCGGTTCATGCTGCGCCAGCTTGAGGGCGGCACGGCGTCCAGCCTCATCCTGGCCGGCATCGAGGGCGCGCCGGCCGCCGACTTGGCGCGGATCAGCACGGCGATGGCCGATGCCCTAGGCAAGAACCCGCACTTCACCCTGGTCAGCAACGGCCAGCACACGCTCGACGGCCCGGACGAGCAAACCCTCGCCGCGCACCGCTACCTGCTCTCCCCCGCCACCACGGCGCAGGCTTTCAGCACGGACGCATTGCACGCCGATTTCGAGCGGCTGGTGTCGCAACTGCAGTCGCTCGCCGCCCCGCTCGCATTGCAGTTCGGCCTCCCGGACCCGACGGGCGCGTTGCTGGCCATGGCGCCGGCCTGGATCGCGTCCTCCAGCGTCCGCAGCGTGGACGGCGTGTGGTTCGCGCCGGAGCGGGACCGCGCGCTGCTGCTGCTGCAGACCGCGGCGCCCGGTATGGATATCGGCGCGCAAGATGGTGCGGATGCTGCCATGCGCGCCGCTTTCGCCGCCGCCAAGCCCGGCCCTGCACGGCTGCTCGCCTCCGGGCCGGCGGTGTTCGCGCGCGAGGCAGCGGCGAGCATCCGGTCGGACGTGCGGCTGTGTTCCATCGCGTCCGGCGTGCTGGTGATCGGGTTGCTGCTGTGGCGGTTCCGCTCGCTGGCCGTGCTGGCGGCAATCGCCGTGCCGCTGCTGCTGAGCATCGCTGTGGCGGCACTGACCACGGCGGCGGTGTTCGGCTACGTGCACGGCGTGGCGCTCGGCTTCGGCATGACGATGCTCGGCGTCACGGTGGATTACCCCGTCTTGTTCATCGGCCACCGCAAGCTGGGCGAGCCCGCCGCCGGCACCCTGGCGCGCATCGGGCGGGCCTTCGCGCTGGCCGTGATGTGTGCGGCGCTCGGGCTGACCGGCATGGTGTTCACCGGATTTCCGGGCATCGCGCAGCTCGGCCTGTTCGCCGCGGCGGGCGTGGTGACGGCGGCGTTGGCCACCTGGCTGGTGCTGCCCCGCCTGATCGTGGCGGCCAACCTCACTCCGGTCTGGGCCGGCGATCCCGGGCAGTTGCTGCGCATCGAGGGCTGGCGGCGCTACCGGCTCTGGGGATTGGCGCCCGTCGCACTGGCCGTGGCCGGGTTGCTGCTGGCAGGCGGGCCGCGCTGGGAGGGGGACGTGGCCAACCTCAGCCCCGTGCCGCACGCGACGCAAGCGCTGGACGCCCAGTTGCGCCAGGAGATCGGCGCCCCCGACCTCGGCGCAGTGCTGGCCGTGCACGCTCCCACCGCCGAGGCCGTGCTGGCCCGGCAAGAAGCGCTGTTTCCCCGTATCGCCCCGCTGCTGACAACCCACGCCATCACCGGTTACGAGGCGGCCGCCAAGCTGCTGCCCTCGGCCGCGACGCAGGAGGCACGGCGGGCGGCGTTGCCGGACACCGCCGACCTAGCGGAGCGCGTGACACAGGCGCAAGCCGGGCTGCCGTTCCGTCCCGACGCGTTCGCCGCCTTCCAGCAGGCCGTGGCGGCCGAGCGCGCCGGACCGCTCGTCACCCTGGCGACGCTGTCCACCCCCGCCCTCGCCGCCCGGCTGCACCCGCTGCTGTTCGAGCAGGACGGCCAGTGGTGGGGGCCGATCGCGTTCGACAATGCAGCCGACCCGGCCGCGATCCACGCCCTCGCGGGGCCGGACGCATTGTTCGTGGACATGCACGCCGAGACCAACGCGCTGGTTCAGGGCGGCGCCGCCCGTGCCCTGTGGTGGCTGGCCGGTGGCGCGGCGGCGGCGCTGGCGGCCATGCTGGTGGGGCTGCGGCAGCCCTGGATGGTGGCGCGTATCGCACTCTCGATCGGATCCGCGGCGCTGCTCACCGTGGCCATCCTCACCGCTGCGGGCGTGCGGCTGTCCATGCTGCATCTGGTGGCTTTGCAGTTCGTGGCCGGCGTCGGGCTGGACTACGCGTTGTTCTACGCGCGCCGCCAACTGGACGAGGAGGAACGCGCCCGCACCCTTCGCACCCTCGTCACCTGCAATGCGATGACGCTGCTCACCTTCGGCTTGCTTGCGTTTTGCCGCACCCCGGTGCTGGAAGCGATCGGTGTCACCGTTGCAATAGGGGCGGTGTCGGCCATGTGCTTCTCATTCCTCTTCGTTGGACACTTTGTAAGTCTGGGCCCCCAGCCGGATGCCGTTTGAACCCCTCGCCCTGACTGCCGCCACCTCCGTCAGCGCGATGGGTCACGGCCGGGCCGCCACGCTCGAAGCGCTGCTCGAGGGACGCAGCGGCTTGCGCCCGAACGATTACGACGGATCCGGATGGATCGGACGGGTAGGCGGGCTGGAGACGCACCGGCTGCCGGCGGCGTTTGCGGCGTATGACTGCCGCAACAACCGGCTGGCGGACATGGCGCTGCAGGCGGACGGCTTCGCAGGGGCCGTGGCCGGCGCGGTGCGGCGGCACGGCGCGGACCGGATCGGCGTGGTGCTCGGCACCAGCACCTCGGGCGTGCAGGCATGCGAGCAGGCCTATGCCGAGCGCGGTCCGGATGGCGCGTTGCCGGCTTCGTTCGACTACGACCATACGCACGACATGTTCTCCGCCGCCCGCTACGTGCGGGCGGCCTTGGGCCTGCGTGGGCCGGCGCTGGTGGTGTCCACCGCCTGCGCGTCGGCCGCCAAGACCTTCATCGACGCCGGCCACCTGATCCGCGCCGGCCTGTGCGACGCGGCGGTGGTGGGCGGGGTGGACACGCTGTGCCGGCTGACGTTGCGCGGGTTCGCCTCGCTGGAGCTGATCTCGCCCGACCCCTGCCGCCCCTGCGACGCCGCCCGGTCCGGGATCTCGATCGGTGAAGCGGCGGGGCTGGCCCTGCTCGAACCGGGGGATGGCCCGGTGAAGCTGTTGGGGGGAGGGGCAACCAGCGACGGCTATCACATGTCCTCGCCGCATCCGGAGGGCAAAGGGGCGGCGCTAGCGATGCAGGGCGCGCTGAACGCGGCGGGCGTCGGGGCGTCGGAGGTCGATTACGTCAACCTGCACGGAACGGCGACGCGGGCGAACGATGCGATGGAGGACGGCGCCGTGACTGCGGTGTTCGGGCCGGGGATGGCGTGCTCCTCCACCAAGGGCTGGTCCGGTCACGCGCTGGGCGCCTGCGGGATCCTGGGGGTGGTGATCGCCGGGCTGGCGATGGAGCACGGCTTCCTGCCCGGTTGCCTCGGGATGCGTGACCCGGACCCGGCGTTTCGCAGCCGCGTCCTCGCACGCACCGAGCATCGCCGGGTGCGCCGGGTCGCGGTCAATGCGTTCGGCTTCGGCGGTATCAACTGCACGCTGTTGCTTGGCGTGCCGTGACCAAGGTGCACGTCGCGGGCGTCGGCCTGCTGGCGCCGGGGCTGCCGGGATGGGAGGCAAGCCGGGCCGTGCTGGCGGGATACGCGCCATGGCAACCCGGCGAGGTGACGCTGCCGCCGCCCGCCATCCTCTCCGCCACCGAGCGCCGCCGGGCAGGCCCGGTGGTGCGGCTGGCGCTGGCGGTGGCGGGCGAGGCGGCGGCCGCGAGCGGGCTGCCGCCGGCAAGCTTGCGGCCGGTGTTCGGCAGCGCCAACGGCGACTCCGTCACTGTTTGCGCCATCCTGGACGGGCTGACCGACCCGGCCGGGTTCGTCTCGCCGACGCAGTTCCACAACTCGGTACACAATGCCGCTGCGGGCTACTGGTCGATCGGCACGAAGTCGGACCGCCCGGCAACCTGCCTCGGCTGCCATGACTGGACGTTCGGCGCCGCGTTGATGAAGGCGGTCGCGGAGTGCGCGGCGGAGCGGGAGCCGGTGTTGCTGTGCCTGTACGACGTACCGATGCCCGCGCCGTTGGACGCCAAACGCCCGACGGAGGGACTGTTCGGCGCGGCTTTCGTGCTGGTGCCGGAGGGCAGCGGCCTGTCAGTGGCACTCGTTTGGCAAGGCCAGGAAGATCCATCTCGTCTTGTGGGAGGGGGAGACCTCGCCACCTTCGCCGCCACGAATCCCGCTGCTCGCTCCCTCGCCCTGCTGCAGGCGCTCGCCCAGGGTGGCGGGACCTTCGACGCACCCTTGCTGGACGGCCACCTCCGCGTGACCGTCGCGTGATCGCCTCGCTCATCCCGCATGCCGGGTCCATGTGCCTGCTGGCGAGCGTTGCCGACTGGTCCGAGGACGCGATCACCTGCCTCGCCACGTCCCACCTCGACCCGGCGAACCCGTTGCGCAGCCGAGGCCGCCTGCCCGCAGTGGCCGGCATCGAATATGGGTTGCAGGCTGCCGCCGTGCACGGCGCGCTTCGCGGGGGGGCGCCGCAGCCGCCGGGCTACGTGGCATCGTTGCGCATGACCGGCATCATGACCGGCCGGCTGGATGACCCATCGCTCGGCACGCTCTGCGCCCATGCCCACCGCGAGCACGGCGACGCCAACGGCCTGCTCTACCGGATCCGTCTCGATGCCCAGGACGGGCGCGTGCTGCTGGAGGGGCGAGCCGTGATCATGCTGCAGCGGGCATGAAGGCGTTGGTCACCGGCGGGGCGTCGCCGCTGGGCGAGGCGATCTGCCGCCGGCTGGCCGCGGACGGACTGCACGTGATCGTCCACGCCCATACCAATCGCGCCCGGGCCGAGGCGCTGGCCGTGGAGTTGGGCGGCGAGGCGCTCGGCTGCGATATCACGGACGTTGGCGCGATGGCCGCGGCGCTGGCGCCAGTGTTGGCCGCCGGACCGGTGCAGGTGCTGGTGCACAACGCCGGGTCGCACGATGACGTGCCGCTGGCGGGGATGAACGAGGCGCAATGGCGCAGCGTGCTGGACGTGTCGCTAACCGGGTTTTTCGCGGCGCTGCGCCCGGTGATCCTGCCGATGATGGGCACGCGCTGGGGCCGGGTGGTGGCGGTGTCCTCGGTCTCGGCGTTGCTGGGCAACCGCGGCCAGGTGAACTATGCGGCGGCGAAGGCCGGGTTGATCGGGGCGGTGCGCTCGCTCTCGCGCGAGGTTGCGGCGCGCGGGATCACCGCCAACGCGGTGGCGCCCGGCGTGATCGCCTCCCCGGCGGTGGCCGCGGCGATGGACACGAAGCAGATTGAAACCATCGTGCCGATGCGGCGCGCGGGGCGGCCGGAGGAAGTGGCCGACCTGGTCGGTTTCCTCTGTTCCGGCCGGGCCGGGTATATTACTGGACAAGTCATTTCAATCAACGGCGGGATGGTCTGAGCATGGCGATCGAGTGCGATATCCTGGTCGTAGGCGGCGGGCCTGCGGGCAGCACGGCGGCGGCATTGCTGGCCGAACGCGGCTGCGATGTGGTCCTGCTGGAGCAGGCGGAGCATCCCCGGTTCCACATCGGCGAGTCGCTGCTGCCGGCCAACATGCCGCTGCTGCGGCGGCTTGGCGTGGCGGACGCGGTCGCGGCAGTCGGCACGTTCAAACCCGGCGCCGAGTTCGTGGATGACGAGACGGGGCACCGCAGCGCCTTCCCGTTCAACCTGTCGCTGAACCAGGCCAATACCTCCGCCTACCAGGTGCCGCGCGCGCCGTTCGACGAGATCCTGTTCCGCAACGCCGCCGCCCGTGGTGCCCGCACCGCCGAGCGCACCCGGGTCACGGAGGTGACACTGGCCGAACCCGGCGCACGCGCCCGAGTGAGCGCCGAACGGGACGGAATCACCGAGGATTACGCGCCGCGCTTCATCCTGGACGCGACCGGGCGCGATACGCTGATGGCGGGCAAGCTCGGGCTCAAGCGGTCGAACAAACACAACTCCACCGCGGCCGTGTACGCGCATTGGCGCGGCGTGCGGATGCAATTGAACGAGGAACCCGGCTTCATCACCGTCCACCTGGCCGCCGACGGCTGGTTCTGGATGATCCCGCTGCCGGACGGCGTGATGAGCGTGGGCTTCGTGGGCAACGCCGACGTGTTCAAAAACCGCCGCGGCAGTGCGCAGGACCTGTACCTGGACCGGCTGCAGCGCTCCCCGACCGTCGCCGCACGGATGACCGGGGCCGAGCGGCTTGGCGAGGTCACCGCTACCGGCAACTACTCGTACCGGGCGACCGCGGCACATGGCGACGGCTGGATGGCGATCGGCGACGCCTTCGCCTTCCTGGACCCCGTGTTCTCCTCCGGCGTGCTGCTGGCGATGACGGCCGCGGAAATGGGTGCCAACGTGGCGCAGACTGCACTGTCCAACCCGGCCGCTGCACAGGCCATGGCGCGCCGGGCCGAGAGGCAGATGTGCCAGGCGATGGATAGCCTGGGCTGGCTGGTCTACCGCATCAACACGCCGGTGCTGCGCTCGATGTTCATGATGCCGTCGAATCGTTTCCGCATGCGCGACGGCCTGGTCGCGATGCTGGCCGGCAACCTGCGGATCGGCTGGCAGTTGCGCGGCCCGGTGCTGGCGTTCAAGGCTGCCTATTACATGCTGACAGTGCTGCGCCGGATGGGTTGGCGGCCGGAGCTCGAGCCAGCCGTGCCGGAGATGGTGGCTGCCGAATAGGCAGCTATTGCTCGCCCACCTGCTTCTTCAGCGCCGCGAGCAGCGTGTCCACGCTGCCGCCGTTGCGGGCCAGGAACGAGGCGTAGTCGCTGCGTTGGGTCATGCGCAGGCTCATGCCCTCCGCGATCACGTCGCCGATCCGCATCGTCCCGCCTGCGTCCGTCACCAGCCAGGTGATGTTCACGGGCTTATTGCCTGAACGTTCGACGACCGTGGGCACGTAGATGCCGTCCGGCTTCTGCATGGGCGTGTTCACGCTTACCTTCACCGACCCGGCCTGGTAGTCGCCCAGGCGAGTGACCACGCCGCGCAGCAGCACCATGCGGAACAGGCGGAGGTATTCGGTACGTTGCGCATCACTCGCCGTGGTCCAGTAACGGCCGAGGCAAAACCGGGCGACCCCGTCCTCGTCCACCACGCGTTGCAGGTAGGGCTCGAGCCGTGCCTGCTTGTCGGCGGGCGACGCTGCGCCGGAGACGACGGCCGCCAAGTCTACGCCGGCCTGCTTGACGAACGTCGCGGCCTGCCCCGGGTCCGGCTCGCCCTCCGCCCGGGCGGCGAGCGGAAGCAGCAGCAGGCTGACCAGGACAATGCGACGGAGTGGCATCGGCATCGGTGAGGCCTCAGCAATGGGGCGCCGGCATGGTGAACGTCGCCAGCTTGCCATTCACCGTGAAGTCGGAAAAGTCCATATTGAGTGCGTCCGCCACGCCGTTCTCCCAATAGCGCATGCCGACCTCGTAATCCGGCTGCTGCGCCTCCTTGGTCCGCGGGAAGAAGGCCACGCGTACCCGGCCGGACGGCAACTCGGCCAGTTCCGCGTAGGGCGACGCGGAAGGCCCGGTCCAACTGCTGATGAAGATGGAGGTATTTTGCGCGCCGTCGGCCCCGGTGCCGTCGAACAGCGGCAGGGTCATGAATTTCTTGCCCGCCTCGGCCGCCGCGATGATCGCGGCGGTATGGCCCATCGGGAACAGCGTGCCCTGCGGCAGCGGCACCGTTTTGTCCTCGGGCATCGTGTAGTGGATCTGCCCGGCGCCACCCGGCGCGGTGACGGCTGCATCGCCCTCGACCTGCTCGGTCACCGCGGTGTCGGTGGTCTGCTTCATGCGGAACCGCAGCTTGGTGCCGTCCTTGCTTTCCCAGGTGAGATAGTCGGAGACCATGTCGACAGTCTGCCCATCCCGATTGGTGAGGTTCATGTCCAGGCGCTGCCGGACCGCCCAGCCGTCGCAGGCGTCGGTGACCTCATAGGCCATGTTGCCGTGCACGCCGGTGACGTTGCTGCCCTGGCGCACGCTATCGAGGGTGAGATCGTAGGTCGCACGATGGGCGGCGAGCGGGACGGGCTCGGCCATTGCCGGAGTAGCGAACCCGGCTATCGCTGGACCGGCGAACTCGGCGGCCGCCGAACAGGCGATAAACACGGTGAGGACGACCGAAAGGCGCATGCAAGCTACTCCGCTGGAAGCAGAGACATAAGGCCACCAGAGCGGTCCTGCCAGCCGTCACTTTCTTTGGACAAAGTAGGTGACAGTTGCCACTTCGAATCCTAAGCTTAAATCCTATATTGATTTTACGAGACAGGGACAGAGGACCCGGAGAAAAAAGGATGTCGTACAACGAGGTGGTAAAGGTGTTCGACCTTTCGAGCGCGCCCACAGACCTTCGTGAAGCGGAGGACCTAGCGCTCTTGCGTCCAATTCCCGGTGAGGACGTGTCGGCGATACTTACCCTTCAAGTCGGACAGTTCGACTCGCAAAAGGAGGGTCCGATCTATGATTGCATTACGCGTGA
>CAXTVQ010000045.1:34437-39126 GCA_964247705.1 uncultured Acetobacteraceae bacterium | reverse complement strand
ATAGTTTCGAGCCGATCGTTGACATGGGCGATTGTTCATTGCCCGTGATGACCGGGTCCACCCCGAAATGTTCCTTCAACTCGGCCTCTTCTCCGCTGCCATGCCGTCTGGTGCCCACGCGTATGAACGGTGACAGGATGCCGAAACGACCATGCATAGGCGGTGACTCAGCGCAGGTCCGGCGGACATCGCCATCGCCGCACGTGCTCCCGGCGGAAGCGCGAGGGCATTAGGTAGTTTCCGAGCCTGCCCTGCGCCCGGTTGAGGACGGTAAGACGGCCGGATCGCGTTGGGCATGCGGCAGGGCGCCTATCGTCTAACAGGGGAACCAGATGAGCATCCACACCAAGGACTATCGTGTCCGCGAGGGTGAGGAGGTCGACCTCAAGAAGCGGCCGACGACGGTTGATCCCGTCTACGGGTCGAAGTCCGGCTACCAGGAGATCCTTGCCAAACACGTTGAGCAGCTGAGCGCGCTGCAGCAGCTTCACTATGCTTCCAGCCGCCACGCCGTCCTGCTGATCTTCCAGGCGATGGACGCCGCCGGCAAGGACGGGGCAATTCGCCACGTGATGTCCGGCGTCAACCCGCAGGGATGCCAGGTGTTCAGCTTCAAGCACCCCAGCGCCAGCGAGCTCGAGCACGACTTCCTGTGGCGGACGACGCGGAACCTGCCGGAACGCGGCCGAATCGGCATCTTCAACCGGTCCTATTACGAGGAGGTGTTGGTCGTCCGCGTCCATCGCGACATCCTGCTCAGCGAGGACATCGCGGATCCGCCCGGACATGACAAGAAGCTCTGGCACGACCGTTACCGCTCGATCGTGGATTTCGAACGCCATCTTCATGCCAACGGAACGCGCGTGGTCAAATTCTTCCTGCATCTCTCGAAGGAAGAGCAGCGGCAGCGTTTCCTGGCGCGGATCGACCAGCCCGATAAGAACTGGAAGATCAGCCCGGCCGATATCGAAGAACGCAAATTCTGGAAGCAGTATAGGACGGCCTACGAGGCGTGCTTGAGCGCCACCAGCACCGACGACTCGCCCTGGTATGCGGTGCCGGCCGACGACAAGGAGAACGCGCGGCTGATCATCTCCCAGATCGTTGTCGATACGCTGAAAGGGCTCGGCATGAGTTACCCCGAGTTGACTACGAAACGCACCCTCGAGTTGCAGTCGATCAGGGATGGGCTTGCGGCGTGAGGGGGCTCGGCGTGGATCGTTTAAGACCCTGCCGCCACCGTGCGGGGGACTTACGATATGGCCTTCCTACAGGCCTAAGCCATGTTCCAGCGATGGTAGAACCGATGGACCCTCATGAAAGCTGAAACGGTCCTGCTTGCAGCGGCTCCCGTACGGATCTGCCGCGCAGTGCCGGAGGCCAAGGTCCGGACCTCTTCGCGGATCCCGCAGCTCTGGGATGCGAACGTCTCTTGATGCTGCTTGCGGGCGACATCGGCGCGACCACGACCAGGTTGGCCCTCGTCTCGCCGGAGGCCGGGCCGCGGCGGTTCGTGGCCGAGCAGGAGTATCACAGCGCCGACTTCAAAGGACTGCAGCCGATCGTCGAGGTATTCCTGGCCAGCAACGGTAAGCGGCCCACCTCCGCATGCTTCGACGTGGCAGGCCCCGTGATCGCGGGTCGCGCTCACCTGACGAACTTGCCGTGGGACCTTGAAGAAGCAGCTTTGTGCCGCGATCTCGGGTTGGATCACATCACCCTGCTCAACGACTTGGAAGCGATCGCCCACGCGGTGCCGCAACTGCAGCCGGGGGATACCGCCGAGGTCAATGCCGGATGCGCCGTGGCACATTCCCCGATCGCGGTGCTGGCCCCCGGCACCGGGCTCGGCGAAGCCTTCCTGATCTGGAGCGGGCGAGACTACATCGCCTGCGCCTCCGAAGGCGGCCACGCCGACTTCGCACCGACCAACCAGGTCCAGGCCGAGCTATGGACGTTCCTCACCGAGCGCTTCCGCCACGCGGCGTATGAACGGGTCTGCGCCGGGTCCGGCCTGCCGAACGTCTACGACTATGTGCGGTCCCGCGACCCGTCCTCGGAGAGTGCGGCGTTCCGTGCCGTGTTGGATGCCGCACACGACCGCACGCCGCCCATCATGCAGGCGGCGCTGCACGATGCCGACAACAACCCGCTCGCCGCCGAGACGCTGCGCATCGTGATCGACGTCTGGGGCGCGGAGGCTGGCAACCTGGCGCTGAAGGTCATGGCGACGGGCGGCATCTACCTGGCCGGCGGCTTGCCGCCCCGGCTGGTGCCGCAGCTTCAGGACGGTGCGTTCATGCGCACGTTCACCGCGAAGGGCCGCTTCGCCAACCTGTTGCGCGCCATTCCGGTACACATCATCACGATCAATGCCGCCCTGCTCGGCGCGGCGCTGTACGGACTGGACCATGCGGCCGGCCGCCGGCTGCCGAGAAGCCCGGTTGGGCACGGGCTTGCACCGACAGCCGCTTCGTAGGCCAGCCGCCAATCGACCCTAACCCCGACGATCTTCGACGATGCGATCTCGGGGGGCGCATCGTACGACTGGTTCGCGAGAGCGAGCAGCAACAGGGCCGGAAACGACCCATGCCAGGGTGCATGGCACGTCGACCGCCATCCGCCCGCCACTGCGGGCCGTCCACGCCGTTCGAGCCAGCCGCACGCCAGGTTTGGACGTAGTCCGGCTGGGTAGTTTCCGACCCTGCCGGACCCTATGCCGGCTTCGGTAAGACGTCGGCTGCTTCCGGTGTTGGACGGACATCATCGGTGACCATGGGCGCCCCAGGGCGACGTCAGCAAGGATCTCGATACATGGATACCACGATCCCGACACTTGCCGTTGAACGTCTGGCGGCCACCGCGCAGGCGCTTGTCGGGCGCGGCAAGGGTCTGCTGGCAATGGATGAGAGCATCTCGACCTGCAACCGGCGCTTCGCCGCGGCCGGCATCGCGCAAACCGAAGAGGCCCGGCGTGCCTACCGCGAGCTGCTCGTGACGTCGCCGGGCCTTGGCGTCCATGTCAGCGGCGCGATCCTGTTCGACGAGACTATCCGGCAGAGCGACCGGACGGGCACCCGGTTCGTCGACCGGCTGACCGCCGCCGGCGTGATTCCCGGGATCAAGGTCGATACCGGGGCGAAGGACCTGGCGCTGCATCCCGGCGAGAAGGTCACCGAGGGTCTGGACGGATTGCGCGCCCGGCTGCAGGACTATGCCGGGATGGGCGCGCGTTTCGCCAAGTGGCGCGCCGTCTTTGGCATAGCCGGTGGCCGGCCCGGCACGGCGTGCATCGGCGCGAACGCCCATGCGCTGGCCCGCTACGCCGCCCTGTGCCAGGAAACCGGCCTGGTGCCGATCGTCGAGCCGGAGGTGCTGATGGACGGGCAGCACACGTTGCAGCGCTGCGGCGAGGTGACGCATGCCGTACTGCGCGCCGTGTTCGAGGCGCTGGACCATCAAGGCGTCATGCTCGAGGGTATGATCCTGAAGCCAAACATGGTGCTGCCGGGCAAGGACTGCCCGGAGCAGGACGGGGTGGAGGCTGTGGCACTTGCCACGCTCTCCTGCCTGCAGCGAGCCGTTCCGGCAGCCGTCGCCGGCATCGCCTTCCTGTCAGGCGGGCAATCCGCCGAGCTTGCGTCGGCACGGCTGAACGCGTTGAACAGCCGGCAGGGCACGCCGCCCGATCGGTCGCCTTGGCCTCTGGTGTTCTCGTTCGGCCGTGCGCTCCAGCAACCTGCGTTGCAGGCCTGGCAGGGGCAGGATGCAAATGCAGGCGCAGCCCAACGCGCCCTGATCCACCGGACGACCTTGAACGGGGCCGCGCTTCACGGCTCATACGCGGCGTCGATGGAGCACGGACCTGCCTTGCAGATGGCGTCGTAGTCCGCATGGACGCGGCGCCGCTCCGGCTCTACCTGATCCGCCACGGCGAAACCGAGTGGTCGCTCTCCGGGCAGCATACCGGCCGCACCGACCTCGCGCTGACCGCAGCCGGCGAGGACCAGGCTCGCGCCCTGGAACCGGCACTTAGGACGATCCGTTTCGACCACGTCCTGACCAGCCCTGCCGTGCGCGCCCAAAGGACCTGCGCACTGGCCGGTCTCGGCGGGTCGGCGACGGTCGAGCCGGACTTGGCAGAATGGGATTACGGCGACTACGAAGGCCGCACGTCCCCCGACATCCGTCAGCACCAGCCCAGTTGGAACGTCTTCCGGGATGGTTGTCCCGGTGGCGAGTCGGTGGCTGAGGTGACGGCGCGCGCCGACCGGATGGTAAAGCGCTGCGCGGCGCTGCACGGCAACGTCGCATTGTTCTCGAGCGGCCAGTTCGGGTGCAGCCTGGCCGCGCGCTGGATCGGCTTGCCGGTCACCGCCGCGCAGCATCTCATGCTGGGCACGGCGTCGATCAGCGTTCTTGCCTACAACCCCGCCCACCCCGGCTTGCCGGTCATCGTGCACTGGAATATGGCGCGCTGCTGATCCGCGGCGGGAGAACGGCAGCCGAGCGCCGGCCGCTGGTGCCTTGGCGGGCGCCTTGGAGCCCCCGCGTCGATCATGGGCCGGCGTCGAGGGACGGCTGTGCGAAGCCGGTGCATGAGCCGCTTCGTTCGGCAGAGTGCGCGGCCTGCCTGCCTTGTCGACGGCATCCATGGCCGACGTGATCACGGCGATCGAAAGGACCGCA
>CAXTVQ010000045.1:31798-34337 GCA_964247705.1 uncultured Acetobacteraceae bacterium | reverse complement strand
GCGGCCGGACCCATCGCCGAAGGCTGGCCCGTGACCCTCGATCCGCTGCTGCTGTCCCGTTTGCAATGGGTGTGGGTGGTGTCGTGGCATATCTTGCTGCCGGCCTTCACCGTCGGCCTGGCGTCCTACATAGCGGTGCTGGAGGGGCTGGCGTTCTTCACCGGCCGTGCCGTTTGGACCCGCATCTCCGCATTCTGGACCCGCATCTTCGCGGTGTCGTTCGGGATGGGCGTGGTGTCCGGCATCGTCATGCCGTTCCAGATCGGCACCAACTGGAGCCGCTTTTCGGACACGACGGCGAACGTGCTGGCGCCGTTGCTTGCCTATGAGGGGTTGACGGCGTTCTTCCTGGAAGCGTCGTTCCTCGGCGTGCTGCTGTTCGGGCGCAAGCTGGTGCCCGCCTGGCTGCATTTCTTCTCCGGGCTGATGGTCGCGGCCGGCACCCTGTTCTCGACGTTCTGGATCCTCTCGGTGAATAGCTGGATGCAAACGCCGCAAGGCTTCCACGTCGAAGACGGGCGGTTCTTCCCGGACGACTGGTGGGCGATCATCTTCAACCCGTCCTTCCCATACCGGTATCTGCACAACGTGACGGCGTTCTACATCACGACCGGGTTCGTGGTGCTCGGGGTCGGCGCCTGGCTGCTGCGGCGGGGCCGCTCGCGGGAGGAGGCGGGCATCATGATCCGCATGGCGTTGAACCTGCTGATCGTCCTAGTCCCGCTGCAGATGGTGCTGGGCGACCTGCACGGCACGAACACGAGGGAGCACCAGCCGGCGAAGTTCGCCGCCATCGAAGGGCGCTACGATACGGTGAGCCCCTTGCCCCTGACCCTGTTCGGCATCCCGGACGACGCCAACGGCACGATGCGCTACGCCGTCGAGATCCCCGCGCTCGGCAGCTTGCTTCTCACCCATTCGATGGGCGGCACCATCCAGGGCCTCGACAGCTTCCCCGCCGATCAGCGCCCACCCGTCGGGCCGCCGTTCTTCGGCTTCCGCCTCATGGTCGGGATCGCGGTCATCATGCTGTTCGTGGCCGCGGCCGGGCAGATCTTGCGCCGCGGCGGCCGGCTGTATCGTTCGGCCTGGTTCTTGCGCCTGTGCCAATGGACAGCGCCGCTCGGCTTCGTCGCGGTGATCGCCGGGTGGACGACGACGGAGGTCGGGCGCCAGCCCTGGACGGTCTACGGCTTGCTGCGGACCGCGCATTCCGTCACGCCGTCCTTGACCGGGACGGACGTCGCGATCTCCCTCTCGCTCTACGTCCTGGTCTATTTGATCATGTTCCCGACCGGCATCGCCTTCATGGCCGGCATTGTGCGCCATGGTGTCGGGGCCGCCACAGTTGCGCCGCCACCGATCGAGGCGGGTCGTCCGATGCCCGGCTACGTGGCACCCGAGCGCGTTCCCACGCCGGCGGGGGAATAGGCCATGTGGCACAGCCTGGTTCCCATCTGGACGGTCATCCTCGGCCTGGGGGTGTTCATCTACGTGTCGCTGGACGGCTTCGATCTCGGCGTCGGCATGCTGCACGGCCTGGTGCAGCCATCGCAGCGCGAGACGGTGATGAACTCCATCGGCCCATTCTGGGATGGCAACGAGACTTGGCTGATCCTGGGCGGGGTGGGGCTGCTGGCGGCATTCCCGGTGGCCTTCGCGATCATCATCCCCGCCGTCTATTTCCCGATCCTGATCATGCTGCTGGCGCTGGTGTTCCGCGGCGTGGCGTTCGAGTTCCGGTTCAAGCACGTGCGTCTGCGCCGGATATGGGATTGGGCGTTCTGCGGCGGCTCGCTGGTGGCGACTTTCGCGCAGGGTGTCGTGCTCGGCAGTTTCATCCAGGGCTTCAAGGTCGAGGGTCGCGTGTTCGCCGGGTCATCGTTCGACTTTGCGACGCCGTTTGCGATGCTGACGGGTGTGTCACTGGTGTTCGGCTACGCGCTGCTCGGCGCGGGCTGGCTGGTGATGAAGACCGATGGCGTTTTGCAGGCTTGGTCGCGCCGGGCCGGGCGCGTCTGCCTGGTTGGGGTGTCCTGTTGCATCGCGGCCGTCAGCCTGTGGACACCGCTGGCCAGCACCGCCATTGCCCAGCGCTGGTTCGGCTGGCCGAACACGGCCTTGCTGCTGCCGTTACCCGTGGCGAGCCTGGCGATCGGCATCTATGCCTGGCGCGCATTGGGCCGCGACGGTGATTGGCATGCGTTTGCCGCCTCCATCGCCCTGTTTGCGCTGTCCTTCCTTGGCGTGGCGATCAGCCTGTGGCCGATGATCGTGCCAGGCCATTTCACGCTGTGGGAGGCCGCCTCGCCGGAGAGCACGCAAGCCTTCCTATTGGTCGGCACGCTGGTCTTGCTCCCGGTGGTCCTGTTCTACACCGCATGGTCGTACTGGGTGTTCCGCGGCAAGGTCCGGCAAGGCGAGGGTTATCACCCCGTTTAGAGGGCGAGACCTTGCAGCTCCGTAACATGCCGGGCAGGCCGCCGAGAGCCGGACGCATCGGCCACTGAGTAGTATCCGACCCTGCTGCCGAGTGCGG
>CAXTVQ010000045.1:14568-31698 GCA_964247705.1 uncultured Acetobacteraceae bacterium | reverse complement strand
GGTTCCTGGTGATGGCGCACGGCTCGGCGATGGACATGGCCCGCGCCAAGGATATTCTCGGGTCCGATCACCCAACCAGCATCGAGCACCACGCGGCGGTTCACGCCGAGCACCGCGAGGCCCTTGCGGCGCATTGACGCGCGAGCCGGCGGCGATGGGGGAGTAGCGGATGCACATCGCCTTCATCGCCGCGACCGCCGCGCTCGGTGGCTTGCTGTTCGGCTACGATACCGGCGTGATTTCGGGTGCGTTGCTGTTCCTGCGGGTGACATTCCACCTCTCGCCATTGATGCTTGGCGTCGTTACCAGCATCGCCCTGGGCGGGGCGGCGTTCGGAGCGGCGTTCGCAGGTCGGCTTGCCGACCGGTTCGGCCGCCGTCCGATCCTGCTGGTGACGTCCGTTATATTCGTCGCGGGCGCGGCGGTGTCCGCGCTGGCGCCTGATCTGCCCGTGCTGCTGTTGGGACGCCTCCTGGTAGGGCTTGGCATCGGTGGCGCATCCATGCTGACGCCGCTCTACCTTGCCGAGATTGCCCCGGCGAAAGAACGCGGGGCGCTCGTTTCCTTCAACCAGCTCGCGGTCACGCTGGGCATCCTGGGGTCCTACCTGATCGGCTACGCCCTGGCCGCGGATAGCGCGTGGCGGTGGATGCTGGGGCTTGGCGGGGTGCCCGGCATCCTGCTCGCCATCGGTATGCTGATCCTGCCCGAAACGCCGCGCTGGCTGGCCGGTCATGGGCATATGGACCGTGCCCGGGCCGCTCTGCTGCAATTGCGCGGACATGCTGCCGACGTCAAAGCCGAGTTGGCCCAGTTGCACGGCGACCTGGCGGCCGAGGCCCAGGCTACGCCCGAGAACCACCTGGGCCATGCAGCGGCCCGGCTGCCGATGATCGTGGGCATCGGGCTGGCCATCTTCCAACAGGTGACCGGCATCAACACGGTCATCTACTTCGCACCGACGATCTTCCAGGCCGCCGGGCTGTCCTCCGCCTCCGCGGCCATCCTGGCCACCGCGGGAATCGGGGTGGTCAACGTCCTCATGACGATGGTCGCGATCTGGCTGGTCGACCGGGTCGGCCGGCGCGCGCTGCTGCTGTGCGGACTGGGCGGGATGGGGGTCAGCCTCTGCCTGTTGGCGCTGGCGTTCACGCTCGGCTCCGGCGCGGCGCTCGGCTATCTCACGGCGGCCAGCCTCACGGCCTATATCGGCTGCTTCGCGATCGGTCTGGGGCCGGTGTTCTGGCTGCTGATTTCCGAGATCTTTCCTATGGCGATCCGGGCGCGCGGCATGTCGGCCGCCACCATCGCCAACTGGCTCGCCAACCTGCTCGTCGCACTGACCTTCCTGGACCTGGCCGACCGCATGGGCCATGCCGGCGTCTTCCTGCTGTATGCCGCGATGACCTTCGGCGGGCTGGCCTTCGCCTACGTCCTGGTGCCGGAAACCAAGGGCCTCAGCCTCGAGGCGGTCCAGGCGCTGTGGGCCAAGCGCGCCGCTGCAAAGCGCCCGCAGTCCGCCCAGCATCCACCCGCCCTGCGTTGAATTGCGCGACGCTAGTCTCTCGAGGAGCCAAGACGTGTTGCGCCCTTTGACGGCCGCCCTTGGCCCTGGTCGAGGTGCAAGGCCATGCGTACCAGGCGCGCCGGTTGACTGCAGCGGTATTGCGGCGTGCTGGCGAGGGTAGCCCGGCGGACGCGCTGGACGCGGCGGCAGAGAAGCTTCAGAAGCAGCACTGTCTCTCGGACGCTTCCAAGGCAATGGAGGAGGGGATGGGATTCGAACCCACGGTACACCTTTACAGTGCACAACGGTTTAGCAAACCGCCGCCTTCAGCCGCTCGGCCACCCCTCCGTCGACTGTCGGTATGACATAGCGGGGCCCGCCCGGCAATCGGGCGCCATGCGTCGGCTGCGGCCAGTAACCGCTTCTTAACCATGTCCGGTCAGGATGGCCCGACGATCAGGGGCCAGGATGGATCACGAACACGGCGCGCTCACGCTGGATGTGGATGGCGCGATCGACCGTGCGATCCAGTGTTACCAAGTGGGCCAAGCGGCCGCCGCGGAAGCCGTCTGCGATGGCGTCTTGGCGCAGCGACCGGACGAGCCGGACGCGCTTCACCTGCTCGCCATGATGGCGTGTGACCGGGGGAACGCGGCCGGCGCCTTGGCCTACCTGGCGGTCGCGATAACCCAGAAGCCTGCCAGTGCCGCCTTCCACAACACCCGGGCGCGGGCGCTGACGCTGCTTGGGCGGACGGCGGAGGCAGAGTCGGCGTATCGGCATGCCTGGTCGCTGAGGCCGGGTTTGGCGGCCATCGCGAACAATCTTGCCTGCCTGTTGCGGGACTGCGGCCGTTTGGAGGAGGCGACATGCTGGTTTCAGACCGCGCGCGGGATCATGCCGGGTTCGGCCGAGATCGCGCGCAACCTGGCCGGCGCCCTGGCCGCCCGGCAGCTCTTTGAACCGGCGTCGCAGGAGTACCAACGCTGCATCCAAATCGACCCGTCCTCTGCCGACGCCTACGCGGGATGGGGCGCCGTGCTGCTCGCGTGTGGCCGCGCGCCAGCCGCCGAACGGGTGCTGCGGTCGGCCTTGTCGCTCCGCCCGGATGACGCGGCCTGCCTCAACAATCTCGGCCTGGCGCTGCGGGGGCAGGGCCGCAACGCCGATGCGACCGCGTGCTTCCACGACGCGATCGGCTTCAACAGCGGCTTCGCCGATGCCCACTACAACCTCGGTTGCCTGCAACTCCTGGCCAACCGCGCAAGCGACGCCCGTGGCTCGCATGACCGCGCCCTCGCGGCCGCCCCGTTGCATGGCTCGGCCCAATGGGGGCGCTGCATGGCGGAACTCCCGGTCCTGTACGACACGCCGGAACAGATCGTGGAGCAGCGCGCCCGCTACACCGAGCAGCTTGCCGTACTCGAGCGACGTGCCGCCGACCCCCAACTGGCACGCGCGATGGCGGCAGCTTCCGGGGCGAGCCAGCCGTTCTTCCTGCCGTACCAAGGCCAGCCGGACCGGGAGTTGCAGGCCCGCTACGGCCGTCTCATGGCCCGGCTGCTCTACCGGGGGGAGCCGGACCTCGCCACTCCACCTGCACCCGGCGAGGCCATCCGGCTCGGCATCGTCAGCGGCTATTTCTGCGAGCACACGATCTGGCGGCTGATGCTGAAAGGCTGGCTGGGCCAGATCGACCGCGACCGCTTCCACATGACCGCCTATCACACCGGTGCGACCCAGGACGGTCAGACGGCAGTCGCCCGGCAGCTCTGCCCACGCTTCGTCACCGGGTCGGCCGAGGCCATCCGGTCGGCCATCGTGGCGGACCAGCCGCACGTCCTGCTGTATCCGGAGATCGGCATGGACCGCGTGGCCGCCCGCCTCGGGGCCGAGCGGCTCGCCCCCTTGCAATGCGTCGCCTGGGGCCAGCCGCAGACGACCGGGCTACCCACTATGGATCTGTTTATATCGAGCGCGCTGATGGAGCCGGAGGGTGCCCAATCCCACTACACCGAGCGCCTGGCCACGCTGCCCGGTATCGGGGTGTACTACGGACCGGACGAGCGGGCCGCCGAAACCTGCACCCGGGCCGGATTGGGATTGCGCGAGCGCGCTGCCGTTTTCTGGTGCGGCCAAGCCCTCTACAAATACCTGCCGCAGGACGATGACGTCTTTCCCCGGATCGCCGCACAACTCGAAGACTGCCAGTTCCTGTTCATCGGTTTCGCCGAGGACTCTGCCGTCACCGAGCAATTCCACACTCGGCTGCGCAGGGCCTTTGCCTCGCATGAACTCGACTGCGACCGCCACGTCCGTATCCTGGATCCGATGCCGCAAGGGCGCTTCCTGGGGACGGTTCGGCTCGCCGATGTCGTGCTGGACAGCCTCGGCTGGTCCGGCGGCAAGTCCACCCTCGACATGTTGGCCGAAGCGCCGGTGATCGTCACCCATCCTGGTCCGATGATGCGCGGACGGCACACTGCGGCGATCCTGACCGCGGCCGGCGTCACGGACACGATCGCACCGACGAAGGCGGCCTACTGCCAACTGGCGGTGCAGCTTGCCCGAGATCCGGCGGCATGTGACCGGCTTCGCCGCCGGATGGTGGCAGGCCGGTCAGCCATTCTTGCCGACGCAGCCCCGATCCGGGCGCTGGAGACGCTCTTGGCGGGGCGCCTCTAGAACACCTGCGGAACGCGCGCCGTGTGCAGCCGTTGAGACCCGGTCACTCAGGAGAGGCCTGGATGCAAACGAAGCGCGACGACCCACAGCTTTACCGGTTCGTCTGCCCCGATTGCGGAATGGGAGACACCGAGCTCGGCCACCTCGTTACGGCCGGGGACATGCATTGCGTCGTCTGCCTGATCGACGAGGACCGGTACGTTCGTTTGCGCCGATGGCTGGACGAAGAGGGCACGGACAAGGCGCCGTAAGCTTGGCTGCCAATGGACCTTTCGCCGTTCGCACCATAACGGACAGCACCCGACGCTATGCCTGTTTCCGCGCCGGTTTCGATGCAGCGGCCTTGCCCACCGGCTTTACGGCGGCCTTGCGAGGCTTTGGCAGCGGTGGTTCGTCGACCTGGCCCAGGCTCTTTTTCAGCGCCGCCATGAGATCGATCACGTTGCTCTGCTTGACTTCGGGAGCCGTCTCCGGCGTCAGTCCTTGACCCTCCAACTTCGCCGCGATGATGGCCCGCATCCGCGTCTCGTAGCGGTCTTCGACATCGGACGGGTCATAGGTCCCGGCCTGCCGCTTGATCAATTGCTTGGCCAACCCGACCATATCCGGATCGACCGCAGCCTCGCCGTGCCCTCCAAATACGTCGGATGCCCGGTTGAGGTCGCGCTCCTCCAGCAAGCTATGCACCGCCAGGCCGCCATCCATCGGCGTGATCAATACGGCCCGCTCGCGCCGCGCCATCGTGACGCGGGAGAGGGCGACGAACCCCGTTTCAACGAAGGCCTGGCGCAGCACACCATACACGTCGTCGCTGGCATCCCCGTCCGGGGCCATGTAGTAGCTGCCGTCGAAATAGACCGGATCGATGCTGCCAGCGGGGACGAACTTGTCCACCTTGAGCACAGCCGAGGTCTCGGTTCGTGCCGCTTCGAAGTCCTCGTCGTCCAGCAGCAAGTAGCGGTGCTTCTCGAACTCGTATCCCTTTACCAGGTCGGAGCGGCTCAACTCGTCGCCCGACCCGGCGTCCAGCGTCACCATCCGGACACGGTTGCCGGTATTCGGATTGATATAGTGAAACCGCAGGCTTTCCCGCTCGTGCCGGGCATTGAACAGCGCCACCGGGCAGGAAACGAGGGCGAGGCGCAGATGGCCGCGCCAGATCGGTCGTTGCGCCATCTTAACCGACGATCAGTGAATGTGTCATGCCGACAGCAACGTGGCAGGAGGAAGCTGATTCCACTCAACGGGTTAGCGTGGAACCGTGCTATGGTGCTGAAGCTAGCCGGCCAAGGTGCATGGTTACGCACGGGATGTTCCGCGCCCTGATCGGCGGCAACAGGGGTCGGCCGCGACTCTGGCCTAATCACGTTGGCGCGAGACACCCATATTGAAATCGGCGATGACGCCCGGCATATCGCCGCGCGCAACAGTTTTCGGAGGTATGACGGCATGAGTGAAACGATCGAACGGCACGAGTTCGGCGCCGAAGTGGGCCGGCTGCTCGATCTGGTGGTGCACGCGCTGTATTCCGATCGGGAGATTTTCCTGCGCGAGCTGGTGGCCAACGCCGCCGACGCGATCGATCGCCGGCGCTTTGCCGCCCTCACCCAGTCCAACCTGGCGTTGCCGCCGGATGCCTCCGTCCGGATCGTGCCCGACAAGCCGGCGCGCACCCTAACCATCTCGGACCCCGGGATCGGCATGGACCGGGCGGCCTTGGCCGAGAACCTGGGCACCATTGCCCGCTCCGGCACGCGCGCCTTCGGCCAATCGCTCGAGAGCGCCAAGCCTGAGGACCGCCCGAGCCTGATCGGCCAGTTCGGCGTCGGCTTCTACTCCGCCTTCATGGTGGCGGACCGGGTGGAGGTCACGTCCCGCGCCGCCGGGTCGGAGGAGGCCTGGCTGTGGGCGTCCGAGGGCAAGGGCGACTACACCATCGCACCTGCGGAGCGGGATGCGGCCGGCACCACCATCGTGCTGCACATCAAGCCGGATGCCGACGAGTATCTGGAACCGTTCAAGCTCGAGCAGATCGTCCGCAAGTGGGCCGACCATATCACCGTGCCGATCACCGTGGCGCGGGACGGCAAGGACGTGGCGGCCAACGAAGGCACGGCGTTATGGCGCAAGCCGCGCGCGGAGGTGACCGCAGAGCAGTACACCGAGTTCTACCGCCATCTCGGCCACATGTTCGACGAGCCGTGGGCGACCCTGCATTGGCGGGCGGAGGGGGCGCTCGAGTATACGGCGCTGCTCTACGTGCCGTCCTCCAAGCCGTTCGACTTCATGGGGGACGCCCCGCGCGAGAGCCGCGTGCGCCTGCATGTCCGGCGCATGTTCATCACGGACGAGGCCGGGCTGCTGCCTCCGTGGCTGCGCTTCGTGACCGGCGTGGTGGACACGGAGGATTTGCCGCTCAACGTCTCGCGCGAGATGCTGCAGACCACGCCCGTGCTCGCCCGGATCCGCAAGGCCGTGACGACGCGCGTGCTGAACGAGCTGAAAACGCGCGCGAAGGATGAGTCTGCTGAGGCGAAGGAGGGTTATGCCACCTTCTGGCAGAATTTCGGCGCCGTGCTGAAAGAAGGCCTGTGGGAGGATCTCGAGCATAAGACGGACATCGCGCCGCTGATGCGCTTCCGCTCCTCGGCGCAGGAGGGCTGGACCTCGCTGCCCGAATACATTGCGCGGATGAAGCCGGAGCAGGAGGCGATCTACTACCTGGTCGGCGACGAAGCGGACGCACTCGCCAAGTCTCCTCAGCTCGAGGGTTTTCGCGCGCGCGGGATCGAGGTCCTGCTGATGGCGGACCAAGTGGACGCGTTCTGGCCGGAGCGCATGCCGACGTTCGAGGAGAAGCCGCTCCGTTCGGTCACCCAGGGTGCGGCGGACCTGTCCAAGCTTGCTCTGGACACACCGGCGGAGGAGCCGGCGGACGTGTCCCAGCTTGTCACGACGCTGAAGGAACTGCTGAAGGCGAACGTGTCCGACGTGCGTGCGACGGACCGCCTGGTGGACAGCCCCGTCGTGCTCGCGGCGTCGGCGGGCGGCCCGGACCTGCAGATGCAGCGGTTGCTGAAGCGGGCAGGGCGCGCCGGTGGCGGCACACTGCCGGTGCTCGAGATCAACCCGCGCCACAAGTTGATCCGCCGCCTGACCGAGCTGGCCAGCGTGGACGACGCGGCCGGCATGCTGCTGGACCTTGCCCGGGTGCAGGACGGCGAACCCCCGCGTGACCCGGCCGCGTTCGCGCGCCAGATGGCGGCGTCGCTTGCGGAGAGCTTGGGGTAGGCGCTTCCGCCTTCGCGCCGACCTTGTTTCTTCCTTGAAAACAGGTGCGCGTTGCACTCCTCGCCCCAACCCCCTCCCACAAGGGGAGGGGGCGTTTCTAGCCACTGGTAATGACGCACGCTGTAAGGGCGGCCCTAAGCGCGTCGCGATCCAGCGCACCGTCGCGTGCGATGAACACGAGCTGCAGCGTATTCGTCTCAACAGGGGCCGCTGCGATCGTCGCACGCTCACCGACAAGCTGGAACTCCATCGCCTGCCCTGGATGCTCCGCGAAGCGCACGAACCCTTTTGCCCGCAGCAAGCTCGGCGCGAACCGCCCGACCACCGCTTGGAACCGCGGTAGCGACAAAGGCATATCCGAAGTCCAGCTCACGCTTTCGAACCCCGGTGTTGCGAAGCGTGACGCCGGCGGCGAGACAGCCGGCTCGTGCAGCCGTGCGGAGAACAAGAGCTCCGGCGCCAACTGCCCGTGCGCTACGTCATGGATCGCCCGCGCCGGCTTGAGCCCGCTTAGGCGCGTCCTCACCATCGCCAGCTCCGCCGTGCTGACCAGATCCGTCTTGTTCAACGCCACGAAATCGGCCGCCTTCACCTGCGACCGGCAGAGCGGATCCTGCAGCAGCGCCGGCCGGTCCGTCAGGTGGCGCGCATCGGCCACGCACACCACGGCGTCCAGCGCCGCCTCCCGCCAGATCACCGGGTCCAGCAACGACGCCACGATCGCCGCCGGGTCGGACACGCCGCTGGTCTCGATCACGATCCCATCCGGCGCCGGATCCCGCCGTAGCAGGACGGCGAGCGTCTGCAGCAGGTCCCCCTGCAGGCTGCAGCAGATGCAGCCGTTCGCCAGGCTCATCACCCCGCCCTCGGCGCCGGACAGCAGGGCCGCGTCGATGTCGATGGCGCCGAAATCGTTGACCACGGCCGCCAGCCGCCGCCCACCCGGTTCAGTCAGCAGGTGATTGATCAGCGTGGTCTTTCCCGCGCCGAGGAACCCCGTCACCAACAGAACGGGGACCGCCACAAGCTAGCCCGCCGAAACCGGCCGCCGCACGGGCCGGCCGGGCCGCGCGTCCGGCACCAGCGCGCCATCCGCGATCACCGGCGTGCCGTGCACCAGCACGTGCCGCATGCCCGCCGCCGCCCGGTTCATCGCCTTGAACTCCGCCCGGTCGGTCAGCGCTTCCCAGTCGAATACGGCGATGTCGGCGTCGCACCCAACCTGCAACCGCCCTTTCTGCCGTAAACCCGGCGTGCTCGCCTCCAGGATCTGCGCCGGGACCAGCGTGCACTTCGCCAACCCCTCCAGCAGGGGCACCGCCCCGCGCTCGCGCACCCACGCCCGCAGGAACCGCGTGAACGTGCCGGCCGAGCGCGGGTGGGACACGGCGCCCTCCGGCAATGGCCATGCCGCCCCCTCGTACACCGCCCCGTCCAGCATCCACGGCACCGCGTCCGACGCGATCGCGCCACCCGGGAACAGCACCGACACGTCCAGCAGGTCCCGGTGCCGCTGGTCCGCCACCACGTCCAGGAAGTGCCACAGCACCAATTCGGACGGCGCCTCCGCCTGCGCGGCCAGCAACTCGTCCCGGCCGCCGAAGCGCTGCCCCGTGCGCATCAGCTCCACCGAGTCGTAGCCGTTGCCGGTGCGCTCGGTGAACGCCGGGTCGGTGAAGAACGTCGCGCCCAGCACCGTGGAGCCGGTGCCGTACGGGTACGCCTCCACCGTCACCTTCAGCCCCTGACGCTGCGCCGTGCGCACCAACTGCGCCGCCCGCTCCACGTCCTGCAGGCTGGTGCTGTTGAAGTGGCAGATGTGCATGTGGGCGCCGGTGGACCCGGCGTACCCGATCAGCCGGGTGTACGCCTCCACCGAGGACCGCGGATCCACGTTGGACATGTACGCGACGTGCGTGAACGTCGGCGCCCCCGCATCGGCGGCGAGGCTGCACAGCTCGGACATCTCCTTCACGCCCGTTCCCGGCGCGTACGCGTTGGGGAAGCCGATGCCGATCCCGCCCTGGTCCAGCCCGTCCTTCACCCGCGCCAGGATGTCGGCCAGCTCCCCCGGCGAGGCCACCGCCTCCACCCAGCGCGGGTCCCGCATCGCCCGGCCCATGCCCTGCACGCTGGGTTCCACCTGTTGGGATGTCATGGCGGCCACGCGGGCGAACACCCAGCCGGTCGAGGCGCCGTAGTTCAGCGTCCGCCCGGCATGCGCCTGCTCGTCGTACCAGCGCGCCACCGGCAGCACGCCCAGTTCCAGCTCGAGCGTGGTCGTCACCCCGTCGAACGCCTGCATCCGGTCCGCCGGCAATGATTGGCCGTGCGCGTGCAGGTCGATGAACCCCGGTGCGGCGACCAGCCCGGCCGCCTCGATCGTGCGCGCCGCCTCGCCCAGGTCCGTGCCGATGGCCGCGATCCGGCCTTGCGCCACCGCGATATCGGCTACCGCGTCGTGCCCCGTCTGCGGGTCCATCACCCGGGCGCCGCGGATCAGCAGGTCGTGCACCGGTTCAGCCTCCCATCAACCGGCGCAGGATCGCCGGGTCCAGCAGGTCGCCGATCTGCGGCACGGTGACGTCGGCGGCCGGGTTCTCCGCCAGCACCGCGGCGTCGAACGCGAACTGGCCCTGGCGCGGGAACACCGTCGTCACCCGCGCGCCCCATGCCTGCTTCACCGCCGTCAGCAGGCGCAGCTTGTCGTCGATCAGCACGTAGCGCTCGGCGGGGAAGCGCCGCTCGACCTCGGCCAGCGCCTGCTCCTTGTGGACGGCGATCATCGCCTGCTCCCGCCCGACCGCCTCCGCCAGCCCCGAGCGCAGCAGCTTCAGCGGCTGGAACACCGCGTCCCCGTCCGTCAGCAGCACGACGCGGCCGATCGACCGCAGCCGCGCCAGCACGTCCATCGCGCCGGGGAACAGCAGTGTCTCGTAGGGAAAGCTCAGCACGAACCCGGCCAGCCACAGCACCTCGGGCTCGTCCGCGAACTCGGCGCGCATCTGCTGGAACGCGCCCAGGTAGTCGCGGTAGCCGCCGCCGTGGAACAGCGCGTCCTGGATGGCCCAGTAGCGGTCCTTCGCCGCCGCCCCGAGCCGGGTTTCGATGTGCCCCTTCAACTCGTGCTGGAACAGGTCGTTGTTGAGCAGGGTGTTGTCGACGTCGACCAGGAACACCGTCGTGCCGCGCTCGTTCATGGGCCGTCTCCGCGCTGTGCCGCGCACGGGCTGCGCACGGACTGGCGGGAAGTGTAGGGGGAGCGGCCGGCATTCGCCACCGGCCGCAGCCTTTGGCATAATCGGCGGAGCGACTCGGAAGAGGGGCTGGCATGACATTCAAGGGCAAGGCGCCCGGCAGCGGCGCCGGCGACATCTCCAAGCGGACGGAGGCGCTGCGCCCGGCCATCCTGCTCACGCCCAAGGAGGTCCAGGCGGCCCGTCGCCTGCGCCGCAATGGCCACGAACCCGGCGCCATCGCCGAGGCACTGGCCAAGCCGCTGGACGAGGTGGAGAAGGCGCTGGTGCAGATGCGCATGCCCCGGCCGGAGACCACGCGCGGCACGCTGAACGTGACCCTCGCCGCCCACAAGATCGTCATGGCCGAGCGCCGCGGCGACGAACCGCTGTGGCAGACTTTCGACCGCATCGTGGACGAGTTGCTCTGGCTGCGGACCCAGGTGGCCGAACGCCGTCCCGCCACCCGCGGCCGCACCCGGGCGGCCGAACCCACGCTGCCCGGCCTGTGACGGCGATGGTCGACCTGGACCGGTTCGTCCAAGCCCAAGATCCGATCATCGGCCAGGTGCAAGGCGAACTGCGCGCCGGGCAGAAGCGGACGCATTGGATGTGGTTCGTCTTCCCGCAGATTGCCGGCCTGGGCCACAGCCCGACGGCACGCCACTACGCGATCGCTTCCCGCGCCGAAGCTGTCGCCTACATGGCCCACCCCGTTCTCGGGCCCCGCCTGCTCGCCTGCACCGACCTGGTCAACGCCGTGCAGGGCCGCACCGCGCACCAAATCTTCAGCAGCCCCGACGACCTCAAGTTCCGCTCGTGCATGACGTTGTTCGCCGCCACCGACGGCGCAGCCCCGTTTCAGGCCGCGCTCGCCCGCTACTTCGCCGGCCAGCCCGACGCGGCAACGCTCGATTTGCTTTCCCGGCCCTAACGCCGACGGCATCGTGCGGTGCTTTCGCTAGCATCCAACCCCGGACAGTCACCACGGAGGCAGCCATGACAATCAACCGGCGTGTGTTCGGCAAGGGTATGTTCAGGACGGGGCTCGGCCTGCTCGGCGCCACGGCCGCGATCGGCGCCGCGGCCCAAACCACCTCCGACGCCGAGAGCACCTGGGACCGCATCCAGCGCACCAAGACCTTGCGCGTCAGCGGCATCGCCGGCGAGGAGCCTGGCTTTCACAAGGACATCGCCACCGGCGAATGGAGCGGCAGCCAGATCGACATGGCGCGCGACATCGCCCAGGTGCTCGGCTGCAAGCTCGAGGTGCTCGAGACGACCTACGGAAATTCCGTGCTGGACCTGCAGTCCAACAAGATCGACCTCGCCCTCGCACTGCAGGCGACGCCGGCCCGGGCGATGGTGATCGATTTCACCCGCCCGATCTACTACACCCAATTGGTCGCCGTGCTGCGCAAGGGCGTGGACGCCAAGAGCTGGGCCGACATCGACAAACCGGGCATGCGCATCGCCGTGGACCGCGGCTCCATCAGCGAGACCATCGCCAAGCACTTCGCCCCGCAGGCGCAACTGATCTCGCTGCAGGACCGCAACGCCTCCACCATGGAGGTGATCTCCGGCCACGCGGACCTGCTGATCACCTCGCCGCTCTCGGCCATCCTTGCCGTCAAGCGCAACCCGCAGATCGGCAGCATCTTCACGCCGCAGCCGCCCGTGCGGCTGGGCGTGTATTTCGGCATCCGCTACGAGACCAACCAGCGCTGGGCGCAGTTCCTCAGCGCCTGGGGCGAATACAACCAGCAAGTGGGCCAGATCCGCGCCTGGGTGATGGACGGGCTCGGCTTCTTCGGCATCAAGCCGGAGGACGTGCCGGACACGGTGCAGTTCTGATGCGCACGGTCGTTATCGGCGGCGGCGTGTTCGGCGCCAGCACCGCCTACCACCTCGCCCGCGCCGGTGCGGATGTCACCTTGATCGACCGCAACGACCAGGGGCGCGCCACCGCGGCCGGCGCCGGCATCGTCTCCCCCTGGGGCACCCGTATCGAGGACCCGGCGATCTACGCCCTGCTCGCCGGCGGCGCACGCTACTATCCGGCCTTGACCGCAATGCTGGCGGAGGACGGCGAGCACGACATCGGCTACCGCCAAGTGGGCGCATTGTTCACCCCGGATGACCCGGCGGAACTGGACGCGGTGGAGCGGCGTGTCCGCCAGCGCGCCGGCAATGCCCCGGAAGCCGGGCGGATCGAACGGCTCGACGCGCAACAGGCGCGCGCCTTGTTCCCGCCGTTGCGGCCGGACCTCGCCGGCCTGCATATCTCGGGGGGCGCCCGCGTCAACGGCCGCCTGGTCGCGGCCGCCCTGCGCCGGGCCACCAGCGCACGCGGGGCCAGAGTGATCGACGCATCCGCGACGCTGCTGCTCGGACCCGGCGGCGTGCGCGGCGTCACCCTCGCGGACGGCGAAGCGGTGGAGGCCGACGCCGTCATCGTGGCCGCGGGCGCCTGGGCCACCGAGCTGCTTGCCCCCGCCGGCATCCACCTCGCCGTGGCGCCGCAACGGGGCCAGATCGTGCATTTCCGCCAGCCGGGGACCGACACCAGCCACTGGCCGACACTGCAGCCGATGACGAGCTATTACATGCTCGCCTTCGACGATGCCCGCGTGGTGGTCGGCGCCTCGCGTGAGTTCGGCGCCGGGTTCGATTACCGCCTGACTGCGGCGGGCGTGGCCGGTGTGCTGGAGGCGGCGCTGCATTCCGCTCCTAGCCTGGCCGACTGGACGATCGAGGAGATCCGCATCGGCTTCCGCCCGCTCGCCGACGACAACCGTCCGATGCTGGGCGCCGCCGCCGGGGTGGACCGCTTGTTCATCGGCAATGGCCTCGGCGCGAGCGGCCTCACGATGGGGCCTTACGCCGGCGCCTTGCTAGCGAATGCGGTGCTGGGCAAGGAGGAGGACCTACCCCTGGCGGCATTCGATCCCCTCCGCAACGGCGCACTGCAGAACCGCCCTTCGCGCCCATAACAGGTGTCAAGCGGACGACTGTCCGCTTGCGGGGTTCGGGGCAGAGCTGTGAGCTTACTCCCCTGTAGCAGCCTCCCCCCGGACGGTCCGCTTCACTCCGGAGGGAAGCAACCGATGGTGCTGGCCTAGTACGCCGGCCCCTTGGTGTTCGGCACGCTCGTGATCGAGGACCCGCCCGAGGTCGTCCCTACGCTCGGAATGTTACCAAGGGCCCGCTGTCCACCGCCGTTGGACGCCGTATCGCCGACCGAAGACAGCGCAGGGCTGTTGGCGGCGCTCGGCTGTGCGCCGTTGCAGGCGCTGAGGGCCAGGCAGGACAGTATGGCTAGGCTTGCGATTCGAAACGTCATCAGAGTGGTCCTTCTCCGGCCGTATGGCCGTGTGGGGCTGTAACGGCTTTGCAGGACCGGGGTTCGATCGGCCGAACGAGAGCTTAGTGCGCGGCCCTGTCCCCGTACCCCGCCGGGTGCGCCTTGCGCCACGCGAATGCAGTGCCCACGATCGCCTCCAGTTCGGCAAACCGCGGCTGCCATCCCGTTTCCGCCCGCAACCGCTCGGAGGACGCCACCAGAACCGCCGGGTCACCTGCACGCCGGCCGCCTTGCACCACCGGTACCCGCAAGCCGGACACCGCCTTCACCGCCGCGATCACATCCAGCACCGAGTGACCCAGGCCGTTGCCGATGTTGTAGGTGACGCTGCCCCGATCCAGCCGGGTCAGCGCGCTCAGATGCGCGTCGCACAGGTCGGTAACGTGGACGTAGTCGCGGATGCAGGTCCCATCCGCTGTCGGGTAGTCCGTCCCGAACACCGTGATTGCATCCCGCCGGCCCAGTGCCGCGTCGATCACCAGCGGAATGAGATGCGTCTCGGGATCATGGTCCTCCCCGATCCGCCCGGCCGGGTCCGCCCCTGCCGCATTGAAGTAGCGCAGGCAGGCATAGCGCAGGCCGTGGATCTCCCCGGCCCAGTGGAGTGCCCGCTCGATCATGCGCTTGCTCTCGCCATAGGGCGAACTTGGGCGCACGGCCGCGTCCTCGTCGATCGGCACGCGGTCCGGCTCGCCGAAGATGTTGGCCGTGGAACTCAGCACGATGCGCGGCACCCGGTTGCGCAGCGCCGCGTCGATCAGCGAGAAGCCGCCTGCGGCATTTTCCCGCAGGTAGCGCATCGGCCGCGCCATGCTCTCGCCGACCAGCGAGAGGGCGGCGAAATGGATCAGCGCGTGCCATTCCCGCCCGGCGATCACCGCGTTCATCGTGTCGAAGTCGGCGACATTGCCCTCGATCAGTTCCACACCCGGCGGCAATGCCGCGCGGTGCCCCTGCCGCAGGTCGTCCACCACGGTCACCGTGGCGCCGCGCTCCACCAGCAGCGCTACCATGTGGCTACCGACATACCCGGCTCCACCGGTGACTAGGAAACGTTCGGCCACGGAGCTTCCATTCTTTTCAGGTCCGTGCTGCCGTTAGCGCCCATCGCTCCGCGGGGCAACTAGCCGTATGGCGCCGACGCCGTGCAGGCCTGCCCACAAGGCCTAGTTGCAGTCATAGATCTCACTGAGGGAGACTCGGCAACACGCCCGATGTTTGCTTTCAGCAATCGTTGCTCAGTCGTCTCCAGGAACGTTCATGCTGCTCTGCTTCGGCGGGCAGGATTTCTCGCGGTATAGTCCTGATTAAGGGCGGGAACGACTGGACTGGCGATCATCGGCGGTTTAGTTCCTGTGTATCGCTATCTTAGCCCAGGGATCGATCGTGCTGTCGTATCAGAACTCCGTCGCTTTTTCAGAAGGAGTAGATAGTCTAGTCACGCTGACGAACTTCTGGGAGCCTGAAGAAGGATTTGTTTGGTCGACGGGAAAGTGGTGCGAAGTACACTTTGACTTCAAGATGACCAACGGCCACTCCGCGACGAGGAGTGCGGACTTAATCCTGGATATCGACACGTTCAGGGGACCGCTGGACGAGCAGACCCAGAACGTTATGGCTTATCTAAACGGTTACCGTGTGGGTTCGTTAACGATCGCTCGTCGAGCCATCTACATAACCACGTTCGATCCGAGAATGCTTCGGCCGGTCGCTAACGTGCTGACATTCGACACACCGGATTCACACAGTCCGAAGATATACGGCAGCGAGGACAACCGCGTTCTGGGATTGCAGATCTACTCCATGCAGTTCCGCAAGAACTCCTAGTCCCTCAGGTAATCCGAGCAGACGATCGACTGGCCGTTCGCAGCGCTAACCCTGCAAGATCCGCCGCAACAGTCCTGCGCCGGGCACCCGCCCGGTTTTCGGCAGACCGTCCGTCGCCGAAGGTTCGGCAAGCGCCTGCGCCGGAACCGGATCGCCCGTGTCCTCGGTCGCTTGCGCCCGCACCTCCATTGCCGCTTCGGCCGCTCCCGCTTCGGCCCTGTCCGCATCCGGCAAACCACTTGCCGCCGAAAGCTGCTCCATCTTGGCCAGCAATCGAGCATCGGCCGGGGTGCGGACCAGAGCCGACCGTACTAGCCCGGCCGCCTCGTCCATCCGCGACGACCGATGCAGCAGATCGGCGAGTTGGATCACGCACTCCATGTCATCCGGCTGCAGCGCAAGCGCCCGGCGCATCGCCCCCTCCGCCTCGCGGGCCAGGCGCTGAACCTCGATGTCCAACAACCGCCCGAACAAGGACTGCGCCGTGCCATGGTCCGGATCGAGCGTCGTGGCTTCCCGGGCCTCCTTGACCGCCTCCGCCCAGTCGTGCCGCCGTGCCAGCAGGTCTGCGAGCGCCAGGTGCAACGATGCCTCCTTGGGCGACAGCGACACCGCCCTGCGGAACGCCGTCTCCGCCGCGCCCAGGTCTCCCCGCGATGTCAGGTGGTGGCCATACCGGGCCACGCGGTGCGGATTGTCCGGTTGCTGGGCGATGGCCGCCTCCAGCACCGCTCTCGCTTCGTCGTTGCGTCCGGTTTGTTCGAGGCAGGCGGCCAGGAGGTGACCTGCCGCGTCGTCGGCCGGCGACAACCGTAGCGAGCGGCGCAGCGCCTGCTCCGCCGGCCCGGGCTGTCCCGCGCGCAACAGGCAACGGCCGAGCGACAGGTGGACGGACGCATCGAGCGGCGCGTGTTTCAGCAACAGCGCCGCTTCCTCGGCCGCGCGCGTGAACTCGCCCGTCTTTTCGAGCAACTCCATCGTCGATCGCCGCAGTTCGGCCTCGGTCGTCCTCTGGTCGGACGCAACCTCGAGGAACGCACCCGCGCCCGCCGCGTCGCCCGATGCCGACAGTTGCTGCGCCAGCCGCGACAGCTCTGCCCGAAGCGCCCCCTGGGGATCGGCGGCGCTCTCGTCCGCCACCGGGCTTGCAGCGGTGTCACCTGCCTGCGGGGCGCCCGGTCCGGTCATGGGTCCGGTCATGGGTCCGGTCATGGGTCCGG
>CAXTVQ010000045.1:1650-14468 GCA_964247705.1 uncultured Acetobacteraceae bacterium | reverse complement strand
TGCGGGGCGCCCGGTCCGGTCATGGGTCCGGTCATGGGTCCGGTCATGGGTCCGGCCATGGCTCGGCGCCGCCGCACGGCCGCCAGGTTGGTCCGGCACAACGTCGAGTCGGGAGCCCGCTCCAGCGCGAGCTGCAGCACGCTTTCGGCGATCGCATCATCGCCCAAACGGCTCCAGTGCTGTGCGAGCGCCACCCGCCATACGACATCGTCCATGGCCAACGGCGTTGCCGCCGTCAACGCCGCGCGCATTTCCTCCTTGCCGCCATGCCGGACCAGCAGGTCGAGGTAGGCCCGCCGGTAGGACAGCGTGTCTGGCGCGAACCGTGCCGCATCCCGCATCAGCCGCAACGCGTCGGCGTGGCGTCCGCACCGCCGCAACACGTTGCCCGCACGGAACGTCTCGTCCGCGGCGCCGGGGCAGAGCTGGACGCTGCGCAGCGCCGCCTCCGCCGCCGGCCCGGATTGTCCCGCCGCTAGCGCCGCCTCCGCCACCGCGAGATGGGCGTCCTGCAGCACCGGCGACAGTTCGACCGCCTTGTCCGCCAGCCGTTTCGCCGCCGCCGCGTCGCCCTGGGTCAAAGCCATGCCGGAGGCGGAGATATAGGCGTGGGCCGCCGCCGGGTGCTTGGCCATGGCGAGCTGGGCCACGCCCACTGCGTCCGGCACCCGCCCGAGCGCGCGCAACGCGTACGCCTTCGAGCACAACCCCTGCAGCGAGTCCGGCGACCCGGCCAGGCCCTGGTTCAGCAACGGCAGCGCGGGCTCGGGGCCGGCCGTGTTGAGCGCGACCACGCCTTCCTGCAACGCTTCGTTCCACGCGTAATCGTAGTAGCGCCGCGCATACTCCTCGAACGTGTAGCCACCCTCGAAGAGGAACCGGTAGCGGGGCGGCCCGCCCAGATACGCGATGCCGAGATGCGCCACCATCCGCGGGTGCAGCGGCAGTTCGCTCTGCGGGAATGGCGCCTCCGTCAGGCTGTCCATCGCCCAGGCGATCTTGTCCGCCGGCAAGTCCAGGCGGGCGAAGACCTGCGCCGCGTAATGCCGGAACAGCGCCAGGCTCGGATGGTCGGGCGTCTTGAACAGTTGCTCGGACCGCAGGCGGGCCTTCACGAACCCGGCGACGTCGATGCCCGCGACGCCGTCACGCTCGCCTTGCTTGGCCATGTGCAGCTCGAACAGCCGGTCCACATGCGCCACCTGGGCGATGTCCAGGTCGAGATAGGCCTGCACGGCCTCGTCGCGGGGCACTTTGTCATGCAGCGCCTTATTCAGGTAGGCGTCGCCCAACTGCGCCCCGTACGGTCCTTCCGGCAGATAGGGCAGGCCGCTGTTGCGCGGATGCGGCTTGCGTCCATACGGCCAGAGGAAGGCGCCGGAGAGGGCAGGGAACCACACCCTCCGTGCGCCGGGTGCGGCGCCGCTGCTGCTGATCGGGCTCTCGAAGTCGAATTTCTGTGCCACGACGATCTCGGCCTGGCGTAGGGCAGCCACTCCTTCCGGGGGTATTTCCACGTGGGACGAGACGAAGGTGACCACGTCGCCGTTGGGCCGCCCGAAGAACCCGTCGTAAACCGTTGCAAGCGCCTGGGCCTGGCAATTGCCGAGAAACGCGATGGTCCTGGCACGCATCCACTAACCCCGATCAAGGCTCGCCGGCCTTTTGCAAGCCTCCTCATAGCCCACAACGGCCGCGGCAAACCAGCAAGCCTACCCCATCACCCGTTCAGCCAGTCGAGCACCGGTGCAGCCATGCGCTGCCGGTCGAACATCCGGCTGGCGGACATGGCCGCCTTCGCCATCCCGGCAAGCCGCTTCGCGTTGTCGAGACCGGTCAGCGCCTGGGCGAATTCGTCCACCGAGAGCGGGTCGAAATACGCGCCGCTGTCGCCCACGACCTCCGGAAAGCTCGACGTGCGTGCTGCCAGCACCGGCTTGCCGAGCGACATCGCCTCCACCGCCGGAATGCCGAACCCTTCGTAGATCGACGGGAAGACCAGGAACTCGGCGTTCTTCAGCAGCCGGTATTTCACGAACTCCGACACGTAGCCCGAGAACATCAGGCGCGCCCGCGCCTCGGGCGGCAACTCGGTCAGGAACTCGTCCACCAGCCAGCCTTTGCGGCCGATGATGACGAACCGCAGGTCGCTGCCGCGCAGCGCCGGGTGCGACAGGGCGCGCAGCAGCAGGGCCAGGTTCTTGCGCGGTTCGATCGTTCCGATCACGGCCGCGTACCGGCCGAGCCGCAGGCCGGGCATGTTGCGGTCCATCCGCTCGAACTCCGGCGGCCAATCCACGTACTGGTACAGCACCCGCGTGCGTCCGGTCACAGACGGGAAAGCGAGCGTCAAGGCCGCCTGCGTCGCTTCCGAGACGCAGAACGTGGTCTCGTTGGTGGCCAGTTCGTGGACCATGTTGTCGAGGTGGAAGGCGACGTTCTCGGGCGTGTGGTTCTCCGGCATGAACAGCGTGCTCATGTCGTGGACCGTGCTGGCCTCGCGCCGGTGCACGCCGAAGCTGCGCTTGACGGAGGGCACCAGCAGCGTCGCCGCGGGGTCCGGCAGCGTGGTTTCGTCCGGGCCGAGCCGCTCGATCCCCTCGCGCAGGAACGCGCCGGTCCCGTAGCGGATGGCCGTCATCACCCGGTCCACCGGCACGCTGGTCAATCCGGCGCAAAACCGCAGGTCCACCTTGCCGGAATGCAGCAGCGCCTGGATCAGCCGCCGGGTGAACACGGGGATGCCGGTCCAGAAATCGTCGAGCAGCGGCGCCACCTCCACCGTCAGGACGGGGAGCGCCTTAGCTCTGGCTTTGGCCCTCGCTACCACGTGTATCTCGCGAGCGACCGGTTCTCGGACTCCGGCAGCACCGCCTCGGCCCAAACCCGCCCCGTGAGGCCGCGCACCACCGTCCGGAACCCGGCCTTGTGCTGGATCGACAGCCGATCCCGCAGCAGCGTCAGTTCGCCGAACGGACCGTAGAACGGCCGCGGCAACCGCCAGAATGCCGAGCTTTCATGCGCCACCATGCGGCTGGACCCGGCAAACAGCGCTGCGGGCAACGCTGCGTCCCCGCTGGCATGCAGGAACACGTTCGGCGGCAAGCCCGACGGCAGGTTCGGCGAGTACCGGCGCAGCGCTTCCAGCAGGTAGGCGATCCCGTCCTCGGGCTGCACCGGTGCCTTGTCGCATGCCGGGACCTGCAGCACCAAGCCGCGCCCCGTGTCGACATACGCCCCCACCAGCAGGTTGCCCAACCCCGTCACGAACGCGGCGTTGCCGAGCGCCGTCCCGTTCAGCGCCACATAGGTCATGCTGTCCAGCTTGCCGATCCGCCCGGGCCGCGCGCCGTCCTGCTGCGCCATCGCCGCCGCGTCGCGCAGCACCGGCCCGTGGGAGGTGAAGAACCCCAGCAGCCGTGGCGCCGCGGCGTCCTCCGCCGCATCCGTTCCGCGCTCCCCGGGCGCCAGCAGGGTCGTCACCGGCCGCGCCGCAGGCTGATCTTCCTGCAGGATGTAGGCAGTGTTGATCTGGGAGCGGATCAACCCCAGCAGCTCGGGCGCCCGGCGCCGCAGCAGCAGCAGCGCCGCGGCACTGCGCGCCGCACCCGCACGGTAGAAGAACACGTGGTTCTCCAGGCCCGGGATCACCCGCACCGCCTCGCCGTCGCTGAAGCACAGATGGTGCCGTGCGTCGCCCACCCGCTCGCGCAGCCACGCCAGCGACGATCCGTGCGTGAACATCTCCGGCCGCACCACCACGGTGACCGGGGTGCCCGCGGCCGCACAGGCCGCGAGGACCAGGCGCAGGCCATCGGCGAGTTCGGCCGAGACCGGCGACGAGTCCAGGTCGCCCGGCGCCAGCAGCGAGCCTTCGAGCACGTGGCGCGCCAGTTCGCCCGCCGGCACCGACAGCAACAGCCGGGAGCCGCCGATCATGGCATCAGCCGGGAGGGGATCAGGCAAGCAGGTACGGAAAGGATGGTTGCGTGGGTGCGGTCAGCGTCCGGTGGCGTTGCGCGAACTCGTCGCTGCCGGCCAGGATGCGGAGCAGCTCGAACGGGGTATGGATGCCGCGGCGCAAGCGGTTCGCGTACATCGCCAGGCCCGTTTCATCCGCCGGGCGCCCGAGCACGTAGACGTACGTCGTGCGCACGAACGCCTCGATACCGTGTTGGCGCACGAAGCTCGCGAACAGCGCGTCGCAGCAGCGCAGTTGCTCGATCGAACCTGCAACGGTCGGGTCGGCCGTCACGATGTCGGCCAGCGTGTTCGCCTGGCGCGCGTCCTCCGTCAGGATTGCCGGCCGTTCCGCCCGCGTGATCACCGCGCCGGACTGGTCCACCAGATACAGCGTGGAGCGCGCCGCTTCGTCCGGGTCGAGTTGCGTGTGCAGGCTGAACCCGCACCATCCGGTGCCCACCCCCGCGACCAGCAGGTCCTCGCGGTACTGGTAGGCCATCCCCGACGCGATCCAGTTGCCGTCGCACCGCACCCTGACGTCCAGCGGACGCCAGGCGCATTGCTCGTCGAGCGCCCAGCCCACGATGAAGCCGGATGGCCGCAAGCCGTCGATCCAACCACGGAACTGTGCGGGCTGCCTGACCTGCTTCGGCGGTGTTTGAGCAGGAAGCTGCGCCAAAAAGCCTCATTCGCGTCGTGAGTGATAAGTGTTGATAGCACTCGTCCTGCAAAGAAGACACTTGGGATGGCTCCCGCTCGCACGGTTCGAATTGCCGTGCCGCCCGGCTGCGGCCTATGGCTTGCCATGACCAACTGGGGGACAGCGTTTGCGGGCCTCGTTCATGACGCCGGCAATGTGGCTGGCCTGGCTGCTGCGCACGGACGTCCGCGCGGGCCGCCCCGTGGAGGACCTCGCAGCGCAGCGGGATTTCACCGCCTGGTGGCTGCTCTACGGACAGGCGGAATACCCCGCCGTCTGGTGGTGGGGCCCGGATCAGGCCCGCATCGCCATGGAACCCGGCCCCATCGGCCCGGGCGCCACCCCGATCCCCCGCCTCCTGCTGCGCCTGCACCAGGGCCGCCAGGATCTGCAGCAGCGCTACGACCTTGCCGACTCCGAATCGGCCGCCGGCTATCTGTGCTGGTACCGCCTCGCCGGCCCGCAGCAACTGCCCGCGGCACCCGCCCTGCCGCCAGCCGCGATGGCCGTCACCGAGGCGCTCTCCACCCGCTTCACCGACCCGGCGCTGCCCCGCATGGCGCTGGCCGTGCTCGGCGTCTCCCCGGCGCTGCAGGCCGTGACGAACGTCGCCCAGCCAGGCCACCGCCGCGGATTGCTGCGCTGGTTCAACGCCAACCCCGTCATCGACCCGGCGCCCACCCTCCCGTCCGCCGGCCCGCAACCCGTTCCCAGCCGCCGGTCACGTCCCGGCCCGCGGAGCCGCCCTGCCGTCAACCTCGTGGGTTTCGCCCGTGCCGAGTTCGGTATCGGCGAGGACGTGCGCATGCTCTCCCGCGCGCTCGAGGCCGCCGGCGTCCGCCACACGATCACCGACATCCGCCCGGCCAGCGATGTCCGTGCCCAGGATGTCTCCCGCGCCGCCTGGATCGGGCCGGCCGCACCCGGCGCCATCAACATCTTCTGCCTCACCGGCTTCGACAGCGGCCAGCTTTTCCTCGAGCGCGGGCTGCAGCCGTTCGCGGGCGCCTACAATGTCGGGTATTGGCCGTGGGAACTGCCCCGCTTTCCCGACCACTGGGCGGATGTTTACGGGCTGATGGACGAGATCTGGGCCGCAACCTCGTTCCAGGCCGCCGCGTACGCCGCCAACAGCCCCGTGCCCGTCCAACTCATGCCGCCCGCGGTCACCCCGCCCGCCGCACTGCGCCCCGCCCGGACCCTGACCAGGCGCCGGGCTGGCCGGTTCACCTTCCTCTATCCGTTCGACCCGAACTCCACCCTCGCGCGCAAGAACCCGCTCGCCGCCGTGCGGGCCTTCCGCGCCGCCTTTCCCCCGGCCGACCGCAGCGTCGCGCTCGTGCTGCGGGTCAACGGCCACGGCGCCGGCCGGCCCGGCTGGCAGGCCCTGCGCGCCGCCGCCGCCGGGGACCGCCGCATCCGCATCCTGGAGGGCACGCTGCCGCGCGCCGCCGCGCAACGCTTGTTGCAAAGCGCCGGGTGCCTGGTTTCTCCGCACCGCGCCGAGGGCCTCGGCCGCAACATCGCCGAGGCGATCGCGCTCGCCGTCCCTGTGCTTGCCACCGGGTTCTCCGGCCCGGCAGACCTGCTGCTCCCGCACGAGCGCATCCCCGCCAAGCCGCGCCGTGTGGCACAAGGCGAGTATCCCCACGCCGCCGGCCTGTGGTGGAGCGAGCCGGATTGGCGCGCGCTCGCCCGCCAGATGCGGCGCCTCCGCCGGCGGCGCGCCCGCATCGCCCGCACCGTTCACGTACGCCGCGCCCGCCGCCTGCTGCGCCAGTTCGGCGTCCCCGAGGCCGCCGCCCGTTACGCCACCGCCCTGCGCCGTATCGAGGCGGCATTGTTACGGTCGTGAACCAAAGTTGATACCAAAGTTGGTTTTGCCAGCATCGCCCGCTTGGACTAACTTCAATACGCCCACGGTAGCACCCGCACCCGACGGCTTATTTGCAAACGGAGCTCTGATGGACGCGCTACCCCCGACCGCTGTCGGCACTGAACTGACCGCCGACGCTGCCGCAGCCGGCGCTGGGCTGGTGGTGCCCGTCATCCTGTCCGGCGGGTCCGGCAGCCGGCTGTGGCCGGTGTCACGCGAGAGCTTTCCCAAGCAGTTCTGGGGCTTGCTGCGGCCGGAGCGCTCGATGATCGTGGAGACGGCGCTGCGCAGCCACGGCGCTGCCTTCGCGCCGCCCGTGGTGGTCTGCAACAACGAGCACCGTTTCATCATCGCCGAGCAACTGCGTGACGCCGGGATCAACAACGCCCGCATCGTGCTCGAGCCGGTCGGCCGCAACTCGGCCCCTGCCGTCGCCGCGGCGGCCTTGCTGGTGGCGCAGACCAATCCGCAGGCCGTGATCTGGATGATGGCGGCCGACTCTGCGATCGAGGACGTGACCGCCCTGCACGCAACCCTGGAGAAGGCCGTCGCCGGGGCCCGCGCCGGCCGCATCGTGACGCTCGGCATGAAGCCCACATCGCCCGAGACCGGCTACGGCTACATGGAGGTCGGTGAGCCCATCGCCGGCGCACCCGGCGTGCACGCGGTGGCCCGCTTCATCGAGAAGCCCATCGCCAGCGTCGCCGCCACCCTGGTCGCGGACGGCGCGCTGTGGAACGCCGGCATGTTCGTCTTCACCGCCGAGACCATGATCGAGGAACTGCAGCGATACGCGCCGGACGTGCTGTCCGCCGTGCGCCGCGCGCTGGAAGGGGCCTCGCTCGACCTCGATTTCATCCGCCTGCGCGCCGACGCTTTCACCGCCGCCCCCAACATCAGCCTGGACTACGCCGTCGCCGAGCGGACCCACCGCATCGCCGTGGTGCCCGCCGACCTGCGCTGGTCCGACATCGGCAGTTGGAGCGCCTTGTGGGACCTGGGTGAGAAGGACGCCAACGAGAACGTGGCGGTGGGCGACGTGCTGATCGAGGGCTCGACGCATTGCTACGCCCGCAGCGACGGCATCCTGACCGCCGTGGTGGGCCTGAAGGACGCGGTGGTGGTGGTCACGGAGGACGCGGTGCTGGCGATGCACCGCGACCGGGCGCAGGACGTCAAGAAGATCGTCGAGCGCCTGAAGGCGAGCGGCCGGCAGGAGGCGGTGACGCACAACCGGGTGTATCGCCCGTGGGGGTTCTACGAGAGCCTGATCCGCGGCGACCGGTTCCAGGTGAAGCGCATCGTGGTGACGCCGGGTCACAAGCTGAGCCTGCAGAAGCATTTCCACCGGGCCGAGCACTGGGTGGTGGTGAACGGCACCGCCATCGTCACGCGGGACGGCGAGGAGGTGATGGTGCGCGAGAACGAGAGCATCTATTTGCCGCTCGGCACGGTGCACCGGATGGAGAACCCGGGGCGCATCCCGCTCACGCTGATCGAGGTGCAATCCGGCGCGTATCTCGGCGAGGACGACATCGTGCGCTTCGAGGACACGTATGGCCGGAGCTGACACGCGCGTCGCCGTGCTGGACGACTTCCAGGACGCGGCGCGCGGCCTGGCCGACTGGTCCCGCCTGGACGTGACCTTCTTCACCGACCACGTCCGCGGCGACACCCTCGTGGAGCGCCTGCAGCCGTTCGATGTCGCCGTCGCCATCCGCGAGCGCACGCCGTTCCCGCGCGCGCTGCTGGACCGGCTTCCCAACCTCAAGCTGATCGCCACCGTCGGCATGCGCAACGCCGGCATCGACGTGGCCGCCTGCCGCGAGCGCGGCATCCCCGTCACCGGCACCGAGGGCGGCGGCTCGCCCACTGCCGAACTCGCCTTCGGGCTGATCCTGGCCCTCAGCCGCAACATCCCGGCCGAGGACCGCAGCCTGCGCGCCGGCACGTGGGAGACAAGGCGCCTCGGCAGCGTGATCCGCGGCAAGACGCTGGGCCTGGTGGGGTTGGGCAAGCTCGGCACCGAGATGGCGCGGATGGGCCAGGCATTCGGCATGCGGACCATCGCCTGGAGCCCAAACCTCACCCCCGAGCGCGCCGAGCCCGCCGGCTGCCGCGCCGTGAGCAAGGGCGAGCTGTTCGCCCAGAGCGACTACGTCAGCCTGCACATGGTGCTGAGCGAGCGCAGCCGTGGCATCGTGGACCGTGACGACATCGCGGCGATGCCGCCCCACGCCTGCCTGGTCAACACCAGCCGCGCCGGACTGCTGGACGAACCCGCTTTGATCGAGGCGCTGGCCGCGGGCCGCATCGCCGGCGCTGCGCTGGACGTGTTCAACGACGAACCGCTGCCGCCCGACGCGCCGATCCTCGCGGCGCCGAACACGATCCTGACGCCGCATTTGGGCTATGCGACGCGGGAGAACTACGCGGAGTATTTCCCGCAGGTGGTCGAGTGCATCGAGGGTTGGATGGGCGGGACGGTGATCCGGGCGCTGTAGCGATGGCAGCCCGTATCGCGTTTAGCGATCCGGGAACGCCATCAGGCGCCAGGTTGCCTCATCGCGAACCGAGGTAGCATCATTCGGGATGACCGAAGTCGCGCCGGTGTTCCTTCCTTTCATACTGCTGCTGGCGAGCGGCCTGGGCTGGCGGGTGCAGCATTCGCTCCACGAGCGCCACCGCACCCGCGAGACAACCGAGGCGGTCCGTTTGGTCCTTGGCATGCTGGTGACGTTTGCGGCCCTCGTCTTGGGTTTGCTGACCTCGTCGGCCAAGTCGCATTTCGACGCGTTCAGCAATAACTTGCAGACCTACAGCATCGACCTGATCATGATGGATCAACGCCTGCGGGAATATGGCCCTCGCGCCGAGGCCGCTCGGGCCCTGCTGCGCGGCTATACCGCCGCCGCGATTGCCGACACCTGGCCCGACGAGCGCCCGCCCTCCGGCACCTACCTTGCCCATCCCAGCCATTTCTCACCCGGTAGCGCGGAGAGCGTAGCGCTCGGCACCATGCTGCTCGATCTGGACCACCTGGTCTCGGAGCTGACCCCCGACACGCCGCTGCAACGCTCGCTCACTCCCGTGCTGGCGACTCGCATGACGCGCATGTTGCAAGATCGATGGGTGCTGGTGGGCTCTGCTCAGGCAACCCTGGCCTGGCCCTTCCTTTCAGTGATGACCGGTTGGCTCGTGCTCGTGTTCGCAGTGTTCGGGCTGAGCGCGCCGGGCAATCGCGTGACCTGCGGCGTGATAACTCTGGCGGCGTTGTCATTGTCCGTTGCCGTATGGCTGATCGTGGAGCTGGACGCCCCGCTCTCCGGTCTCATCCAGGTCTCAAGCACGGCCCTACGGGAGGCGCTCCTGCATATGGACCTTCCTACTTAGGCGAACGGCACGTGTTGCGCCATTCCCGCTAGCCGTTGTCCAAAAACGCCCGTACGATTGCGACGGTGGCGGGCGCTTCCTCCTGCGGCAGGTGTCCAACATCCGGCAACGGCTCGAGCGTCGAATGCGGGATCGCCTTCAGATAATCCGCCGAGTTGCGGAACGGGATCATCCGGTCCTTCTCCCCCCAGAGCAGCAAGGTCGGCGCCGTGATCCGTCCCAGCAGCGGCACCGGGTCCACCAGCACTTGCTGTCCCATGCGCGCCACGATCGCGCGGCGCACACCCGGCGCCAGCATCATGTCGCGGTAGCGGGCGAACAGCGCGGGCGTCACCACCGCCGGGTTCGCGTAGGCGGGCGTCAACGAGCCGCGCAGCATGAACGACGGCAGCACGTAGGGCAGGGCGCGCATCAACAACGGCACCTCGGGCGCCTTGCCGTAGCTGAGCCCGGGGCTCGCGAAGCCGTCCGGCGAGACCAGCACCAGCTTGCCGGTGCGCTCCGGATGCTCCGCGGCGAAGGTCCAGGCGATGCGCCCGCCCATGGAGTTGCCCACCAGGCTGGCGCGCGCCACCCCCAGCCGGTCCATCAGCGCCAGCAGCACCGCGATGCTGCGGGCGTCGGTATAGTCGCCGGACGGGTCCGCCCCGGTGAGGCCGAAGCCCGGGAGGTCGTAGCGGATCACCCGGTGGTCCCGCTCCAGGTCCTTCGCCCAGGCGTCCCAGGTCTGCAGGCTGGCGCCGAAGCCGTGCAGCAGGATCACGGCGGGGGCGGCGCGGGGGCCGGTATCGCGCACGTGCAGGGTGACGCCGGCCGCATCCAGGAATTCCGACGGCGGCTGGGCGTATTCGGCGCGCAACGCGGCTTGCGGCTTGTCCGGCGTGTAGAGCCAGGCCACCGCGCCCACCAGCACGGCCGCCAAGACGATCAGGAGGGTAGCCAACATGCGGCGCATGGCCCTTCATTTCCCGCGGTATGTTCGTTCGCTAGATAGGGGTAGCATCCCCGGCCGGCAGAGGGCCGGATACCGCCGAACCGCGCCGCAGGAGGCCACACCGATGCCCAAGCTGGACTCCGCGATCGACCCGAGGTCGGCCGCGTTCCGCGTCAACGCCGCCGCCATGCAGGCGCAGCTCGACGACCTGCGCGCGCAGGTGGCGAAGGCGGCGGAGGGCGGCGGCGCCCGGTCGCGGGACCGCCACGTGGCGCGCGGCAAGCTGCTGCCGCGGGACCGGGTGCAGACGCTGATCGACGCCGGGTCACCGTTCCTGGAGCTGTCGCCGCTGGCGGGGCACGGGCTGTATGGCGGGGACAGCCCGGGGGGCAGCCTGATCACCGGCATCGGCCGGGTGTCCGGGCGCGAGTGCCTGATTGTCGCCAACGACGCGACGGTGAAGGGGGGCAGCTACTACCCGATCACGGTGAAGAAGCATCTGCGCGCGCAGGAGATCGCCTGGCAGAACCGGCTGCCCTGCATCTACCTGGTGGACAGCGGCGGCGCCAACCTGCCGACCCAGGACGAGGTGTTCCCCGACCGCGAGCATTTCGGCCGCATCTTCTACAACCAGGCGCAGATGTCCGCCGCCGGGATCCCGCAGATCGCCGCCGTCCTGGGCTCCTGCACCGCCGGCGGCGCCTACGTGCCGGCGATGGCCGACGAGAGCATCATCGTGCGCAACCAGGGCACCATCTTCCTGGGGGGCCCGCCGCTGGTGAAGGCGGCGACCGGCGAGGTGGTGAGCGCGGAGGACCTCGGCGGGGCGGACGTGCACAGCCGCGTCTCCGGCGTCACCGACCACCTGGCGGAGAGCGACGCCCACGCGCTCGGCATCGCGCGGCGCATCGTGGCCGACCTCAACACGGTGAAGCGGGTCGGGCTGGACGTGGCGCCCCCGGTGGACCCGCTGTTCGCCGCGGATGAGCTTTACGGCGTGGTGCCGGCGGACCGGCGCGAGGCGTACGACGTGCGCGAGGTGATCGCCCGGCTGGTGGACGGCAGCGTGTTCGACGAGTTCAAGCCGCTGTTCGGCCCGACGCTGGTCACCGGGTTCGCGCGGATCTGGGGCTACCCGGTCGGCATCGTCGCCAACAACGGCATCCTGTTCAGCGAGAGCGCGCAGAAGGGGGCGCATTTCATCGAGCTGTGCGGCCAGCGCGGCATCCCGCTGGTGTTCCTGCAGAACATCACCGGGTTCATGGTGGGCCGCAAATACGAGTCGGGCGGCATCGCCAAGGACGGCGCCAAGCTGGTCACCGCCGTCGCCACGGTGGGCGTGCCGAAGTTCACCGTGATCATCGGCGGCAGCTTCGGCGCCGGGAACTACGGCATGTGCGGGCGGGCCTACTCGCCGCGCTTCCTGTGGATGTGGCCCAATGCCCGCATCAGCGTGATGGGGGGCACGCAAGCCGCCTCCGTGCTGGCGCAGGTGCGGCGGGACGGGCTGGAGGCGCAGGGCAAGGCGTGGCCGGCCGAGGCGGAAGCCGCGTTCAAGGCGCCGATCGAGCAGCAATACGAGACCCAGGGCCACCCGTATTACGCCACCGCCCGGCTGTGGGACGACGGCGTGATCGACCCGGCGGACACCCGCATGGTGCTGGCGCTCGCGCTCTCCGCGTCCCTCAACGCCCCCATCGAACCCACGCGGTTCGGCCTGTTCCGGATGTGACGATGGCCCAATTGTTCGAGAGCGTGCTGATCGCCAACCGTGGCGAGATCGCCTGCCGGGTCATCGCGACAGCGCGGCGGCTTGGCATCCGCACCGTCGCGGTGTATTCCGAGGCGGACGCCGACAGCCGGCATGTCGAGCTGTCGGACGAGGCCTACCCAATCGGCCCGGCCCCCGCGCGGGACAGTTACCTGGATGGCGGCAAGATCCTGGATGTCGC
>CAXTVQ010000045.1:0-1550 GCA_964247705.1 uncultured Acetobacteraceae bacterium | reverse complement strand
GTCACGGGGGGAGTTCGCCGGCGCGCTGGCCTTGGCGCAGGGCGAGGCGCGCTCCTCCTTCGGGGACGACCAGGTGCTGATCGAGCGCTACCTGCAGCACCCCCGCCACATCGAGATCCAGGTGTTCGGCGACACCCATGGCGGGATGGTCTCGTTGTTCGAACGCGACTGCTCGATCCAGCGGCGCCACCAGAAGGTGCTCGAGGAAGCGCCCGCGCCCGGCCTGTCCCCCGAGCGCCGCCGGGCGATGGGGGAGGCCGGGTGCGCCGCCGCCCGCGCCGTCGGCTACGTGGGCGCCGGCACGGTCGAGTTCATCGTGGAGGGGGACGCGTTCTACTTCATGGAGATGAACACCCGGTTGCAGGTGGAGCACCCGGTCACCGAGATGATCACCGGGCAGGACCTGGTGGAGTGGCAGTTCCGCGTCGCGTCCGGCGAGCCCTTGCCGCTGGCGCAGGAGCAGCTTGCCATCACCGGGCACGCGATCGAGGCGCGGCTGTATGCCGAGGACCCGGCGCGCGACTTCCTGCCCTCCATCGGCCGCATCCGCCATTTTCGCACGCCCGCGGAGAGCGCGCATGTGCGGGTGGACACGGGGGTGCGCAGCGGGGACGCGATCAGCATCCATTACGACCCGATGATCGCCAAGCTGATCGTGTGGGACCGCGACCGCCCGGCCGCGCTGCGCCGCTTGGCGACGGCGCTGGACGACTGCGAGATCGTCGGCATCCGCAGCAATGTCGGTTTCCTGCACGCCATCGCCACGCACCCGGCCTTCGCCGCCGCCGCGCTGGAAACGGGGTTCATCGCCCAGCACGCCGCCGAGCTGGCGCCGCCCGACGAACCCACGCCAAGGGCGGTGCTGGCCGCCGCCGTTCAGACGGTCCTGTCCGCGCCGCCGCACACGGCCCCGGGTGACCCGCACTCGCCCTGGGCCACGCGCTCCGCCTGGCGCCTCGGTGGCGGGGGCGACCAGACGGTCACCCTGCGCCTCGGCGGGACCACCACGGCGATCCGTGCGACCACCCTCCCGTCCGGAGCCGTGCGCCTCGCCTGGACCGATGGGGCGGCGGAGATCGGCCCGCGCCGCGCATCGGACGACGACGCCACGCTTTGGCTGGACGGCGTCAAGACCACTGTCCGGGTGGTGCGCGACGGGCCGGAGCTCACCGCGATCCTGGCCGGCCGCAGCTACGAGCTGCACGTGGTAGACCCGCTCGCCCCCGTCGGCAGCGCGGCCGAGGCCGGGGGCCGGCTGACCGCCCCGATGCCCGCCCGCATCATCAGCGTGGACGTCGAGGCCGGGCAGGCGGTCAAGCGCGGCGCCGTGCTGATCGTGCTGGAGGCGATGAAGACGCAGATGCGGATTACCTGCCCGGCGGACGGCGTGGTGAGTGCCGTGCACTATGCGGCGGGTGACTTGGTGGATGAGGGGGCTACGCTGGTTTCGTTCGAGGTGCGGGCGGAGAGTGGTAAGCGTGACGCCTGATGGTTACCGAACATTGCCGTTTTCGAGCGTATCCCGAAGGGGCACGGCCCGGTCAGCGCGT